>DATAVP010000026.1:0-229472 GCA_036267655.1 Solirubrobacteraceae bacterium
TACCTGCCGCTGTTCCTGCAGGTCGTCAAGGGCGCGAGCCCGACGGGCTCGGGGCTGCAGCTCGTGCCGCTGATGGGCGGGCTGCTGGTGACCTCGATCGCCTCGGGGCAGGTGATCACGCGCACGGGTCATTACAAGCCGTTCCCGATCGCGGGCACGGCCGTGATGGCGATCGGCCTCTACCTGCTCTCGACGATGGACGCGGCGACGAGCACGGTGACCTCGTTCGCGTTCATGTTCGTTCTCGGTCTGGGACTGGGAATGGTGATGCAGGTGCTGGTGCTGGCGGTCCAGAACGCGGTCGACTACTCCGACCTCGGCGTGGCGACCTCGGGGGCGACGCTGTTTCGCTCGATCGGCGGCTCGCTGGGGACCTCGGTGCTGGGCGCGATCTTCGCGAACCGCCTCAGCGTCGAGCTGAAGAGCGCGCTTCCGAGCGGCGTCGCGCTCGGCGGCGAGACGAGCTCGATCGACCCGCAGCAGATCGAGCACCTGCCGGGGCCGGTGCGCGAGGCATACCTGCACGCGTTCACGAACTCGCTGAGCACGGTCTTCCTGGTGGCGGCGGCGATCGCGGTCGTGGCGTTCGCGTTGAGCTGGCTGATCCGCGAGCTGCCGCTGCGCGAGACGGTCGCGGGCGGCGACCTGGTCGATACCTACGCGCAGCTACGCGCGGGCGACTCGCTCGGTGAAATCGAGAACATGATCGGACGCCTGAACCATCGCGAGGGGGCGCGCGAGATCATCGCGCGGGTGGCCACGCGCGCGGGCGTCGAACTGACGCCGGCGGCGTGTTGGCTCCTGGCGCGGCTGAGCGAGGACGAGCCGCCAAGCCTGCAAGCGCTGGCAGAGGCCGCGGGGGTCGAGCCCGAGCGTCTGCTGGCGGCAGGCAGGGAGCTGCTGGAAGGCGAGTTGGTCGAGCGCGTCGGGGCGGCGCCGAGCGCAGCAGCGGTCCCGCGGCCCGCCGACTACCGCCTCACCGACGCGGGCCGCGCGACGCTGGCGCGCCTGACCGAGACCGGCGAGCAGCGCCTGTCGGAGCTGCTGGAGGACTGGCGGCCGCAGGAGCACGCCGAGCTGGCGGCGCTGATCGACCGGCTGGCAGGGGAATTCTTCATCGAGGACTCGGCGCTGCGCTCGGCGCTGCCGACCGCGGCCTAGAGATCCACCTGCCCGGTGACGCATGTCACCGTGCCGCCGCCGACCCAGATCGTGCCGTCGTCCGCACGATCGACGTGCACGCGCCCGCGACGGCCGAGCACCGTCCCCTGGCTGACCAGGTACGGCGCCCGCGCGAGTCCGCGTCGCAGCAGCCAGGGCGCGATCGCGGCATTGAGGCTGCCGGTGACGGGGTCCTCGACGGTGACTCCGTCCTTCGGGAAGAAGGCCCTGACCTCGAACTGCTCGGGGGCGCCCGGCGGGTAGGGACCGACGACGCCGAGATCGATGTCCACGAAGCCGGGACGCATCGCGAGCACGGCCTCGGCGTGCTCCAACAAGACCGCGACCCAGCCGGGACCGTTGTCGGCCCACTGGGCGTCGAGGACCTGCTCGCGGCGGATGCCGAGCACGGCGGCGGCGTGCGCGATCGTCTCCTCCTCCGCCGGGCCTTCGCGGAGCAGCGGCGGCGCGGCGAAGGCGATATCTCTGTCCTGCACGCGCAACCGCACCAGGCCCGCGGTGCACTCCTGCACGATCGAGCTCCCCCGTGGCGTGCCGCCCGCCCGCATCCAGGCGTGGCAGCTGCCGAGCGTGGGATGTCCCGCGAACGGCAGCTCGAGCACGGGCGTGAAGATGCGCAGGCGGTAGTCGGCCTCGGGCTGGGTCGCTGCCAGCAGGAAGGTCGTCTCGGACAGGTTCGTCCAGGCGGCGAAGCGCTGCATCTGCTCGGTCGAGAGGCCCGCGCCATCGTGCACGACCGCCACGGGGTTGCCGAGATATGGCTCGTCGGTGAAGACGTCGATCACGCTGTAGGCGCGCACGACGCCGAGCATAGACGCGCGCCACCTCCCGAGGTTTAGTACCCGGGAGCGGGCGCGCCTGGATTCGAGCTACAGGGCTCCGACCCTCAGGACGAACGTGCCGAACGGCTGCGTGCCCGTGCATTCCTCGCTCGCTTGGCTGCACGTGCCGTGGTAGGGGAAGCCTTCGGAGCCAGATATTTCGGGCCAGTCGAAGTCGATCGCATTCGTGGCGAGCGTGTATGTCCACTTGCCGGTCGAGCCGTCGCCGTCCTGCATGGTCCCGTGGACGAGTCCTTTGGCTTCCTTGGTGATCGCGAAGAACACGAAATCGCGCCCGCGGAAGCTGCCTTCTTTGTCGGCTTCTTCCAATTCGACGAGGCCCTTGGGAAAAGCGATCGCGCTGACTTTCAAGCGGTACTTGGCGGACACCTGCGCGCCGGTTTCGACGTCGGTACCGGTCAGCGTGAACTTGACCGATTCGGCTTTCTGAGGTGTCCCCGAGAAGGTGGCCGAGGTCTGTTCCTGGCCCAGCACGAGGCCTTCGGGCAGTGCCCCTTCGGTCACCGCGTAGGAGTAGTTCCCGGACCCGCCCACGAGGTTGGCGGTAGCGAAGTAGGACTGACCGACCGAGGCTTCGGGCAACGAGCCCTTTTCCGGCGACATCGAGAGCCGCACCTTCAATTTGTACTCGCGCGTCCCCGTGGCACCGGTCGATTTGTCTTTGGCCTGGATCGCGAACGTGTACGTGCCCGCGGGGTAGGCCTCGCCGCTCAACGCCTGGAAGCCCGGTTCGGAGCTCAGCGAGACGGTTTCGGGCAGCGTCCCGGAGGCGAGCGTAAATTCGTAGGAGCCGCTGCCACCGCTCGCGGTCAGCGGCACGTAGACAGGGGCACCCGCCTTGTACGCGTGCAGCGACTTCGGCGCGAGGTCGAGCGCGACGGTCAGCGAAAAGGTCTTGGAGACCGTGCGCGTCGGACTGGAGGAGTCGGTCGCGAGCATCGTGAACGTGCTCGTCCCGGCCGTGTTCGCGGTTCCGGTCAGCTCCCCGCCAGGGGACAGCGCGATCCCTTCGGGCAGCGAGCCCGATTCGAGTGTGAACGTGTAGGGCGCCGTACCGCCGTTCGCGCTCAGCGTCTGTTCGTAAGGTTCCGTCGCCGTCGCCGTCTTCAACGTTGCGGGCTTGATCGTCATCGTCTTCGCCGCGAGCACCGGCGTAGCCGCGAGCAGCGAGGCTGCGAGCAGCCACCCGATGACCAGTGACGCGATGACCGAGCCGCGAGTGCCGGCTGCGCGTTCCATCCCCACGTTCCCCTCCTTGTCGTCCTTGCCTAGAGCGGCCAAAGAATACCGCCAAGTCAAATGGCCACGGCGGTGAAATAGGCTGGGCGTTGTGGATTACGTGAGCGTCGAGGAGGGCGAGGAGGGTGTCGTCGTGCTGAGCGTCGACCGACCGCCAGCGAACGCGATGAGCCTCGAGCTGCTGCGCGAGGTGGTCGAGGGCGTGGCGCTCGCGGCCGGCGAAGCCCCGCGCGCGCTGGTGCTCGCGGGGCGGCCCGGCTGCTTCTCGGCGGGCGCCGACCTGAAGGCGGTGCCGACTTACGCCCCGGCGCAGCAGCGCGAGATGGTCGCTCAGATCAACGCGATGGCGCTCGGCGCCTACGAGCTGGAGTTCCCGGTGGTAGGCGCGATCACGGGGCACGCGATTGCGGGTGGGCTCGTACTGGCTTTGTGCAGCGATATTCGCGTCGCCTCGAGCGCAGGGCGCTACGGGCTGACCGAGGTGCAGGTCGGCGTCCCCTACCCGCAGGCGGCGATCGGCGTCGTGCGCGCGGAGCTGACGCCGCAGGCGGCGCGGGTGTTGGCGCTCGGCAGCGAGCTGACCGACGCCGCGGAATGCGAGCGCCTCGGCGTGTTCGACGAGGTGCACGACGCCGAGGACGTGCTCCCGCGGGCGCTGCACATCGCCGCGCGCCTGGCGAAGCTGCCGCCGGAGGTCTACGCGCGCACGAAGCGCGACCTGCGCGGCCCGGCGCTCGCGCAGATGCGCGCGACGGTCGAGCAGGACCCGCTGCTCGACGCCTGGGTCGTCGCCGACTGACGAGCGCTGGATCGGAGGCGGGCGGACCGCCCCCGCGCACGCGCGTGCGTAAGACTGGTGTCGTGAGCGATCCCACGCGCCTGCTCGTCGCCGAGCTGCACGGCCTGGTCGGACCGCAGAATGAGCTGCGCACGCTGCTCGACGAGTTGGCCACGGGCGCCCACGGCGAGCCTGGCTGCGTCAGCTTCCGGGTGCTGAGCGCCGAGGAGCCGGGCGAGTTCGTGCTGCTGTCGGCGTGGGCAGACGAGGATGCGCTGCGCGCCCACTACGCGACGCCCCACTACCGCCGCTACCGCGAGCAGGTGGGGCCGCTGCTGGCGCGGCCGAGCGACGTGGTCGTGCACCACCTGTCGACGACGGTGCGGGCGCTCGACCCGAATCCGCCGGACCCCGGCGAGCTGGGCTAGCCGGCGCGGTGGGTCAGCACGACGACCGGGATCTCGCGGTCGGTCTTGGTCTGGTAGTCGTCGTAGGCGGGCCAGACCTCGGCGAGCAGCGACCACAGGCGTGAGCGCTCCTCGCCCTCGGCGGTGCTCGCGCTGACGGGGATCTGCTCGCCCTTGACCTGAATGCTCGCCCGCGGGTCGGCAAGCAGGTTCTCGTACCAGCCGGGGTGCTCGGGGGCGCCGCCCTTGGAGGCGACGATCACCCAGCGATCGCCGTCGGTGCGATGGATCAGCGGCGTCGTGCGCTCCTGCCCGGACTTGCGCCCGGTCGTGGTGAGCAGCAGGATCGTGGTCCCGCGCCAGTGGTAGCCGTGCTCGCCGTCGGTCTCGCGATAGACGCGAACGTGCTCCTCGCCGAACAGCTGATCGTCGGACTCGGCCATCGCGGGAGATTTTAGCCGGGATCGCGTTTAGGACGTCCTAATTAGGACACCCTAATTCGTGCTAGTCTCCGCGCGCCGCGGCATTCCTAGTAGAGAGATCGGATTTTGATTCCCACCTACGTGATCGGCCTGCGAGAGGGCCTCGAGGCAGCGCTGATCGTCAGCATCGTCGCGGCCTTCCTGCGTCGCCAGGGCCAGCGCGAGGCGCTGCGCTACGTATGGCTCGGCGTCGGAATCGCGGTGCTGCTCTGCACCGCGGTCGGCGTTGCGCTGCAGCTGCTGAACGAAGACCTGCCACAGCGCCAGCAGGAGCAGCTCGAGACCGTGGTCGGCGTCTGCGCGGTGGCGATCGTGACGTTCATGATCTTCTGGATGCGCCGCAACGCCGCGAGCCTGCGCGGCGAGATCGAGCGCAACGCGGCGGCGGCGCTCGCGACCGGCTCGGTCGTGGGGCTGGTGGCGATGGCGTTCTTCGCGGTGTTGCGCGAGGGCCTGGAGACGGCGGTGTTCCTGCTGGCGGCCTTCCAGGCGTCGAGCAACGCGCTGACCGCGGGGCTCGGCGCGCTGCTTGGGATCCTGACCGCGATCGTGATCGGCGCCGGGCTGTACCGCGGCGGCATTCGCATCAACCTCGCGCGCTTCTTCCGTGTGACGGCGGTGTTCCTGGTGCTGATCGCCGCGGGCCTGCTCGCGACCGCGATGCACACCGCGCACGAGGGCGGCTGGATCAACAGCCTGCAGGGACAGGCGCTCGATCTGAGCTGGCTGGTCGTGCCGGGCACGGTCACCTCCTCGCTGCTGACGGGGATGCTCGGGCTGCAGCCACTGCCCACCGACGGCGAGGTGCTGGTCTACCTCCTCTATGCGGTGCCGATGCTGCTGTTCGTGCTCTGGCCGCAGCGACTGAGCTTCAAGGCACTCACACTCAAACTAAGGAGAACCGAGACAGCATGATCAAGGCGACGCTTGCGATCTGCGCCGCGACGACCGCAGCGGTCGGCCTGACGGCCTGCGGCAACTCGACGAGCAGCAAGGGATCGAAGCAGGTGGCGGTGACGCTGACGGACTCGGGCTGCACGCCGCAGCACATCAGCGTCGCCTCGGGGCCGGTCACTATCAACGTGACCAACGGCGGCACCTCGAAGGTCTCGGAGATGGAGCTCAAGAACGGCTCGGGTGTGATCCTCGGCGAGTCCGAGAACGTGGTCGAAGGCATCAAAGGCAAGTTCTCGCTGAACCTCGACGCAGGCAAGTACGTGGTCAACTGCCCGAACGGCGACGCCGAAGACGAGGGCACGCTCGTCGCCTCGGGCAAGTCGACCGGCAAGCCGAAAGGCGCCTCGACGGCTCTGCTGAAGCAGGCCACGGACGCCTACAAGCGCTACGTCGAAGCCGAAGTCGCACTGCTGCGCACGGGCACGGCGCGCTTCGTGGCGGCGCTGTTGGCGGGCGACACCGAGCGGGCGAAGGAACTGTTCGGCCCGGCGCGCACCCACTACGAGGCGATCGAGCCGGTGGCCGAGAGCTTCGGCAACCTCGATCCCGAAATCGACGCCCGCGTCAACGACGTGGAAAAGCTCAGCGAATGGCACGGCTTCCACCGCATCGAGAAGACGCTCTGGGAACAGAACACGACGCACGGCACCGAGGCCGACGCGCGCAAGCTGCTGCGCGACGTCGAAACGCTGCAGCGGAAGGTCGAGACGATCCAGCTGCAGCCCGCGCAGCTCGCGAACGGCGCGGTCGAGCTGATGAACGAGGTCGCGAACTCGAAGATCACCGGCGAGGAGGACCGCTACTCGCACACGGACCTCTCCGACTTCGAGGCGAACCTGGCAGGCTCGCGCGAGGCGTTCAAGCTGCTCGTCCCGGCGCTCTACCAAACCGGCAACGCGACGCTGGCGAAGACGATCGAAGCGCGCTTCGCCACGGTGCAGCGGGGACTGGACGGCTACCGGCGCAAGACGCCGCTCGGCTTCGCGCTGTACGGCGAGCTGACCCCGAAGGACCGCGAGACGTTCGCGCGCGAGGTCGGCGCGCTGGACGAACCGCTCTCGACGGTGGCGGCCAAGGTGAGCGGGGCCTGAGCGGGATGCGGCGCCTGGCCCTGCTGATGCTGTTGGCGATGCTCTCGGCGCAGATCTCGCCGACGTTCGCCGACGCTGACTCGGGGTCGCCCGCGCCCGCGCCGCCACAGCGCCAGCTCGACGGGACCCGGGCGCTGTTGGGCGTGCTGGCCCAGGAGTACCGCAGCGCCGACCCGACGCACGAAGCGAACGGTGCGGGGCGCGTGCGTACGCTCGCGCTCGCGCTCGAAGCTCAGCTCGCGAGCTGGCAATCGGGACGCGCGGCGCCATCGCTCGGAGAAGCGTCGGCGGAGGCTCGCAAGCTGAGAAGCGCGCTGGGCGCGACCTCGCAGCGGCTGCAACCCTGGCCGCTGCCGCTGGAAGTGAAGGCGGCAACCGTGCGGATGCGTACACAGCTGCAACGAGCCGGGCTCGGCGGGGCGCCACGGGCGCGGCCGTACGCGGAGATCGACGCGCTGCTGGCCGACGCACGGCAGGCCGAGGGCGCAGATGCATCGGCAGGGTCGAAGCTCGAGGCGACCGCCCGCGCGGGCGAGGCCTACGCGCTGTATTCGGCGGGTCCGGGCGAGCGTCTGCGCACGAGCGACCCGGCACTGGCGACCGAAGTCGACGACGCCTTCTGGCGGGACGGGATCGCGCTGGCGGGCAAGCGCGCCGCGACCAAGATCGACACGGCGGCGACCGTGCTGGGCGACCACACGATCGGCAAGGACACCGTGGTCGCCGACGCCGCGGTGATCGTCTTCCGCGAGGGCCTGGAGGCGGTCCTGATCCTGGCGGCGATCACGGCATCGTTCGTGGGCGAGCGCCGCAGGCTGCGCCGCCCGGTGCTGTTCGGCGCGCTGCTCGGGCTCGGCGCGAGCGCGGTCACCTACGCGATCGCGCAGGCGCTCGTGAACGCGCTCGGCGACGGTGGTCTGCGCCTGCAAGCGATCACGGGGATCCTGGCGATCGCGGTGCTGCTGCTGGTGACGAACTGGTTCTTCCACCGCGTCTACTGGAGCGAGTGGCTCGGTCGCTTTCACCGCCGCCGCCGGGCGATCGAGCGCTTCGACCGCTTCGGCTTCCTCTCCGGTCAGCTGGTGGGCTTCGCGCTGCTGGGACTGACGAGCGTCTACCGCGAGGGCTTCGAGACCGTGCTGTTCCTGCAGAACCTGCAGGTCAGCGCGGGCAGCCAGGCGACGGCGCTGGGGATCGCGATCGGGCTCGGCGGCACGCTCGCGGTCGGGTTCGTGACCTTCAAGCTCGAGCGCAAGCTGCCCTACAAGAAAATGCTGATCGCGACCGGCGTGCTGATCGGGCTGGTGCTGGCGGTGATGGTCGGCACGACGGTGCACAGCCTGCAGGGGCTCGGCTGGCTGCCGAGCACGGCCACGGGCTTTGACCTGGAGCTGTGGTGGGGGCAGTGGCTCGGCGTCTACGCGACGTGGGAGGGGATCGGAGCGCAGCTCCTGGCGCTGCTCGTGGTCTATGGCTCCTACGCGCTGGCGCGCGGGCTACAGCTGCGCCGCTACAAGCGCGCGCCGCGATCCGAGGTCGTCTCGACCTCGGCGGCTCACTGAGCCTGGCTCAAGCGGCTGAGAGTCGCGCGGACGGCGGCACGGGGGCCGCGAGCAGATCGTCAAGCGCCTCGGCGGCGACAGGGCGGTGGTAGTAGAAGCCCTGCGCCAGTTCGCAGCCCAGCTCGCGCACGAGCTCTAGCTGGTCCTCGGTCTCGACGCCCTCGGCGATCACCTCGATCGATAGCGCCTGCGCCATGCGCACGATCGCGGTGGTGATCGCCCGCGAGCGCGAGCTCGTGCCGAGCGTGTCGACGAACGAGCGATCGACCTTCAGGCCGTCGATCGGCAGCCTGCCGAGATAGGCCAGGGAGGAATAGCCGGTGCCGAAGTCGTCGAGCACGAAGCGCACGCCGTGAGCGGCGATGCGGCTGATCGTCTCGCTGACGCCATCGGGCTCCTCGAGCAGCACCGACTCGGTGATCTCCAGGCACAGGCTGCCCGGGTCGATGCCGGAGCTCGCCAGCGCGTCGAGCACGGTCTTCTCAAGATCGCGCTGCGTGAACTGCCGTGCGGAGAGATTCACGGCGATCCCGAGGGGATGCTCGGAGCGCCCGACGGCGTGCCACTCGGCGGCCTGCGCGCAGGCGCTCTGGAGCACCCAGCGTCCGATCGACTCGATCAGGCCGCTCTCCTCGGCGACGGGAATGAACTCGCCGGGCGCGAGCAGGCCCCGGGTGGGGTGCTGCCAGCGCAGCAGCGCCTCGACCGCGGCGATCGAGCCGTCGTGCAGGGACACGATCGGCTGGTAGGCGACGCGCAGCTCCTGGCGCTCGAGCGCGCGGCGCAGATCATTCTCGACCGACAGGCGCTTGACGGCCCGCGCGCGCATCGCTCCGTCGAACACCTCGAAGCGGCCTCGGCCGCGGGCCTTGGCCTGATACATCGCGGCGTCGGCGTCGCGGATCAGCGCCGCGGGCTGCTGCTCGTCCTCGCTGCGCGCGATCGCGATCCCGAGGCTCGCCTTGGCGAAGTGCTCGCCGGCCGTCAACTCGAAGGGCACCTCGAAGGCGGCGACGATCCGCTCGGCGACGCGCGCGGCTGACTGCTCGTCGGCGATCTGCTCGAGCAGCACGACGAACTCATCGCCACCGAGCCGCGCGATCGTGTCGCCGGGGCGCAGGGCGTCGGTCAGTCGCGGCGCGACCTTGCGCAGCAGCTCATCGCCCGCGCTGTGGCCGAGGCTGTCGTTGACCAGCTTGAAGTTGTCGATGTCCAGCAGCGCCACTGCGATTTGCGCATTCGGCCTGCTGAGCGCGTGCGCGAGCCGGTCGAGGAACAGCGTGCGGTTGGGTAGGTCGGTCAGCGGGTCGTGCAGGGCCTGGTAGCGGATGTGGTCTTCGGTCCCGCGCTGCTGGATCGCGTCGGCGAGGATGTTCGCGAGCGCCTGCACGAAGTCGGCATCGGCGGTCGCCCAGCGGTCCTCGGCGGGCATTGCGAGCCACAGCATCCCCCAGCTTCCCTCGCGGCTGTCGATCTGCCGCGCGATCCCGTCGGGCAGCTGTTCGAGCGGGCAGGAGTCGCAATCGAAGCTTCGCGGCAGTCCGAGCCCGGCGCGCAGCGCGAGCGTGTGGCGATCGCCGGAGTGCTCGAACACCGCACCGACCCCGACGCCGAGGATGCGCGCGGCCTCGGCGAGGGCGTGGTGCATCAGCTGCGTGACCTCGGCGCCCTCCAGGGCACGCTCGCCGAGCCTGGCGACCGCGGCCTGCTGGGCGGCGCTGCGCTCGAGCTCGGCCTCGGCGAGCTTGCGGTCGGTGATGTCGAGCATCACGCCGTGCCAGCGCACGCGGCCCTGAGCGTCGGGCAGCAGCGCGGCTTCGTCGCGCACCCAGACGGTGTGGCCGTCGCGGTGGCGCATGCGGTATTCGTCGGGCGTCCCGGGCTCGGCGAGGTTCTCCTCGCGGCCGAACACGTGGTCGCGGTCCTGCTCGTGAACCTGCCTGGCCCACAGCGCCGGATCGGCCATCCACTCCTGCGGGGAGAAGCCGAGGATCGCTTCGGCGCCGGAGCTTATGTAGTGCCAGCGACCCTCGACGCCGGTGTCGGAGACGTAGACGATCGCGGGCAGCAGGTCGACCAGCGCCCGCGCCTCGAGCTCCGAGGGCAGCAGCGACCCCTCCCCCGCGGCTGCGGGTCCGGCGTCGGCGAGCCAGTCCGAGCGGTCGTGGCCGATCGGGCGGTCTGGGGAAGGGGCGGACATGCCTGCATACGTATCGGCAGCTCGAGCCCCGAGGCTGAATTCCAACTAGTCGAATATTGCCTTGCCGGAGAGAAGCTCGTCTCGTCTCCCCCGCTTGTTTTGCCCGCACGTCGCCTGCTGCCCGATGGCAGCGCCGGCCACGGCGTCGGCCAGAACGTAGAGGAGTCAGTCGAGCCTCGCGCCAAAGGCGTTGATGTACTTCGCGCGCTCGAAGCCTTCGAGCTACGTGCGGGCTTCGGCTTCGCTGCTCTCGACCAACGCCTCCCGCTCCAAAACCTAGTCGCTCAGCGCGATCGAGTCGACGCGGTCCGGGTAGAACGCGACGTGGCCCTCGATCTCGACGACGGCCGCATGGGGAGCCTCATATGTCCAGACGGCGTTCTCGGAGCGCTGGCCGCCCGCGGGGATATTGAAGTAGCTGGCGTCGCCCTTGAACGGGCAGTAGCTCGTGTGGTCGGTGGGCTCCAGCAGCGAGCGATCGACATCGGCGAGGGGGATGTACTGCACGGGCGGGTAGTCCGCCTCGCGCAGCGTCAGCGCGCTCGTAGTGTCGGCGACGGTACGGCCACCCGCGCTCACGAGCACTCGGGCGGGATTGGACTCGATCGTGATGGGATGTTTCGGTCCAGGCTGCAGGATCGGCTTCTCTGTCGCTGACATGGCGCTGCCCCTTGGCTCGATGTGGACGATTCGTCTCCCGATCGTTATACGACGACGGCGGGCGCTTCCCGAAGCGCTGCTCGCCTCAGCTCCTCGAAGGCGGCCTGGTCGCCAGCGGGCGCAGCTCCTCGGCGAGCTCGACCCCGCGCCCGACCTGCGACTCCGGCCAGTTCGCAGGCGGCTGCTCGCGTGGGCTGGGCTCGTTGCGTCCGTACCAGAGCAGGTGACGGCGGGTGGCGAAGCGCCAGCTCTGCCCGACGCGAACGTACTCGTCCTCGTAGACGATCGAGTGGCGTACGAAGCTGCCACTCGGCGAGTTCGGGCGATCGAGCTCGGCCAGGCAGAAGACGCGGCCGCCGGCGCGGCCCTCGCCGAGGTGGCGGATCAGATGCGTGGTCACGTGCAGCACCGTCGTTCCGAGGCTGCCCCAGCGCGTGGCGACTTGGCGCGCCCAATCTACGTCCAACGTGAGCGGGTCGCCGGGCGTCCGATCCGTCAAGGGCTCACGCTCCTGCCAGAGCGAGAGCCACAGCTCGGTATCGCTGGTGAGCACGGCATATGCGTAAGCGGCGACCAGCGCGCGGATCTTCGCCTCGGCCACCGGGTCGACCAAGGGCTCTGAGGTGCCGTCGAGCGGGCTCATCACGAACACCGAGACTATGGCGCGAACGCATAGCGCGAGCACCAAGCGCTCGCGCGCGCTGTGGCCTCACACAACCACGCGGAACCTGGCGGAAGGCCCGCGTTTGCCGGCATTTCACGCTGCCCCGGCGGCAGCGGCCGAATGATTCCCAGCGTTGGATGCCACTTGATTTCTTGCGAGACCTGTGAAAGCTCCACCGAAATCGACGAGCCGCGCGCCGAGCTGCGTGCGCGCATTCCCTGGTGCGTTATGACTTAGCTGTCAAGCCGCTAAGGAGAGTTTCGCGTGATGGCTGTTCAAGCCACCCAGTTCGCAGATCCACATGTCGCCGTCCTTGTGGACCCGCCTGACCCGACACCAGGGCGCCGCGAAGTCATGATCGCCGCCAACACAGCGGGTCCGATCGACGTCTGCTTTCGTCAAAGGCCCTACAGCGGACGGCCTGGCGCGCGCCGACAGCCGTTCGTCCTCGGCCTTGAGGTCGCAGGAACCGCTCGCGAGCTCGGTGAGGGGAGAATCGGGAGCAGCGCGAGATGGCAGGTGATCGTCGGCGGTGCGTGATCCAGATGAGCTCGCGGTCCACTCGATCGTAAAGTCGGCTTTGCGCGATCACGCTCTGATCGCGACCGAGATGGCTTCGCAGATCGTTGTGCAAGTCGACGCGTACCGGCACGCCCCGGACCCGCGGGAGGTACTGCTCGACACCGAACGCAGCTGCGATGCCCACATCCAGAACTTCCTGCGCTCAGTTGATCGCAGCAGTGAGAGCCTCGACTTGGATTTCACGGCAGAGTCGGTCGCGCAGCGCGTTCGTCAGGCGATCCCGCTCGAGGCCATACTTCACGCCTACCGTGTCGGCCATCACGTGCTTTGGATGTCTCTCAGGGACCGTGCGCTGGACTCCGAGCGCGGCCATGTGGCGATAACCGCACTGGTCGACCCAATGATCCGCTACATCGATGCGGTGAGCACGGTAGTCGCGGAGGGTTACCTTCGAGAGCAGCAGCACGCGTTGGCGGACGCTGACCGCGTGCGGCGCGACGTGCTCGAGCAGCTCCTCACGCAGGCCCCGGAGGCTCTGGATTCGGCAGCGGCACAGGGGATAGAGCTGAATGCCGACGCCCCCCATCACATTCTGCTCGCTCGCCGTGCTGTTCGGGAGCAGGGCGATCTTCGCACGATCTGTAACGAGATCGCACGGCTGTTCGCGAGCGATGCCCCCCTTGTCGTGATTCGTCAGGAGACGGCCGCGGCGCTGGTGCGCGGGGACGATCTCTCGACGCTTGACCGCGCCCGTCGTCTCGCCGACCTCTTCGTGGGAACGGAGCGGATCCGCGTCGGTGTGAGCTTGACCTCGACGATATTGGGACTCGGCGAGGCTTACAAGCAGGCGGAAAGAGCACTGCAGGTCGCGGTCGACACGGAACCTGTCGTCGCGCTTGGGGGAATGGCGTCCATCAACTACCTCGTGGCGGCCGCCGATGAGGTGGCGAGAGCGCTGGTGCCGCCTGAGGTCGCGCGACTGGCATCCTCGTCACGCCCGGCCGATGAGGTGCTGATCAGCACGTTCAAGGTCTACGTTGAGAACGGGCTCAACGTCCAGCGGACGGCGATAGCGTTGCCCGCGCATCCCAACACGGTGCACAGCAGGCTCAAGCGTCTTGCCGAGCGCACGGGCTACGACCTGCGTGACCAACAAGACATTTTGCGTCTCATCGTCGATTTGCAGCTTGCCGGCTGATCGGCGCGGTCGAGTCAGTCCTAGAGGTCGCTCGCCGCGTCGCCCCTGCCGAGGGATCCCACTGTTCCGCGCGGTCCTGTCGTGACCCGATGTGCCGAAAAGTCTCACGCCTGCGGCGCCGGCGCCACCACTTGGTGGTTGCCGACGCCGCAGTGTGTCGACCACGCACTGGGCGCACCCGAAGATCTCAGGTGCGCCCAGCAAAGGGCGAGCTCAGTGCGTGCGGAGCGGCTTTGAGACCGGTTCCTTATGCATCGGCTTGCCGCCGTAGATCACCTGGCCCGAGGCTGTCTGGTAGGTCAGCCATGGGGTCGTCGGCTTCTGGAAGAAGCCCAGCTTCTTGTAGTTGCAGACACCCTTCGGGAACGTGCTCTTCAGCTCTTCCCATTCTGATTCGCTGAGGCTCGGGTAGCTGCTTCGCTTCATCGCCTGCAGGTGACACTCGCTGTCGTCGGTTGTGATCGATTCGCCGGCCACCATCCGGGGAGTCCCGGGAAGTGGCACGACGCTCGTGCCGCACAGGCTGTGAGTCGCAGTGACTTCTCCTGCTGCGTTGTAGCAACGGTCGCCGATTTCGGCGGGCTTGTCTGCGATTATCTTGGTCGGCAGCGGCACTGCTCGTTCGTCGCTATAGACCTGCGTCAGCCAGTTGTCCATAGCAACGATGGCCTGGGGCTGGCAGTTCGCCGACGCCGTGAGCGCGACCGGGCCCTCCCAGATCTGCTGGTTTGCGGCGGTTCCGTTTTCACGTTCCAGACGTGCCCGTACGGCGAATGCGCGGTACGCGTCGTGCGCCTGTTCGGGGTTCGGCCCGCGGCAGTCGATGATCGCGACCTGGTCGAGGTTGTTCGTCTCGTTGATCATCCCGCTGCGGTAGGCACGCTTCATCGCCAACGGATTGCCGACGTTGCGCGTGGAGTCGACCGCGATCGACTCGGAGTCGACACCGCCAATCTTGGCGTTGACGTCGACGAACTCGGCCGGGGTGATCTTGCCTTCGCGCAGCGCTGAGAGCCCGTACTGCACCCCGGCGTTGTCGTAGGCCAGCCCGGCGAAGCCATGACCGAGCGCTTGCTCCTCGGGGCCCCATTCGGATTCCGGCCGTGGGCCAAACACGTTGATCGAGAAGTCGGCCGTGTTGCACCGTATGCCGCCGATGTTCGTCGTCGGGTTGTAACGGTTTTCTGCCGTTGTCCCGGGACACGCGTGGCCGGGTTCAGCTGCTGAGAAGAACCCTGCGTCAGAGAGGAGCGCGTTCGTCGTCCCCGGGTCGCCATCGACAGCCGCCTCCTGCGCGGTGGTCCAGGCGATGCCAGCGCCCCATTTTTCTTTGTGGCCGAAGTAGCTGTTCAGGAGGTGGTAGTCCACGACCTGGTTGCTGCTCGTCCATGCATCCGGGAATGAGCACGTCGGCAGCAGTCCCTGGTAGATGCCGGGGTATGCGTTCGCCACCCACTGCTGGGTCAGCGAGCCGCCGGAGCAGCCGATCGCGATCGTGTAACGCAACGTCCCGTACTGGTCGATCACGCGCTGCTTGGCCATGTACAGAGACTCGGCGGACGTGACGACGTCGCAGTCGTGCCCGTTGTTGTCCATCGCAGTGGACATCACGGCCCAGCCGTTCTCAAGCGCGTACCTGGTGGTGGCACCTTCATCGTTGGTGCTCGGTGAGGCCGCGCTTTCGTAGGCGACGTTGCAGCTCGCGCCGTGGGTTACGAGCATCTTGTGGCCGAACTGCGCCTGTGGGCTCACCGCACTCCACGGTTCGCTCGGGTTGTAAAGGACAGAGATCGAGTACTGGTCGCGGTCCTGGTAGCCAGTCTCGGTCCGAATGATGTAGGGCACGACGTGGCCGTTGACGGTCACGGTCGCAACGTCTTCCGGGGGGCTTTCAGGGTTGTAAGGCAGCAGTTTCGTTTTTTCAGGACTCGTCGAGCGGTACAGGTACGTGTACTTCGCCGGCTGATTGCACTGGCTGTCCAGCGCCCCAGCCGGGCATTTCCAGGGCTGCACCTGCGGACCGGCGAACAGCGGGCCACCCTGCGGGTGGTCGGTCACCGTGATCTTCGCGCCCGTGCCGTCCGGCAGCTTCGCTTCGACCGTGTTCGGACCTTCGAGCAGGCTCGTGACGAGACCGCGCGTGCTCTGTTCTGACTGCACGGCAAAGGCCGAGGTCTCATCCTGACCGCCGACCAGCACCGTCACGTTGTGAGGGTCCTCGCCCGTCGGCACCGTGACTTCGAGCAGCGCTTCGTTGTCGACCACGAGGTCCGCGCGGCTCGAGATGACCTTGATCGTGGTGCTTTCGGCCGCGATCGCAGCCGAGGCGACCAGCAGCAGCAACAGGACCGCGGCGACCGTCGCTGCAAGCAGCGTCCGAGCCGGCCCTTTCCTTGCTTTCGTTCTCGTCGGTGGACCCGCGTGTGGGCGCCCCGACCGGGTTGATGCGACATCCGTTGGCATTGCTTTCCCTCCCCCTGTCCTCTAATCCCTTGATTGGGAGCTAGCGAGGCTAATTCAGCAGCCGTGCGATTCCTAGTGTTGAAGGCACACCGATTTTGGCGCTCGGGGTGTGGAGTATCACCGACGGTCCGGGCCCGCTCTGGCGAGAACAGTGCCGTTGTCCCGCGGACATCAGCTCGCCAATCTGCGTCGTTCCGAACATTGGGGTCGCGGCCTTTGACTACGGCAGTCCATGGCGAGACCCGGATTCGAACCGGGGACACCACGATTTCAGGCGTCCGAGGACGAGTCGGGAGAGCCACGGTTTTGCAGGGCTTTCGCAGCACCTCGGCCACGGTAGATACCCGTGGACACCGGGGATTCCTGCCGGGTTAGGACAACGGCCGGGCCTCCTTGTCCTAAACCGCCAAGGCCCGTCGTATCCGGCCGGAGCCCTTCGAGCTGCTCGTGCCTTGAACACCGGCATCGTGCCGGTGAGCAATACGTCGACTTTTTCAGCGGCCAGCGATGAGTTTCCAAAGGAGCCTGAGTCTCTGTGTATGTGACCCTGACCACGAGACGAGGAGATCCTCTGGTGCGCAAAGCTGCGACCCCTCTGGGGGGCGTCTCAGGATGACTATCGTCATCACCGCGTTTGAGCGGTCGCCCGATGGCGGCAAGGGCTTGGCGCGCGATACGCGCGTTCGCTGGGCGCTCGAGGAGGTCGGCCAGCCCTACGAGGTTCGCCTCCTCTCGTTCCGCGCGAAGAGGGAGCCCGCGCATCTGCGCCTTCATCCTTTTGGCCTGATTCCGACCTACGAGGAAGGCGATCTTGTCCTGTTCGAGACCGGCGCGATCGTCTTGCACATCGCCGAGCACCATGCGGGACTGTTCCCGGACGATGCCAATGCCCGGGCGCGGGCAATTACGTGGATGTTTGCCGCGCTCAACACCGTGGAGCCGCCGATCCTCGAACTCGTGACCGCCAAGTTCGTGGAGGGCGAGGAGCCTTGGGCCGAACAGCGCCTGCCTGTGGTCAAGGACCGCATCCGCGATCGACTGGTCCAACTTTCTGCCCGCTTGGGCGATGCCGACTGGTTCGACGGCGACTTCAGCGCGGGCGACCTCATCATGGTGTCGGTGCTGCTCAGGCTTAGACCTTCGGGCCTTCTAGACGAGTTTCCGACACTGGCTGCCTATGTCGCCCGCAGCGAAACGCGGCCTGCATACGAACGGGCTTTCGCCGCCCAATGGGCGATCAACGCCGGTCATTCGCAAGCTGGATAACGAAGTTCTGCATGCGTCGTCCTGGGACTTGGCGGTGGCGACATCTCACCGCGCGACCGGGACTACTGGTGAACGTAAGGCGGGACGGTCAAGCGCCTCTCAAACGGCCCCGCGGGTGGTGCTGTTGTTCAGCTAATAGTTGATGGCAACAGTTACGCCATTGGGCAGCTTCGCGGAAAGACACAAGAGGATCTCTCGTCCGTCCCCAAAGTCGCTGCCCTGGATCTGGACGCCTTCGGGGAGCCTTTCGAGCTCGCGCCTAACCAGGTCAGCCGAGAGCGCCTGGCCTGCTTGGGAAGCGGAGCGAGCGGCGTGGACTAGCTCGTTGAAGCCTTCCGTCGATGCGATCTCGCGTAGCTGGCGGCAGACCGCAATCACCTCCGCGTACTCAGGATCGCGCATTTCTTCGGGGTGGTGGTTCATGTACCGATGCTGACCCACGTCGGCGTGCAGAGGTGAATGTGTTTAAGGATGCCTCCGAGCCCTGGAATTCCGCCTGGTACGGCGCCGGGCCCCATTTCATTGGGGTCGGGCCGTGGAGGCACTTGCATCTCCTCGTGGATCGGAGTGAACGTCCTAGTCGTCACGGGAGTGTGGGGCGGCAAGTTGATGGGCAGTGAGCACTACGTCGAGCTACTGGACGGGTCTTGAAGCTTGCGCGGCTCCGAACGGCCTCGAGATCTCTGATCGCGATTCGCTGCTAGTCGCGAATACTTCGACGTGAAGTGAGCGGTGGACCAAGCGGGCGCGCGGATTTGCGTAGCCTGCTCACGCAGCTTTCAGGAAGCGCCGGAGCGCCGTGCGAATGAGCTCGGAGGTCGTAGTGCCCTCGGCTTTTGCGCGCTCGAGGAGCTGGTCGCGCAACTCGGGGTCGAGCCTGACCGACTCGACGCTCGCGGGCGCGGAGCCTAGAGCCGGCCGGCCGCGCTTGCCCCTGCGAGTCAGCAACGCGTCTACGTCATAGCCCGCCTCTGCCTCTGCCGCAAGCACGTCGATCTCCATGTCGGTGATCGGCTCGCCCGAGCGGGTGTGGCCGTAAACGCGGTCTTTGCTCATGGCTGGATCAGCCTCCTGAACTTGGCGCGCATCCTCATCGCGTGGATGGTCAGTTGAGTGCCCTCGAGCGTGACGAGAACCACCACCTCGAGCAGGTTCCCTGCCCGGTCGGGCCCGATGACAAGCCAACGATCTGGGTCCTCCCCGGCGTCCTCAGTGGCAAGCGCATGGTCAATGGCATGACGGATGTCCTCGTCGGCTACACCGTGCCTACGAGCCGACGGGTGGATCTCCACGAGGCCTTAGTGTACTACGAAAATGGCCCTTTACTAGGCACTCGAACGGCTAGCGATCGGTCTGAAGACACCACGATTCCGGCTCATGTTGTCTTCGATTCGAGGCTCGCAATGCATCGACTCTCAACGTCAATACCGCATGGGCAAGCCGCTTCGCGGTTCGCACATGCCCCTCGCAAGGCATCTCAAGCGCGCTGATGGGCCAATGACAAGACCGCAATGACAAGGGTTTGTGCCCTGGTTTGTGCCACGACGGCTATTTAGCTCTTAAAGAAGATAGTGCTCGCCATCTTAAAAGCCACTTATTTGCAGCCATTTTCCGATGGCGAGACCCGGATTCGAACCGGGGACACCACGATTTTCAGGTGTCCAAGGACGAGTCAGGAGAGCCCCCATTTTGCAGGGCTTTCGCGAAAGCCGCCCACCCGAGATACCCCTGGATACCGGGGGATTCCTGCCGGTTTGGGACAACGGCCCGGGCCCGTTGTCCCAAACCGTCAAGGCCCGGCGTAGACGATGGCGAGAGGCGGACTCGAACCGCCGACACCACGATTTTCAGTCGGCCAGAAATCTGAAGGGCGAAATTTGCAGGGATCTTCCTAAAGACCAATCAGTGCCAGATACCGTGGGTTTCCTGGGGATTCTTGCGGCTTTGGGCCACAAGCGCCACCGCTGTGGCCCGGGTCTCAAATTCGCTCGGCGTCCCGGCCGACGTCCAAGCTCGCGCGCACCGCCTCATGCGAGGATGCGCCGGACGGCACGGCTGAGAAGCCAGGCAACTCGAGCACGATGCGCGCGCCACCCTCGGGCGAGCGGCCCGCCGCGACCCGCCCTCCGTGCGCCTCGGCGATCGCGCGCACGATCGCGAGCCCGAGGCCCGTTCCACCGGAGGCTCGGTCGCGTGCAGCATCGGTCCGATGAAAGCGGTCGAAGACCCGCTCGCGTTGATCCTCCGCAATGCCGGGACCGTCATCTTCGACCGAGAACCGCACGCGCCCGGCCGCAAGAGCCTCCACACGCAAGCGCACGAGCCCGTGACCAATCGCGGCGTGCTCGATCGCGTTGCCAGCCAGATTGCGCAGCGCTTGCGCGAGCCGGTCGGGGTCGGCTTTCAGCTTGCCCGCCGGGACCGCACCGAGATCGAAGCGACGATCGGCCACAAGGCTCATGCCGTCCCAGATCTCGCCCACGAAGACTGGAAGGTCGATCGGCTCGATTCGCAGAGACTGCGTCTGCTCGGTCTTCGCGAGCAGCAGCAGATCATCGACCAGGCGACCGATCCTCGCGATCTCCGCATGCACGAGATGCTCGACGCGGCGCACCTCCGGACCAGAGGGTTCGCTCTGGGAAGCGAGGACCTCCAGCTGACCGCGGATGACGGTCAACGGCGTCCTGAGCTCATGCGATGCGTCGGCGACGAACGCCCGTTGACCAGCGAAAGCGTCGGTCAATCTGTCAAGCATGTGGTTGAAGGCGTCGGCAAGCACACGAACCTCATAGCCCTGGCCTCCGGGATCGTGGATACGCGGCTCCAGGTCACCCGCGTCGACGCGTGCCGCGACGGCGGCCATACGCCGCAGTGGGCGCGACACGCGGGTGCCAATCAGATATGACGCAAGAAGCGCCCCTGCGAGCGCGAGCAGGCCGGCGAGCACGAACGCACGAGCCACCCCCGCCTGCGCGCGCGACACCGACGCAAGCGACTCGCCGACGCCCACGGTGACGCGTAGCCCGCCGCTTAGGAGCACCGAGCGCTTGAGCAGGCGCAACTCGCCGACGTCGGGGACCGGCAACGCGGAGTAGCCGTCGGCTACGGTCAGCAGCCGGCGCGACAGGCGGTTCTCCTGTGCCTGTTCGGCCACCGTCTCACCGTTGTCGGGCGTGGTCGAGCGCGTGAACAGCTCCGGACGGTTCGTGACCGTTCCGGTCCCCGGGATCAGCGCGAACAGCACTGTCGAGCTCGCGGCGAACGACTGATCGCTCACGTACTCCCTCGCCTCCTCGGCGATGTCGTCGGGCTTGGCCGATTGCTCGCGCTTGAGCGTGTGCGTGAGCTCGCGAGCGTCGCCCGCGATCGTTCTGTCGATCTGCTGACGCAACTGGGTCCCGGTTCCCCTGTAGACGGCCACGAACGCCAGCCCCGTGCAGAGGAACGTGACGACGGCGATCCATCCGGCCAAGCGCCAGCGCAGCCCGAGGTGAGACAGGCGCTCAGGCCACGCGGGCATTGTGGCCGGTGCTGCCTAGCCGGTAGCCCACCGAGCGCACGGTGAAAATCGGCGCCGGATCGCCAGGGCGACCGAGCTTTCGCCGAAGGTAGCCGACGTAGACGTCGACGACGTTCGTCGCAGGGTCGTGCTCGTAGCCCCACACCGCGCTCAGGATCTGCTCACGCGAGAGGACCTGACCCTGGTGGCGAAGGAGGTGGACAAGCAACTCGAACTCGGTCGTCGAAAGCACCAAGGGCCGGCCGGCCCGGTAGGCCTTGCGGGTCAACAGGTTCACCTCGATGTCCTCGCCACGGAGCGTGCTCGCGGAGGCTTCGGCGACGACGCGCAGGTGCGCACGGACGCGAGCCACGAGCTCGGTAAGCGAGAAGGGCTTGACGAGATAGTCGACCGCTCCCGCATCCAACCCGGCCACACGATCCTCGATCTCGCCACGAGCCGTGAGCACGATCACGGGCAGCGTCGGCTTGGCCCGTCGCACGACCTCCAGAACCTCCAAGCCCGGGCGGCCAGGGAGCATCAGGTCGAGCACGATCGCCTCGAAGTCGCCGCTCAAGGCCAAGCGCTCACCCTCGATTCCGTCCAAGGCGGCCGCGACCGTGAAGCCCTCGGCCTCGAGGCCGCGCTGCACGAAATCGACGATGCCCGGCTCGTCCTCGATCAACAGGATGCTCGTCGGCGCCAGCGGCTCGCCCTCCACGGATGAACGCGTGGAGGGCGAAGTCGGCTCATCGTGTTCCGAGCCCCTCATCGCCCTCA
The DNA here is from genome assembly GCA_036267655.1 of Solirubrobacteraceae bacterium. Classification (GTDB taxonomy): domain Bacteria; phylum Actinomycetota; class Thermoleophilia; order Solirubrobacterales; family Solirubrobacteraceae; genus Palsa-744. Next base: position 21,793 of record DATAVP010000026.1, read on the forward strand.
CTCGTCCAGCATAGGTCCTCGTGTGGGCCGTGTCGGTCCGCTCGGGAGTTTCCATGAGCATTCTCATCAACCGGTTAGCGACTCCTTAGCCTGCACGCAGACACTGCATCGATGTCGATTGGCCGCCAGATCTCGGCTGCGCCGCCCGCGCAACCGTGGCCCAGGCGCATGTTTGGCGGCGGGACCGCCGGCAACGAGCAACTGACAGCCGTAACCGGGCTCGTGCTGATCGTGCTCTTGGCAGTGATCGGCGTCACGATCCTCAGGCTGCGCGGGCCGCTGCTGTCGATTCACCTGTTCGTCGGCATCGCGCTGATCGGACCCGTCGCGCTGAAGCTGGCCAGCACCGGCTATCGGTTCGTGCGCTACTACACCGCAAACCCCCGGTATCGTAGTAAGGGCCCACCCGCCATCGCGCTGCGTGTTATCGCTCCCTTCGTCGTGCTCTCCACGGTGGTGGTTTTCGTAAGCGGTGTCGTGTTGCTGTTCGCGGGGCCGAGTTCACGCGACACGCTGCTGCCGATTCACAAGGTGAGCTTCTTCGTGTGGGTTGCCTTCACAGCCATTCACGTCCTCGCGCACCTGCCCGCGGTCATCCGGGTGCTCACCGCGAAATCCACAGCGAGCCCCCTGGACGGCGGTTTCGCCGACCGGCTCCGCGAGCTGGATGGCCGCGGCGGCCGGGCCGTCTCACTTGCGGGCGCGATCGTCCTGGGGGTGGTGCTCGCGATTCTTGTGATCCCCGAGTTCGGCCCGTGGCTCTCCACTCACGGCTTTCACCACCATTGACATGCGCCGCCACGACGTTCACGCACGCGACCGCTCCTTGCGCAGGCTGAGCGTCATCAACCGCTGGCTGATCGCCGGCAGCGTGACCCTGACCGGCGTTCTCACATATCTCGCCGCGCAGGTGTTTCCAAGCCGCTCGCCGGCGCAGCAGCCCCACTCACATTCGGGGCGCCGACGCCACAGCTCCAAGCACTCCACTCCGAGCAACCTGCTGCGACCGCCGGCCGCGGTGCCGAAGGCCGTGCCGCAATCCGGGCCGGTCGAAGAACCGGGCGCGGAATCGCCACCGGCAGAAGGCTCAACGACCCCTGCGTCGGGCGAACGGGAAGCGCAGAGCGAACAGAACGCCGCCCGGGAAGCCGAAGCGGCACGCGAAGCGCAGGCGGCGGACGAACCCGCCCCCACGCGCGAACCGGCACCGGCCGAACGGTCTGCCCCGGTCGTCTCGGGGGGGTCGTGATCGACGCGGGCCCTCCGCCTTCGGATGTGGGCCGAGCGGGCGCGAGCTGGGAGGCGCTCGGCAGCGGGGTCGTGCTTCGCGTGAGCGATCCCCGAGCACTCGCGACGGCCCGCCGGCTGGTGGAGCGCGAGCTCGAGGCGATCGACCGGGCATGCAGTCGCTTCCGCGCCGACTCGGAGCTGTCGCGGGCGAACGATCTGGCGGGTCGGCCGGTGCGCGTCAGCCCGCTTCTGGCCGAGGCCGTCGAGCTCGCCCTGTCGGCGGCGCGAGCGACCGATGGCGATGTCGAGCCAACGGTCGGACGCGCACTCGAGCGCGCAGGATACGACTGCGACTGGCGGCTCCTGCCCGCCCCCGCCGGCGAGCCCGCCCCGCCCGCGATCACGTTGCGGATGCTCCCGGCCTGGCGAGCCGTCACGCTCGATCGGGCGACCTCGACGCTGAAAGTCCCCCCGGGGGTGCGACTCGACCTCGGCGCCACGGCCAAGGCGTTGGCGGCGGACCGCGCAGCCGCGACCGTGTTCGCTTCGACGGGGTGCGGAGTGCTCGTGAGCCTGGGCGGGGACATCGCCAGCAGCGGACCATCGCCCGCCGAGGGGTGGGAGATCAGGGTCACCGACGATCACCGCAGCCGGCCCTCCGCCCCGGGGCAGACAGTCTCGATCGACTCCGGAGGGCTCGCGACCTCGAGCATCACGGTTCGGCGCTGGAGCCACCGCGGACACACGATGCACCACTTGATCGACCCCGCGACGGGCGCGCCCGCCCGCACGCCGTGGCGCACCGTCAGCGTGGCAGCGGCAAACTGCGCGCAGGCCAATATCGCCGCTACCGCGGCGCTGCTGCGGTCACACGCCGCACCCGGGTGGCTGGCCGAGCTGCACCTGCCCGCCCGTCTGCAGGCCGACGACGGGAGCGTCGTCACGGTCGGCGGTTGGCCCGCCGAGGATCCCGCGACAGGCCAGGGGCTCGAGCGCAAGCAGGCGGTCCGCTCGTGAGCGTCCCGCCAGCGGCGGCCGGCGGCAGCGCCTACTGGTACCTGACCCGCTCAACCGGAGCGGTCGCACTGCTCCTGCTCACGATTGCGATCACGCTCGGGGTCCTCGCCGTGCGGCGCTGGAGCACGCCACGCTGGCCACGCTTCCTCGTGGACTCGCTGCATCGCAACGTCTCGCTGCTCGCGATGCTGTTCCTCGCTCTGCACGTGCTGACCGCTGTGCTAGACAGCTTCGCACCGATCTCGATGTTCGACGCGTTCGTGCCCTTCGGGAGCGCCTACCGGCCTTTCTGGCTAGGCCTCGGCGCCGTCGCGCTCGACCTGCTGATCGCCGTGACGGTAACGAGCATGCTGCGCCGACGCGTGGGCTACGCAGGGTGGCGCGCGATCCACTGGCTCACCTATCTGAGCTGGCCGATCGCGCTTCTGCACGGCCTCGGCACCGGCAGCGACGTCCACACGAAATGGCTGCTGGGCCTCAGCATCGGTTGCTTGGTGGTGGTTCTCGCAGCGATGCTCGTCCGGGTGCTCTCGGGCTGGTCGGCAAACCCGCGCATCCGAGGCGCCTCGCTCGGAGCAGCGGGCGCATTCTCACTGTTCCTGCTGCTGTGGCTACCCGGTGGTCCGCTCGGCTCGGAATGGGCACGGCGTTCCGGTACACCAGCAGCACTGCTGGCTCACCGCGCCCACGGCGAGCCTGAGCAGAGGGGGGCGCGATGAGCGACCCGCGGGCTTCTGCCTCCCGGATGCGGGCGCCAGAGCATCTGCGCGCGGGGCGCGGGCTCCCCCGACTGCTTCTCCAAGCGCCCACGCACGGGACGATGCACCTCGACGAGCACCTCGCGGTCCACGGCGAGCTCCCGCAAGAACGTCGCCGACGACGACGCGGCGAGTCGGCGCTGATCGAGCTGGTCGAGCTCGCCGGCCTGCGCGGCTGTGGCGGCGGCGGCTTCCCGACGGCCACAAAGCTGCGCGACGTCGCGCGCAGACGACGCCGCTCGATCGTCGCGATCAACGCGGCGGAGGGCGAGCCCGCGAGCCTCAAGGACCGCACGCTCTCCCAGAGGCTGCCACACCTGATGCTCGACGGCGGACAGCTCGCCGCGCGGGCAGTAGGCGCCGCGGAGGTGGTCGTGTGCGTCTGCGAGACCGCGTCCGCAAGCGTCCACAGCATTGCCGGGGCGATCGAGGAACGGCGCTGGCTCCCCGGGGTCGATGTCCCGATGCGCGTGGGTGCCCTTCCGGACGGCTACCTAGCTGGGCAGGAGTCAGCGCTCGTGCGCTGTCTGAACGGCGGTCCCGCACTGCCCACGTTCACACCTCCGCGGCCATCCGAACAAGGAGTCGGACGCCATCCGACACTGGTCAGCAACGCCGAGACGCTCGCACAGCTCGCGCTGATCGCGCGACACGGCGCCGAGTGGTTCCGCGAGCTTGGCACGTCCGAGCGGCCGGGCTCTGCGCTTGTAACGCTCTGCGGGGCGGTGGCGCACCCCGGCGTCTTTGAGATCGAGCACGGCTGCTCCCTCTCCTCGCTGGTCGATGCCGCCGGCGGCACCACCGAACCCGTGCGTGCCGCCCTGGTGGGGGGATACGCGGGCACCTGGATAGACGGCTCGCTGCTCGACGGGCTGGCCCTCGCCGACGTGGACCTCGCGCCGCACGGCGCAACGCTCGGAGCGGGCGTCGTGCTGCTGCTCCCCGAGCGGGCCTGCCCGGTCGCCGAGACCTCCCGGATCACCAGCTGGCTCGCCGATCAGAGCGCGCGTCAATGTGGACCTTGCCTGAACGGCTTGTACGCGATCGCCGAGCTGATCCAAGGGCTCGCTCAGGGAGTGTCGCTCGACACCCAGCGCCGGGGCGAGCAGCTGGCATCACTGGTGCGAGGGCGGGGCGCATGCGCACATCCCGACGGTACCGTCCAGTTCGCCCTCAGTGCTTTGAAGACGTTCGCGCCCGAGTTCGCCGATCATGCGCGCCACGGCCCTTGTGATGCGTGCATGCACAGCCCCGAGCTCCCGCTGTCGAGGAAATCGAGGCGACGCGAGCCGGCAGCGACCCCATGAGCTATCGACTGCGCGTCAACCCGATTGCTTGCGAGGCTCACGGCTTGTGCGCCGAGCTGCTCCCCGAGCGGATCGAGCTGGACGAGTGGGGCTATCCGATAGTCGACGACGAGCCGCTGACGCCCCCCCTGCTCAGGCACGCACGACGCGCCGTGCAGGCTTGTCCGACCTTGGCGCTCCTGCTCGATACTAAGCGGAAGCCATGAACGATCCCGAGGACAGTCCCGACGCGACGCCTGCCACGGCGCGCTCACGACCCGAGGACCCGCCGCCCAGCGAGGCGACGCCGAGCGACCCGCGGCGTCCTGGACGGGGCGCAAGGCCCGGGATCGTGCTTCCGTTGACCTTGCTGCTCGTGCTGGTCGCGGTCCTGAGCTTCGCCCTCCTACACGACACAGACAAGCCAGCGCTGCCCGGAGGGGCCGAGCAGTCAACACCGGGCAGCAGCTACGACGGAACGCTCGCCCTGCCCCTCAAGCCCGCTCCGGCGATCGACCTGCACAACTACCGCGGTCGATCTGTCTCGCTCTCCGAATACCGCGGCAAGGCCGTGCTCGTCACCTTCCTCTACACCAACTGCCCGGATGTCTGCCCACTGATCACCTCCAACCTGAGAGTGGTAATGAACGAGCTGGGGAGCCGCGCGAACAGGGTGCAGGTGATCGCGGTGTCGGTCGATCCACGCGGGGACACCGACGCCGCCGTCGGCCGTTTCCTACGCGCTCACGAGATGCTCGGCCGGATGCAGTACCTGGTGGGCAGCCCCTCGCAGCTTGCTCGGACCTGGACGGCCTGGAGCGTCGGCTCGACCCGCGAGGTCGGCCAGCCCCAGCTCGTGGCACATTCCGCGCTCGTTTACGGGGTCGACGCCAGTGGCCGGCTGAGGACCGTCTATCCCGCGACGTTCGCACCCTCGCAGATTGTCCACGACGTTCCCAAGCTCGCCGCTCGCTAGAGCCATCTCGCCGAGTAGGACTCCCGCCTCAAATCGGCTTTGCCCGACGTTCGGCAACTCGGGGCTTCCTCAGCGCGCGGTCATCTGAACGCATGAGCAGATTCTCACCATAAGCAGGTTCTAACGCTCATTTACGTTTGGCCTTATCCGTGCTGGGCATCATCCAAGAATGACATTCAATCTCATACTCATCCTCAACATCGTGCTCGATGTCACCCTTCTCGGAGGCTTGGCATACGTCATGTCCCGCGCCGGCAAGCTGGCCGAGCATGTCCCGCAGGCTCCGATCGCAGTAGCTGCTTCTCCCGCGACGGTCGCCCATCGGCGTGCTCGCGCGACCGGGCACCGAGTTCGCACGCACTTGCAAACGGCGCTGGACTGAGCTTCTCCTCGGGTCCAGGATCGCGCTTCAGGCGCGTCGGCTGAGCGTTTCCAAATCGCGGGCGAGCACCGTGGGAAAGAATGGATACAGAAAGCCGGCTCGCTCGAAGCTCGAGCGGTCGACGAGGTAGATCGGAGAACGGTTCCCCTCGGATGCGGCGGAAGTCGAGACTCCATATTCATGACAAATGCGGGAGAGTGCCGCGGGTGAGCCACTCAGCCAGTGGTAAGGCTCCGTCAGGCGCCACCTGTGCGCAGCCGCAACGATCGCCGTGTTCGCCTCCCTGCCCGGATCGAGGCCCACGATGTCGACGACGGGGCGTCGGCTGCGTGGCAGGATCGACAGCGCCTGGACGAGGGACCTCGCCTCGGGGCCAGAGCCCGCTCGTGGCCGAGCATCGAGGAACGCTATCAGCACGGGATTTCCTCGTTGGGCAACGAGCGAGATCGTGGCGCCTGTCTGATCCCGCAGGGCGAACCCGGGAGCCGGCCGGCGGCCCGGTCCCCAGTCTCCCTGCCCGTGAAAGGTCGGTAGGGAGAGCTTTGCCGATGGCTTCGACCCCAACGAGCGAGCATCGGACAGATGCAGGGCATCCCCGGCCAGCGCGCCCACCGCGATCGCGATCGCGATCGCGAGGCCGAACCGCTTATGCGCACCGGCCAGAGCGCCGCCTGGCGGTGACTCGCCCGGCGGGGGTGGTGCGCCCGTCAGCGTTCGCCCTGGCCGCGACGCCACAGCACTCCGTACCAGAGACCGACGACGATGACAACCCCCAGCGGCAGGACCAGCGTGAGGATCGATCCGGTCAGGAAATGGGCTGCGATCGGAATGTGAATCACTGACATTGGACCTCCTAGTGCTCTCCCGCCAACCGTTTACCCGGCGTCGAAGCCGAGGTCGGCATCAGCCAGCGGTGGACATAGGCGAATATCACGATGACAAAGGTGATCGACCCCGGCACCCACATGATCCCCGCCGCGACCTGCTGGTCGGCCAAGGCTGAGATCCCTCCCGGACGGGCCACCTCATGAGCGTAGAACGGATACAGGGGATTCGGGGCGACCGCCAGCACCAGCGCGAGCACCCAACTGACAACCATCGCGCCGATCACATAGACCACGCGCGCCGGCGGATTCAGGGTGGCGCGCAGCGGCGGCGAGTCGATCACCTGCTTCCAAAACAGCAGAGCGGTGCCGAAGAACAGTGTGTGCTCGAGCGCATGAAGCGCGCTCGAGCGCAATGTAGCGTCGAACAGCGTGGGGACGTGCCACCCGAGCAGCACGATCGAGAACAGCACGAAGCTCGGGACCGGTCGGCCGAGCTCGCGCGCGATCAGGCGCAGGGGCCCGGCGCGACTCCCCTGGACAAATCCGCGCGCCAGCGGGCGCCGAGCGCCGAGCGGAAGCGAGCGCCACAGCCGAATCCACGGCCGAGCCAAGACGATCAGTGGCGCGGCGACGACGATCAACAACACGTGCTGGACCATGTGAGCCCAGAAGAGCTGCTCGCTGAGCAGCTCCAGCGGCGAGCTCAGCGCGATCGCGAGGATCGCGAGCGCCGCATAGAAGCAGATGCTTCGCCAAGCCTGCTCGCGCTCGGTGCGCGCGGGGGTGACCGTGCGCCTGCTCCCGATCCAGTAGAGCACCGCGAGGTCGATGATCAGGACGAGCGGTGGGTCGAACGACCAGTCCCAGAAGCCGGGGGTCGCTGCCGCCACAGCGGGCATCAGACGAGGTAGAGGACCACATAGGTAAGCACGCCGATGCCGGCGAGGAAGCCCCAGAAGAAGACAGCGGCGTCCAAGCCGGGGGCAATCAGCCTGTCGGGGCCCTTGATGTCACCGTCCTGCGGCGCGGGCCGCCGCCGCGCGCGCAGCTCGGTCGCGACCTGGGTCTCCAGCCAATACATCGTGGCGAGCACCGCGATCAGATAGAGCGCGGTCCACGCGCAGAAGACGCTCGCGTAGCCGCCGTCGGTGGGGCCGAAGTCCTGGACCGTGTACTCCACGCACTGCAGCGCGACCGCTGCCAGCCCAAACACGAGGCCGGCGGCGGCTACGCCCAACCACCTGCGCGAGCCTTGCTTCATCTGTCGTCCCGCGAAGATGGTCAGGGCAGCGCTGAGAACGACACAGGCGATCATCGCGCCCCCCAGCCCTTTGGCCGGGTTGACGTGATGGGGATGCCACATGTGGTTTTGGTTCAGCGAGCGCAGGTAGAAGTACGCGAACACGAACGCCAGGAAGAAGAACGTCGTCGCACCTGCGAGCAGTCGCGTGCCCACCGAAAGCGCGCGAGCGCCGACATCCGGCGGCTCGGGTGGAATCTCGACACCCGCGGGAACGGGTGGAACCATCAGTCCCAGCGGCAGCTTTTCGCTCGGAGAGGACATTCAGGCTCCGGTGGACGCCGTCTGCGCCCCGCGGGGCCGCAGGGGAGTTCCATAGTCGTAGGGGTCAGACTCGAAGATCGGGATCTGCTCGAAGTTGTTCACGGGGACCGGCGTCGGGATCTGCCACTCCAGCGACTTCGAGCGCCACGGGTTCTGCTCGGCCTTGCGCCTGGCGAAGATCAAGGAGTAGACCGTGTTCACGAGGAAGATCAGCAGCGAGAAGCCGAGCACAAACGCGGAGATCGATACCCACACGTTGAGCCCGTGCAGGTTCGGGGCGTAGGTGCTCACGCGTCTAGGCATGCCTTTCATGCCGAGCACGAACAATGGCAAGAAGGTCGAGTTGAACGCGATGAACATCAGCCAGAAGTGCCATTTGGCCAGAACCTCGTTGAAGCGCAGGCCGGTCATCTTCGGCACCCAGTAGTAGATCGCGGCAAAGAAGCTGAATATGAGACCGCCCATGATCGTGTAGTGGAAATGGGCCATCACGAAGAAGCTGCCGTGTGTGTCGGTGTCGCTCGGCGTGTCCGAGAGGAACACGCCCGACAGGCCGCCGAGCAGGAAGTTAAAAGTCCACCCGATGCAGAACAGCATCGGCACCGTGAACGTAGTTCGTGCCTTCCATAGGGTCCCCATCACACATAGAAAGATGAAGCCCGTGGGTACTGAGATGATCTCGGTCGAGAGCATGTAGAACGGCCGCAGGTCGGCGTTGATCCCGCTCACGAAAAGGTGGTGCTGCCAGACGAAGAAGCTCAGCACGCTCACGCCGAGCATGCCCGATACCGCGAGCCGATAACCCCACAGCGGCTTGCGCGTGAAGACGGGCAACAGCTCGAGCACGATCCCGAAGCCTGGCAGCGCCAATATGTAGACCTCGGGATGCCCAAAGAACCAGAACAGGTTCTCGAATAGATACGGGCTGCCTCCGGCCGCGGCGACGAAGAACGAGGTGTTGATCGTGCGATCGAGCGCAGCCATCAACAGCGTGCCGATCAGCATCGGCGCCGCGAGCACCATCAGAGCGGAGGTGGCGAACACGGACCACACGAAGATCGGCAGCCGCGACCAGGTCAGGCCAGGCGCACGCATCGTGATGATCGTGGCCATCATGTTCAGGCCGAGCAGCGCCATCGACAGACCGACGAGCGCGAAGAAGATGATGTAGGAGTCCATGCCCATCACGGCCTGGTCGTTGAGCGGCTCATAGCCGGTCCAGCCGGTGGGGAATCCTCCGAAGAAGATCGTCGAGGTGAGGATGAATCCAGCGGCCATCAACAGCCAGAAGGTCAGCGCCTCGACCCGCGGGAACGCCATGCGCCTGGCGCCGATCAGGATCGGCACGAAGTAGTTGGCAAACGGGCCGAGGATGCCCGAGGTCATCATTCCCATCATCATCGTGCCGTGCATGCCGACCAGCGAGAGGTACTGATTGGGGCCGACAAACGTGGGGCTGCTGTGCAGCAGCTCGGTGCGGATCAGCATCGCGTTCAGCCCGCCGACGAAGAAGAACACCCCAATGCCGACCAGATACTGGATCCCCACGACCTTGTGATCGGTGCACAGTCCGAAGTAGCGACCGATGCCCTCGTCCTCCTTCTCACGCAGCGAAGCGGGCCGGCCGAGCAGCCGCGAGAAGGGGTAGTTCGCGAAGCCGAGCCCGATCAGGAAGCCGACCACCCCGAAGATGTATGCGAGCAGCAGGGCGACATCGTTCTCATCGGTGGCGGCTTGGTATTCGAAGCTTTTGCCGCCGTTGACTTGGTGGCCGAGAAACCAGCCCAGGTAATAGCCGCCGACGCCGAGGATCACGGCACTGAGCAGGTTGAAGCCGAGCAGACGCCGCCACAGCGGGCGACTCACCGGCCGGGGGGTGGAAGCACCTTCTGTGGTCGTGCTCATTCGGCGCGCCTCGCAGGTTCGGGAACGTAGGTCTTGCTGTACGGGGGCAGCACCTTCGTCGCGGGGGCAAAGGCCGTCTCCTGTTGGTGGATCCAGGTGTTGAACGCAGTCGGCGAGACAACCTGGCCGTGGTCGAACATGTACCCATGCCAGATGCCACAGAGCTCGGCACAGCGCACGTCGAAGGTCTCGTCCTTCGTGGGCTTCACGAACACGACGTTGTCGACGTCCGGGTTCGCATCCGCCTTGACCCCGAGCTGATAGGCCCAGAAGGAGTGGACGACGTCGAGCGAGGTCACATGCAGTTCGATCATCTCGTTGTCCGGCAGCACGAGATGCGGCGTCTCTACGCCTCCGTAACTCGGGTAGCGGTAGGTGAACGCCCACTGCTGCGCGATCACCTGCACCTGGAGCTTCGGGCCCTTGGGCACCGTGAGCGGCTTTGGACCGCTGCCCGACCCGGCCCCGTTGTCGGAGAGCAGCCGGGTGGTGCCGTATGCGGCGAGCGCCAGCACCAGCCCCGAGGTAACGACCAGCCAGAGCGTCTGCAGCCGTGCATTGCCACGAATCGCGGGACCTTCCAGCGCCGCCCCCTTCGGCTGGCGAAAGTAGATGGAGGCGTAGATCAGGTAGATCACGACCATCAGCAGCACTGGCGTCGCCATCGCTAGCAGCACCGTGTTATCGGTCACGTGACCGGAGGCCTGTTCGCTGCCGTTACCGGGAGGAAGGATCGGCCCGAGCAGCAGGATCACGAGCGGCGTCGCGACGATCGAGGCTCCCAGCCAGATCGTCCCGAACCGTCGAGCGTGGTTGGGTTCAGACATCGCTAGACGACATCGATGAAACCGTCCATGTACCCCAACGTCTGCATCGGACCGCCAAAACCGTCGATGAACCCGGCGGCACAGGGGACGAAGCACTGCCAGCGATAGCGACCCTTCTTACCCGTTTTGAAGCTAAAGGTGATCGTGCGGTGCGCGGCACCTTCGCAGGGTGCGAATTCGCACTGGTTCTTCGCTTCTTCCGGCACGCCAGGCAGTGGCACGAACACCCCCAGCTGCGGCACCACGAAGGTGTGCGACGCTTCTTCGGGGTTGATCGCATCGACCGCTTTGCCATCCACGGTCTCGGTGCCGCCGACGGTGCCCTGCACCTGCGAGAGAAAGGCGTTACGCAGCCCGCTGTCGCCATCGTACTGATAGATCGTGACGTGCACGGTCGAGTTAGCCGGCACCCTGTAGATCGTGCTACGCACCCACTTGCCGTGGTCCTTGATCAGATAGGAAACCCAGTCGGGATGCGATGGGCTGTACTTCGGCCCGACCGCTGCCACGGTCTCGAGCGTCAGCTGACTGCCTCCGCTGCTCGCGCTGCCGACGACGCGCGCTGCCGCCACAGGCTTGGGAAAGCTCGTCGCCCAGCTCGCTATATACAGGCCAATCAGAACCCCTAGCACCGTCACCGCGGTGCCTACCCCCAAGAGCTTCTTGACGAACAGACTCAACTTCGATCCTCCGCTCACCGATAATCTCCCAGCCGGCGGACGACTCTATACCTCGGCAGAGCCAGTGTGAGAGCTTGCTCACACTTATTTGATGAGAATGTTCTTAGAAAGGACCTTGGGCCTTACACCGGCCTTGGAGAAGCGCGGCGTTGTCGTCCACGATCACCACGGTCTCACTCATAGCCAGATCGTCGCAGGCCGTCGAGGTGTGTTCATCCGTGCCAGCACTGAGACCAAATCCGGTGATTGCACCGATGCGCAGCAGTGCTCACGGCGCGATGCTCTCTTTCGTTCACCCGCACGAATGGAGATGATCATGTCGATGACCCTGGCACCTTCTCAGACGATCGCAGACCTGCTGCCGCAGGCCGTAGAGCGTCATGGCGAGCGCGTCGCCCTTCGCCATCGCATCGCGGAGGGTTGGCGGGACATCGACTATGCCGAGTTGGCTGAGAACGTTCGGGCGATCGCGCTCGGGTTCGTCGACCTGGGTGTCGCACCCGGCGATCGTGTGGCGATCCTCGCCAACACCCGTCCCGAGTGGACGTACGCGGATCTCGCGATCACCGCGGCCGCCGCTGTCGTCGTCCCGGTATACCCGACCAACTCCATTGAGGAGTGCGAGTGGGTTCTGCGCGACTCCGGCGCCGTGGCCGTCATCTGCGAGGACGCCTCCCAGGTCGCCAAGGTGCAGGCCGCGCGAGCACAGCTTCCCAGACTGAAGACGATCTTCGCGATCGACAAGGCGCCGGGGGCGATTGGTCTCGCGGAGCTGATCGAGCGGGGCGGTCGCCGCGATCCCGCGGAGCTCGACCGACGCACCCACGGGGTCGTGAGCGCCGACCCTTACACGTTCATATACACGTCCGGGACAACGGGCCCACCGAAGGGCTGCGTGCTCACGCACGGCAACTTCCGAGCGGTGCTCGACGCGGTTCGCGCGCACGATCTGCTGGCCAAGCGCGATGACCTGACCTATCTCTACCTGCCGCTCGCGCACGCGCTGGCTCTGATCATGCAGCTGGCAACGCTCGAGGCGGGCGGCGCGATCGCTTACTTCGACGGAGACACTCAGCAGATCCCTGCCGAGCTGGCCGAGGTGTCGCCCACCTTCCTGCCCTCGGTTCCGCGTATCTTCGAGAAGGTCTACGCCGCGGTCACGCGCGACATCGGCCCAATGGTCCTGCGTGACGCGACACGTATTGGAAGCGCAGTTGAAGACCTGCGCCTGCACGGACTTCCGGTCCCACCCGAGCTCCGCGATGCCTACGACCAGTTCGACGAGCTCTTGTTCAAGCGAGTTCGAGCCGCATTCGGCGGTCGTCTGCGACTGGCGATCACGGGAGCTGCGCCGATCGCTCCAGAGACGCTCGAGTTGTCAAGCTGATCCAGGCCGAGCTCGACAGGGCGAACCTCAAGTACGCGCAGGTGGAGCAGGCCAAGCGTTTCGCGATCTTGGACCACGACCTCTGTTAGGAGGCGGGTGAGTTGACACCGACGCTCAAGGTCAGGCGCGACGTTGTGAATCGTAACTACGCCTCACGGCTCGATGCGCTCTACGAATAGCTTGCGAGGTTGATGGTCGGGCACGACGCTGCGGCGGCGAAACGCAGAGATCGAGAGACCTTCAGCGACTGAGCGAATGCTGCCCTTTGGGAGCCTTCCGATGGCGAGACCCGGATTCGAACCGGGGACACCACGATTTTCAGTCGTGTGCTCTACCAACTGAGCTATCTCGCCGCACGACGGCCTGCCCGCGGGCGGCACGTCAGCCCTCGATCCTACCGGCTCCTAGGCCCCGTGTTCCCAAGCTTCGAGATAGGGCAGCGGGTCGATCGAGCGCCCGCCTTTGACCTGCCAGCCGCCGACCCACATCTCGAAGTGCAGGTGCGGGGCGGTGGCGTCGCCGGTCTGTCCTGCCTGACAGATTGGCGTGCCGGGCACGACGGCCTGTTCGGCGCTGACGGCAAGCGACCCGGCCTTGCAGTGGGCGAACATGAAGTCGAAGCCGATCGCGGTGTGCTCGACGGCGTAGTAGCCCGCGCCCGAGGCCTGATAAGCGGTCCAGGTGATCGTGCCGGCCAGCGGCGCCACGTCGGGGGTGCCTTCGGCGGTGAGGATGTCCTGCCCTTCGTGGATGTGGTTTCCGCGCGGCGCCCCGTAGCGATTTTCGGCGTCGCCGAAGCTGTGCGCTCCCGCGACGGGGAAGACGGCCCCGTCGGCGGCGGTCTGCGCGGGCGTCGGCACGCCCGCTTCGATCACCGGCGCCGCGGGCGCGGGCGCCACGACGGGCGGCGGTGCGGGTGCGGCCACGGTCAGCGTCGCCACGCCCGAGCTGTGAGCGGTACGCGTCAGGTTGTGGGCGTGATGGTCATGAGCGCTCACGCTCACGTGGTAGCTGCCCGCGGCGAGCGTCGCCCCGTGCGGCCAGTTCACGCTCAGCAGGCGACCGGTGTGCACCCAGCCGAGCCTGACCACCACCGCAGGCTTTCGCGTCGTGAGATTGTTGATCGCGACGGTCGTGCTCACCGTGCCGACACGGGCCTCGTCGATCCGCAGCGTCACGCGCGGGGGCCGACCCGGCACCGAGGCGCTCGGCACGGTCAATTTCGTCACGACCGGATGCACCACCGCGGTGGCGCCCGCCACGCCGTACTCGCTGCCACCGGACAGCGGCGCCGAGGGCGATACCGCGCCGCCGACCGAGCCTGCATGGGCCGACGCGGCGAGCAGCAGCGGCGCGACGCCGGCGGCAAGCGGCGCCGCCAGGATGCGAGCGAGCCTCATGTGCTTAACCTCGGCAGGCGTGCGCAAATCACAAGCGCGCGGGCCTCGAATTGCACATTCGGCTATCCGGCCTGCTGAAAGCCCTCCACGAGCGCGTCGTAGGTGCGGTGCAGCCCCTGTGCGATCGGCACCTGTGGGCGCCAGCCAAGCTCCTGCCCGGCGAGTGAGATGTCAAGTCGGCTGTGCTGCAGCTCACCCGGGCGAAGATCGGCCAGCTCGGGCTCTAGCGCGCCCGGGTCCGCGGCGGCGCCGGGCGCCTGCGACTCCACCGCAGCCTTCTGCAGCTCGCTCCAGACCGTGATCACGTCGGTCTCGACGGCGGTCGCGACGTTGTAGGTGCCCGCCTTGCCGGAGGCCGCAATCAACGCGCTGACGACGTCGCCGACGTAGACGTAGTCGCGCGTGGGCTTGCCCTGCCCGTAGAGCTTCGGCGCTTTCCCGGTGTAGAGGTGATGGGAGAAGATCGCCACCACGCCCGCCTCGCCGTGCGGGCTCTGGCGCGGCCCGTAGACGTTGCCGAGCCGGCACACCGCGTGCGGGATGCCAGAGGACAACGACCAGGTCTTCACGTACGCCTCAGCCGCCCACTTCGAAGCTCCATACGGCGACAGCGGCGCGGGGATGCGCTGCTCGTTCGTCGGCATCGGCGCATCGTCGCCGTACAGCGCGCCGCCCGTGGAGGTGAACACCACCGGCGCCTCACAGCGTCCCGCGGCCTCGACCACGTTGAGGGTGCCCTGGACGTTGACCTCGCAGTCGCGGCCCGGGTTCTCGACCGAGACCACGACGCTCGATTGCGCGGCCAGATGGAAGATCGCGCTCGGCTTGCGCTGCTCGACAAGCGCGCTCAGCGCGGCGCCGTCGACGATGTCGAGCTCCTGTAGGTCGGCCTCCTTGGCCACGCGCCGCGCATCGCCCGAGGAGAGGTCGTCGACCACGGTCACCGCGTAGCCGTCGCCCAGCAGCGCGTCGACCACGTGCGAGCCGATGAAGCCGGCGCCGCCGGTTACGATCGCGCTCTTCACGGCGCGTAATCTACAGCGACGCTGCCCGAGGGCGCTGAGCGAGCTGTTCCTCGACGGCTTCGACGGCCTCGTCGATGCGCTCGAGCACCCGCATGTCCTGGCGCGAAACCGGCAGCGAACCGCCCACGGCCGCACCGCCGAGCACGATCGGTATGTCGGGGTGTGCCGAGTGCAATTCCTGAACCGCCTGCGCAATCGCCTGCGAGTCCTCACCGTCGGTCGCGCCCAGCACGATCAGGTCGGGTGACTGACCCATGACCGTCGCCTCCAGGCGATCGACCGTGAGCTCACCGTCGAACACCGTCTCATAGCCCGCCGCCGCGATCTGGTCATGCATCATTTGCAGCTCCAAAGCGTGCTCGTCGCCCTCGACGCCGGCCAGCAGCACGCGCTCGCGCGTGGGCTCGGTGTTGCCGATCATGTAGCGGTAGAGCGTCGCGAGCACGCGTCGTGTGATCCCCTTCGCCAGACGCTCGCGGTCGGCGTCGATCTCGCCGGCCGAGCGAAGCTCGCGCATGCGCGCCAGCGCCGGGGCGAGCACCTCGCCGTGCAGCGTCGTCGCCGGGATGCCGTCCTCGATTGCCTGCGCGATCGAGCCCTCGGCAGTCTCGGCGTCGCCACGTTCCAACGCGGTGCCATACGTCTCGAGCGTGCTCTCCACGAGCTCATTCGGGTCCGCGCGCTCGTGCTCGCGTGCATCGGGGCCCGAGTCGTCGAGCACTTCCATGAATGCATCCAGCAGCACCGGGTCGAAGTGGCGGCCGCGCTGTTCGCGCATCATCTGCACCGCCTCCTGCACCGGGAACGCCTTGCGGTAGACGCGATCGCTCGTCAGCGCGTCGAACACGTCGGCGATCGCCACGATCCGACCCTCGATCGGGATCGCCTCGCCGACCAGGCCACGCGGGTAGCCGGTGCCGTCCCACTTCTCCTGGTGGCTGAGGGCGATGATCGTGGCCATCTCGAGGATCGATGAGGACGAGCCGCGCAGCAGGCGGTGGCCCTCCTCGGCGTGCGTCTCGACGATCGCGCGCTCCTCCGGCGTGAGCGGCCCCGGCTTCAACAGGATCGCGTCGGGGATCGCCACCTTGCCGACGTCGTGCAGCGGCGCGGCGTGGCTGAGCTGCTCGCAGAAGTCCGCCTCCATCCCGATCTGCTCGGCCAGCAGCGTCGAGAGACGCCCGATGCGCTCGATGTGCGCGCCGGTGTCCTCGTCGCGAA
Organism: Solirubrobacteraceae bacterium; assembly: GCA_036267655.1. Taxonomy (GTDB): domain Bacteria; phylum Actinomycetota; class Thermoleophilia; order Solirubrobacterales; family Solirubrobacteraceae; genus Palsa-744. The sequence goes on from DATAVP010000026.1 coordinate 38,278, forward strand.
ACTCGACTGCCATCGACAACCGCCGTACGGTCTCGGTCTGGGCGATCTCGAGCTCTGAGAGCGCGCGGCGAAGCTCGTGCGAGCGGCCGTCGATCTCCTCCTCCAGCGCGGTGCGACGACTCTCGCCGAAGCGCCAGCCCAGCACGATCGCCGCGACGGCCAGCACCGCGAGGCAGATGATCCGAAGCACCGAGGAAGACGTCGCGATCGCGCCGACTGCGCCCACCACGACGACGATTGCCCACGGCGCCCAGAGAAGCGCGCGGCTGCGGCCCTGCGACCCGTCCTCGGGCGTGTTGCGCCCGGGCGCCGGGGTTGCGGGTTGGCGCGCCACGCTGGCGAGCTTACCCCTCCGACCCCCGGACAAACCCGCGCTTTCAGACCGGCCTCGCTTGGCCCCTTTTCGACCGGGCGAGGGGCCCTCGAGGCGCGTGGAGGACGCCCCGCGCTGGGCGGGCCGCCGAAAGCTGACTTGAGTAACGCCGCTCACTGGGGACAACGGGCCAATCGGAAACAGTCACGACCTGTGCAGTTTCGCGGTCGGCTTTGCGCGGGATGCTCTTGAACCGCCCCCGAGGCGATGGACGAATGATCTAGCGCAAGTAGCGGTTAATGCCCGGCCGACTGCAACTGCGCGACATCGATCGAGTTCGCGGGCGCCGACAGCGTGACCGTGTTGTTCCAGCGGTCGAAGTTGATCTTGCCGCCTTCGGAGCCGGACTTCGTGATCTGGACCGGATAGGGCTTGCCGGTTGCGGCGATGTAGAGCGTGCCCTTGCCCTTGTCGGTGATGCCCACGACCTTCTGGCCCGCAACCGTCGAGGTGCCCGCCTTCGTCAGCGAGGCGTCGTGGTTGCTGAGCGTCTGGTCGACGAGCTGGCGCAGGTTGGTGAGCTGGCTGAGCGATGCGAAGTCGGCATCGCTCGCGGGCGCCTTCAGCCACTTGCCCTGCAATAGCTGCGCCGCCGCGTTGCCACCGATGTGCTTGTAGAAAGCCGGGCTGCCCTTGATGTAGACCGTCTTGCCGACCTGGATCAGTTCGAAGGCAAGTCCGCCCTCGGAGATTTTCCCGCGCCCGCCCTTGCCCGCGAGCAGGTTCATGTCCAAGGTGATCGGCGAGCCTTCGCTGACGATCGAGCCGGTCACGTGCACGGAGGTGGCCGCGTCGGAGGAGGACTTCGTGGCCGCGATGATGTCGGTGGGCGATTTGTCGGACACACCGTTGCCGGAGGAGGCCGAGGACGAGGACGAGGACCCGCCGCCGCAGCCCGCGAGAGCGACCACCAGCATCGGCGCAGCGAGCGCCAGCGGTGCCCGCAGTGAAAGTCGGAGACGCATCGAGGTGGGCACTCTACATACACCCGCGGTCACGCCCGAACGGCGGAGCGCGCTCTCGACCACGCGGGCCTGCCGCAGCCGAGACCAGACGGCGGCCTCAGGTCGTCTTGATCAGACCGCCGTCGATCACGTAGTTGCTGCCGGTGATGTTGCCCGCGCGCGCGGAGGCGAGGAACACGATCAGCGCTGCCACCTCCTCGGGCGTGGTGAAGCGGTCGGTGGCGAAGCCGCCGATCCCGGCGACGACCTGGCTGCGCGCGGTATCGGCGTCGACGCCGCCTGCCTTCGCCACCGTCTCGGCGACGCCCTGCTCGCCGAGCCAAAGGTCGGTGCTGACCGGACCGGGCGAGACGGCGTTCACGCGGACTCCGCGGTGGCCGAACTCCTGCGCCAGCGACTTCGTGAGGTTGACGACCGCGGCCTTGGCCGCTCCGTAGTCGATCGTCCCGGCGTCGGGCTGGAAGAAGGCATTTACCGAGGCGACGTTAACAATCGCCCCACCGCCACCGTCGAGCATCGGCGCGAGTGCCGCGCGTGTGGTGCGGAGGTTGATGAAGAAGTTCATCTGCATCGCCCATTCGAACTCCTCGTCGCTGGTGCCGAGGAAGCCCTCCAGCCGTATCCGCACCGCCCCGACGTTGTTGACCAACACGTCCACGCGACCGTGCTCCTGCACGGCGCGCGAGATCAGGGTCGCGGGTCCGTCTGGCTTTGACAGGTCTACGGCAACGCCGGTCACCCGCTCGATCGCATCGAGGCTGTCCGTGCCGCGCGCGCCCGCCACGACCTTGGCGCCCTCCTCGGCGAGCGTGCGCACGACCGCCAGGCCGATGCCCTTGCTGGCACCGGTCACGACGGCGACCTTGTCGGTGAGCCCGAGGTCCATGAGCGCTCCCTTCGTCTCGATCGGTGGTGACAGCCGCGGACGGCGGTCGAATATGACTTCAGCTCAGCCTGATGCGGGCCGCGTGAGCCGCTCGAGCAGCAGCACGAACGAAGCGTACGGCGCGCCGGTCTGTTGCTCCAGGGCGATCTCGCAGGTGCGGTTGCTGCACAGGTGCTCCTCGCACGGCTGCTCGGCCAGCTCCGCGGCGGTGTCGCGCAACGCCGAGGCGGGCAGCTCGGGGTGCAACAGGCCACGGTCGCCTGCCATCCCGCAGCAGCCGCTCGCCGCGGGCACGAGCACCTGCTCGGCGAGCGCCTGCGCGATCGCGGCGAGCTTCTCGGCCAACCCGAGCTGCGTGGCCGAGCAGGTCGGGTGCAGCGCGGCGCTCGGCACTCGGCGCGCCACCGACAGGCGCTCCAGCAGATGGTCGTGGGCCCAGGAGATCGAGTCGAGCACCTCGATCTGCTGCAAGCGCTCGCGCTCCTGCTCAGGCAGGCGGGGCGCGAGCTCCTCGATCAGCCCCTGTGCGCAGGAGCTCGCGTCGATCACGACAGGCAAGCGGCCGTGCTCGCTCCAGCGCCACAGCGCGGCCGCGGTCTTCGCGGCCATGTGGTCCTGGCCGCGCACGTAGCCCTTGGAGCTCCACGGCGTCGCGCAGCAGTGCCCGGCGACGTCGGGCGGGATCCAAAGCGCCGGCCCGGCCCGCGCGGAGACCTCGACCAGCGCCTGAGGCAGGGACAGCTCCTGGGACTCGGCCCCCGCGGCGCGACCGAAGATGCGGTTGATGCAGGCGGGCAGGTAGACCGCGGCGGCATCCTGTCGCGCGGTCTGAGGGAGGCGCGCAGGCGCGGCGCGGGGAAGCCGCCCGGGGAGCGTCGGCACGAGCTCTGAGCTGACGCGGCGGCGCAGCAGCTCGGGCGCCTTGGCGAGGACATGCCCGCCCAACACCGAGGCCGCCGCTCCGGCGCCCGCGAGCCCGGTGCGCGCGGCGCGCTCGACGACCGCATAGTTCTTCGCGAGCGCGAGCGCGACCGCTTCTTCGCGCTCGGAGCGCTCGCGGCGGCGGAACTCCTTGACCAGAGCGCCGGTGTCGATCGCGACCGGGCACACCTGCTTGCAGCTGCCGTCGGCGGCGCAGGTCTGCAGCGCGTCGTGCTCGAAGTCCGCGAGCAGCGCCTCATAGACGGGCGAGCCGGGCTCCTGGCGGGCCATCTCGCGACGCAGCACGATCCGCTGGCGCGGGGTCGTGGTCGCGTTGCGGCTGGGACAGACCGGCTCGCAGAAGCCGCACTCGACGCAGTGTGTGGCCGTCTCCTCGATCGGCGGCTGGCTCTTGAGGTGCTTGAGGTGGACGTCGGGGTCGCGGTTGAGCACCGAGTCCGGGTTGAGCACGCCTTGCGGATCGGCGAGCTGCTTGATCCGCCACATCATCGCCGTCGCGCGCTCACCCCACTCGCGCTCGACATAGGGGGCCATGTTCACGCCGGTGCCGTGCTCGGCCTTCAGCGAGCCGTCGTACTTGCCGACGATCAGCTCGACCAGCTCCTCCATGAAGGCGTGGTAGCGCTCCAGGTCTTCGGGCTTTGAGAAGTCGGGCGTCAGCTGGAAGTGCAGGTTGCCCGCGGAGGCGTGTCCGGCGACGCCGACGAGGAAGCTGTGCCTGCCGAGCAGCTCCTGCAGGTCGCGGGCGCACTCGGCGATCCGCTCGGGGCGCACACAGACGTCCTCGATGATCAGCGCCGAGCCGGGCAGCCGCAGCCGCCCGACCAGGCCGAACAGCCCCTCGCGCACGCGCCAGGCCAGCTCGATCTCCTGCTCTGCGCGGGTGAACTGCACCGGCATGATCGACTCGTGACCGTCGAGCGCACGCATCGCGGCGGCTTCGCCTGCATCGAGCTCGAGCTGATCGGCACCGCCGAGCTCGATGATCAGCGCGGCCGACGCGGGCGGCAGCTCGCGCCAGTGCTGGGGACAGCCGTCGAGGTTCCAGGCCGCGGCGATCAGCGCGGGCGCGACCATCAGCTCGGTCGCGCGGGCGCCCGCCGCGACCAGCGCGGGCACCACGGCGGCGGCGGCGTCGATGTCGGCGAAATGCGCCCAGGCGAGCGTCGTACACGGGGGCTCGGGGCGCGTGCGCATCACGGCCTCGGCGATGAACGCGAGCGTGCCCTCGGAGCCGACGATCAGGCGGCGGAAGATCTGAAGCGGCGTCTCGCCGTCGAGCAGCGCACACAGCCGGTAGCCGGTGACGTTCTTGATCTCGTACTTGCGCCTGACGCGCTCGGCGAGCGCGTCGTCGGCGAGCAGCTCGTCGCGCAGCTCCAGCAGCCCCGCGGCCAGCTCGGGCTCGGCGGCGGCGAAGCGTTGCTCGGCGTCGGGCGCGGCCGTGTCGATCACGGTGCCCGAGGCGAGCACCAGCGTCATCGACTCGACGGTCGAGTAGGAGTCCCACTCCACGCCGCAGCGCATCCCGCCGGAGTTGTTGGCGATCACGCCGCCGACCGTGGCGATGTCTTTGCTGGCGGGGTCGGGGCCGAGCTTGAAGCCGCGGCGGGCAAGCAGCCTGTTGGCGAGCCCCACGAGCGTCCCGGGCCCCAGCCGCGCGCGCCTGCCCTCGTCCTCGATCCGCACGCCCGAGAACCAGCGGCGCACGTCGATCATGATCCCGTCGGTCTGCGCTTGGCCGTTGAGGCTCGTGCCGCCGCCGCGGAAGTTGACCGCGAGGCCGTGCTCGCGCGCGAAGGCGATCGTCTTGGCGACGTCCTTCGCGTCGTGGGCCATCACCACGACCTGCGGCAGGCGCCGGTAGGGGCTCGCGTCGGAGGCGTAGGCGATCAGGTCGATCGCGCGGTGCAGCACGCGCTCGGCGCCGAGCAGCGCCACGAGCCGATCGCGCAGCGGCTGCGGAGTGCCGCCCGCGAGCGAGTCGGGGGCGCGGTCGGGGAAGGCGGGACCTGGCGGCCGGCCGATGCGCCGCGTGTCTGGGGCGAGCAGCGGCGCGGCGCCCGTCAAACGAGCGCCATCCCGGGTGCGACGTCGACCTGCACGAGCTGCGGCCCGTCCTGGGCGAAGACATCCGCCAGCCCGGCGTGGAGCTCGTCGCGGGCAGCACCGAGCTCGCGTGCGGCGAGGCTGCGCGAGGGCACGCCATAGCTTTCTGCGGTGGCGGCGACGTCGAGCGCGGGCAGATCCAGCGCCGGTGCGCCGGTGACGTTCTCGAGCGTGGCGAACCACTTCAGGATCGAGTACTCGCCGTTGCGCAGGACCAGGAACTTGACCGGCACGCCGTAGGCGGCGGCGGTCCAGAAGGCGGTGATCGCGTACTGAGCCGAGCCCTCGCCGAGCACGCAGACGACCTGGCGCTCGGGCTGTGCGAGCTGCACGCCGATCGCGGCGGACAGGCCGAAGCCGAGGCCGCCGCTGGCGCTGAAGTAGTAGGAGCCGGGCCTGGACAGGCGCAGTTGGTTGCGCAGGGCTGCGGTGCTCGAGGGCGACTCCAGCACGACGATCCCGTCCTCGGGGAACAGCTCGGCGAGCACGGCGTGGACTTCGCCGCCGGAGAGCTGCTCTCCAGGCGGGAAGGGCTCGACCTCCACGCGCGCGGGCGGCTGCTCGCGATCGCTCGCGGGCTCGCTCAGGGCATCGGCGAGCGCACGCAGCGTGAGCCCGACGTCGGCGACGATCGCCTCGCCCATCGGCGCGCGCGCGGCCTCGTCGGGGTCGCAGGTGATCGCGACCAGCTCGGTGCCCTCGCCGAGGAAGTCGCCGGGGATGTTCGGGTAGTAGGGGAACACCGAGGAGCCCGCCACGAGCACGAGGTCGTAGTCGGCGAGCGCCTGCGCGAGCGGCGCCACCGCCGGGGGGAGCATCCCCTGGAAGGCCGGGTGGCTCTCGGGGAAGCCGATGCGACTACCGCCGGTCGGGGGCGAGGCCCACACCGGCAGCCGCTGGGACTCGACCAGCTCGATCGCGGCATCCCAGCCTCCGGCGGAGGCGTCGATGTCGGGGCCCGCGACGAACACGGGCTTGCGCGCGGCGCGCAGACGCTCCGCCAGCGCGGCGATCTGCGCGGGCGCGGGCTGCGCGCGCGAGCCGGTCGTGCGCGCGATCTGGCTGACGTAGTCGACGGGCTCGATCTCGCGCAGCCAGTCGTCCATCGGGATCGAGACGAAGGCCGGCCCGGCGGGCGCGAGCGCGGCGTTGTGGATCGCCTGCGCGAGCGCGAACGGCACGTCGGCGGCGCGCGGGGGCTCGTGGCTGTACTTGACGTATGGCTTTGGCACCTCGACCGCGTCGCGGTTGGTGAGGTTTGCCTGCATCGTGATCAGCGAGCGGGCTTGCTGACCCGCGGTGACGAGCAGCGGCGCACGGTTCGCGCGCGCGTTGAAGATCGCGCCGACCCCGTTGCCGACGCCGGGGGCGGTGTGCAGGTTCACGTGCGTGACCTTGCCGCCGGCCTGGGCGAAGCCGTCGGCCATGCCGACCGCGACCGCCTCCTGCAGGCCGAGCACGTAGCGGAAGTCCTCGGGCAGCGGCCCGAGCATCGGCAGCTCGGTGGAGCCGGGGTTGCCGAAGATCGTGGTCATCCCGTGCCGGCGAAACAACTCCAGCGACGCGTCGCGCACGGTGCTCATCGCTGCGATCTCCCCACACTCATCGCGCGCAAGGCTACACGCGCGGCGCCGTCAGACGCAGCCGAGCCGCCGGCGGTTGCGGCGGCTCGGCCACGTCGGGGACGGGAGCGGGCCTCTGGGTTGGCCCGTTCCCGTCCCACGGCCCCCCTAGCGCAGCCTGCGGGCCTGCGTCTTGGTCTTGCCCGCGACCGTGTTGGGCGCGTTCACGACCGTCCCGGAGTTGCCCGTCACGGTCAGGCTCTTGGCAATCGTGTTTCCGGTCACCGTCGCGCCACCGGAGTTGCCGGTGACCTTGACGCTGCCTTTGAACGAGTTGCCGATGACCGTCACTCCGTCGGTGTTGCCCTGCAGGTTGGCCCCGGCCGAGTAGCTGCTGGGTGAGCAGCCTTCGCTGTCACCGAGCACGACGGGTCCGGTGCTGCCGGTGATCTTGACCGAGCCGACTTTCGCGCCGCAGATGCGGATCACGCTCGCGCCGCTGGCCTTGATCCCCTTCGTGGTAGCCCCCTCGACGTCGAGTGAGCCGCCCGACTGGACTTCGACGGCGTTTGTTTTCGCCGTCGCTGCCAGCTCGACCGCTTCGCCGGATTTGACGATCAGCTTGCCTTTGATCTTGCCGGTGATCACGTTCGTGTTGACCACCTGCGTTTCGCAGGAGCTGCTCGTCGAGTGGCCGACGTTGTCGACAGCGGTGCGTTCGATCGTCTGTGAGCCCGCTTTGCTCGTGTCGATCGAGACGGTGCCGCTGGGGTCGCTCGCCAGGCCGGACTGGCCGTCGGAGGCCGACACGGTCGCGTTGGCGCTCGAGCCGACCGCGGCCGTGGCCGGGCAGTTGACTTCGAGCGTCGGCGCGGATGCGTCGACTTGCACCGCGAGCGTCCCGGGTGCCGAGACGTTGCCGACGTTGTCGGCCACCGTGCCGCTCGCGCCATGCGAGCCGTCGGTGTTGAACGTCTGCGGTGAGCTCAGCGTCGCCAGGTTCACACCCGAGCCCGCTGTCCCGTCGGCCAGCACAGGGTCGCCGTTGTCGGTGAACGACACGGTGACCGAGTCCTGGTACCAGCCGCCGCCGCCCGCGTAGTCCGGCCCGCGGTCGGCGCTCGCCGTCGGGGCGTTCGGGCCCGTCCGGTCGACCTTCACTTCTTCAGAGGCGCCGGAGGCTTCGCTGGGCGAGCCTTCGTTGCTCTCCAGCACCCGGTACGTCCACGTGCCCTCGCTCTCGGGGTTGCCCGAGCCGAAGGTGTATTCGGTGCCGGTGATGCCGCTCGCCACGTTGCTCCAGCCGCCGAGGGCGTTCTGGTGCTGCAGCGTGTACGTCGGGCTCGTAGCCGCCTGCGCTGACGCGGTCCACGAAAGCGAGAACTGCCCCGCGTTCGGGTTGCCGCCGCTGGCCTGCTGCGGAGCACCTGGAGCGGAGGGGATCACGTTCAGCGCCAGCGTGTAACCGCTGGGCAGGTACTTGACCAGCGGCGCCTGCACGAACCCTTCGCCGCTGCCCGGTGCGTCGGTCGTCGGCACACGCAGTTCGAGGTTCTTCACCTGAACCGAGTGCGGCGATGAGGACGTCCGTGCGTAGGTCGAGTCGGCCGTCAACAGCTCGAGCTTGACGACGTGACCAGCGGCGACGTTCCAGGCCTGCGGGTGCAGCTGGAACTCCGTCTTGGTGAAGCCACCGCCCGGGTTCAGCGGGCGAAGCATCGCGCGACCGATCAACTGCTCGGTTTTGGCCGTGACGTTTTCGTCATACAGCCGTGCGATGACCTGGTCGTTGGCGCCCGGGGTGGAGAATTCGGCGATCACCGTGGAAGAACCGGCGATCGTGTATCCGCTCGCGGGAGCCGGGGCGACCGAGTATGTCGCCGCCGAGGCGTTTGCCGTGTTTGCGGCCGTCGTGCACACCGTGCCCGAGGTGAACGCGTTGGACGGCGCCGTCGCCGGAGCCGCGATCGTCTGTTCGGCGGGGCTGTTCAGGTTGACTTCACCTGGAGCGAGGCTCGCCCAGTTGGCCGCGTCGAACTCCGTGCCCGAGCCACCCGCGGTCTGCGGGCAGAAGCTCGTGATCGCAGTCACGCCGCCGTGCGCTTCAGACGGTTCGCCGCCTTCGCCTTTGACGTAGAACTTGAACCACTTGTTCTGCGCGTTCTGGAGCTTCGTGAGGTCTCCGGTGGAGACCGTGCTCGCCGAGCGCGGGTTGTGCCCGAGGTCCATGTAGAACAGCTTCATCGGCTGGTTCGGGTAGACGGAGCGGACCTTGTTGTAGTAGCGCACCGTTTCGTCGACCGGGAACAGGTCGTCGTTCCACCCGTTCTCCATCAGCGCGGGCGCGGGCGCCTCGTTCAGCGGCGTGTAGTAGGCGCTGTGGAACGGCAGATATTCTTCCTGCTGCACCGCCAGCGGTTCGCCGTCATACGGGCCGCCTTTGATGTTGAAGTTGTGCCATTCGGTGAGGTTGCCTTCCGGTTCGCCGCCGGGGCCGTAGTAGCCGAGCAGCTGGCCCGCGAGGTACAGCGTGCCGTTCCAGTTGTTCTTTTCGACGCCGTCACGGAATTCGTGGTTGATCCCGTTGTAGGGGTCGTTGGCGACGAAGTCGAGGCTCGAGCCATTCGGCTGCAGCGCCGTGGAGATGTCGCTCCACGGGTATTCCGGAGCGGACGCGGCGATTTTCATCGCTTTGCCTTCGGGGCTCGTCCACGGGACGATTTCACCGTTTAGCAATTCGACGCGGTCCTTCAGCGAGCCGAGCTGCAGCGACATGCCGCCGCCGTAGCTGCCGCCCGTCGCGCCGATCTGCTGCGGGTTGATCAGACCTTCGTCGGCGAGTTTGCCGAGCAGGGTCTGCACGTCGCGGACTTCGTACTTGCGGCTCATCAGGTGGATCGAGCCGTGTTCGCACGGAGCCGCCTTGACGGTGTTGGCCGGTTTCGAGGGCGAGCCACACGATGAGCCCCAGCCGCGGTCGGTGATGCTGAACACCGCGTAGCCCTGGGTTACCCAGCGCTGCACGGCGGCGTTCGAAGGAGTGATCTTCGTGCCTCCCCAGCCGTGGTAGATGCCCACCACCGGGTAGTTGTTGTCCGGACCGCCTTCGGCCGGAAACGCCATCGCCACGTCGATCGGCGTGCCGTCGAAGCTCGGCACGGTCGTGCCGCTGCTGGTGCCGCACCAACGCTGACCGGCGGTTGCGCCGGCTGGCTGCGTCGCGCAGCTGACGCTCCCGAAGACCTGCGTGATCGTGGCGCTGGCAGCTGCCGGAATCACCAGCACCCCCGCTACCACGCACGCCATTACAAGCAGCCTCAACCGCTTGGACGTCGTTCTTCCTCCCTCGGACATCAGTGCCCCCCTTGAGATGATCCCTCGTCCGGAGCCGACTCGTCCTCGGCCCCATAATTTGAATGTACGTAAACGTACCCTTGAGTGTACGTCTGCGTACATCTATAATAGACATCGTGGACTCTGTCAAGATCAGCGATGAACTACTGATCCCCGCGGGACGCCACACGCTGCTGCCCGACGAGGTGCGCTCGCGTCAACACGAGCGCCTGTTGCGCGCGATGGGGCGCTGCGTCAGCGAACAGGGTTACGCGGAGACGACGATCGCGGATGTCGTGCGCTACGCCCGCACCTCGCGCTCGGTCTTCTACAAGCACTTCGCCGAGAAGGAGGAGTGCTTCCTGGAGACCTACCGGCAGATGACCGAGGTGCGGATCGGCGCGTCGTTGGAAGCGGCGGGCGAGGTGAGCGGGTGGCAGGAGAAGCTAGACGTCGGCATCGCGACCTACTTCCGCTGGATGGCCGAGCATCCGGAGGTGGCTGTCACGACGGTGGTCGAGGTGCACTGCGCGGGGCGCCGCGCACTGGCGGCACGCAGCCAAGCGTTGAGCGAATGGATGCGCACGGTGCGGGGCGTGGCGTATCTCGCGCGCGAGGCGGGCGAGCAGGTCGAAATCGACGAGACGGCCGCGCTGGCGATCATCGTGACGGCGGAGGCATACGTGCACGAGTACGCGAGGGCGCGACGGCTCGAGGATGTGACAGAGCGCACGGCTGCGGTACAGGCGCTCGCGCGTTCGTTGACGCGCCAGGGCTGAGCCCGGCCCGGCGACTTCTACTCAGACCCCAATCGCCACGTACTTGGTCTCGAGGTACTCGCCGATCCCCTCGAAGCCACCCTCGCGCCCGAACCCGGACTGCTTGACGCCGCCGAAGGGCGCGGCGGGGTTCGAGACGACGCCCTGGTTGAGCCCGACCATGCCGGTCTCGATCGCCTCGCAGACGCCGAAGGCGCGCTGCAGATCGCGCGTGTAGACGTAGGCCACGAGCCCGTACTCGGTGCGGTTCGCGGCCTCGATCGCCTGCTGGTCGCTGGTGAAGGTGGCGATCGGCGCGACGGGACCGAAGATCTCCTCTGAGAGCAGGCGGGCGTCCTCGGGCACGTCGGCGAGCACGGTGGGAGCATAGAAGTAGCCGCGCTCGCCGACGGGCTCGCCGCCGAGCAGCACGCGCGCCCCGCGCTCCTGCGCGTCGGCGACGAGCTCTGAGACCTTGCCGCGCTGGTCCTCGTCGATCAGCGGACCGACGTCGGTGTCGGGGTCGGTGCCGAGGCCGACCTTCAGCGCGCCCATGCGCTCGGCCATCCGCCGGGCGAACTCATCGGCGATCGACTCGTGCACGTGGAAGCGGTTCGCGGCGGTGCAGGCCTCGCCGACATTGCGCATCTTCGCGAGCATCGCGCCCTCGACGGCGGCGTCAAGGTCGGCGTCCTCGAACACGAGGAAGGGCGCGTTGCCGCCGAGCTCCATCGAGACGCGCAGGATCTGCTGGGCGGACTGCTCGATCAGCCGCCGCCCGACCTCGGTGGAGCCGGTGAAGGAGAGCTTGCGCGTGCGGGGGTCCTTCAGCAGCGGTTCGATCACCTGGCCGGAGTGCTTGGCGGTGATGACGTTCAGCACGCCGCCGGGCAGCCCGGCCTGCTGCAGGATCTGCGCGAGCGCGAGCATCGAGAGCGGCGTCTGCTGCGCGGGCTTGACCACCATCGTGCAGCCCGCGGCGATCGCGGGAGCGATCTTGCGGGTGCCCATCGCGGTGGGGAAGTTCCAGGGCGTGACGAACACGCAGGGACCGACGGGCTGGCGCATCGTGAGGATGCGCCCCTTGCCGGTGGTGTTGACCATGTAGCGGCCGTGAATTCGCACGGCCTCCTCGGAGAACCAGCGGAAGAACTCGGCGGCGTAGGAGATCTCGGCGCGCGACTCGGCCACGGACTTGCCCATCTCCAGGGTCATCAGCAGCGCGAGCTCATCGGTGCGCGCGACGATCGTCTCGAAGGCGCGGCGCAGGATCTCACCGCGCTCGCGGGGTGGGTGCGCGGCCCACTCGGCCTGAGACTCGGCGGCGGCGTCAAGTGCCGCGACGGCGTCCTCGGGCTGGGCGTCGGCCACCTCGACGAGCGGCTCCCCGGTGGCGGGGTCCTCGACGGCGAGCGTGCCCGCGCCGGCGGCGTCGCGCCACTCGCCGCGGATGTAGAGCTGCTTGGCCACGCCGGCGAGCACGGCCGCCCGCTGCTCGGATATCGAACCTGACCCGCTCATCACAAGACATCGGTTTCCCGCGCGCGAGGCGCAGCAAACCTTGCACGATTTGGACGAATAGCCCTCCCCCGGCGGCCTCGCTCAGGGGGCGGTTCCTCGGCTCCGATCTGGGGTAGGTGCGCGAGGCCCGGCCCGTGCACCCGAGCGGTCGGAGAACCTGAACGCAACGGAGCACGGATGCTCGACATCGGACCAACCTACCACCGCACTCTGCGCCGGCTGCCGGCACTGCTCGCGACCCTCGCGACGCTGCTCTGCTGCGCGGGAGCGGCACGCGCGGCGGACGCGGCCGCGGCGGAACTGGTGATCTCGGGCGGCGGCTACGGGCACGGCGTGGGCATGAGCCAGGAGGGGGCCTTGGGCTACGCCGAACACGGCTTCACCTACCAGGCGATCCTGGCCCACTACTACACGGGCACGGCGCTGGGCACGGCCCCGCCGAACACCCAGGTGCGCGTGTTGATGGGCGGCAAGGTGCACAAGATCGCACTGGAGACCTACGTGCGCGGCGTGGTCTCGGCGGAGGTCTCCTCGAGCTGGCCGCCGGCGGCGCTGGAGGCTCAGGCGGTGGCGAGCCGAACCTACGCGCTGACGGCCCACGCGGGCGGCTCGAAGTTCGACGTCTACGCCGACACGCGCTCGCAGGTCTACCGCGGCGTGGCGGCGCAGACTCCGCAGACCGACGCGGCGGTGCGCGACACGGCGGGGCAGATCGTGACCTACGGCGGCCGTCCGGCGATCACCTACTTCTTCGCGAGCTCGGGCGGGCGCACGGAAAACGTGGAGAACGCCTTCCCCGGCAGCGAAGCGCAGCCCTGGCTGCGCGGCGTGCTGGACGAATACGAGCGCGGCGACGAGCACACCTGGAAGGCGTCGCTCGGCTTCGCGAAGGCCGCGACCAAGCTGCACGGCCTGGTGCGCGGCAGCTTCAAGGGCATCGAAGTGCTGAAGCGAGGCTTCTCGCCGCGCATCCTGACCGCCTACGTGCTCGGCTCGGGCGGTCGCACCGCGGTGAGCGGCGCGGAACTGGCGGTGCGCCTGGGCCTCTACAGCACCTGGGCCTACTTCTCGACGCGCGAAGGCCAGGCGCTGAAGGCAGAGCCCGACCGCAGCGGATGGTCGGCGCTGAGCACCCCCGCGCCCGGGGCGGCTCCCGGGCCGCCGAGCACGAGCCAGGGCGGGGCGGCGGCGACGCCCGGGGAAGCATCGGCTGCGGCAGCGTCACGAGCATCGACAGGTTCGTCCTCGACAGGCTCGACCGACGAACGCGGCGGCACCTCCGCGCCAACCTAGTCTTCGGGGCGCTGGCCAAGCACTGAGCGCGCCTCGAGCGCATGACAGCCCGTATAACTCGCCCAATGTGCGAACAGGGCTCGAGCTGAGCTGACGCCGTGCCGGACACCGCCCCACTCCTGACGGCCGACGTTCCCTGGCTGCTGTACCGCTCCTACTTCGCCCTGCCGAAATCGATCGTCGACGCCGAGGGTCGGCCGGTGAACGCGCTGCTCGGCACGGTCAATGCGCTCCTGAACGTTTTCGATGGGCGCCTTTCGGCGCAAGGAATCCGCTGCGTGGTGGCCTGCATGGGGGCGGAGGAGGCCGACTACCGCGTGCGGCTCTACCCGGCCTACCACGCGCACCGCGACCCGATGCCGCCGGAGCTGCGCCGGCAGTGGGAGCGGGCTCCGGAGCTGCTGCAGAGCCTGGGCTGGTGCTACGCGACGAGCGCGTCGCTGGAGGCGGACGACGTGATGTTCTCGTTCGCCCGCGAGGAGCAGGCGGCGGGCGGGCGGGCGATGCTGATGACGGGCGACCGCGACCTCTACGGCGCGGTGAGCGAGCGGGTGGCGGTGCTGGAGCTGCTGAAGGGCGGGAAGTCCGCGGAGCTGGGACCGGCGCAGGTGCGCGAGCGCTACGGCGTCGAGCCCGAGCAGGTGGCGGACCTGATCGCGCTGAGGGGCGACCCCTCCGACGGCCTGCCGGGAGCGCCGGGCGTGGGCGCGAAGACAGCGGCGGAGCTGCTGCGCGCGCACGGCACGCTCGAGGACACGCTGGCGGCGGCGCGGGCGCTGGAGAACCGCGTGGCGTGCGGCGAGGGCGAGATGCGCCCGCGGATCGCGGCGGCGCTGCGCGAGCACGAAGCGCTGCTGCTTGACTTCAAGCAGATCGCGACGCTGCAGCGGATCGAGGTGGAGCGCCCGCCTGACGGCGCGACCGATTACGCGGGCGGCGCGGCCTGCGCTCGCGAGCTGGGGATGCGCAGGCTCGCGGAGCGGCTGGAGAAGCTGGCTACGGAGTGAACTTCACGCTGATCACGTCGCCGTCGGCCATCGCGTAGTCGCGACCCTCCAGGCGCAGCGTGCCGCGCTCGCGCGCACCGGCATACCCGCCGGCATCGACCAGCTCGCGCCAGCCGATCACCTCGGCGCGGACGAAGCCCTTCTGGATGTCGGTGTGGATCTCGCCCGCGGCGTGCCAGGCGGTGAGGCCGTCGCGCAGGTGCCAGGACTGCGCGGGCTTGGCCTCGCCCGCGGTGAAGAAGGCGATCAGGCGCAGCAGCGCGAAGGCCTCGCGCACGACGAGCGCCAGCCCCGACTCGCTGACGCCGAGCTCCTCGCGCATCGCGGCGGCGTCCTCGTCCTCGAGCTCGGCGAGCTCCGACTCGATCCGCGAGGAGACCGCGACCGCGCGGGCGCCGTGGGACTCGGCGTGGGCGAGGATCTCGGGCGGCACCTCGGAGGAGCCCTCGTCGACGTTGGCCACGAACAGCACCGGCTTTGCGGTCAGCGAGCCGAGGTCGCGCGCGGCGTTGGGCGCGTCGTTGGGAATCGCGACGCCGCGCGCGGGACGGCCGGCCTGCAGCTCGGCGACCACTTGCTTCAGCCACGCCTCCTCGGCCACGAGCGCGCGCTCGCCGCTGCGCGCCTGGCGCGTCAGGCGCTCCAGGCGTCGTTCGGCCTGCTCGAGGTCCGCGAGCACGAGCTCGGTCTCGATCGTCTCGACGTCCGCCAGCGGGTCGACGCGGCCGTCGGGGTGGATCACGTTCTCGTCGTTGTGCGCGCGGACCACGTGGACGATCGAGTCGGTCTCGCGGATGTTCGCGAGGAAACGGTTGCCGAGGCCCTCGCCCTCGTGCGCGCCCGCGACGAGCCCGGCGATGTCGTGGAAGTCGATCGTGTCCCAGACGATCTCCGAGGCCGCCACGGTCTGCGCGACCTGCTCGAGGCGCTCGTCGCGCACGGGCACGACCGCGACGTTCGGCTCGATCGTCGTGAACGGGTAGTTCGCCGCCTCGGCGCCCGCTTTCGTGAGCGCGTTGAACAGCGAGGACTTGCCGGCGTTTGGCATGCCGACGATCCCGATCCGCGTGCTCACGGCCGCTCCCCGGCGGGCTGGGTCGGGCGCAACGGCCCGTGCCCGTTGGCGCCAGGGGCAAAGCCCGGCGCACGCCCGTTGGCGGAGGGCGAGGCCGGATCGCCACCGCTCCCCCGCGCCACGGCGACGGCCGTGCCGAGCAGCGCCCCGGCGAGCACGTCGGAGGGGTAGTGCACGCCGAGGTACAGCCGCGAGAGCGAGAGCTTCGCCGCGAGCCCGTACAGCGGCGGCGCGGGCAGCCCGAGGCGGGTGTAGGCGAACGCGCCCGCGAACGCGGTCGAGGCGTGGGCGCTGGGGAAGCTGAGCCGCGTGGGCGTCGCCGTCAATGGCGGCAGGCCGTCGAGCTCGGGACGGCGCCGGCGAAAGAGCAGCTTCAGCGCCGTGTTCAGCGCATAGGTCGCGGCCACCGTCGCGGTGGCCCGCCCCCAGCGCGAGCGCCGCGCGGGATCGAGCGCGCCGCCGAGCACGCCGATCGCCAGCCACACCCCCGCGTGCTCGCCCAACAGCGAGAAGCGCCCCACGGCCCGATCCCGCGCGGACGTGTGTCCCCAGGTGCGGGCGGCGCGAAGGATCTGCTCGTCGAGGGTCATCACAAATACCTAGGGAGTCGTTGGCCAAGCGATGCAAGGACGCACCGAGCGAAATGTGCTCTGCACATGAGTGAGGGAGGACGCAGTAGCGCGCCGCGCCAACGGCTCCCTAGGCGCCGAAGCCGACGCGTAGGTCGGAGCTCTCCGACCGTACGTAGACGACCTGCCCAAGATCGAGCCGCACCGGCCCCTCGTCGCTCTCCAGCTCGTGCCAGCCGATCTCGCCGAGCGACTTGTGCAGCGCCTTGAGCTGGTCCTCGCCGACCCGCAGCGACAGTACCTGCCCGCCCTGGAAGCCGATGCTGATCTGCTGCTTGGCGCTTGGCATCAGTGCGCACCTCCTGCGGGCTCGACGATCTCGGTCAGCACACCGCCCGTGGCACGGGGGTGCATGAAGGCCACGCGCGAGCCGCGGATGCCGGCGCGGGGCTGCTGGTCGATCAACGCCAGGCCCGCCTGCCTCAGCGCGCCGAGCGTGGAGTCGATGTCATCGACCTGGTAGGCCACGTGGTGCAGGCCGGGGCCGTTCTTGCTGAGGAACTTGCCGACCGGCGTATCGGGCGACAGCGGGGCCAGCAGCTCGACGTGGTTCTCGCCGACGTCGAGCAGCACGGCCTCGACGCCCTGCTCTTGCACGACCTCGCGGTGGGCGAGGCTCAGCTCGAAGCGCTCGCCGTAGAGCTCGAGCGCGTCCTCGAGCTGCTCGACGGCCACGCCGATGTGGTCGATGCGCGAGAACATGCCCCGCAGTCTATTCGTGCGGGTGCGCCGAAGCGGATGTCGCGATTGCGTGCGGCGCGCGGGCGGGTCCAGACGCCGCTCGAACGTCTGCAAGCCGCGCCGCGCTACTCGCCGCCCGCGAGCTCGGGTGCGCTGGCGGCGGCCACCACCCGCAGCCCCACGCCGGGCGCGCGCTCCATCCGCGGCGTGCCCGCCATGATGCGGTCAATCTGCTCGCGTTCCAGCACCTCGCGCTCGAGCAGCTCGTGCGCGAGCGCGTCGAGCTGGCGGCGGTGGGCCACGATCAGCCGCTGCGCCGCGCGACGCGCCTCCTCGATCAGGTCCTGGCGCTCCTCGTCGCGGATCCGCAGCGTCGTCTCCGACAGCTGCACGTCACCTTCGGGCGAGCGTCCCAGGCCCGCGGTCCCCATCGCAAAGTCGTTCACCATCTGCTGCGAGATCGCCGCGACGCGCTTGAGGTCGTCCGAGGCGCCGGTGGTGATCGCGCCGAACACCACCTGCTCGGCGACGCGGCCGCCGAGCAGCACGGTCATGTAGTCGAGCAGCTCCTCGCGCGTCTTCAGATAGCGGTCCTCGGCGGGCAGGTTCAGCGTGTAGCCGAGCGCCTGTCCGCGCGGCACGATCGAGATGCGGTGCACGCGATCGACCGAGGGCAGCAGCTCGCCGCACAGCGCGTGGCCCGCCTCGTGGAAGGCCACGACACGCTTCTCGTGCTCGTTGAGCACGCGCCGCGACTGCACGCCCGCGATCACGCGCTCGATCGCCGAGTCGAAGTCGATCATCTCGATCTTCTCGGCCCTGCGCCGCGTCGCGAAGATCGCCGCCTCGTTGCAGATGTTCGCGAGGTCCGCGCCCGTCAAGCCGCTGGTCTGCTGGGCGATCAGGCCGAGGTCCACGTCCTTCATCGGCTTCTCGCGCGTGTGCACCTCGAGCACCCCTTCGCGCCCGCGCACGTCCGGCGGCACCACGAACACCTGCCGGTCGAAGCGGCCCGGGCGCAGCAGCGCGGGGTCGAGCTTCTCGAGCAGGTTCGACGCCGCGATCACCACCACGCGGCCGCTCGACGCGAAGCCGTCCATCTCGACCAGCAGCTGATTGAGCGTCTGGTCCTTCTCCCCCGAGATGTCGGCTCCGCGTCGACCCCCAACCGCGTCGAGCTCGTCGATGAAGATGATCGCCGGTTCGTGCTTGCGCGCGATCGCGAACAGGCGGCGGATGCGCGCGGCGCCGAGGCCCGCGAACATCTCCACGAAGGAGGCCGCGGACTGGGCGAAGAACTGCGCGCCCGATTCGTGCGCCACGGCCTTCGCCAGCAGCGTCTTGCCGGTACCGGGCGGGCCGTGCAGCAGCACGCCCTTCGGCACCTTCGCGCCGCGTTCGTGAAATGGCTTCGGGTTGCGCAGGAACTCGACGATCTCCTCGAGCTCGGCCTTTGCCTCATCGACGCCCGCGATGTCCTCGAAGGACACCGACTGGTCGGAGGCGGGCTTGATCTGCTGCGGCTTGACCCGCGGCATCACCTTCAGCGTGCGCCACATCAGATACAGCAGCGCCGCGAAGAACAGGATCATCACGACCGGCGACCAGCTGTAGGCCGCGTTCTGGATGTCCTGCACCAGCGAGGTGTGCGGCGCAGCGGCGGCCACCGTCGTGATCGGCGGGTGGTAGCTGGCGACCGGGACCAGTTGGTGCGTCGTGTTCGCGTAGTCGGTCAGCGCCGCTTCGAGCTGCTTCGGCGGCGAGTCGATCACATGGCGTACCGCCGCCTCAATCCGGGCGACCGCTGCTCCGACTCCTTCCACCATCCTTGGCATGCGTCAAGTATCTCTAATCGAATGTTCGATCCGCAAGGGTCAAACGACGTTCTGCGAGGAGATTTTTAGGCAAACGCTCGGCAACGCTGAGCAGACCTACTCATGCTCTCGGCGGCGCGCTGACCCTACGCTCCGCGCGCGCCGCTCTCAGCCCAGCGCGCGCTGGGCCAGATCGGTGAAGAACTCGGTCGCGAACTGCAGGTCGCGCACGTCGATCCGCTCGTCCGCCGCGTGCACCAGCGGCGCGGCCTGCAGCATCGATTGATGGCGCTGGGGAAAGAACCCGTACGCCACGCACTCGGGAAAGGCCGCACGAAAGTGGCTCGAGTCCGTGAAGCCCGGCAGGATCACCGGGACCACCGCCGCTCCAGGATCGCGCTCGGCGATCCATCGATCGATCATCGTCATCAGCTCCGACTGCATCGGCGAACGGTTGCCGGGCACCTGCTCGGTGAACTCGATCCGAAAGCCCCGCTCCTCGCCGAGCACCTCGGCGATCGCGCGCCGCACCTCGGCCTCGCCCAGCCCGGGCGGCACGCGGCAGTCGACTTTCAGCTCGGCGAGGCTCGGGATCACGTTGATCTTCTCCGAGGCGCGGATCCGCGTCGGCGTGAACGTCACGCCGAGCATCGGCTCGAACATCGTCGCGAGCATCGCCTCCGCGGCGCGCATCCGCACGATCGAGCCGCCGGGATCGTCGGGGTCCTCGCCGATGCCGCGCAGGAACGCGCTCGGCTCCGCGGTCAGCTCGTAGCCGGGCCGCCGGGAGGCCAACCGCTCGAGCACCGGCGCCATCTTCAGCAGCGCGTTCTCGCCCATGCTCGGCATCGAGGCGTGGCCCGCGACGCCGTCGGTCAGCACGTTGAAGCGGAACACGCCCTTCTCCGCGCAGCAGACGCCGTAGTGGCGCTTGCCCGCGTACTCGAACACCTGCCCGCCGCCCTCGTTCAGCAGCATGTCGCAGCGAACGCGGTCGGGGTGGTGCTTGGTGATCCATTCCGCCCCCAGCGAGCCGCCGGTCTCCTCGTCGACCACCGCGGCGATCAACAGCTCGCCGCGCGCCGGGCGCCAGCCCGAGCGCGCCAGCGAGGCCGCCGCCGCGATCTCGGCCGCGACTTGCGACTTCATGTCAAGCGCCCCGCGACCCCAGAGGAAGCCGTCGATCACCTCGCCCGACCAGGGATCGTGCGTCCACTCCTCGGGATTCGCCAGCACCGTGTCGACGTGGCCGAGGTAGCAGAGCGTCGGTCCGCCGCTCATCGGCTCCTCGGGCGCGGGCGCGTCCGCGGCGCGCAGCCGCGCCAGCAGGTTCGGACGGCCCGGCTCCGCGCCGAGGAGCTCGCACTGAAAGCCCGCCTGCTGCAGGTGGTCGGCCAGGTATTCCTGCGCCGCGAGCTCCTCGCCCGGCGGGTTGACCGTGTCGAAGCGGATCAGTCGCGAGAGCAGCTCCTGCGCCTCGCCCGCTGCCGCCGTCGCGCTCATCGCGCAGATCGTACGCCGATCTGCGCGACCTCCTCGCGTGTCAGCGGGAAGTGACAGGCGGCTTCGGTGCCCGTGCCCTTCTCCTGCAGCGGCGGGTCCTCCTGCGAGCACAGCTCCTGCGCCTTCGGGCAGCGCGTGTGAAAGCGGCACGCCTTGGGCGGATTCGCGGGGCTGGGGACGTCGCCGCTCAGCAGTTGGCCCTGGCTGCCGCGCGCCGCCGGGTCCGGCACCGGCACCGCCGAGAGCAGCGCTCCGGTGTAGGGGTGGCGGGGGAAGCCGTACAGGGCCTCGCCCGGCCCGAGCTCGACGATGCGGCCCAGGTACATGACCGCGACCCGGTCGCACATGTGCCTGACGACCGACAGGTCGTGCGCGATGAAGATCAGCGTCAGGCCGAGCTGCTGCTGCATGTCGAGCAGCAGGTTCAGCACCTGGGCCTGGATCGAGACGTCGAGCGCCGAGACCGGCTCGTCGGCGATCAGCAGCTTCGGCTTCAGCGCCAGCGCACGCGCGACGCCGATCCGCTGACGCTGACCGCCCGAGAACTCGTGGGGATAGCGGTTGTAGTGCTCGGGGTTCAGGCCGACCATCTCCATCAGCTCCTGCACCGCGCGCTTGCGCTCGCCCTTGCCCTCGGCCAAGCCGTGGATCGCGAACGGCTGAGCGATCGTCGAGCCGACGGTCCTGCGCGGGTTCAGCGACGAGTAGGGGTCCTGGAAGATCATCTGCACCTCGCGCCTGACCGCCTTCAGCCCGCTGCCATTCAGCTGCGTGATCTCCTGCCCCTCGAAGCGCACCTCGCCGCTCGTCGGCTCGAGCAGCCGCGTGATCAGCCGCGCCGTCGTGCTCTTGCCGCAACCGGTCTCGCCGACGATCCCGAGCGTCTCGCCGCGCCGCACGTCGAAGCTGACGCCGTCGACCGCCTGCACGGCGCCGACCTTCTTGCGCAGGAGCACGCCCTTGGTGATCGGAAAGTGCTTGACGAGGTTGCGCACCTCGACCAGCGGCTCGCCCGAGGGCCGCGTGAGGGCGTCGTTCGCGCTCACAACCCGACCTCGGGCATGTCGCCCGCCGTGTCGGCCGCGGAGGCCGCCGCCTCCTGCGGCGCGGGCAGACCGACGCTCGCGCGCGCCTGCTCGGGCGTCTTGCCGTCGCTGAGCTCGGCCCACAGGCGCCGACGCACGCTCGCCTCCAGCAGGCAGGCGACGTGGTGCGCGGGATCGCCCGCGACCGGCTGCAGCTGCGGATCGATCCGCGCGTGGTCGGGCTGCGAGTAGGGACAGCGCGGGTGGAAGTGGCAGCCCGGCGGGCGGTTGATCAGGCTCGGAGGCGAGCCCGAGATCGGCACGAGCTGTTCCTTGCGGGTGCCGCTGAGCGAGGGGATCGATTTCAAGAGTCCCCAGGTATAGGGGTGCTCCGGCCCGCCGAACAGCAGCTTCGCCGAGGTGCGCTCGACGATCCTCCCCGCGTACATCACCGCGATGTCATCGGCCGTCTGGGCGACGACGCCGAGGTCGTGGGTGATGATCACGATCGCCATCCCCAGCTCGCCCTGCAGACGCTGCAGCAGCGCGAGGATCTGCGCCTGCACCGTCACGTCCAGCGCCGTCGTCGGCTCGTCGGCGATCAGCAGCTTCGGCTCGTTCGCGAGCGCCATCGCGATCATCGCGCGCTGGCGCATGCCGCCGGAGAACTCGTGCGGGTAGGCGTCGATGCGCTTGCTCGGATCGGGGATGCCGACGAGCCCGAGCAGCTCGATCGCGCGGGCGCGGGCGGCCTGCTTGGAGACGTCCTGATGCACGCGCACCGCCTCGATCAGCTGCGTCCCGACCTTGAAGAACGGGTGCAGCGAGGACAGCGGGTCCTGGAAGATCATCGCGATCTCGTTGCCGCGGATCGCGCGCAGCTCCCCTTCGGAGAGCGAGACGAGGTCCTTGCCTTCGAACAGGACCCGACCCGAGACACGCGCGCCCTGCGCGCGTGTCAGCCCGAGCGTCGTCAGCGAGGAGACGGTCTTGCCCGAGCCAGACTCGCCGACGATGCCCAGCGTGCGCCCGCGCTCGACCTCGTAGGAGACGCCGTCGACCGCGTGCACGACCCCGTCTTCGGTCGGGAATTCCACGCGCAGGTCCTCGACGCGCAGCAGCGGCTCGGCGGAGCTGCCCGGGCCGGCGTCCGGCCGGCTCCCCTGTCGGGAGGGGTCGCCCTCCGGGCGCGCTTGATCCGCCCCGGCGTCCATCACGAGTACCTGACCCTGGGATCGAGGAACGCGTAGACGATGTCTATGAGGACGTTCGCGACCACGACGAACAGCGACGCCGCCAGCACGGTGCCCTGCACGATCGGGTAGTCGGAGTGCGTGATCGCGATGTAGTTCAGGCGGCCGATGCCGGGGATGTCGAACACCGTTTCGACCAGCACCGCGCCGCCGAGCAGGATCGCGATGTCGAGCCCGAGCACAGTCACGATCGGGTTGATCGCCGCGCGCAGGCCGTGGCGCAGCACGACGCGGCGCTCGGTCAGGCCCTTCGCGCGCGCGGTGCGGATGTAGTCCTCGCCCATCGTCTCGAGCAGGCTGCTGCGAATCAGGCGGGCGTAGATCGCCGCCGTGCCCGCCGCGACCACGAGCCACGGCATGATCAGCGAGGTGAACCATTTGCTCGGTTCCGTCGTCAGGCCCACGTAGCTGCCCGCGCCGGGAAAGATGTGCACTTTGCCGATGTCCGAGGCGAAGAAGAACAGCATCAGCAGCCCGAGCCAGTATTCCGGCGCCGAGACCAGCACCAGCGCCGTGCCCATCGACGCGCGGTCGAGCTTCGAGCCCGCGCGCCTGGCCGAGATGATGCCTACGCCGAGACCGGCGATGAACCAGATCACGGCGCCTCCCAGCACGAGCGACAGCGTCGCGGGCAGACGGTCGAAGATCAGTTCCTTGACCGGTGCGTTCGAGTAGTAGCTGTAGCCGAGGTTGAAGTGCAGGAAGATGCCCTTCATGTAGAGCCAGAACTGCTCGGGCAGCGACTTGTCGAGCCCGAGGTCGTGGCGGATCTCGGCGATGATCTTCGGGCTCTGCAGGCGCCCTGCCCTGAGCTTGGCCGGGTCGGCCGTCGGCAGGATCCGGAACAGCACGAACGTCAGCGCCGAGACGACGATCAGCAGCAGCAGGCCCCAGAGAAGCCGGCGGATGATGTAGCGGGTCATCGTCTGTGGGTCGACATTTCCTGGACTCCTGCTCTGGCATGCGGCTCGACGAGCGCTTCTGGTTCGAGCGGACGAAGCGGCGGCTGGGGGGCGGGCGCGAGCGCCCGCCCCCTCGACAGCTGCCGAGCCGTGACTGCGACTACTTCAGGGATGTGAACGAGTAGTCCCAGGTCCCCGAGTTCCAGTACTGGTTGACGCCTTCGACGTCCTTGGACTCGATGTACGGTTCCTTCGCCCACTGGTAGGGGATCGCGACCGCTTCTTCGACCAGTTCGCGGTCGATCTTCGCCCAGGCTTCGCCACGCGCCTTCGTGCCGACGACCTTCGCCGCGGCTTCCATCGCGGCGTTGATCTTCGGGTGGTTGACGAGCCCCCAGTTGGAGTTCGTCCCGTTCTTGACGATCAGCTTGCCGTTGAACGGAACGTCGAGCACCGCCTCCGGGTCACCGAAGTCCGCGATCCAGCCGACGTTCGGACAGACGTCGATCTTTTCGCTGACGACGCCGCAGTACTTCGAGTACATGACCGTGTGCTCGACCAGGTTCAGCTTCGTTTTGAAGCCGAGGCTGCGGAGCGTCTGGTTCACCGCTTCGGCGACGTTGTTCGCGGGGGCCGAGGAGTCGCCGACGACCTGCAGCGTCTCCGAGCCCGTGTATTTGCCGCTCGGGTAGCCCGCGAGCTTCATGTACTTTTCCGCGACCTTCATGTCGCCCTGCGGGTTTTCGTTGTAGTCGAACTTCGGGCCCGGGTAGCCGCCCGCGTCTTCGAAGCCCGCGATCCCGTTCCACAGGAAGTGGGTCATCACATCGGCGACGGTCTTGCCGCCGCGCAGCCGGTCGAGCGCTTCGCGGTCGGTCGCCGCCCACAGCGCCTTGCGCAGATTGGCGTTCTTGAACGGTCCGTAGCTGTTGTTGACCGCGATGTAGCGGTCGCCCGCGCCACCGCCCGCCGAGATCACGAGCTGGCTGGGGTGCTGCTGCACCGCGAGCTTCACGATCGGCGCGGCGGGCGCGTCGGACTGGACCATGTCGCTGCCTTCGAGCACCTGGCGCCCGATCACGTTGGTGTCCCCGCCGATCGCGATGTTGATCTGGTCGAGGTTCGCGGGGCGGTAGTCGGTGTCGGCCTTCCAGTTCGGGTTGCGCACCAGCGTCGCGGACTTGCCGGGCTGATAGCCGATGCCCAGCACCTTGCCTTCGGCGTTGTTCTTGAGCATGTACGGACCCGACGCGACCTGGTAGTTGACGTATTCGCTCGGTTTCTTGGCGTCGAACTTCGACGCGTATTCCTTCGGCACGGGCGCGGTCCAGGGCAGCACCATCGAGGCCACCACGATCGGGGCTTCGGGTTCGGTCAGTTTGATCTGCAGCGTGTACTTGCCCGTCGCCTTCACGCCGGGGATCGGGCCGCCGTCGGCGGTCTTCATGCCTTCGACCGAGCCCAGGTAGCCGAGGTAGTAGGGGTTGGCGACGTTCGGGTTCGCGATCCGTTCGAACGCGTAGACCACATCCGCCGCGGTGACTTCGCGGTTGACGGGCGGGCTGAAGTGAACGCCCTTGCGGATTTCGATCGTGATCAGCTTGTTCCCGTTGCTGAGTTTCGCCGGGCCTGCAGCGAGGTCCGGGCTCGATTCGGAGAATGTGTTCGGCTTGTAGGAGTAGAGCGAGCGCTGCGTGGCGTTCGTGATCTGGTAGTCGAGCTGGAAGTAGGCCTGCCCGGGGTCGAGGTGTTCGAAGTCCTCGTTCTGGACCACGTTCAGGGTGCCGCCCTTTTTGCCGCCCGTGAGCGACTCGTCGGCGGGCGTTTTCACACCCGCGGGGACCGAGCCCGAGCCTTGACTGGCGCTCGAGCTACTGCTGCTACTGCTGCTGCTCGAGCCACACGCGGCGAGCGCGAGGGCCAATACCGCCGCAACGGCCACCAGCAGAATCGTTCTCAGCGACCTCATCGGGGCGCCTCCTTTGCTTGTCGTGTCTGAGTCCTGCTCACTACGCAGTCCGTGGGTTCAGTGCATCGCGCAGTCCGTCGCCGAGCAGGTTGAAGGCAAGTACGGTCAAGAGCAGCGCCGCGCCCGGGAAGACCATGTACCACCAGGCCGTGTTGAAGGTCGGCGTCGCCGCGGCGATCATCTGGCCCCAGCTCGCGGTCGGCGGGCGCACGCCCACGCCGAGGAACGAGAGCCCGGCCTCGATCAGGATGTTCAGCGGGATCTGCAACGTCGCGTAGACGATGATCGGGGCGACCAGGTTCGGCAGGATCTCGCGGAACATGATGCGGACGTCGGAGGCGCCGAGCACGCGTGCCGCCTCGACGAACTCGCGCTCGCGCAGCGACAGCACGAGCCCGCGCACGATCCGCGCGAAGTAGGCCCAGGTGGCGAACGCGATCAGGAAGATGATCACGCCGACGCCGGGCTGGATCGTGCCGCCGGCGCAGCCGCGCACCGCGCACGCCGCGCCGATCCCAAGCCCGAGCAGCAGCACCGGGATCGACAGCGTGACGTTGATCACGAACGAGATCAGCGAGTCGATCCAGCCTCGGTAGTAGCCCGCGAGCAGCCCCAGCACGACGCCGATCAACGCCGCGATCGCGGTGCCGAGGACGCCGACCTCGAGTGACACGCGCGTGCCGTAGATCACGCGCGAGGCGACGTCCTGGCCGAGGCTGTCGACGCCGAACGGATGCGCGCTGCTGGGTCCGAGCGGTTCGCCGAACGGCCCGGTCAGGTTCGGGTTCTGCGTGTACGGCGAGGGCAGCCCGAGCAGTTTCACCACGAGCGGCGCGAAGATCGCGACGACGATCAGCAGCAGGATGAAGGCGCCCGACCCCTGCGCGATGCGATCCCGGCGAAAGCGCCGCCAGAACAGCTGCAGGGGCGAGCGCGCGGCGATCTCGCCGCCGGACTCGAGCAGCCCGAGGCCAGCGTCTGCTCCCGAAAATATCTCGGCGGCGCCTGCTCCCATCTGTCAGTCGCTGCGTCCGTTGTTCACGCGCTGCACTCCCCTCCACACAAGCATTGGACATACAGGTTCGACACCCACGGCCGGCCAACCTCCTGCTGCAATCGCATACACACGTGTCCAATCACCAGACATCGCCCCGCTCGGGCGCCGCCGCCCGACCCTCGGGCCTGCGCGGAGCAGCACCGCTTTCCCCTTTCCCGCTTTGCCCGGTTGTTATTCGGAGAGCGCGATACTGAGCGGCGGATGGACAACCAGATCGACAGCCTGTTCGACGATCCGGCCAACGAGGAGGGTCGCCCGCTCGCGGTGCGGATGCGCCCGCGCGGCCTGGATCAGTTCGTCGGGCAGGCGCACCTGCTCGGCGAGGGCTCGGCGCTGCGGACGGCGATCGAACAGGGCAACCCGCACTCGATGGTGCTCTACGGTCCACCCGGCTCGGGCAAGACGACGCTCGCGCGGATGGTGGCCGAGCGCTCGCAGGCGGCCTTCGAGGAGCTGAGCGCTGTCGCGGCCGGGCGCGCCGAGGTGCGTGCGGTGATCGAGCGCGCCGAGCACCGCCGCTCGCTCGGCTCCGGGGGAGCCGCGGCGCAGACGGTGCTGTTCCTGGATGAGATCCACCGCTTCAACAAGGCCCAGCAGGACGCGCTGCTGCCCGCGGTCGAGGAGGGCCTGCTGACGCTGATCGGCGCCACCACCGAGAACCCGGCCTTCGAGGTCAACGGCGCCCTACTCTCGCGCGTGCGCGTGTATGCGTTGCAGGCGCTCACGGCCGAGGAGGTCGGTCGGCTGCTGCGCCGAGCCGCCGAGGCTGCCGCCGCGGACGGCGAGGGCTCCTCCGACGGCGCGGAGGTGGACGCCGAGGCAATCGAGTTCCTGGCGGCGCGCAGCGAAGGCGACGCCCGCACAGCGCTGAACGCGCTCGAGCTCGCGACCCGGACGGCGGCCGAGCAGGGCGGGCGCGTGACGCTCGCGCGCGCCGAGGACGCGCTGCAGCGGCGGGCGGTGCTCTACGACAAAGGCGGCGACCGCCACTACGACTACACCTCCGCCTGGATCAAGGCGACCCGCGGCTCGGACCCCGACGCCTCGCTCTACTACCTGGCGGTGATGCTCGAGGGCGGCGAGGACCCACGCTTCATCGTGCGGCGGATGGTGATCCTGGCCTCGGAGGACGTCGGCAACGCCGACCCGCAGGCGCTGTCGGTCGCGACGGCGGCAGCCGCGGCGGTCGAGCACGTGGGCCTGCCCGAGGCGACATACGCGCTGGCGCAGGCCGCGATCTACCTGGCGCTGGCGCCGAAGTCGAACGCGGCGGGCAAGTCGCTCGGCGCGGCGCAGGCGCACGTGCGCGAGCACGGTGCGCAGCCCGCGCCCGCGTGGCTGCGCTCGGGGCCGCGGCCGGGACAGGAGAAGGCCGACTACGACTACCCCCACGACCGGCCGGGCCACGTCTCGCCGCAGCCGCTGCTGCCCGAGAGCGTGCAGGGCGCGCGCTTCTACGAGCCCGACGAGGCCGAGGCGGCGCTGGCGCGGCGGTTGCGGGAGATTCGCGTGGCGCGGGGGCTGGAGCAGCCATAATCGGCCGATGAGCGCGACCGTCGGCGAGACCGGCAGCGAGCACGGCGTCGCGGGCGAGCGCCTGCTGCAGGCGCGCGACCCCGCGACGGGCGCGCCGCTCGGCAGCGTGCGGGCCACGGCGCCGGGCGAGATCCCCGCGCTCGCGGCGGACGTCGCGAAGGTGCAGCCGCTGTGGGCGCTGCTGCGAGTGCAGGACCGTGCCCGCTACATGCGCCGCATGGCCCAGGCGGTGATCGACGACTTCGACGAGCTCGCGGCGGCGCTGGCGCGCGAGCAGGGCCGTCCCGCGGCGGAGATCGCCGCGCTGGAGCTGCTGCCCGCGATCGACGCCCTGATCTGGATCGCCGACGACGGCGCCGAGGTGCTGGGCGGGCGGCGGATCGGGATCAGCCGCAGCATGGCGCTGGCGAAGCGTGCGCGGGTCGCCTATGAACCCTACGGCGTGGTGGGCGTGATCGGCGCGGGCTCGGCGCCCTTCGCGCAGCCGCTCGGCCAGATCGCGGGCGCGCTCTTGGCGGGCAACGGCGTGGCCTTCAAGCCCGCGGCCCGCGCGGCGCTCGCGGGCGAGCGGATCGGGCGCGTGCTCGCGCGCGCGGGCCTGCCCGAGGGCCTCGTGCGGATCGCCCACGGAGGCGCCGACGTGGGGATCGCGCTGGCGAAATCGCCCGTGGAGAAGATCCTGTTCACGGGCTCGCCCGCGGTCGGGCGGGTCGTCGCGGGCGAGGGCGTCTCGCGCGAGAAGGAGGTCACGGTCGAGCTCGGCGGCAAGGACGCGATGCTGGTGCTGGCCGACGCGCGCTTGGCGCCCGCGATCGCGGGCGCGCTGTGGGCGGGCTGCGCGGGCGCGGGGCAGACGCGCGGGGCGGTCGAGCGCGTCTATGTGGCACGCGAGCTGCACGAGCGCTTCGTCGAGGGTCTCGTCGCGGCGGCGAGCGCGCTGCGCGTTGGCGATCCGGCCGACCCGCGCACCGACCTCGGCCCGCTGGCCTCGCCACGCCGCCTGGCGCATGTGCAGGCGCTGGTCGCAGACGCCGTCGCCGAAGGCGCGCAGCTTCGCTGCGGGGGGCCCCTAAGCCCGGCGGGCTGCGAGGCGGGCTCGTTCTACGCGCCCGCCGTGATCACCGGCGTGACGCACGAGATGGCGCTGATGCGCGAACCGCTCGAGGGGCCGGTGCTCGCGGTGATGGCGGTCGACTCGGTGGCCGAGGCGATTGCACTGGCGAACGACAGCGACTACGCGCTGGGGGCGTCGATCTGGAGCGCCGACCGCTATCAGGCGCTGCGCATCGCGCGCGAGCTGCACGCCGGGATGGTCTGGATCAACGACCACCTGCCCGGCCCCGCGGTCTCGCGCGGACCCTGGGGCGCCGCGGCGGGCGGCGGGCTCGGGCGCACGCTGGGCGAGGCCGGGTTGCGGGCCTGCGCGCAGGAGAAGCTGATCACCTGGGACCCGCCCGCGGCGCGCGGCCTCTGGTGGGGCCCCTACGACGAGCTGACCGGCCGCGCGGCGCGGGCGGTCGCGAAGATGCGCTCGGGCCGCGAGCCCGATCGCGAGCACGCCTGGCGCAACGGCGCGCTCGCGCTGGGGCGGATCGGCGCACGGGCGCTGGGGCGCGGGCTGCCGCGTTGAGATAATCGTGGTTCCAGGGGGCACATGTGCCCCCTGGCGGAGGCGTACATGTACGCCTCCGAGGGGACAGCCGCATGCGGCTGTCCCGGCAGGGCCGCATGCGGCCCTGCCCTCATATTTGGAGAAAGGACGACTACCCTGTAGTCCATGCCCGCCCAGGCTTATGCCGGTAAGGAGTGCGTCTGCCAGCTTCGCAAGGGGATCTGCGACCAGAGCTGCGTGCAGGGGATGCTCGACACCCCCTTCTATATCGCCTGTCTGAAGTTGAGCGGGCGCCGCTGCCTGGTCGTGGGCGGCGGTGAGATCGGGCAGGAGAAGGTCGAGGGTCTGCTGGCCTGCGACGGCGAGGTTACGGTGGTCGCACCCGAGGCCGAGCCCGCGCTGCGGGACTACGCGCGCGAGGGCTCGATCCGCTGGGAGCGGCGCGAGTACGCGGGCGCCGAGGATCTGGAGGGCGTGTTCATGGCGATCGCCGCCACGAACGACACCGACGTGAACATCGCCGTCTACGACGACGCCGAGCGCCGCGCGATGCTCGTCAACGTCGTCGACGTGCCGCCGCTGTGCAACTTCATCCTGCCCGCGATCGTGCGTACGGGACCGCTGGCGATCGCGATCTCCACTGCCGGTGCTTCGCCCGCGCTGGCCAAGCGCATGAAGCGCGAGATCGAAGGCCAGTACGGCGAGCCCTACGCGCGCCTGGCCCTGCTGCTGAACGAGGTGCGCGGCTGGGCCAAGGGCACGCTGCCCACCTACCGGGACCGCAAGGAGTTCTTCGAGGGCATCGTCAACGGCGCGCCCGACCCGGTCGAGCTGCTGCGCGGGGATGCGAGCGCGGGCGGTGACGGCGAGCGGGCCGTGCGCGAGCTGATCGCGCGAGCGCAGGAGCAGCGCTCGGTCGAGGATGCGCGCTCCCCGCAGGTGTCGAGAGCCTGAGCGTGTCCGCGGTCGAGGTCGAGGGCCTCGCTCGGCACTACGGCGAACGCGAGGCACTGAGCGGCGTTTCGCTGTCGCTGAAGGCGGGTGAGACGCTCGTGGTGTTCGGTCCCAACGGCGCCGGCAAGACCACGCTGCTGCGCGTGCTCGCCACGCTGCTGCGCCCCCACGCGGGCCGCGTGCAGGTGCTCGGCGAGAGCGTGCCCGAGCGGGCCTGGGCGGTGCGCGGGCGGATCGGGCTGCTCGGCCACGAGCCGCTGCTCTACCGCGAGCTGACCGCGCGCGAGAACCTGCGTTTTCACGCGCGCCTGCACGGCGTCGCGGGCGAGCGCGTCGAGCAGGTGCTCGAGCAGGTGCAGATGCGCGAGCGCGCCGCCGAGCCGCTGCGCACGCTCTCGCGCGGCATGGTGCAGCGCGTCGCGGTCGCGCGCGCCGTGCTGCACGACCCCGAGCTGCTACTGCTCGACGAGCCGCGCTCGAACCTCGACCCCGCCGCCGTCGAGCTCGTCGACCCGCTGATCGGCGGCGCCTCGGGACGTACGCGCGTGATCTGCAGCCACGACCCCGGTGGGGGCCTCGCCGAGGCCGACGTCGTGCTCGGGCTGCGCGAAGGGCAGGTCGCCATGCTCGCGCCCGCTCGCGAGGTCGACGCCGGCGCCGTCACCGGGCTGTACCGATGAGCGCCGCGGCGCCCGGGGCCAGGAGCGCGGTTGGGCGCCAGGCGTCCGCCGGGGACGCAGTCGGGGCCGGGGCCGGGCCGAGTGACGTGGCGGGGCCGAGCGGCGTGGGGCGAGCGGGCGGCAAGCCCCGTCAAGTCGGCACGATCGCCGCGGTGCGGGCGCTCCTGCGCAAGGAGCTGCTCGTCGAGCTGCGCACGCTCGAGTCGGTGCCGGGCATGTCGCTGTTCGCGGTGACCACCTTCGTGGTCTTCCACTTCGCGCTGAACCGCAACTCGATCGACGGCGATCTCGCGGCGGGGATCCTGTGGGTGACGCTGCTGTTCGCCGCGATTCTCGGGATCAACCGCCTGTTCGTCGCCGACGCCGACCAGGGCGGCTTCGACGGCTTCCTGCTCGCGCCCGTCGACCGCAGCGCGATGCTGTTCGCGAAGGCGCTCGCGCTGCTGGCCTATCTCGTCGTGCTGGAGATCATCGCCGTGCCCGCCTTCGGCCTGCTGCTGCTCGGGGCCTCGCTCTGGCACGCCCTGCCCTGGCTGGTGCTCGTGCTCGTGCTCGGCGACCTGG
Organism: Solirubrobacteraceae bacterium; assembly: GCA_036267655.1. Classification (GTDB taxonomy): domain Bacteria; phylum Actinomycetota; class Thermoleophilia; order Solirubrobacterales; family Solirubrobacteraceae; genus Palsa-744. The sequence continues at coordinate 70,281 of DATAVP010000026.1, forward strand.
GCGTGGTCGCGATCGGCACGCTCGTCGCCGCGCTCGCGGTTCGCACCCGCGCGCGCGATCTGCTCGGGCCGCTGCTGGCGCTGCCGCTGCTCGTGCCGATCGTGATCGGCGCCGCGCGGGCCAGCTCGCCGCTGCTGGCCTCGAGCCATCCCGGCGACCCCGCGGTGCGCTGGCTGTTGACGCTCGGGCTCTATGATCTGGTCTTCGGGCTGATCGCCTACGCCCTGTTCGATTTCCTCTTGGAGGACTGAAAAGGCCGATGTACGGCAAAGGCTTGCGCGCGCTGAGCATCTCCACGGTCGTCGTGATGGCGGTCGCGCTCGTGCTCGTGTTCTTCTGGGCGCCGCTGGAAGCCGACCAGGGGTTCCTGCAGAAGATCTTCTACGTGCATGTGCCGCTGGCGATCGTCTCGCTGTGCGGGTTCGTCGCAGGCGGCATCTTCGCGATCCAGCATCTGCGCACGCGCGAGCAGAAGTGGGATTTCCGCTCCTACGTCGCGATCCACATGAGCCTGATCTTCGGCGTCGCCACGCTGATCACGGGCTCGATCTGGGCGAAGGGCTCGTGGGGGCACTGGTGGGAGTGGAGCGAGCCGACGCTCGTCTCGTTCCTGATCGTGTTCCTGCTGTACGCGACCTACCAGCCGCTGCGCTTCGCGATCGAGGACCCCGAGCGCCAGTCGCGCTACGCCTCGGTGTTCGCCGTCACCGCGGGCGCCTTCGTGCCGCTGAACTTCATCGCCGTGCGACTGTCGAGCCAGTTCCTGCACCCGCGCGTGCTCGGGGCGACCTCGAACCTGCCCTGGCAGATGTCGCTGACGTTCCTGGTCTCGCTGCTCGGGATCGCGCTGCTGTTCACGACGCTCTGCAAATACGAGCTGACCGTCAAGCACACGCGCATGCAGTTGCGCGCGCTGCGGCGCCTGGCCGAGCGCCGCGCGGGCACCGCCACCGCGAGTCCCGCGCCACGCGGGCGCAGCGCGGCGCCGAGCCTGCACGCGACCGCCATGACCGCCAACGCCCCCGAGCGCAGCCGCTGATGGCGACGCTGCTCGCCGAGCTGCCCGCGCTGCCGCTGCACGAGGCGGGCAAGTACGTCGCGGGCGCGTACATCGTGCTGCTCGCGCTGGTGCTCGTCTATGTCGCGATCATGGCGATCCGCCAGGGCCGCATCGAGCGAGACCTCGCCGAGCTGATCGAGCGCGAGCGGCTCGCCGCCGCCGCCGAAGAGGAGTCCGCTACGCAACGGGAGTCGACGCTCGTATGAGCGAGCTGCTCGCACTCGGGATCTCGCACAAGACCGCGCCGGTCGCGCTGCGCGAGCGGCTCGCCTTCACCGAGCCCGAGGGGGTCGAGTTCGCCGAGCAGGCCACCGCCACCCCCGAGGTGCGCGAGGCGGTCGTGATCTCGACCTGCAACCGCACCGAGGTCTACCTCGTGGTGGGCGACCCCGTGCGCGCCGAGTCCGACGTGCTCGGCCTGCTCGCGCGCCGCGCCGCGATCCGCCCGACCGAGCTCTCCGAAGCGATCTACTCGCCGCGCAACTGCGACGCGGCCCGCCAGCTCTACCGCGTGACCGCGGGCCTCGAGTCGATGATCGTGGGCGAGGCCGAGATCCAGGGGCAGGTCAAGCGCGCGCACGAGGCCGCGATGCGCGCGGGCTGCACCGGGCCGCTGTCCAACCGCCTGTTCGCCGCGGCGCTCAGCACCGGCAAGCGCGTGCGCACCGAGACGAGCATCGGCTCCAGCCGCGTGAGCATCCCCTCGGTCGCGGTGGACCTCGCGCTGAGCGTGCTCGGCGGCCTCGAGGACCGCCACGTGGTCGTGCTCGGCGCCGGCGAGACCAGCGAGCTGACCGCGCGCGCGCTGCACGAGCAGGGCGCGGGCACGATCTTCGTCGCCAACCGCCACGCTGACCGCGCGCTCAGCCTGGCGCAGCGCTTCGGCGGCACGGTCGTCGGCCTGGAGGGCCTGCCCGACCAGCTCCTGCACGCCGACATCGTGCTGTCCTCGACCTCCTCGCCGCATCCGATCGTCGGGCGCGACGAGCTCGAGCTGGTGATGCGCGAACGCCGGGAGCGGGCGCTGCTGCTGATCGACATCGCCGTGCCGCGCGACATCGACGCCGACTGCGCGCAGCTCCCGGGCGTCAGCCTGTACGACATCGACGACCTGCAGGCCGTCGTCGCGCGCAACCTCTCCACCCGCGAGAGCGAGGCGCCGCGGGCGCAGGAGATCGTCGAGGAGGAGATTCACCGCTTCGCCCGCTGGCTCGGCCAGCTCGAGACGCTGCCGACCGTGAGCGCGCTGCGCGAGCACGGCAACCGGCTCGTGGAGCAGGTGCTCGCCGAGAACTCCGGCCGTTGGGAGTCGGCCTCGCCGCGCGATCTCGTACGCATCGAGGCGGTCGCGCGCGCGGTGATGAGCCGTCTGCTGCACGAGCCCACGATCCGCCTGCGCAGCCTCTCCGAAGAGCGCGGTCACGCCAGCCTCGAGCTCGTCCGCGAGCTGTTCGGCCTACGCGAGGACGAGCCCGCGCAGCAGCCTCCCGCCGAGCTGGCAGAGGTGCACGACCTGCGCCGCCGACGCGAGGGCTGATGCGCCTGGGCACCCGTGCGAGCGCGCTCGCGCTGGCACAGGCAGAGCTCGTCGCCGAGCTGTTGCAGGCGACGCCGGAGGCGATGCGCGGGGCGGGCGCCGGGGCCGTCGAGATCGTCCCGATCGTGACGCGTGGCGACCGCGAGTCCGCCGCCGTGGACGACACCGCGGGCGAGCTCGCGGGCGACGGCGCGCCCGGGGAGCCGCCGCCCGGGGAGGACAAGTCGCGTTGGGTCGCCGAGCTCGAGCGGGCGCTCGCCGAGGGCGAGATCGACGCGGCGGTCCACTCCGCGAAGGACGTGCCCGGCGAGCTGGGCGAGGGCCTCGTGTTGGTCGCCGCGCCTCGCCGCGCCGCGGCCGAAGACGTGCTGTGTGGCGTCGGGGAGGGCGTCGATCGCGAGGCCGGAGTGCGCCGCGGCGTCGCGGATCTCGACGCACTGGCAAGCGGCGCGCGCGTAGGCACGAGCAGCGTGCGCCGAATCGCACAGCTGCGCGCCGCGCGCGAGGATCTCGAGCTGGTCGCGATGCGCGGCAACGTCGACACCCGGCTGCGCAAGCTGGCCGCGGGCGAGTTCGACGCGATCGTGCTGGCGCGCGCGGGGCTGCAACGGCTGAGCCGGGAGCGCGAGGCGGGCGCAGCGCTGGACCCCGAGCGCTTCGTGCCCGCCCCCGGGCAGGGCACGCTCGCGCTGCAGGCGCGCGCCGAGGACGCGCCCACGCGCGCGGCGCTCGCGGCGATCGGCGACGGCGACGCGCTGGCCAGCCTGCTGGCAGAGCGCGCCTTGGCGCGGGCGCTCGGGGCGAGCTGCAACACGCCGCTCGGGGCGTGGGCGAGCATCGAGCGCGGGCGCACGCTGACGCTGCGCGCGTGGATAGGGCTGCCCGACGGCTCGAGCTGGATCGCCGATCAGCTGAGCGGCGAGCGCGAGGGAGCCGAGCAGCTCGGCGAGTCCGTGGCCGATCGGCTGCGCTCCGCCGGCGCCGTCGAGCTGCTGGCGCAGGCCGAGGAGATGGTGCCGTGAGCGGGCGCGTCTACCTCGTCGGCGCGGGTCCCGGCGATCCCGGCCTGCTGACCGCGCGCGCGCTGGAGCTGATCGCCGGCGCCGAGACAATCCTCTACGACCGGCTGATCCCGCCCTCCGCGCTGCAGGGAGCGCGCGCGCAGGCGGAGCTGCTCTACGTCGGCAAGGAGGGCGGTGGCGCCTCGGTGCCCCAGGAGCAGACCGAGGCCCTGATGATCGAGCGTGCGCGCGCGGGCAGGACGGTGGTGCGCCTGAAGGGCGGGGACCCCTTCGTGTTCGGTCGCGGCGGCGAGGAGGCGCTCGCGCTGCGCGAGGCGGGCATCGCCTTTGAGATCGTGCCCGGCGTCACGGCGGGCGTGGCGGCGCCGGCCTACGCGGGAATCCCCGTCACCCACCGGGGCCTTGCCCGGGCGGTGGCGTTCGTGACGGGGCGCACCGGCGATGAGAGCGAGCTCGACTGGGCCGCGCTCGCGGCATTCCCCGGGACGCTGGTCTTCTACATGGGCGTCGGGCGCTTGGAGCGGATCGCCTCGTCGCTGATCGAGGCGGGCCGCGCGGGCGAGGAGCCCGCCGCCGTGATCGAGGCCGGCACGCTGCCGAGGCAGCGCACGGTGCTGGGAACGCTTCAGACGATCGCCGCACAGGTCGCCGCCGAGCAGGTGGGCTCGCCCTCGATCACGGTCGTCGGGCCGGTCGCCGAGCTCGCCGAGCAGCTCGCCTGGCCGGCGGAGCGGCCGCTGAGCGGGCGCACGGTCGCGGTCACGCGCGCGCGGGCACAGGCGAGCGGCCTGGCGCAGCGGCTGCAGGAGCTGGGGGCCGAGGTCGTGCAGGCGCCCGCGATCCGGATCGAGCCGCTGCCCGGCCCACCGCTCGATCCCGCGCCGTATGACCTGGTGTGCGTGACCAGCACGAATGCCGCGAGCGCCATGTTCGAGCGTCTCGCCGCAGGCGGGCGCGACGCTCGGTCGCTCGCGGGAGTGCGCGTCGCCGCGATCGGACCCGGCACGAGCCGGGAGCTGGCCGCGCACGGGATCGCCGCCGATGTCGTCGCCGAGCGCTCGGTGGGCGAGGGCCTGGTCGAGGCGCTCGCCGAGCTACCGGTCGAGCACGCGCTCGTGCTGCGCGGGCGCGGCGGGCGCGAGGTGCTGCCCGACGCACTGCGCGAGCGAGGCGCGCAGGTCGAGGTGCTCGAGCTGTATGAGACCCTCGCCGAGCCGCTGGCCCCCGAGACCGTCGCCGCGGTGCTGGAGGCCGACTACGTCACGTTCACCTCCTCCTCCACCGTACGCAACCTGCTGAGCGCGATCGCCGAGGACGGGAGCGGCCCAGACTCCGGCGGGGCGGTCGAGCGAGGCGGGCTCTCGCCGCGGACGCGGGTCGTCTCGATCGGACCCGTGACCAGCGAGACGCTCCGCGAGCACGGCATCGCCGTCGACGTCGAGGCCGCCGAGCACGACGTCGAGGGCGTCGTGCGGGCGCTGCTCGCAGACGCGGCCTCGCGGGCACGATGACGCCGGGCGCAGACGCGGGCACGAGCGCAGGTGAACGCACGGGCACGGGCGGGAGCCTCGGCCCGCGACTGGGGCGCCCCCGCGTTCACCTGCGGCGCACCGACTCGACGAACGACCGCGCGCGCGAGCTCGCGCTGGCGGGTGCGCCGCACGGCACGCTCGTCACCGCCGCCGAGCAGACCGCGGGGCGGGGGCGTCAGGGACGGCGCTGGTCGGCGCCCGCGGGCGAGGCGCTGCTGATGTCGCTGCTGCTGCGTGAGCCGCCCGCGCTGCTGCCGCTGATCGCGGCGCTCGCGGTGTGCGACGCCGCGGGCGGGCAGGCCCGCATCAAGTGGCCGAACGACGTCGTGTTCGTGCGCGCGAGCGAGAGCGGCCCCGGCCAGTTGTCGAAGCTGGCGGGCATCCTCGCCGAGGGTCGCCCCCAGGAAGGCTGGGCCGTGCTCGGGATCGGCCTCAACGTCGCGGTCCGCCTCGATCGGCTCCCGCCCGAGCTGCACGAGACTGCGGCCACGCTGGGACGCGAGCCGCAGGAGCTCGAGCCGACGCTGGGCGCGTTGATTGGCGCGCTCGAACGACGCCTGGCCGAGCCCACCGAGCAGACGCTCGATGCTTGGCGCGCACGCGACGCCCTGCGCGGGCGCATGATCTCCTGGCGCGGCGGCGAAGGCCGCGCCGAGGGCGTCGACGGCGCCGGACGCCTTGTCGTCTCGCTCGACGGCGGCGGGCGCACGGCGCTCGACGCGGGCGAGGTTCATCTGCAACTCGGCTAGCAGCCGCCCGAGGAGATCGTCGGCGCCGACTCGTTCGCGCTCGGGATCGTGAGCGCATAGCCGAGACCGGCGCCGACGCAGACATTTACTCGATGCCCACCCGCGACCGGGCTCTCGTTGACGCCGGCGGTCTGCGCGGCGTATGGGCCCGCGGCGAGCAGCGTCGCGAACAGCGCGTTCGTGCCGGTGCGCGTGTCTTCGAGCGCCCAGCCCGGCTGCTTGAAGGCGTATCCGTTTGAGTACCAGCCCTGGATCGGGGCGGTCGCACCGGAGACGCTGCGCACCGCGAGCCCGGCTGGATCGGCCTGGGCGATCCTGAGCGTCGGCGTCCCCGCGGCGTTGGCAACGAGCGTGTCGGCGCCCGTGGCGCTGGGGCTCGAGCCCGGCGCGAGGTGCCATGTCTGCGCGTAGCTGTGCGTCGCCGAGCCCGCTAGTTCGTCGAGCACGAGCACCAGGCCCTGGCGCAGGATCACGAGCGTGCGGTGGTGCGTCACGCCGGGGTAGAGGCCGCTGAGGCCGCTTGCCCAGGTCGATCCGCCCGCCGAGCCGTGGCTGCCCGCCTGTGCCGAGCCCTGCACCTGGTCGGCGCCGTCGACCACGACCGTGTTGTGCGAGCGCGTGCCGTGGAAGTACTCGAGCCACGGTTCTTCGGTGTAGGTGTAGAGCCCCGAGGTCGGCAGCAGCGTCGAGCCGTTCGAGTACATCGTCATGCCCATCGCGTCGAGGTCCGAATGGCTCGTGCGGTAGGTGCCCGCGTTGAACGTGACGTAGGTCTGGTTGGGCAGGTTCGAGGGCGCGGCGAGCGGCGAGCGCATCACGAACTGGCCCGAGACCGGGAACAGCACGGTCCCGTCCGGCGGCGGCGTGCCCTTCGCGCCGCGCGTGAAGGCGAAGTCGAATTCCGGGTCGGCCGCCGCCATCGGGCCGTACACGTTCGGGTCCTGACTCGGCATGTAGGTCGTGGCGGTCGCGCCCAGCATCGGCAGGTATCCGTTGGGCTGGGTGATCTCCGCCGTGTAGGCCAGCATTCGGCTCGCGGCTTCGGAGTAGGAGGACGCGAGCGTCGGCTCGTAGCGCTTGGCCCACTGCGCGATCTGGTAGACGAGCCCGAGCACGTACACCTGGTAGAAGGGCGAGTTCTCGACCTCGACGCCGTCGGCGTCGATCGTGTTCGAGAGCATCGTGCTCAAGCGTGCCAGCGCGAGCGTGCGCCAGCCCGCGGCGCCGGTCATGTGGGGGAAGTTGTCGGCGAGCAGCAGCAGCGCCATGCCCTCGTTGAAGCCGTGGTTGAAGTCGGCCTCGAAGTGCCTCGATTCGGCGAGGAAGGCGCCGAGCTTGCTCAGCGAAAGCCCGAGCCCTGCTTCGACGTCCTTCGGCAAGGCGCCCGCGATCTTCAGCTTCACGTACAGGTTCGTCAGCTCCATCGCGCGGTAGGCCGAGGTGTGGCTGTTGTCGAACGTCACCCTGTTTTCCGGGCGCGTGCGGTCGTAGGCCACGTAGGAGCGCAGGATCGCCAGCAGCTTTTCCAGGTAGGCCGCGCGGCCGGTCTTCTGCCACTCGTACAAGAGCGTCGCCTCGGGACGGAATCCGTAGAAGTAGAACTCCCAATAGGCTTCGTCGTAGGGGTCCTCCTGCCACGTCAGGGGCCACTGCAGGTGGGGGAGGGGGAAGCCTCGCGCGGGCCAGACGTCGCCGAGCAGATCCTGCGCCACGGCTTCTTCGCCCTCGTTCATTTCCGCGTAGGCGCTCTCCTCTCCAAGCGCCAGCGGCGTCGGGTGCTGGGTCGGGTTCGAGACGTGCACCGTCAGCGCTTCGCTGAGAGGGGTCGGGCTGCCGGGACCCCAGACCTTGACCGTCACCGTGTGCGGCCCGTTGCTCTCGGCCGCCGTGTACCACGTGTACCGATAGGGCGGCTCGCCCGGCTTTGCGTAGCGGTACTGCCCGTCGACGTCCCACTCAACGCGATCGGCGGGCAGCCCCGCGAGCGCGGCGCCGACCTGCACGGTTCCGGACGTGGCGCCGCTAGCGCTCACGCCGCCGACGCCCGCCTGCACGTAGTTGCCATGGCCGTCGTCGACCGGCCCGGGGACTTCGGCCTCGATGCTTGCGCTGCCGTGCGTGTTCGTGGAGGTCACCGTCACCGACAGCGTGCGGCCGAGGTCGGCGGGCGTCGGTGTGTAGCTCGCCGCGCTCGCGCCCTCGATCGCGCTGCATGGGGACGCGGCGATCGCGGCATAGTGGGCGGCCACGTGGCTGCGGATCAGCGCCCGCGGGTAGGTGGCAACGCTCGCGAGCTGACCCGAGAACAGCCCCGCGTGGCCGCCTGCGCCCGCGCCGATCTCGGTCGGCCCCGGCTCGGCGAGCAGCGGCGCGGCGGTTTCGCGCGAGCCGACTTGGAGGCCGTTGACGTAGAGGCGCATCGTCTGCCCGTCGTAGGTCGCCGCCACGTGGCTCCAGACGCCGGCCTGCAGACCGGCGGTGTAGCGGACGCTCGCAACGGCGCCGTCGCGCCAGCGCTCGAAGCCCAACCCTGCGCTGGAGAGCCAGATGCCGGTTCCCTGGCGCCCGCCGCCGGTCGTCTGCTCGCGTGCCAGCAGGAAGCGATAGCTGCCGTCGATCGTCTGCGGCTTGGCGCGCAGCTCGAGCGTGTACGGGGCGGTGCCCGCGTAGTCCGGCGCGCCCGTCGCCGCCAGCGGAGTCGTGCCGCCGTCGGGCAGCCATTCGCCGTTAGCGCCGTCGGCATGAACGAGCGTGGCGAGGGGCAGGCAGCGGCGCCATTCGTACTTCACGCTCGTCGCGGGGGCGCCGCCCACGAGCGGCGCCTGCGGCGCGCTCAGCGGGACTCCGAGATGTCCCGCCGCGAGCGTCGACGCGCGAGCGTCGGCAGCGCTCCCGAGCGCGCAGGCGATGCAGAGGAGCGCCGTCACGCCGCGGGTGCGCACCACGACTTTGTACAGGCGCTACGACCGCGTGAACGCCGAGCCGACGTATGTCGTAGGCGCGCTCGCTCAGGCGTCCGCGACCGAGGCTGCGCGCGAGGCGCTCTCGCCACTCGCGCCGTTGCCGCTCGCATTGCCGCCGCCGCTGGTGCCGCTGCCGCCGCCGCGGGGCCGGTTGCGATCGCCGCGACTGCCGTTGCCGGCCCCGTTCCCGGCCGAGGCGTTGTTCGCGGCCGGCGACTTGCCCGAGGAGCCGCCGCCCTTGCGACGTCGGCGCGAGTTGCGGGCGCGGCGCTTGGGGAAGTTGCGCAGCAGCTCCCGGGCGAGCGCGGGCGGCTTGCGCGCCATGCGCGTGCGTGCGCCGCGCAGCGCCTCCTCGGCCTCGGGCGTGTGCGCGAGCGCCGCGGCGAGCAGCGCCGCGGCGAGGCGGCGATCCTGCTTGCGTGCCGCGTGGATCAGGCGGCGCGCGTTGCGGGCGTGGGCGCCGCCCGCGGAGTTCACCAGCAGGCCGAGCAGCCGCTTGGTCTCGGGCCAGCGCTGCACCGCGTACTCCTCGTGCACGTCGCGCGTGTACTCGGCCAAGCGCCAGATCCAGGCGTTGGCCTGGTCGCGACGGCTGATGCGGCGCTCGACCAGCGCGCGCAGCATGACCTTGCTCGCCTCGCGGCGCTCGTCGCGCGGCCAGCCGCCGATGATGTCGATCGCCGTGTCGAACGCGTCGGGGTCGCGCAGCGCCGGGATGTCCGACAGCGCACGCAGGCGCAGTTGCGCGTTCTTGTTGCGCTGCACCGTGGTGATCAGGAAGCGGCTCTTGAGCTCGCCGGTGCGGTCGAAGTGCAGCATCGCGCGGGCCCGGCGCCAGCCGTTCGGCGCGACACGGGCGCCCGCGAGCGCGGCCCACACGTGCTGCTCGCCGTAGTCGAGGTGCTCGACCGCGATCCGCCAGAGCTCACGCTCGAAGACCGCGAAGCGCCGCTCCTCCTCGGCGCACACCGGCAGCACGCGGCGCTCGACGCGCATCCGCCGGCCGCGCCCGCGGCGCACGGGGCCGACGACGATCGCGCCGCCGCGGTAGACATCGCGGTCGAGCAGCGAGTGCAGCGTTACGACCGGGTCGTCGTGCCTGGTCGCCGGATGCACGAAGTCCACGACGAGCCCCGCCTCCTTGCCGGGGTGGCGGCGCGTGACGCGGCCCACGCGCTGCTGGTAGATGCGCTTGGAGGCCGTCGGCGCGAGGTGCACGCAGACCGTCGCGCGCGGACTGTTCCAGCCCTCGGCGAGCAGTTGCGCGTTGATCAGCACGTCGATGTCGCCGCGCTCGTAGCGCGCGAGGATCTCGGCCAGCTCGCGCTTGGGCGTCTCGCCCGAGACGCCCTGCGCCTTGATGCCCTCGGCGCGGAAGGCTTCGGCGAGGTTGTAGGCGTGCCGCACGCCCGCCGCGTAGACGACGCCGGGGACGCCGTTGAAGCGCGTCTTGTAGAGGTTCGCCACCGCCAGGTTGAAGGGCTGCTGGTCGAGCAGTTTCGCGAGCTCGTCCTGGTCGAACTCGGTGTCGACCTCGCCGCGGCGCAGCGGCACCTTCGCGATCGTCCGCACTCCCACGCCGGGTGAGATGCGCACGCAGCGCAGCGGCGCGATCACACCGCGCCGCGCGGCCTGCGCGAGGTCGAAGCGTGAGGTCTGCGTCGGGAACAGATCGGTGACGTGGCGCGCGATCAGCGCACCCGTGGCGGTCATGCCGATGAAGATCGGCCCCGTCCACTCGCGGATCGCGCCGCTGGTCTTCTCGCCAAGCGCGGTGTGCGCCTCGTCGCAGATCACGATCGTGTAGGCGCTCGAGATCTTGCCCGCGTTGCGCACGAACCACTGGTAGGTCTCGACGGTCACCGGGCCTTTCGATGAGTCCTCGCCCTTCAGCAGCGGTTTCGAGATGCGCTTGGTGTAGCCGCGGTCGCGCAGCTCGCCGATGAACTGGTCGACCAGGTTGCGCCGGTGGGTCAGGATCAGCACGCCGCCCGTCTGGGTGGCCTCGACGAAGCCGAGCGCCGCGACCGTCTTGCCCGCGCCGGTCGCGTGCTCGAACCAGAAGCGCTTGGCGGCGTTGGGGTCCTCGGGCTGGTCGGCGAGCGACTCCTCTTCATCCTCGCCCTCCTCGACCCAGTCGCGGGGCTCCTCGTCGGACTCGGCCTCCGCCTCGGGCTCCTCGTCCTCATCCTCGGCGTCGGCTTCGCCCAGGTCGTCCTCCTCGTCCTCATCCTCGTCGTCCTCGTCGGGGGCGGCGCGCTGGACCGGGCCGAGATCCTCGTCCTCGTCGTCCTCATCCTCGTCCTCGGGCTCCTCCTCGTCGTCTTCCTCGTCCTCGTCGGGCTCCTCGCCGCTGCCCACGGCCGGGCCGGGAGCGTCCTCGGCGGGCGCCTCCTCGACGCCGAGGATCTCGGCCGAGGCCAGCAGCTCGGGCGAGGCGGCCGAGCGGCCGTTGCCGTTGGGCGCAGTGGCCTGCGCGGCGGCGAGCAGCGCGGCGAGCGTGCCGGACAGCGCGTCGACCTGGTGCGCTGAGAGCACGGTGCCGTCCGCGAGCTTGGGCTCGTCGTCGGAGAGCAGCCGCTCGAGCCCGAGCAGCAGCGAGAACTCTCGCCGCCAAGCCGTGGAGGGGTTCTTGGCCTTCGGATCGGCCGCCAGCTCGGCGAGCGCCTGATCGAGCGCGCGACGGCGCGGCGAGCCGGGGGCGAGCGCGACGGCGGGGTCCTCGCCGTCGTGCAGAAAGCGCTCGCGGACGAGCTTCTCCGCACGCGAGATTTCCGCGGAACTTGGAATGGGCGCGGCCGCGAGGGCCACTGAGGTGGACTCGGCCATAGAGGCTCTGGACTTCGAGACGGAGCCGCCGCAGAAAGTGGCTTCAGCGTGGCTCGAAAGACTGGCGTCCCACTGACGCCGTTTGGCCGGATGCCCTAAGCGACCCGGCCTCTTCGTGCAAAAGATATAGCACGTCCCGGTTCGGACGAGGTTGCGCTGCGCGACCCGCCCGCACGAGCGGGCCGGTCCGCGGCGCGGCGTCTCGCACCCGCCGACTGCCGCCGTCGCCCAGGGCCCGATCTGCCACCCTTAGCCGCGATGACGCCGAGGCGCCTGTCGATCGCAGCAGCCGCGCTGGCGCTGGTGGCGCTGCTCGCGATTGGCCTCGTCCAGCTCGCGGGCTCCTCGCACACGCCGACCAAGCACTCGCGGCTGACGCTCGGACAGATGCAGGCGCGCCTGGCGGGCTCGCCCGCGCCGCTGGCGGCGCTGCACGCGCAGGCCGGTCGCCTGCTGCCCGGGGGGCTGCCCGCGCTGCGCTCCCGCCTGGCCGCGCTTCGCGGACGCCCGATCGTGATCAACAAGTGGGCGTCTTGGTGCGTGCCCTGCCGTGCCGAGTTCGGCGCCTTCCAAGGGGCTTCGCTGAGGCTCGGCCGCCGGGTCGCATTCCTGGGAATCGACTCCGCGGACACGAGCCGCACCGCGGCAGCGGCATTCCTGCGGAGCTTCCCCGTCAGCTACCCGAGCTACTTCGATCGGAGCGGCGCAATCGGCGCGAAGATCACCGACTCCACCTTCACGCCCGTCACGGTCTTCCTCGACAGCAGCGGCGGACAGTACATCCGCCAGGGCCCCTACCCAAGCCAGGCCAAGCTCGAAGCCGACGTCAGGCGCTACGCGTTGAATGGAGCCGCCGATGCCTGAAATCCGCATCGACCCCCTCAGCGGGCACCGCACGATCGTCGCGGGCGAGCGCTCGCGACGTCCCGGCGGCGCGCCGACGCTGACCGAGGCCGAGCGCGCCCCCGAGCCGATCGACCCCGAGCGCGACCCGTTCGCCGACGGCCACGAGGACCGCACGCCGCCGGAGCTGTATGCCGTGCGCCCCGGCGGCGGCGCGCCCAACTCGCCGGGGTGGGCCGTGCGCGTGGTGCCCAACCTGTATCCGGCGCTTTCGCCGCCGCCGCCCAAGGCGGCCGAGGGGTCCGCGGGGGAGGACCGTGGCGCCGCCGGCGATGCGCTCGCGGGCGACCCCGCCGACGCGACGCAGAGCGGCGAGCGGCGCCGCTCGGACGCGCGCGGCGAGCTGTTCAGCTCGCTGCCCGCCACCGGCGCGCACGAGGTGATCGTCAACGGGCCCCAGCCGGTGCTGTCGCTGGCCGAGCTTCCCACCGAGCAGGTCGCCGCCGCGATGGAGGCTTGGCGTGCGCGCATGCGCACGCACGAGGACTGCGCCTACGTGCAGCTGATCGTCAACGAGCGACGCCAGGCGGGCGCATCGCTGCCGCACACGCACGCGCAGCTCTACGGCCTGGACTTCGTCCCCGCGGCCGTCGCGCGCGAGCGCGAGCGCGCGAGCGCCTATGCGACCCGCACGATGGGCCAGAACCTGCTGGGCGACGTAGTCGCCGAGGAGGTGCGGCTGCAGGAGCGGATCGTCGCGATCGACGACGAGGCCGTGCTGATGGCGCCCTACGCCTCGCGCCTGCCATTTCAGCTGATGCTCGCCCCGCGGCGTCCCGTGCCGCGCTTCGAGCAGGACGGGCCGAGTGGCGCCGCGCTGCTGCACGATGGGCTCAAGCGTCTTGCGCGCCACCTCGGGGCGAGCCCGCCACTGAACATGTGGGTGCGCACGGCGCCACGAGGCGCCGAGCACTTCTGCTGGCGGATCGACGTGCTGCCGCGTCTGACGCACCTCGCGGGACTCGAGCTGTCGACCGACCTCAACCTCAACATCGTCGCCCCCGAGCACGCGGCGGCGCTGCTGCGCGAGGCGTGACGGTTAGGCTGCAGGCGTGCCACCCGAGGAACGATTCGTCGCGCGCTTCGCCGCGGAGCCGCCGCAGGAGGAGCTGCCCTACGGCCGCTGGGCGCAGAGGCTCGAGCAGGAGCTGATGGCGAGCGTCGGCGAGCTGGAGCTCGACGGCGCCGAGCTGGGTGAGCCCGGCGCGATCGTCTGGTATCCCGACCGCACCTGGCACGGGCGCACCTACGTCCCGGCGACCGTCCCGACCAGCGGCGGCTACGAACTGTTCGGCTACGTCCGCTACCTGCCTGCGCCCGAGGGCGGCGAGCCCGAAGACTTCTCCACCTACCTCGACTTCACGCAGGAGACCGCGGAGCGCAATCCCGACTGGCAGATGGACTTGTGCGACGAGGTGATCGGCTCATGGCGCGGCGAGGGTGGGGCGGTCGCGGCGATGACGCTCGTATGGGGGCACCCGCTCGTGTCCGGCGGACGGATCGTGACCGCGGAGCTCGCGGGACTGACCGTCGATCAGTGCCCGCTGAGCAGCGAGCGCTTCACGCTGATCGCGCCCGACGACTACCGCCACGACCTGCTCGAGATAAAGCTGTACGGCGCGAAGAGCCAGGAGCTGGCGCGCGAGTCGCTGTACACCGACGAGGACCAGGGGGAGGAGCCGCAGGAGGCCTGAGCGGCGGCCGGCTCTATTTGCTCGCGGCAGATTCGCAGCCCGCGAGCGCGTGCTTCTTGGCAGGCCCGTCCGGCAGCGGCGAGGCTTCGATGATTTCGCGGCAGGCTTGCGCGATCACCTTGCGCGCCGCCTGTGGGTCGCGGCCCCCGGACTTCGCGCAGGCGGCTTCGAGCCGTTCGCGGGTGCTGCTCGACAGCGCGGGCAGGCTTTTGATGCCACGCTGGCATTCGGCCGCGGCGCCCGTCAGCGCGGTCGTCGTGGTGCTCGCGGTCGTCGAGCCCGCGCCGCTGGAGGATTCACCCGAGCTGGAGCTGCTGCTACTCGAGCTGCCGCAGCCCGCGATCAGCGCAACTGTGGCCAGTCCGAGCGCCAGCGATGTGGAGAGCCTGCGAATCACCTGCGCGCAGGCTATCCGCGCGACCAGTCGGGTGCCAACGACCGTTTATCGCTGACAGGCGGGAGGCGAATCAGCACCTGTCCGACACAGGCGGCCGGACCGCGGGCTGCGTCAGCCCCCGGATTCCTGTTTTGCGCGACGCTTGAAAGCCGCGGCTTCCTGAGCTTCTTCCTTGGCGAACTGCTTGCGCGCCGCTTCTTCGGCCGGCGTTTCCTTGCTCGACGAGCCCTTCTTCGGTTTGCTCGATTTGCTGTGGTGCGTCTTTGCGTGCTTGGAGCTTTTCTCGTGCGTGTGGGTCTTCTTGGCGGTGTGCTTTTCGGAGGCCTGCTTGGCGATCGTGGCTTCGAGCTTCTTGCGCTTGGCGGCGAGTTCGGCTTCTTCGCGCTTGATCGCCACCGCTTCGTTCGCCTTCTGCTTGGCACGGGCGGCTTCTTCGGAGGCTTCTTCGCCTTCCCCGCCCGCTTCTTCGCGCGCTTCGGCGGCGGAATCGGAGCCCTTGCCGCCGCCACCGCAGCCGGCCAGCGGGCTCGCCACCGCGGCCAGCAGCACGAGCGCCACACACGCGCGTGAAGCGCTCTGGCGCGCCGCGATCTCGAACAATCTCTTGAGCAACTGCCACATGGCTATCCCGTTTCGCTCGGGGCGGTCGTCACCTGCTGCTGTGGCGCCGCCTGCTGCTTGGCCGCGGCCTGTTCGGCTTCGGCCTGCTTGCGTTCCGCTTCCTTCTTCTTGGCCGCTTCGCGTTCTTTCTTGAGCGCCGCGGCGGCGGCTTCTTCGCGCTTCTTCAACCTCGCTTCGGCTTCGGCTTCGTGCTTCTTGGCTTCCTTTTCGGCCTTTTCTTCGCGCTTCTTGGCTTTTGCAAGCGCAGCCTTTTCGGTCTTCTTGGCCTGGGCTTCGGCCGCTTCTTCGCGACGCTTGGCTTCCAGCTCAGACAGCAGTTCCCGGTTTTTTTCCGTTTCCGCGGCTTCTTCGCGTTTTTCGTTCGTGATTTCTTCGTTGGCTTCGGCTTCGCCGCCTTCCCCGGCCCCGCTCGCCTGCGTCGGCTGATTGGAGCCTTTGCCGGAGAGGCCGCCGCAGCCGCCGAGGGGTGCCGCGATGCCGAGGGCAACGAGCAGCGCCAGCGGCGTGCGCACGACCGCGCGGCTCAGCGTCGACATTCTTTGAAGCTAGCAGTTGGCCTATTACCGCTCAACAAGCGAGCCGCCCGCGGCGGGCTCGAAAACCTGCCCGCCATCGACCCGTGGGTCGATGGCGGCCATCGGCGCGCGGGCCTTCAGCAGCGTCTCCTGGTACTCCTCCTCGGCGTCGGACTGCATCACGATCGCGCCGCCCACGCCGAGCGTGGCCCGATCGCCCTCGATGACGATCGTGCGGATCACGATGTTCAGATCGCAGCCGCCGCTGAGCCCGAGATAGCCGATCGCGCCCGAGTAGACGCCACGGGCCTCGCCCTCGAGCCGGTCGATGATCTCCATCGTGCGCTTCTTCGGCGCGCCGGTCATCGAGCCGCCCGGGAAGCAGGCGCGGATGCAGTCCGGCGGCTCGACCTCGTCGCGCAGCAGGCCGCGCACCGTGGAGACGAGCTGATGGACGGTCTCATAGGACTCGACGTGCATCAGATCGGGCACGTGCACCGTGCCCACCTCGCAGACCACGCCGAGGTCGTTGCGCAACAAGTCGGCGATCATCAGGTTCTCGGCCCGGTTCTTCTCGCCGAGCCGCAGCTCCTCGGCGAGGCGGACGTCTTCGGCCGGGGTCTTGCCGCGTGGACAGGTGCCCTTGATCGGCTTGGCCTCCACCCAGCGATCGCGCCCGACGCTGAGGAAGCGCTCGGGCGATGAGCTCAGGATCGCGACCTCGCCGAAGCGCAGATAGGCCGAGAACGGCGCGGGGTTCACGCGGCGCAGGGTGCGATACAGCGCGAGCGGCTCGACCGCGACCTCGGCGGCGATCTTGTTCGTCAGGCAGATCTCATAGGTCTCGCCTTCGGTCAGCCGCTGCTTGCAGGTGGCGATGTCCTGCAGATACTGCTCGTGCGAGCGGCTCAGCTCGAAGGCGACAGGCTCGGAGGGCGCGGCGCCGTCCCGGTCGGGCGCGCTCAACGGAGCCAGCGACGCCAGCCGCAGGCTGGTCTCGGCGATCCAGCGGTCGCCCTGCTCGGCCTCGCCGGGCTCCACGAGGCAGAGCACATAGGTGCATTGCTCTAAATGGTCGAAGGCGATCAGCCGATCCGCGAACACGAAGGCGGCGTCGGGCATGCTCGACCGATGCGCGTTGCGGCCTTCGCAGTCGGCCTTCAGCTCGTAGCCGAAGTAGCCGACGAAGCCGCAGTTGAAGTCGAACGGCAGATCGTGGGAGATGTAGCGCAGGCGACGCATCTCGCGGCTGAGGTAGTCGAAGATCGATTCCTCGCGCCGCTCCTCGCCTCCCGCCCGCGCGATGTGCAGCTCGCCGCCGGCGACTTCGTAGCGAATCCTCGCGGCGAGCGGTCCGTCGGCGGCGCCCATGAACGAGAAGCGCGCGCGCTCGTCGACCTTGCTGCTGTCGAGCCAGAAGGCGGTCTCGCTGCCGCCATACAGGTGAGCGAAGGCGCGCTCGGTGTCGAACAGCGTGTCCAGGCGCTTGACCTTCAGACCCAGCTTCGCCCGGCTCGCGGCACTCTGGCGCGTCGAGAACGCCGCCGGATCGCTCGTCCCCACGCCGCTCTCGGGGGCGCCTGCGCGCCCCTGGGTGATCCGCGTCCGCCCGTTCGTGCGCGCCGAGAACTGGCGCGTCAGGTCGCGGAAGTTCGCCATCAGCCGCCGTCCGTACTCGGTGCAGATCGACTCGGGGTGAAACTGCACGCCCCACTGCGGTCGCGCGCGGTGCGCGACCGCCATCAGCACGCCGTCGCTGGTCCAGGCGATCGGCTCCAGCTCGTCGGGCAGCGGCTGCTCGACGCACAGCGAGTGGTAGCGCACCGCCTGGAACTCGCGCGGGATCCCGGCGAACAGCGGCGAGTCTTCGTGCAGCACGGCGCTGATCCGCCCGTGCATCACCTCCGGCGCCGGCAGCACCTTGCCGCCGTGGACCCAGCTCAGCCCCTGGTGCCCGAGGCAGACACCGAGCAGCGGCGTCTCGGCCTCCCTGATCGCCTGCGCACAGACGCCGAAGTCGCCGTCGTGGTCGGGGCTGCCGGGGCCCGGCGAGATCACGACGTTGTCGAAGCGCAGCCGCTTCAGCTCCGACCAGCCGGCGGCGTCGTTGCGTACGACGATCGGCTCGTCGCCGTTCGCCTCTGCCAGCAATTGGTAGAGGTTGTAGGTGAACGAGTCGTAGTTGTCGATCAGCAGCGTCTTCAAACCAGGTACTTCCGCAGCGTCTTGCCGAGCGGGCTCTTTGGGATCTCGTCGCGAAACTCGACGGCTTTCGGCACCTTGTAGTTGGCCAGCCGCTCGCGGCAGAAGGCGATCAGCTCACCCTGCTCGCAGTCCCCGCTCGGGACGACGACCGCCTTGACCATTTCCTCACCGGCGGCCTCGCCGCCGACGCCGACGACGATCGCCTCGCTGACCGCGGGGTGCGCCGCGATCACGTCCTGCACCTCGATCGGGTCGACCTTGTAGCCGCCGACCTCGATCAGGAGCTTCTTGCGGCCCTCCAGGTAGAGCTGCCCCTGCTCGTCCAGGCGCCCAAGATCGCCGGTGAAGTAACGCCCGTCGCGGAACGCCGCCAGGCTCGCGGGATCGGCTTCGGCGTAGCCGCCACTCGCGGCCGGGCTCGCGACCGTGACCTCACCGATCTCGCCGGGCGCCAGCGCCTCGCCGTCCTCGTCGAGGATCTCGACGCGCACGCCCTCGACAGGCGTGCCGACCGACTCGAAGCTCGCCACCGGGTCATCGCTCATGTTCGCGGCGATCATGCCGGTCTCGGTGCTTCCGTAGAGCTGGCGCACGAGCACGCCGAAGCGCTCGCCGAACGCCTCGAAGCTCGATCGGGGCAGCGCGGTTCCCGCCGAGAAGCAGAGCCGCAGCGAGGAGAGATCCGCGCCCGCAGGGGCTTCGGCCATCAGACGAAAGTTGAACGGCACTCCTGGGAATACGCTCGCGCGCTCGCGCTCGATCAACTCGAGCGCGCTGCGGCGCTTGAGCAGGAACGGATGCGGGTCCTCGAGGACGACGATCGTCGCGCCCGAAGCGGCGGCGCCGAACAGGCAGGCGCCCATCCCCCAGGTGTGGAACAGCGGCACCGCGCTGAAGATCTTGTCCTCGGGGGTCAGCCCGAGCGACTCGTACATGCGCGCCTCGGCGACGCACTGCCCGTGCGTGCGGGGGACGCGCTTGGGACGGCCCGTCGAGCCGGAGGAGAACTGGTAGACGAGCGTCTCCCCGGGGTCGCGCGGGAGCAGCCGCTCGGCGCTCCCTTCTTCCAGCAGCGCATCCAGCGTGTCGGCCTGCCCGTGCGCGCTGCTCGTGCTGATCACGCGCACCTCGCCCTCCAGGCCCGCGGCGATCCGCTCGCAGACGCCGGTCGTGCGCTCGTCGCTGATCACCGCGGACACGCCTGCGCTACCGAAGTTAAAGGCCAGCTCAGCCTGCTTGAACGCCGGGTTGACCGGCACCACGATCGCCCCGAGGGCCGTGATCGCGTGAAAGCTCGTGACGAACCAGGGGTCGTCGCGCAGCACCAGCCCGACCGCGTCGCCCGCGCCGATCCCGCGCTGGGCGAGTCCGCTCGCGAGCCGCTCGATCCGCTCGATCAGGTCCACGAGCGCGATCCGCTCGTCGCGGTGAACCAGCGCCGTGTGCCCAGGCCGCTCCTGCGCCTGCTCGTAGAGCAATTGGGTGAGAATCTGGCTCAGTCCCTCTTCTGCGCGACGAACGCGGCGATGCTGTCGATCGAGCGAAAGTTCTCGGCGTCGATGTCGTCGTCATCGACCTTGATGGCATACCTACCCTCCAAGAACGAGATCAACTCCGTGATCCCGAGCGAATCGATGATCCCGTCGGAGAGCATGTCGCTGTCGTGCGCGATCGCACCGATGCCTCGGCCTGCGGCAAGCTCGACAACGATGAATTGTTCGACCTCGACCGCAATGCTCACGGGGCCACCTCCGTCGTAGCAGTCACAGGGACTCGCGCGTGGTTCGCTGGATGAGCAGGATTCGTCTTAGCCGTATTACCCAGGTCGGCTTGTATCCCCGCGTACTGTAAACCCATCGCGCGGGACGATTGCCCCCGGCGACATAGCCCCAGAGCCGCGTGAAGCCGCGATCGCGCAGCGAGCTCTCGACCTCGAACAGGAAGTCGGCCGCGACACCGCCGCCCCGATGCTCCTCGATCAAGAAGAAGTGCGAGCCGTACACGTCCTGCTCGCCCAACTCGATCTCGAGCCCGAGCTTCTGCAGATCGGTGTAGCGCCTGGGCACGTCGCGGTCGACCCACCAGTAGTAGCCGACCAGCTCGCCGTCGAGGCGGGCCAGGAAGCCGTGGAAGCCGCGCTCCGCGTAGTCGACGAACAGCCGCTGGATCTCGGGCCGTCCCCGTGTGCGGTTCAGCTCGGCGAGCTGCGACATGTCCTCGGGACGCAGATCGCTCACCTGCAGCTCGCCGCGCCGCCAGGGCTCCACGACCGAGTCGAGCTCCTTGACGATCACGATCAGCCGCTCGTCTGCGTAGAAGAGGCCGCGCACCAAGCGTCCGATCGCCACAGCCGTGTGGCGCGCACCGTTCGTCTCCACGTAGCGTCGGAGTCGACGGACTCTCGATAGCACCGACAGGAGAATGGCACAATGCGGACGTGTCTGACCTGCTCTGGCCCGACCGAGCGATTGGAGTTTTCGAGACGATCCTGATCCTCGACGGCGCGCCGATCGAGCTCGACGGCCATCTGGAGCGGCTGAGCTGGAGCGTTCGCGACCTGTTCGGCGCCGAGCTGCCGACCGGCACCGATGCGCTCGTGCGCGAGCACGCAGCACCTCTGTCGGTGGGACGGCTGCGGCTCACGGTGGCCCCCACCGCGGACGGCGCGCCGACGGCCGAAGCCGTCACCGCGGCGGTCGACCCCGACGACCTGTTCCCGGCGTGGGAGCGGGCGATTGCGCTGCGCCCATTCGTGATCCACGGTGGCCTCGGGGCGCACAAGTGGGCCGATCGCGCGGGCCTGGCCTGGACCGAATCAAGCGAAGCCGAAGGCTGCCTGCCGCTCGTGCTCGACGCCGGCGGCGAGGTGCTCGAGGCTTCGCGCGCGAACGTCTTCGCGGTCGAGGACGGCGAGATCGTCACCCCGCCGGCAGACGGGCGCATCCTGCCGGGGCTCGCGCGCGCGAAAGCGATCGAGACCGCCCGCACGATCGGCCTGCAGGTGCGCGAGGAGCCGCTTGCCGTGGAGCGGCTGATCGCCTCCGGCGAGGCGTTCCTGACGGGCTCGATCCGCGGCATCGAGCCGATCCGCATGGTCGGCGAGGACGAGCTCGGCCCGCTCGGCGAATCGGTCACCGAGCTTGCCATCGAGATGCGCCAGAGCTGGCTCGAAATGGGCAGGACGCGGTTCCTGGACGCGTCGTGAGCAGCCTCGATCCCGACGTCCGCGATCGCCTGCTGCGCCGCATCGGGCTCGCTTCGGCGCCGGCTCCCGACGCCGTCGGCCTACGTCAGGTGCATCGTGCGTTCGTCTCACGGGTCCCCTACGAGAACTTGGCGATACAGCTCGGCGAGACCGAAGCCCTGGACCCCGTCAGGCTCGTACAGCGGGTGCTGCTCGGCGGGCGCGGTGGATACTGCTTCGAGGTCAACTCCGTGCTGCACGTCCTGCTGGAGTCGCTCGGTTTCGCCGTCGAGCGCCGGCAGGGGATCGTCGGCGCTCGTGAGGCCCATGCCCGTGGCGAGCCGACGAATCACATGGCGCTCGTCGTGGACACGCCGGATGAGGGTCGATTCATCGCGGAGGCGGGGTGGGGAGAAGGCCCGTTGGACCCGTTGGCGCTCGTCGAGGGGCCGGTGACCTCCGGCGTCTTCGAGCGGCGGATCGCGCGCGAGCGCGAGGGATGGTGGCTGACCCAGCACGAGTTCGGCGCAACCGCCGGCTTCCACTTCGCCGACGCGCCCGCGACCCTGGACGACTTCGCAGCGCATCACCTTCGCCTCTCCACGGCGCCCGACTCGGTCTTCGTCGCGGGTCTGATCGTCCAGCGCCCGTTCGACGATCGCATCCTCACGCTGCGCTCACGGACGCTGGCCCTCGACGGGCCGGGCGTGTACGAACGACGCATCCTTCCCAATCGCGAGGCGTTTGCGAGCGTCCTGCAGGAGCGATTTGAGATCGACGTCGCCGCCCTGGGCTCGGATCGCCTGGAGCGCCTTTGGCAGAACGCCGTTCGACAGCACGATGCTCGCCACCGCTATCCCAATTGGGTCTACACCGGTGCGCGCGCTTGGCGTGCACGCAGG
The DNA here is from genome assembly GCA_036267655.1 of Solirubrobacteraceae bacterium. Classification (GTDB taxonomy): domain Bacteria; phylum Actinomycetota; class Thermoleophilia; order Solirubrobacterales; family Solirubrobacteraceae; genus Palsa-744. The sequence goes on from DATAVP010000026.1 coordinate 92,394, forward strand.
CGGCGCGCCAAGGGACGGGCCCGGCCGACGCGGGCTTCCGCCTGATCGGCGAGCACCTCCGACAGCGCGCGCGGACGGCGCCTTGAAGATTCCAACGGCATTCGACGACGTCCCTTCGGAGAGCCGACCGGGCCGTTGCTATATGGCAGATCGTCGGGCCGCCGCGTCCCCTCGGGCAGCGGAGAGATGCAGCGGCTGGAGTCGATCGGGGAGACGAACATATGGCCGCGGAGTTGCGTTTCGATGACAGGGTGGCGATCGTCACAGGCGCCGGGCGCGGGATGGGCAGGGAGCACGCGCTGCTGCTCGCCCGCCGCGGGGCCAAGGTGCTCGTGAACGACATCGGCAGCGAGATCGACGGCTCGGGGACCAGCAGCCGTCCGGCCGCCGCGGTGGTCGAGGAGATCGAGAGCGAGGGCGGCTCGGCCTGCGCGAGCTACGCGGACATCTCCACCGAGGACGGAGCCCGGAGCGTGGTCGCCGAGGCGCGCGAGCGCTTCGGGGGCCTCGACATCGTCGTGAACAACGCCGGGGTGCTCGAGCTGGCTCCGTTCGCCGAGATCACCGCCGCGATGCTCGACAAGACGATGCGCGTCAACGCCTACGGCCCCTTCTACCTCACGCGCGCGGCGTGGCCCGGCTTCCTCGAGCAGCGACGCGGGCGGGTCGTGATGATCAGCTCTGGCGCCGGCATGTTCGGGATGACCGAGCGGGCGCACTACTGCGCCTCGAAGGCCGCGCTGATCGGCCTGACGCGCGCGCTCGCGCTCGAGGGTCGTGAGGCGGGCGTCGCCGTGAACGCGGTCCTGCCAACCGCCTTCACGCGTATGACCCAGCCCGCGACGCGGGCGAAGATGCAGAAGGCCACGCCCGAGATCGACGTCGAGCGCGCGAACAGCCCCGCGCAGGTCTCACCCGTGGTCGCCTGGCTCAGCCACGACTCCTGCACCCTCAACGGCGAGGTGCTCGACGCCGGCGCCGGCTTCGTCTCCCGAGCCTTCGCCGGGGTCACCGGCGGCTTTCGCGCGCCCGAGGTGCTGAGGATCGAGTCGGTCGCCGAGCACCTCGAGGAGATCCTCGACGAGCGCGACTATGCCGTGCCCCGCGACGTCGCCGAGCAGCTCGTCGGGCTCGGCTTCCCCGGCTGAGCCGATGCCCCCGCCAGGAGTCGAACCTGGATCTACCGCTTAGGAGGCGGTCGTCTTATCCATTGGACTACGAGGGCGTGCGCCGCGGCGGCACGTGCCGAACAAGGCTACCTGCGCTCTCAGGCCCCGACCAGCTCGACGCGCTCGGCCTCGGCGCGCTCGCCCTGGCTGAGCTCCTCGGCGACGTGGCGCGCGCTGCGGTTCGCCCAGTCGGTCGTGCTCGCGAGGCCGAGCGCGAACACCGCCACGCCGCAGCCGGTCACGAGCCACCAGGCCGCGTGGCCGGCCGCGACGAAGCCCGGCCCCACCTCCGCCGCGCCTCCCGCCGCGATCGCGCCCACGACCGCGACGCCGAGCGTCTGCCCGAGCTGGCGCGAGGTCGAGGCGACCGCCGCGGCAACACCCGCCTGCGCCGCGGGCATGCCCAGCACCGCGGTGTTCGTGATCGGTGGGTTCACCATCCCGAAGCCGATCCCGAAGATCACGTAGGCCGGGACCAGCGAAGGGATCGACGTGTGCGCCCCCAGACCCGTCAACAGCCCCGCCCCCAGCGCGATGCCCACGCCGCCGACGAGCAGGCCGATGCGCGGGCCGCGCCGCCCCACGATGCGTCCCGAGATCGGGGCGAACACGAGCGTCATCGCCGCGATCGGCAGCGTGCACAGGCCCGCTTCCAGCGCCGACAGGCCACGGACCTCCTGCAGGTAGAGCGTGTTCAGGAACAGGAAGCCACCCAGCCCCGCGAACGCGCAGACCGCGATCACGCTCGCGCTCGAGAACGGGATGCTGCGGAAGAAGCGCAGTTCCAGGAGCGGTTCCTCGCGTCGCGCCTCATACGCCAGCAGCGCCACGAGCGCCGCCAGCGCGACCCCGAACAGCGCGAGGCTCTGCGTCGAGAACCAACCAGCCTTCGGTCCCTCGATGATCGCGTAGGTCAACGAGCCGAACAGCGCGATCACCAGGAGCTGGCCGATCGGGTCAAGGCGTCGCGCATGCGGCGCCCGCGACTCCGGCACGAAGCGCAGCGTCAGGACCAGCGCCGCCAGTCCCACGGGGATGTTGATCCAGAAGATCGAGCGCCAGCCCACCGACTCGACCAGCGTGCCGCCCACGACCGGGCCGAGCGCGAGGCTGATGCCAACCGTCGCGCCCCACACGCCGATCGCCTGTGCACGCTCGCGCGCGTCGGTGAAGACGTTGCGGATGATCGACATCGCCACCGGGTTCAGCATCGAGCCGCCGATCGCCTGCACCATGCGGAAGGCCACGAGCGTGCCGAGGTTCGGCGCCACGCTGCAGAGCAGCGAGCCCAGCGTGAACAGGATCAGCCCCAGGGAGAAGATCCGCTTGCGCCCCAGCCTGTCGCCGGTCGAGCCCGACAGCATCAACAGGCTCGCCAGCACCAGCGTGTAGGCGTCCACGGTCCACTGCAGGCCCGAGACCGACGTGTGCAGCTCGCGCCCGATCGAGGGCAATGCCACGTTCACGATCGTGTTGTCCAGCCCCACGATCAGCAGGCTCATGCAGCAGATCGCAAGGATCAGCCGGCGGCGGGCGCGCGAGCCGGTTCGCTCGTCCTGCGGCTCGGAGCTAGCGGGCGTCGTGGGCCTCCGCGGCGATGCGCGCCAGCGCCTCGCCGTCCAGGCGCAGCGAGGTCCACTCGTCCATCAGCCTCGCGCCCAGCCCGCGGTAGAAGCCGAGCGCCAGCTCGTTCCAGTCGAGCGCCGCCCACTCCAGCCGCCCGGCGCCCTCGGGCACGCGCGCCGCGACCGCCGCCAGCAGCGCGCGCCCTACGCCCGCGCCGCGGTGCTCCGGCAGCACGAACAGGTCCTCCAGCCAGACCCCGCGCGTCGCCAGGAAGCTCGAGAACGTCGGAAAGAACAGCGCATAGCCGACCGCGAGCGAGCCGCGCTCCGCGATGATCGCCGAGGCCGCCGGAGCCTCGCCGAACAACGCCTCGAGGATCTGCTGCTCGGTCGCGTGCAGCTCATCGCGCAGGTCCTCGTAGTCCGCCAGCGCGCCGAACAGCTCCAGCAGCGCCGGCACGTCGGCTGGCTGCGCCGGGCGGACCGTCCTCTGCGCCGCGCCGCCGCCGTCCATCGCCGTCAACTCGCCGTGCGGTCCGGGCGATCCGGGTACACGTCGTCGATCGTGCTCAGCGCAACGTACGGCGCGCCTGCCGCCCGCTCGATCGCCGCGCCGCCGCCCGCCAGCCGGTCGAGCACGCTGATCACGCCGCAGATCTCGCGCCCCGCCTCCTGGAGCGCCGCGATCGCCGCCAGCGTCGAGCCGCCTGTCGTGACCACGTCCTCCACCACCACGCAGCGATCCTGCGCGTCCAGCAACGGACCCTCGATCCGCCGCTGCAGGCCGTGGTCCTTTGCCTCCTTGCGTACGAAAAACGCCTTCGCGCCAGCGCCGCCCGCGAGCGCCGCGCAGGCGACGGGGTCGGCGCCCATCGTCATCCCGCCCACCGCCGTGCCCTGCCACTCGCGCACGTATGCCGCCACCAGCTCGGCCAGCGCCGCGAAGCCCGCGGGCCGCAGGATCGCGCGCTTGGCATCCACGTAGTACTGCGCCTTCGCGCCGCTCGTCAGCGTCACCTCGCCGATCACCAGCGCGTGCTCGCGCAGCTCGGAGACCAAACGCTCCTGCGCGGTCCCGTCGGCGTTGGGATATTCGGCCAGGGCACTCACTCGCGAAACTAATCTAGCGCTGCGCCCGCGCCGATAGCTGATTGTGCTCTCGCCGATCTCCAGCTTCATGCGTCTGGTGTCCGTGACGCTTTGCCTGATCGTCGGCGCGTCCTTCCTGCTGTTCGTCGTCAACCAGACCGGCAGCGCCTCCGCGCAGCAGCAGCGCGAGCTCAACCACGAAACCGTCGTCCCCGGAGGTGGCGGGCAGCCATCCGCCGCCGGCGCCCCGAACGCCGCGGGCAGCGACGACGGTGCCAAGAGCTCACCGCGCAAGATCATCGACGAAGTCGCCGAAGCCATCACCTCGCCCTTCTCGGGACTCACCGAAAGCTGGAGCAGCGAATGGCTCAAACGCGGCGTGCTGCTGCTGCTCACGCTCGCGATCTACGGCTTCGGACTCAGCTTCCTCGCCCGCGCCATCCGCGTCAGGCTCTGACCGCTAAGGCCCGGCGTTGCCTTTCACCGTGTGGCTGCCGCCGCCGCTCTCGTTGTAGACGTCCACCGGCATCCCGTATTTCACCCAGCCGTAGATCGCCAGCGCGTTCGGGACCGGGACCCGCAGGCAACCGTGGCTCGCCGCGTAGGTCGGCACTTCCGCATAGCCGTGGATCGCATAGCCGCGGATGAAGTAGCTCGAGTCGACCATGCCCTCCGAGTTCGTGCCCGGCGTGCGGTTGTACACGCGGAAGCGTCCGATCACCGTCGGCGTCGAGGGCTTGCCCGAGCTCATCGTGTAGAGCGCGCGCACCTTGCCGCCCGGTTCGATCTCCGCCAGCACCTGGCGCGTCAGATCGCCCTCCACATGGCGCCCGTCGCTCGGGTAGCGCACGTGGAACGCGCCCGCCCCCTCCTGCAGCTTCTTGAACACCGTCAGGTTCGTGCCCGCCACACGCGCCAGGCCCGTCATCTTGCGATAGGCGATCACCGCGCGCCCCGTCGCTTCGTCGAACACGCCGTTCAGCGGCACCACGAAGTGCATCGCGTTCAGCTCCGACTGCAGCAGCCGCACCGACGGTCCACGATCGCCGCCCGAGAGGTCCGGCGAGGCGAAGCGCACGTTTTCCGAGCGACCCGCGAACGCGGCCTGCTGCGGCGTCGCGTAGTGGACCGCCGCGATCTTCACCAGACCTTCGTTGGAGGTCGAGTAGCCCACGTGGAACTGACCCGCGCCGTTGCCGAGCGGCAAGACGCTCACCGTCTTGACTTCGACCTTGCGCCCGTCCTTGTAGATGCTCAGCTTCACCTTCTGTTCGGCCACGTAGGGGATCACGATCCCGCGCACCACCACGCGCGAGCCCGCCACCACGAACGGCGGCTTGCCGAAGGCGTGCTGGACCACGAGCTGGATGCGACCCGCCACCGGGGCGGGCGGTGGTGGTGGGGCCGGTGCCGGGGTGCTCGTCGTCGGCGTCGGAACCGGGGCCGGGGCCGGTGTCGGCGTCGTCGGCGTTTCGGCGGCCGAGGCCAACGACGGCACAGCCAGGACGGCGCAGAAGGCCGTCGATATCAGAGCGCAGCGGAGTCTCCTCATGCGGCGGATCCTATCCGTCCTCAGCGACGGCCCCCGCACGTCGCCTTGCGCGTACGGGCCCACTGCGTACTGCAACGTACCCGCCGGTCAGGCCGGCGCCGGCTCGCGTGAGGCGACGCGCGCGCGCGTCAGCGCCAGCGCCAGCGACGCCAGCAGCAGGAGCGAAGCGATCATCAAAATAAGGATCTGCCACCACAGCCAGTCCTCGAGGCTGCCGAACGCCAGTGAGTTGTTCACGCAATGGGCCGCGATACAGGGATACAGCGAGCCCGTCGCTCGGTAGAGCAGGCACAGCCCGAAGCCCAGCCCCGCCAGCGGCACCAGGTCCAGCGCCGGCGCCGAGCCCGCGTGCACCGCGCCGAACAGCAGGCCCGTGATCACCGCCGCCGGCCAAACGCCGCGCCAGTTGCGAAGCGCCGTGAAGACGAAGCCGCGGAACAGGAACTCCTCGCCGATCGGCGCCACCACGCACGTCAGCCCCGCGCTCAAAACCAGCAGCAGCGTGCTTTCGTTCGCCCCGAGCTGTTCCAGGAGCTTCTCTTCCTTGGTGTGGAAGATCGCCGTCCAGATCAGGCTGAAGACCAGGAACGCCGCGAGCAGCCCCACGATCAGCCGCACCGCGCGCCATAGGCGCGTCGGGCGCAGCCCGAACATCGCCGCGCTCACCGCGCGCCCGCCGATCTGCGCGCAGAAGACCGCCACGCCCACGAAGCATGCGTCCTGCACCGCCGTGTCCGCGATCGCCAGGCCCGGCGGCAGGTGCGAGGCGTTCACGTCGACCCCGAACGCCAGCGCCGGGATGTCCACGATCAGCCCGCCCACCGTCGCCAGCACCAGCCCCGCGATCAAAGCCAGCGGCGCCAGCCACGGCGACCAGTCCGTCACCGAGGAGGGGATGCGACCCGGGCGCGGCGACTCACCCGGGCCTTCCGGAGGCGAGGCGTCCCGGCGGCGCGGCGGGGAGGGCTGCGGCGTGCTCGGCGGGGCCTCCACGCGCTAGGCCACCCAGTGCCAGGTCGCGAACTGCGCCAGGAAGAAGGCCATCAGCGTCCCCGAGCCCACCAGCGCCGGTCGCTGCAGGCGCGGGCGCGCCGCCAGCCACGAGGCGAACCAGATCGTCAGCGGGAACAGCACCACCAAGAAGCGCGGCAGCGACATCAACGGCTGCGCCGTCACCGGGTAGGACAGCGGCAGCGCCAGCGCCGCCAGCACATATGCGCCGTAGGCGAACGGCAGCCTGCGCAGCACGCCGATCAGCGCCACGATCGCCGCCGCCAGGAACGCCATCAGCAGCAGGTTGTGCTCCGCCGCCACGAACGGGCCTTCCCCGCCCGTCGCGAAGTACACGTGCGCCTGCTGAAAGGACAGCAGCTGGCGGGCGCTCTCGAATGCCGCCTGGACGCCGTCCCAGACGCCGAGGTAGGGACCCGCGAAGTGGCGTCCCCACACGTCCTGGGCGTGAAACGGCGCCATCGGGTCGCCGCCCGCCAGCCCCAGGTAGAGCATGTAGAGCCCCAGCCCCAGCGGAGCCGGCGCCAGCCACAGCATGTCCCGGCGGATGCGGTAGCGGGGAGTCAGGGCGTGCAGGCGCTCGCGCCAAGCCGCGCTCGCGGCTGTCGCGGGCGGCAGCCCGCGTCGGGACCGCGGGAAGTCCGCCCGCAGATCCTCGCGCGGCCCGTACAGGTAGAAGATCAACGCCGGCAAGATCAGCACGATGCCCGTGCTGCGCGTCGCCCCCGCCAGCGCTCCCAGCATGCCCACCGTCGCCCAGCGCCCGCGGCGCGCCGCATAGAAGAGACCCACCGACAGCGCCAGGTAGAGCGACTCCGAGTAGACCGCCGAGAGAAAGAACGCCATCGGCGCGAACGCCGTCAGCAGCACCGCCAGGCGCGCCGTCTCCGCGCTCGCGCGCCCCGAACGCGCCAGCTCGAGCGTCACCAGACGGTGGATTCCGTACAGCGCCGCCGCCAACGCCAACAACGAGATCAGGACGCCTGCCGCGATCAGCGGCAGTCCCAGCAGGCCCAGTCCTTTCAGCCCGAGCGGATACAGCGGGAAGAACGCGTCGCGCGAGGAGGTGAACCCGCCCAGGTCCGGACGGTAGCCGTAGTGCGCGATCACCAGATACCACGACGCGTCCCAGCGCGCCGCCGGTGCCGCCAGCAGGTCGCCGAGCCAGCCAAAGCCGCGCGTCAGCCCCGGTGGGTTGAAGGCGTGGCGCACCGGCCCGAAGCCGTAGGTCGCCAGCGTCGCGACACCCACCGCCCACACCAGCAGTCGCGAGCTCCACAGCGCCCGCCAGCTGTCGCGCAGGGCGCGTGTGCGCGCAGGGCCCAGCGAGCGCAGCCCCGATGCCACGTGCTTGCGCAGGTACGCCGTGCCGGGCAGCGCGCGTGCGGGGTCGGCGATCGCGAGCTCGGCGGTGTCTGAGGTCATGTCGGCGATGGCACCGCGCGGGCGGGGCGAGGGTCGAGGCGAAGCTCGGGGTCGAGGCGGTGCAACTGGCAGGAAATCACAATCCGGCGGGTAATCTCGAAGGTTCCAGGATGTCTCGACAGGCACGACAGCGCAGGCGCAGGCACAACCACGCCGGGCCGACACGGTTTCTGCTGATCGGCGGCGGCGTGATCGTCACCGGCCTGATCGTCGGCGTGATCGCCGCGGTCGGCTACGTGCTCAACGTCGCCCAGTCCGCGCCCGCGATCGGCTCGTTGCACCCGATCATCGGCGGCGGCTCCTCGCAGGTCTACGCCGCCGACGGCACGCGCCTCGGCTTTATCCAGTCCGACCAGTTGCGCAGCCCCGTGAAGTGGAACGAAATCCCCGCCAACCTGCGCAACGCCACCGTCGCGATCGAGGACCAGCGCTTCTACAAGAACAACGGCATCGACCTCACCGGCATCTTCCGCGCCGCCGTCAAGGACGTCACGCACGGCAAGGCGCTGCAGGGCGGCTCGACGATCACGATGCAGCTCGTGCGCAACCTCTACCTCGGCGGCGATCAGCACACGCTCAAGCAGAAGATCATCGAGGCCAAGCTCGCGATCGAGTACGAGAAGAAACACGACAAGCGCTCGATCCTCACGAGCTACCTGAACAGCGTGCCCTACGGCACGCTCGGCGGGCAGACCGCAATCGGCGTGCAGGCCGCCTCGCGCATCTTCTTCGACAAGCCCGCCGATCAGCTCGACCTGCAGCAGTCCGCGCTGCTCGCCGGCCTGCCGCAGGCGCCCTCGCAGTACAACCCATTCCGCGACGCGCACGTCGCCCGCAGCAGGCGCAACGAGGTGCTCGCGAAGATGGCCGAACTGCACTACATCTCCCACGCCCAGGCATCCACCGCCGAGGCGGCGCCGCTGGAAGTCAAGCGCGGCTACTTCTACTCGCAGCGCAAGGAGGACTTCTTCTTCGAATACGTGCACCAGAAGCTGGTCGAACGCTACGGCGCGCAGACCGTCGCCGAGGGCGGTCTGAAGGTGCACACCACGATCGACCTGCACATGCAGAGCCTGGCGCGCAACGCGATCGCCAACGTGCTCGACGAGCCCGAAGACCCCGCTGCCGCGATCGTCACGATCGACCCCGCAAACGGCGACATCGAGGCGATGGCCGAGTCTCAGAGTTACGAGGAATCGCAGTACAACCTCGCCTCCCAGGGTCACCGCCAGCCCGGCTCCACGTTCAAGGCGATCGTGCTCGCCGATGCCCTCTCGCGCGGCGTGGACCCGAACAGCACCTACTACCTCTCGCACACGCTGCAGCCCGGTTGGCTCACCGGCTACCCCACCTACGAAGTGAAGACCTTCGAGGGCAGCTCGCTGAACAAGTCGATCAACCTCGTGCAGGCGACGCTCACCTCCGACAACACCGTCTACGCCCAACTCGCCGCCGACCTCGGCGAGTCGACCGTCACGCAGATGGCTCGCAAGCTCGGTGTGACCAGCCCGCTGAAGAGCTACGCCGCCGAGGCGCTCGGCGGGCTCACGCTCGGCGTCACGCCGCTCGAGATGGCCAACGTCTACGCCACGCTCGCCGACGGCGGTTGGCGCAACACGCCGATCGCGATCACGAAAGTCGTCTTCCCCGACGGCCACGTCGACAACAACTGGGGCAAGCCGCACCGCGTCAAGGTGCTCAGCGAAGGCGTCACCGCCGAGGAGACACAGATCCTCAAAGAGAACGTCGAAAGCGGCACCGCCGGGCGCTCCGCGATCACCTGTCCCACCGCCGCCAAGACCGGCACCACCTCAGAACTCGTCGACGCCTGGCTCGACGGCTACATGCCCAACTACTCGACCGCCGTCTGGATGGGCTATCCGAACAAGCGCGTCTCGATGACCGACGTGCACGGCGAGCCCCAGCAGGGCGGTTACCTGCCCGCCGAAATCTGGCACGCCTACATGGCCTCGGTAACCGAAGGCAAGCCCTGTCACGAATTCCCCTCGCCCAAGGAATCGATCTCCTACACACCCTTCTATGGGAAGTTCGCCACCACCGGCGAGTCGCACTCCTACTCCGAAGAAGGCAGTGAAGAATCCTCTGAAAGCAAATCGCACCATGGCGAAACGCACCCGCCCGACAAAGGCGGCGCCGGCGCACCCAGTCCCGCGCCACCGGCGCATGAAGAAGCGCCCGCACACGAAGAGCCGCACCTGGGCGGCACCGGCGGCGCCTCCCCCGGCGGGCGCTAGATCCGCTTCTTCACCGCCGCGCTGGTAGTTTGAACCGCACTGACGTCGGCAAAGGGCACCGTGCGCGAGGCGCTACGCCCAGATGGGGGATTCCCGCAGTGGCAAAGGAGGACAAGGTCGAATTCGAGGGCGAGGTCATCGAGGCCCTGCCGAACGCCATGTTTCGCGTGAAGCTCGACAACGACCATGTCGTGCTGGGACACGTCGCAGGCAAGATGCGACGCTTCCGCATCCGCATCCTGCCCGGCGACCGCGTGCGCTGCGAGCTGTCCCCCTACGACCTCGATCGCGCGCGGATCGTCTACCGCCACCGCTGAGCGCCCGCCGGATCGGAGCGCACCGATCGCCGAGCGCTCGCTGATCGAATCGATCGAGGCCGAGCTGTCCGCCGCGCTCGGCGCCCCGGGCGCGGTCCTGCGCGGCCCCGGCGACGACGCCGCCGTCGTGCGCGCCCGGCCGCTGTGCGTGGTCTCGGTCGACACGATCGTCGAGGGCACGCACTTCCGTCTCGGCGAGGGCTGGGACACGCCCGCGGAGGTCGGGCATCGGGCGCTCGCCGCCGCGCTCTCGGACCTCGCAGCGATGGGCGCCGATCCCGGCGAGGCCTACATCGCGCTCGGGCTGCCGCCCGGATTCCAGGAGCACGATGCGCTCGCGCTCGTGCGCGCCGCCGCCGAGCTCGCGCGCGCCGCCGAGACCACGATCGCGGGCGGCGACGTCGTCAGCGCATCCGGCCTGACCGTGTCCGTGACCGTCGTGGGCTGGGCCGAGCACGAGCACGAGCTCATCGCCCGCGACGGCGCTCGCGTCGGGCAGCTCGTCGGCGTGACCGGCGCGCTCGGCGCCGCCGGGGCCGCGTTGGCCCTGCGCGAAGCCGACGCCCGGGCGCCGGGCTCGACCGCCTCGGTGCCCGACGCCGCGCGCAGCGCCGTGCTCGCGCGGGCGGGGCGTCCGTGGCCGCGGCTGCGCGAGGGACGAGCACTCGCGGCGGCGGGCGCTCGCGCGATGATCGACCTCTCCGACGGGCCCGCCACCGACGCCGGCCACATCGGCCGCGCCAGCGCTGTACAACTTCGCGTCGAGCTCGCGAAGCTGCCGCTCGCCGAGGGCGTCGCCGAGGTCTGCGCCGCGCTCGAGCTCGATCCTCTGCGGCTCGCCGCGAGCGCAGGCGAGGACTACGAGCTTTGCTTCTGCGCACCCGCCGAGCTCCGCGGGCAGATCGAGACCGCACTCGCCGTCCCCGGCGGGGCCGGCGTCAGCTGGATCGGCGAGGTCCTCGAGGGTGCGGCCGGGGCGCTACTGCTCGGCGAGCGGGGGGATCAGGTGCGCCTTGGAGGATTCGAGCACCGCTGGCAGTGAGGGCTTGGTCGGCTTCTTCGCCAAGCTGCGCCTGGCCACGGCGGGTTGTTCGAGCTGATCGCCCACGAGCGCTTCCTGCGCGCCGGGCGGGCGTTGCGAGAGCGGCACACGGCCTGCTCCCATCGGCACCGTGCGCACCAGGCGGGCATAGATCAGCAGTCGTTTCGCGGCACTGAAGAGCGGCGTGCAGGCCGAGAGCACGAGCCGCGAGTAGCCGACGTTGCCGACCGCCGCCTCGACGTTCGTCGGCTGCACCACCCGTTTTCCGACGACCTTGTAGGTGAAGTGTGCGTAGGGCATGTTCAGCAGGATCGTGCTGCCCCTGCGCAGCAGATCGACATGGCGGAACGGCGCCAGGTAGGTCGTACGGTGGCCCGCGATCGCCGTGGTTCCCGCCATCCCCGGGAACACCGTTTCCGAGTAGATCCCGGGACCGCTCTCGAGGTCCGAGGTGTCGGTGCCCTTGACGACCACGAAGTTCGCGCCGATGCGCGGGATGTGGATGCGCCCCACCGGACTGCCGTCCTTCGCCCGGCCCTGCAGGCGCCCCGCCAGGTAGGCGACGCGGCGGCGCACGTCGGCCAGATCGACGAGCCGGCGCTTTTCTTCGGCCGTCGGCGCGGCCTCTTCGACCTTCGCCAGCGCACCGCTCAGGTGATCCTGGCGCAGTTTCGCGTAGATCGCCGAGAACGGCTCCTGCCACACGAGCGTCACGCCCGCGTCGATCAGCGCGAGCGAGCCCGCCACGATCAACAGCACCGCGAACGCGCGAATCGCGCGCCGCGACCAGGGTGAGCGGCGTCGTGGAGAGAAGCGTGTGCCGCTCTGTGAGAGGGGTGTGAAGGGGATCTCGGACATCGAAACTCCGATTTATGGAGACCTATCGTCGCAGAGCGGACCGCGTACCACCAAGCGAGCCCGGCCCCGCATAGGACAGCGGCCCGCGAATCGTGATCTCCTCGAACTCATCGTCGCCCCCTCCGGGCAGCGGCGATTCGCCCGTCAGCGAAAGCATGACCGCCGCGGCGGCGCACCCCAAACCCAGGCTCCACAGGAGCGCCGCCGGCAGCCCGACGTGGCCGCCCGCCAACAGCAGCACCGCCATCCAGGCGACACGGCCCGGACCGAGGTTGAGCTGGTCGGCGTAGAAAGACAGCACCAGCACGAGCGGCAGCAGACCGACCAGCACCAGGCCCAGCGCCGCGGGCGGGCGCGGGCGCAGCTCGGGCGAGGCGATCAACAGCCAGGCGTGGATCGCGGGCAGCAACAGCAGCGCGGCGATCGGGTCGACGAGCCACACGAGCACCGCGAGCGCAAGCAGCACCAGCAGCATCGCGACACCGGCCGCGTCTGACTGCGGGCGCGCACGCGCCCCGATCCGCCGCAGCGACATCGGCCACACCAGCCAGGCGAGCGCGAGCACCAGCAGCACCGCGAACACCGAAGCCGCCGCCGAGGCGTCGAAGGTCAGGGCGCGCGGTGGGATCGGCGCCGAGGGCGCCGCGCCGACGATTCCCAGCGCGCCGATCAGCACCGCGAACACGGCGGTGAGCACGAACGGGGCCGCGCACAGCAGCGTCCACAGCGACCAGCGTGCCACCGGCAGGCGCCTGCGCCGCGCGCGCGCCAGGCCGTCGGCTGCCACGACCAGCGGCGGCAGCAGCAGCGTGCCGATCAACAGCCGCAGCGCCCACGCCGGGATCGTCTTGCGCTGGACGAGCAGCCCGGTCTGCATGCTCTGCGGCACGTCGGGGCCCGCGTCCAGCGCGTCGAGCGCGCCGAGCGCCGCGCGGCCGAAGCTTTCGAGGCTCTGCGCGCTGACGCGGTCCGAGGCCGAGGGTCCGCTTTCGCCGCTGAGCTGCACCAGCACCGAGGGAATCCCCGCCGCGTTCAGCGGCCCCTGTTCGCCGACCGTCAGCGGGAAGGCGAGGTGGGCAAGCTGGCCGAACCCGCTCGGCGCCCCGGGGTCGGAGCCCGCCTCTCTGGTGATCGCGTCATCGACGGTCCGCTGCAGCTCGACCGGCGCCGAGCCCGACGAGCCGTCCGAGAACGGCACCACGAACGGCTTGCGCCGGCTCGCGCCCGCCAGGTCTCCGATCGCGATCGCCGCGTCAAACGGTCCCGCGGCGTGCGCAGCGAAGTCGGCTGCGCCCGCGTCGCCGCCGCTGCCGCCGCTGGTCGAGACCAGCACGATCGTGCGCTGCGTCTCGCGCGAGGCGAACACGCGCGCCAGCTCCAGCAGCGCCGCCGTGCCCGACAGCTCTGCCTTCGCGCCCGCGCCCGCCGCGTCGCGATGGGCGAGAATCACGATCGGCTTCGCCCCCGTCGAGCCGGGCCGCTGGGCGATCACGTTCTCCAGTTCGCGCTCGCCGTCGATCGTCTGCGCGCTGAAGCGGTGGGTATGCACCTGAAAGCCGCCGCCCGCCGTCCCGCCGAGCCCGCGCAGCTTCTGCGCGATCTGCCCCGCGAGCGCCAGATCGCCCGCGCTGCCCGGGCGCCGGTGGGGGAACTCGGCCGCGAGGCTGTCCAGTTCGGCGTAGGCGCGCTGGCCTTCGAAGGCGTCGGGCGCGAGCGAGGAGCGCAGCGGGCGTGAGCTTCCAGTGAGCGAGAAGGCCGCTATCGCAAGGGCGAAGGCGAACGGCAGGAAGGCCGCCCGATAGAGGCGTCCGTTGAGCATCGGTAGACCATAGTTCGGCCGGCGGTCCACCGAGCCTTGGACGATTGGCCCAGCTCCTCGCTAAAAGACACGCACGCTGTTAGGTATCGTGCGGCCGCGTGCTCCAGCCCGTCGCCGTAGGCAACAAGACGCTCGCCGATTACACGCATATCTGCGGGCGCGAGCTGATCGAGGAAATCCGTGAGTTGGCCGAGCCGCTGAAGGGCGATCGCGTCGTGCACATCTCGGCCACCGCCTTCGGCGGCGGCGTCTCGGAGATCCTCTACACGCTGGTGCCGCTGATGCGCGACGTCGGTCTGGACTGCGAGTGGCAGGTGATCTATGGGCGCGAGGAGTTCTTCAACGCAACCAAGCTGATGCACAACGCGCTGCAGGGCGCGCCGCAGGATCTCGACGAGGAGCAGTGGGCGACTTGGAAGCAGTACAACGAGATGAACGCCCGCGAGCTGTCCGGCGGCTGGGACGTGTGCCTGGTGCACGACCCGCAGCCCGCCGCGTTGTTCGGCCTCGTGCCCGAGAAGGCAAAGGGCTGGGTGTGGCGCTGTCACATCGACGTCTCCACCCCCAACCCCGACACGATCGCCCAGCTCCTGCCCTATATCCAGGACTATCCGCAGTCGCTGTTCCACATGCGCGAGTACGTCCCCAAGGGGATGGGTGGCCATGTCAACGTGGTGCCGCCCGCGATCGACCCGCTGACGCCCAAGAACATGGCCCTCTCGCCCGAGGACGGAGCCTTCGTCTGCGGTCAGTTCGGGATCGACGTGGACCGGCCGCTGATGTGCCAGGTCTCGCGCTTCGATCCCTGGAAGGACCCGCTGGGCGTGATCGACGCCTACCGCATCGTCAAGGAGTCGATGCCCGAGGTGCAACTGGCGCTGGTCGGCTCGATGGCCAGCGACGACCCGGAGGGCTGGGACTTCTTCAACGCGACGATCGCCCACGCCGACGGCGACCCGGACATCCACATCCTCAACAACTTCAACAACGTCGGGGCGATCGAGGTCAACGCCTTCCAGTCGCACGCCGACGTCTTGATCCAGAAGTCCACCCGCGAGGGCTTCGGCCTGACCGTCTCGGAGGCGATCTGGAAGGCCCGCCCGTTCATCGGCGGCAACGTCGGCGGCATCCCCTTGCAGATCGAGGACGGCGTCACCGGCTTCTTGGTCTCGAGCGCCGAGGAATGCGCCGAGCGCTCGCTGGAGGTCCTGAAGGACCCCGCGCTCGGGAAGTTCCTCGGTCGCCGCGGCAAGGAGCACGTGCGCACGCACTTCCTCACCCCGCGCTACCTGCGCGACTACCTGAAGATCTTCACCGAGCTGAAGAACCAGTAGTGAGCAGCGATGTCGCGCGTTCAAAGCAGAGCGCCGACCGGATCGAGGCGCGGGCATGAGCTCTAAGCAGGTCCCGCTGGTGCTCGTGAGCAACCGCGGTCCGGTCACCTTCGACGCCGAGGGCAACACGCAGCGCGGCTCGGGCGGCGTGGTCACGGCGCTGACCGGCCTGGCCTCGCACCGCGAAGCGATCTGGATCGCCTCGGCGATGAGCGACTACGACGTGCGCGCCTCACGCGAGCACGGCGAACGCCCGTTTCCGGTGCGCTCGCCCTCGGGTGACGTCGACTTCAAGGTGCGCCTGGTCGTCTCGGACCCCGACGCCTATGACCGCTTCTACAACGTCGTCGCGAACCCGATGCTGTGGTTCATCCAGCACTACCTGTGGGACCTCTCGAACGCACCCGACATCCGCCGCGAGGAGATCGAGGCATTCGAGTTCGGCTACAACGCCGTCAACGAAGACCTCGCCCGCGCGGTCGTGGAGGAGCTCGAGGGCGCGGAGGAGCCGGTCGTGATGATCCACGACTACCACCTCTACACGCTGCCCGCGCTCGTGCGCCGCGCGCGCCCCGACGCCTTTCTGCACCACTTCGTCCACATCCCCTGGACCCAGTCCGACGCCTGGCGCGTGCTGCCGACGCGGATCCGCGAGGAGATCTTCACGGGCCTGCTGGCGAACGACATCATCGGCTTTCACACGCGCTCCTATCGGCGCAACTTCCTGCAGTGCTGTCGCGATCTGATGGGCCTGGAGATCGACTTCGAGCGCGGTGTGGTGATCGCGCCGGGCGAAGATCGCGAGGTATGGGTGCGCGCCTACCCGCTGCCGATCGACCACGAGGCGACGCGACGGGTCGCCGAGCGCGAGCGCGTGGAGCAGTTCGAGCAGGAGCTCCTGCGTCGGCGGCGCGACTTCCTGATCCTGCGCGTCGATCGGGCCGACCTCTCCAAGAACGTGCTGCGCGGCTTCTCGGCCTTCGACCTGTTCCTCGAGCAGCACCCCGAGTTCTCCGAGCGCGTCACGTTCGTGGCGCAGCTGATGCCCTCGCGTACCGACGTGCCGCAGTACGCCGAGTACCTCGAGGCGATCGAGGCGCTGGTCGCGGTCGTCAACCATCGCCACGGCACGCCCGACTGGATGCCGATCCAGCTAAAGCTCAGAGACGATCTCGAGGAGGCGGTCGCCGCCTACAAGCACTACGACGTGCTGCTCGTGAACGCGATGTTCGACGGCATGAACCTGGTCGCCAAGGAGGGTCCGATCGTCAACGAGCGCGAGGGCGTCTCGATCCTCTCGGAGAACACCGGCGCGCATGAGGAGCTCGGCGAGTACGCGCTGTCGGTCAACCCGTTCGACATCCAGGAGCTCGCCGACTCGATCCACGCTGCGCTGACGATGGCGCCGGCCGAGAAGCGTCGGCGGGCCGAGGGGCTCGTGGAGATCGTGACCTCACGCGACCCCGGCGACTGGATCGACGAGCAGCTCGCGGACATTCGCGCGAAGGGCCGGACGCGTTGAGAGGCGCCCCGACCGAGGCCGCGCCCGCGCGGCCCGCCGATCGAGCGCCCGGCGGGGTCGCCGGCGAGCCCGCAACGCGCTAACCTCCAGCCGGCGCCTTCGGGCGCTTTCTTATGACATTGCCCGCACCGACATACGACCTCGTGCTGCTGCTCGACCCGCAGGCCGAGGAGGCCGCACGCGCCAAGATCGTGTCCGACACGCGCACCTCGATCGGCGCGGACGGCGAGCTGCTGCGCCACGACGAGTGGGGCGAGCGGGCGCTGACCTACCCGATCGACCGACGTGCCAGCGCGCGCTACCACCTGCTTCAGTTCCACGCCGCAAACGCCGAGCTGCTGAGCGGGCTGGACCGCACGCTGCGCTTGGCCGACGAGGTTCTGCGTTTCCGCATCATCAAGCTCGCACCGGGCGTGGGCGCACCGCCCGACATGGGCGCCGCCCCGGCGCCCGCACGCGAGGGCGCCGGCGACCCGGCCGCAGCTGCCGCGGAGCCCGCGCCCGCAGTGGCAGCGGAGCCCGCACCGGCAGCAGCAGCCGAGCCGGCACCGACGCCTGAGCCTGCCCCCGAGGGCGAGGGCGAGGCCGCTACGGAGCCCGCTCCCGAGGCCGAGGTCGCCGAGCAGACGCCCGCCGCGCCCGCCGAGGGCGACCCGGCCGCCGAGGTCGCGGTCGGCGAGCCTTCCTCCTGAGCGCGCTGCAAGCCAAGCGCCAGGCGTCCGCGCACTCGAGGGCCGCGTACTAAGATCGGAAACATGGGCTGGGCCGAGGACATGAGCGACGCGCCGACGAGCCGCACCGACGTGCTGCGAGCCTCGCCGCCGATGTTCGAGTCGCGCGTGCTGGACGCGCTCTCGCGCGTTCATCCGATAGTCCCGGTGCTGATCTTCGTCCCGGGGATCGCCTATCTGGAGGGCTGGAGCCTGTCGAACATCAGCGTGCTCGTGTCGCTGGGACTCTTGATCGGCGGCTACGCGCTGTGGACGCTTTTCGAGTACTGGCTTCACCGGATCGTGTTCCACTTCGAGCCCGACGCCGGGATCGGCGCGCGGCTGCACTGGATCATCCACGGCGTCCACCACGATCATCCGAACGACCCGATGCGGCTGGTGATGCCGCCCGCAGTCAGTGTGCCGCTGGGCGCGGCGGTGTTCGGGCTGCTGTACCTGATCTTCGGCGAGGACTACGCGCCGGGGATCGGCGCCGGCTTCTTCGTCGGCTACCTGGCCTACGACATGATGCACTACTACCTGCACCACTTCCGGGCGCGCGGGCCGCTGGCGCGGATACTGCGCGAACGGCACATGCGCCACCATTTCCAGGACGACACCTGCGGCTTCGGGATCAGCGCGCCATACTGGGACGACGTGTTCCGCACCTCCGCGCGCACGCGTCGCGGCGCCGAGAGCGCCCCGAGCGGGCCCAACCACACCGCGGGGGACCCCGCGGGCGTGGCGGGCGACCGCAATTAGCGGCCTCGCGCGCGGTTCGCGCCCGCAGGCCGCTCTAGACTCGACTGCGCGAATCCGAGAGGGTCGAAGGGCCTGAGAACAGGCAAGCCAAGCCGAAAGGAAGAGGACCGTGGCCGCCACCAACATCAACAGGGTCGTTATGACCGGGAACCTGACAGCCGATCCCGAGCTGCGAACGACGGCGGGCGGGACATCGGTGTGCAGCCTGCGCATCGCCTGCAACACGCGCCGCAAGGACAACGCGACCGGCGAATGGGTCGACAAGCCCAACTACTTCAACATCACCGTGTGGGGCGCGCAGGGCGAGAACGCGGCGCGCTACCTCGCCAAGGGACGCCCCGTGGCGATCGACGGTCGCCTGGAGTGGCGCGAGTGGGAAGCACAGGACGGCACAAAGCGTCAGGCAACCGATATCATTGCCGATTCGGTGCAGTTCCTGGGCTCGCGTGAAGACGCCTCCGGCGGAGGCGGACCGATCGGGGCGCGTCAGGGTGGCGGAGCTCCCTCGGGGGGCGACGTGCCGATCGACCAAGGCGACTTTCAGCCTGCACCGGTCGGCGGTGCCGGCGACGACGACATTCCGTTCTGATTTTCAGCAAGTGACAGTGAGGTTCTTGTGAGTTCAACCGTTTCCATGCCCGACAACCGCAGCCGCCTCCGCGGCGCCGTGCGCTGATGGCCAAGGCACGCGGTCGCGGCAAGCCGGTTCGCCGGCGCGACAACAAGAAGGGCGGAGTCGGAAGCGGTCGGCGCAAGTCCTGTCAGTACTGTCGCGACAAGGTCGAGCAGGTCGACTACAAGGACGTCGTCTCGCTGCGCAAGTTCATTTCCGAGAAGGGCAAGATCCGCTCGCGGCGGATAACCGGCTCCTGCCGGCGCCATCAGGTGCAGATCGCCCGCGCCGTCAAGCGCGCGCGCGAGCTGGCGCTGCTGCCCTACGTGAACGAGGGCGGGCGCGAGGACAGCCCGCGGCGCGAACGCGGCGACCGCGACCGGTAAGCAGATGCCCGACGCAATTCTTCTGCAGGACGTCGAGACGCTCGGAGAGCAGGGCAACGTCGTCGACGTCTCCAAGGGCTATCTGCGCAACTACCTGATGCCGCGCAAGCTGGCGCAGCCTGCGACCAGAGGTGCGGTCGAAGCGATCCGCCAGCGCCAGCAGGCAGCCGAGCGCGCCGAGCGCAACGCGATCGAGAAAGCCGAGGAGAACGTCAACCTGCTGAACCGCACGGTGCTGACGATCCCCCAGCAGGCCGGTGCCGACGGCCGTCTGTTCGGGTCGGTCACCGCTCAGGACATCGCGAACGCGATCAAAGAAGCGCGCGGCCTGAAGATCGAGAAACACAACGTCCACCTCCCCGAGCCGATCAAGAACGTCGGCACCTACATGGTCGTGGTCGAGGTCGTCGACAACGTGCCCGCCACCATCAAGACGATGGTGGTCGCGAAGAAGTAGCCGGTCGCCGGGAGCGGGCCTGGACCTCGGCTGGTCCAGAGCGCCTGCGCCGGATCAGCGCGCTGCGCTGCTGCAAGAGCATCTCCCCCAAGCCGGCCCGGACGGCCGGCCCTGTGACGTGTCGTGACGCGCGGAGCGTTCTCTGCAATTCAAGAGCGGAGCACGACACGACCCCCGAAGGCTGGATGCCCGTCTCCCCTGCCTGGATTGCCCTCCGCCACGCGTGCGAACATCTGTTCGTGGGGAACAAAACAGCCGACATAGCGAACAGTCGATCCCGGCGCCGATGACCACCGACCTACACTCGCCCAACCCATGAGCGCGGTCGCGACAATCAACGGCTCCAACGGAGCCGGACTGACAGGACTGACGCCGCCGCACAACCTCGACGCGGAGCAGTCGGTGCTGGGGGCGATCCTGCTGTCGGATCGCTCGCTCTACGCGCTCGTGATCGAAGAGGGGCTGCGCGCGGACGACTTCTATCGAGAGCGCCACGGCGCGATCTACGAGGCGATGCTCGCGCTCTACAACGAAAGCGAGCCGGTCGACACGCTGACGGTGATCGACCGCCTGCGCCAGATGGGCAAGCTGGAGGAAATCGGCGGCGAGGTCGCTGTGGACGAGCTGACGGGCGTCGTGCCCGCGGCCGGACACGCGCGCCGTTATGCGCAGATCGTGCGCGAGAACGCGCTGCTGCGCCGGCTGCTGAAAGCCTCCTATGAGATCCAGGAGAGCGTCGCGGGCCACCAGGCGGCGCCACGCGAGCTGGTCGAGCAGGCCGAGAAGGCGATGCTCGAGGTCGCGCGCGACGACCGCCAACAGGACTTCCGCGCGATCGAGGAGGTGTTGCACGAGGAGCTCGACAAGCTGCATCGTCTCTCGATCGAGGGCACCTCGCTGACCGGTACGCCCTCGGGCTTCAAGGATCTCGACGAGATCACGGGCGGCTTTCAGCCGGGCAACCTGATCATCATCGCGGCGCGTCCTGCGATGGGCAAGAGCGCGCTGGTCTGCAACATCGCCGAGAACGCCGCGGTCGAATACAAGAAGCCCGTGGCGTTGTTCTCGCTGGAGATGGCCGAGGCCGAGCTCGCCCAGCGCTTCGTCGCCTCGCAGGCGCACATCAAGGGCGAGGAGCTTCGCAAGGGCCGCGTGGCCGAGCAGCGTTGGCCAAAGATCCTGAAGGCCTCGCAGACGCTCGCCGCGGCGCCGCTGTGGGTCGATGACTCCAGCGACGTCGGCATGCTCGAGATTCGCGCCAAGGCACGGCGGCTGCACAGCCAGTGCGAGGGCGGGCTGGGGCTGATCATCATCGACTACCTGCAGCTGATGCGCACCGACAGCCGCTACGACAGCCGCGTCACGGCGGTCGGCGAGCTCAGCCGCGGGCTGAAGATCCTCGCGCGCGAGCTCGGCGTGCCGGTGATCGCGCTCTCGCAGCTCAGCCGCGCGGTCGAGACGCGGCCCGACAAGAAACCGCAGCTCTCAGACCTGCGCGAGTCGGGAAACCTCGAGCAGGACTCCGACCTGGTGATGTTCATCTACCGCGACGAGTACTACGACGAGGAATCCGAACGCGAGGGCGAGGCCGACCTGATCATCGCCAAGCATCGAAACGGCGCCGTCGGCAAAGTCACGCTGACCTTCCAGAAGGAGTACCCGAAGTTCAACAACTACGCCGGTGAGCGCTACACGCCGTGAGCGTCGAGCACGACCCACCGTCGATCGCCTCGGTCGCAGGGCCATGTCCGTATGGGCTGTGCGACGGCAGCGGCTTCCTGCTCGACGAGCAGACCAACACCGCCAGCGACTGCCGCTGCCGTGCGGGGCGGATCGCCCGGCGGCGAACCGCAGGACTCGAGGGCCGCGTGCCCAAGCGCTACCGCGGCGTCTCCTTCGAGCGTCCGCCGATTCCCGAAATCGCCCGGGTCGCACCCGAGCAGGTGCGCGAGGTCAGACGCTATGTGCGCGACATCGACGCCAACCTCGACGCGGGTCGCGGGCTGTGGCTGATGGGCGACGTCGGCACCGGCAAGACCACGCTCGCGATGATCGTCTCCAAGGCGGCGCTCGATGTCGGGCGCTCGGTCGCGATCTACTCGCTGCCGCGGCTGCTGAACCTGATTCGTGCCGCGATCGAGACCGAGGACGGCATGATCGGCTTCCTCGAGCGGCTCGCCGCGGTCGACCTGCTGCACATCGACGACCTCGGCGCCGAGAACACGACCGAGTGGGTGCTCGAGCAGCTCTACTCGATCGTCAACACCCGCTACGAGGACGAGCGGGCGATGATCGTGACGACGAACCTGCGCTACGAGGACCTGATCGGCCAGCTCGGTGAGCGCACCGTCTCCCGGCTCGTCGCGATCTGCGGTGACGGTCTGCCGCTGTTCGGCGAGGACGACCGCCGCCAGCACAGGGTGCCCGCCGATCATGCGGCGGGCGAGCCGGCCGGGGGCCGGGCCGGCGACTCCTGGTATGAGGTGTTCGGCGAGCCGGCCGAGGAGCCCGTGGCGCCCGATCTGACGAGACCGGCGCGCTCCGGCTGAGCAGGCCCGCTCGGCGACCGACTTCAGCCCGAATACCGCGCAACCCCACGTAGACTGCACCTCACATGCCCGGAATCGTGATCGTCGGCGCCCAGTGGGGCGATGAGGGAAAGGGAAAGATCACCGACCTGCTCGCCGAGCAGGCCGACGCCGTGGTCCGCTTTCAGGGCGGAAACAACGCGGGCCACACGATCGTGCGCGACGGCGAGGAGTGGAAGCTGCACCTGATCCCCTCGGGGATCCTTCACCCCGGCAAGTGCTGCGTGATCGGAAACGGCGTCGTGATCGACCCGAAGGTGC
The DNA here is from genome assembly GCA_036267655.1 of Solirubrobacteraceae bacterium. Taxonomy (GTDB): domain Bacteria; phylum Actinomycetota; class Thermoleophilia; order Solirubrobacterales; family Solirubrobacteraceae; genus Palsa-744. The sequence goes on from DATAVP010000026.1 coordinate 115,129, forward strand.
TGATCGGCGAGCTCGACGCGCTGCGCGCCCGGCGCGTGGACGTCGGCGGGCTTCGCATCTCGGCGAACGCGCATCTGATCATGCCCTACCACCTGCTGCTCGACTCGGCGGGCGAGGCGAAGCTCGGCAGCCTGCAGATCGGCACGACACGTCGCGGCATCGGCCCCTGCTACGCGGACAAGGCCGCCCGTTTGGGCATCCGCCTGCAGGATCTGCTCGACGAGAAGATCTTGAAGAAGAAGATCGTCGCGGCGATGGAGCCCAAGCGCCTCTCGCTGCGGCCCTTCGAGAAGGACCCCTCGCTGGACTTGCACGCGATGACCGAGGAATACCTCACCTACGGCCATCGTCTGGAGCAGCACATCGCCGACACCGCGAAGCTGATGTGGGATCTGCTCGACGACGGCCGGAAGGTGATCTTCGAGGGTGCCCAGGGAGCGATGCTCGACATCGACCACGGCACCTATCCGTTCGTGACCTCCTCCAACCCGCTCGCGGGCGCCGCCTGCGTCGGCACGGGCGTCGGCCCCAAGAGCATCGATGAGATCTGGGGGATCGCCAAGGCGTACACGACGCGCGTCGGCGCGGGCCCGTTCCCGAGCGAGCTGCACGACGAGACCGGCGAGCGGATTCGCGCGGCGGGCGGCGAGTTCGGGACGACGACCGGGCGCCCGCGGCGCACCGGCTGGCTCGACCTGGTCGCGTTGCGCTACGCCGCGCGCCTGAACAGCCTGACGGCGCTCGTGATCACGAAGCTCGACGTGCTGTCGGGATTCGACCGAATCCAGGTCTGCACCAGCTACCGAGGCGCGGAAGACGCCGTGTTCGACGACTTCCCCTACCACCAGACCGTCCTGCACCACACCTCGGCCGAGCTGACCGAGCTGCCGGGCTGGCAGGAGGACCTGGGCGAGTGTCGCACGCTCTCTGACCTGCCTGACGCCGCACGCGAGTACCTGAAGTTCATCTCCGAGCACTCCGGCGTGCCGGTCATGCTGGTCGGCGTCGGGCCCGGCCGCGAGCAGGTGCTGTGGACCGACGACGCGGCGCAGACGCTGATCGGGCGCAACGGCAGCGAGCCGGACCCGAAGCCCGCGTAGCCTCGCGACACGCACCGCGCCCGGCGTGCGGCACGATGCAAGCCGGGCGCCGATCAACGTCTAGCCTGATGGGATGAGCTCCAGCCAGGAACAGACGCCGTATCTCGACGCGCTGTGCCAGTACGCCGAGCGCGAGCCCGCGCGCCTGCACGTCCCCGGCCACAAGGGCGGCCCCGGCGCCGACGCCGGCCTCGCGCAGGCGATCGGGGAGCGCGCGCTGAGCCTCGACATCCCGGCGCTCACGCACGGGATCGACGTCGGCGTGGAGCCCACGCCATTTGAGCAGGCACAGCGGCTCGCGGCCGAGGCGTGGGGCGCGGCGCGCGCATGGTTCTTGATCAACGGCGCCTCTCAGGGCAACCTCTCGGCGGGGTTGGCGCTGGCCCACTACGGCGACGAGGTGGTCGTGCAGCGCAACGCGCATTCCAGCGCGATCGATGCGCTCGTGCTCTCGGGCCTGCGCCCGACGTTCGCGGCGCCGGAGCTCGATCCCGAGCTCGGGATCGCCCACTGCCTCACACCCGAGGCGCTCGAGGACGCGCTGGCGCGTACGCCCGGCGCGGTCGGCGCCTGGATCGTCTCGCCGACCTATTTCGGCGCGGTCGCCGACGTGCGGGCCCTCGCGGAGGTCGCGCACGCCCGCGACCTGCCGCTCGTCGTCGACGAGGCCTGGGGCGCGCACATGGCCTTCCACGAGGAGCTGCCGGCCCACGCGCTCTCGCTCGGGGCCGACCTGGTGATATCGAGCACGCACAAGATCGTCGGCAGCCTCACGCAGTCGGCGATGCTGCACCTGGGCGCGCAGGCCGAGGAACGGATCGGAGCGGACGCCGTCGACCGCGCGGTGACGCTGACCGAGTCGACCAGCCCGAACTCGCTGCTGACCGCCTCGCTCGATGCCGCACGGCGCCAGGCGGCGGTGCATGGACGCGAGCTGCTCGGCCACACGATGCAGGTGCTCGGCGAGACGCGCGCGCAGATCAGGGCGATCGACGGTCTCGACGTGCTCGACGAGCGCCTCGCGGGCCGCCCGGGCGTGTTCGCCTACGACCCGCTGCGCCTGGCAATCGACGTGCGCGGCATCGGCGCCAGCGGCTATGAGATGGCGCCGCTGTTGCGCGAGCTCGGCGACATCAACCTGGAGCTCTACGGTCAGAACGTGATCGTGGCGGTGTTCGGGATGGGGGAGCGCACGCTGCCCGAGGCCGCGCGACTCGTGCGGGCGCTGCGCGACGCCGTCGATCGCGTCGGCTTAGACCCCGTTGGCGAGGGCGCGCGCTTCGCGGCCGCGCCGCCCTGGGGCGAACTGGCGATGACCCCGCGCGAGGCCTACCTCGGCAAGCAGGAGGTCGTGCCCGCCGCGCAGGCGGCCGGCCGGATCGCAGGCGAGTCGCTCGCGACCTACCCGCCCGGAATCCCGAACGTGCTGCCGGGCGAGCGCCTGACCGCCGAAACCCTCGCCTACATCCAGAGCACGCTCGAGCAGGGCGGCAGCGTCCGTGGGGCTAGCGATCGCCTGCTGCGCACGATCCGTGTCGTGGTCGAGCCGCCGGCGGACGGGTCCCGATGAGCGCCGCCCGCAGGGCGCCGCGCTACACCGGCGTGCGCACGTTCGCCGGACTCTCACAACTGTCGCTCGAGCAACTCACCGCCGGGCCTGAGGGCGTCGGGGCGTCGCATGCCCGCGCGATCGTGGTTGGCGTTCCCTTCGACACCGCGACGAGCTGGCGCCCCGGGGCACGCTTCGGCCCCGAGGCGATTCGCGCGGCCTCCTCGCTGCTGCGCCCCTGGCACCCGTCGCACGCGGTCGAGGTGTTCGGCGAGCGGACGCCCGTGTTCGACGGGGGTGACATCGCGATCACGCCCGGCAACGCCGAGCGCTCCGCGGAGCAGATCGCCGGTGCGCTGGGGCCGATCTGCGCGACCGGGACGACGCCGGTCGTGCTCGGCGGCGACCATTCGATCCTGCTCGGCGAGCTGCGGGCGCATGCGGCGACCCGCGGCCCGCTGGGTCTGCTCCTGTTCGACGCGCACGCCGACACCTGGGACGACTACTACGGCGAGCGCCTGTTCCACGGCACCGTGATCCGCCGCGCCGTCGAGGAGGGTCTGCTCGACCCGACGCGCTCGCTGATCGCCGGGCTGCGCGGCTCTCTGTATGAGCCCGCCGACCTCGAGGACGCGCTCGCGCTCGGCTTCGAGCTGATCGGCATCGACGAGCTGCGCGCGAGCGAGCCCGGAGAGTTTGGCGCCCGAGCCCGGACGCGGCTCGCGGGCGGGGCGTCGTTCCTCGGCTTCGACATCGACGTGATCGACCCCTCGGCCGCGCCCGGCACCGGCACGCCCGAGGTCGGCGGGCTGTCCGCCGCCGAGGCGCTCGCGTTGCTGCGCGCGCTCGCGGGCGTCCGCTTCCTCGGCTGCGACGTGGTCGAGGTCTCGCCGCCGTATGACTCGCCGGGACAGATCACCTCGCTGCTGGCGGCGAACATCGCCTACGAGATGCTCGCGCTCGGCGCGCTCTCGCACGCTTCCGACTAGCCGCGGCAGCGCGTGGGGCCGCGAACAGCCCCACGCGCCACGCTGCCGCTCCTGCTTCAGGATTGGCAGCCGCAGGCGATGCTCACGGATCTTTCGAGGTGATTTTGCCGGGAGGCGCCGTGAGTTTGTCTTTGCCGGAGACCGTCATCGTGTTCGATGAGGGGTCGCTCAGCGTGCCGCCACCCGGGCCGCCGAACACGAGCATCCCGTTGCCGACTTCCGGCGTCAGCACGCCACCCCATTCGTCTGGCACCGTGCCCGCGAGACAGCCGACATCGATCTTCATGCGGATTTCGTCCCTGATCGGCGTACCCGCCACCAGTTCTGAGCCCCATGGCAATCCCGTGGGATCACGGTGACGGTGGCTTTCCCACAGACGGCGGCCGACGACAGCGGTTTGGCTTTACAGCCCGTGAAGCTGATCGAGTTGATCAGATCCTGACCCGGAGCCGCCAGCGACGGATTCCAGATTTCCTCGCCGTCCGTGACTTTGCATTTGATTACTTCCGCGCTCGTCGCCAGCGTCAACGCACCTTTGGTGCTGGCGCTGGAATGGGCCGTGCAGGAATCGAACCTGCAACCTTGGGCTTAAGAGGCCCCTGCTCTGCCGGTTGAGCTAACGGCCCGGGAGGGCGCCGGCCGCTACGCCGGCTCAGGCTGCGATTCTAGCCGAGCCGCGGTCTATTTCGTCTTGCTCGTGGTGGTCTTGCCCGTCGAGGTCTTCGGCTGTGGCGTCGTTTTCACCGCGGTGCCGGTGAAGCCGCCTTCGCCGTTCGCCTTGCCGGTGTAGGTCGTGCCGTTCGTCGTCGTCGTCAGCACGTTGCCTTCGGGACTCTTCTTGACCGATTCGAGTTCGGACTTCACGCGCGCACGATCCGATGCGGGGGCCAGGCTCACGGCCTTGGCCGATGCCAGATCCCCGACGCGCGGGTTCTTCGCTTTGTAGGCGTACTCCGCCAGCGCCGCGTAGTAGGAGGCGTTCTTCGGTTCGGCCGCCACCACGAGCTGCAGCACCTGGACCGCCGAGGAGGGCTGATTGAGCCCTTCGGCGCCGTACACCCTCAGCATCAGCTTCGCCAGTTCGAGACTCGGCTTCGGGGGGTTGAGCGCGAGGTAGCGTTCCCAGGAGCGCGACGCCTGGGAGAACAGTTCCCGGCCCTTCGCGGTCGGCGCCCCGGTCGTCGGGCTCACGTACGCTTCCCCGCCCGCTTCGTGGAGCTGGGCCCCCGTGAGTTTTTCCCAGGCCGCGACGTTCGACGGATTCGCCTTCGTCTGCTTTTCATATTTCTTGATCTGGCCGGAGAAGCTCGTACCGCTGGAGCCTTCGTTTTCGGTCGCCGCGTTGAGCAGCCCGCCACCGCCGCCGCCCGCGCCGACACCGAACAGGATCAGCCCGCCGCCGATCAGCAGCGCAAGGCCGACGTAGATCGCCTTGACCGCCCTGCGGCGGTGCCCGCCTCTCAGATCGAAGAGCATCAGCTGGTGTGGTCTGGGTCGACGTGATCGATGATCTGCTGCACGCTTGGCTCCGCTGTCTCCTCTGGATGCGGTGCCGGACTCCCCGTAGAACCCCCGACACCCTGTTCGCGCGCGGCCGCTTTGCGCCCGACAATCGCGGCCACCAGGATACTCGCCTCATACAACACGTACAGCGGGACCGTCTCGAGCACCAGTGTGATCGCGTCGCCCGGCAGGAACGCCGCGACCGCGGCGCAGGCCACGATCGCATAGCGACGACTCTTGCGAAGCTGCGCTACGGACACGAGCCCGATGCGCGTAGCGCCCAGGATCACGACCGGAACCTGAAACACCAGGCCCATCGCCAGCAGCACCGTCGCGGCGAATTTGTAGAACTGGCTCGCCTGCACGAGCACGTTGAACTCGCTCGCGTTGAAGTTCACGAAGAAGCGAACCGCCGCGGGCAGCACGACGAAGTAGCCGAACAGGACCCCCGCCGCGAACAGGAACGGAACCGCCATCAGCAGCGGTTTCGCCGCGCGTTTCTCATCGGGACTCAGTGCCGGCACGACGAAGCCGTACACCTCGTAGAGGATCAACGGCAGCGAGAGCACCAGCGCGAACAGCAGCGAAACCGTGATCGTCGTCGTAAACGGCTCGCCCACCCCCAGCGTCACCGGGTTGTCGCCGACCGGCTTGCGGGGAATCTTCGCGACGTCGGCCTTCATCGCCGCGATCAGCGCGGGTAGCTGGGCCCGCGCCTGCGGCGCCACGCCGCTGCCCGGCTTCTGCAGCGCTTCCAGCGCCGCGCGCGTGTCGCCCGAGAGTTTCAACAGGCTCTGCTGCGCGAGCACCGCTTGGCCGACCGTGCCCTCGCCCTTGGCCACCTGCTTTTTCGTCTGCGTCTGCAGCGGCTTGTTGAGGATGTGCAGCAGCTCGTGGTTCTGCCACAGGCAGACGCCGAACACGATCGCCAGCACGATCCCGCTGATGATCAGGCGAGTGCGCAGCTCATCGAGGTGCTCCACGAGGCTCAGTCGATCCTCGTGGCCGATCGGGCGAATCGAGGTGGCCATGGGCACGTTGAACCTACCACCGAGTTGGGCGCGCCCGTGCCGCCGCGAGCCCGTGTTGACGGCGTTTTTGCGCGGACGATCGGGCGTGGGTCAGAAGCGCTAAAGCCCTCGCTGCCTGCCGTCGATGACACCCCTGACCAGCACATGCAGACCCCCGAGAGCCCCGACATCCACCCCCGAGCACCGAAGCCGCCGCACGGCGGCGGCAAGGCCGCCGCACACGATCAGGAGCGCATTCAGAGCACCGGCGCGCCCTGCACCCCCGAGCAACTGCACGTCTGCTTCAACTGCGGCGGCGAGCTCGTCTACCCGCTCGACTGGTGCGAGGAAGGCGTGCGGCACTGGCGGATCGTGCTGCGCTGCCCCGAGTGCGAGTCCCGGCGCGAGGGCGTGTTCGAGCAGAGCGCCGTCGAGCTGCTCGACGACGAGCTCGACCGTGCCGCCGGCGCGCTGCTCGGCGATCTGCGTCGCATGACCCACGCCAACATGAGCGAGGAAGTCGACTTCTTCGTGCGGGCGTTGGACGCGGATCTCATTACGCCTTCGGATTTCTGAGACAGACCGGCCCTCAGCGGTAGCGCTCGACCACGGCGTCGGCCACCAGGTCGAGCAGCGCGGCGCGGCCTTCGGGGAGGATCGCGGGCAGGGCGGCCTTGGCCTCGGCGACGACGGCGAGTGCCTGCTCGCGGGCCTCGTCAAGGGCGCCGGTGGCGGCGATCCGCTCGCACAGCTCCTCGGCCTGCTCGGGGCTGTGGAGGGCGCGCAGGTCCAGGCTCGCGAGCTCGGGCTCGCGTTCGCGGGCGAGGATGAAGGGCAGCGTGACGGTGCCGTCGAGCAGGTCGGTGCCGCGCGACTTGCCAGTGCGCTCGACGGGCCCCGAGACGTCGAGCACGTCGTCGAGCATCTGAAAGGCCAACCCGATGCGACGGGCAAACGCGCCCAGCGCCTCCGCGAGCTCGTCCGAGCCGGCGGCCGCCGTCAACGCCCCCAGACGGCAGGCCGCCTCGAACAGGGCCGCGGTCTTCAGCTCGCAGCGGCGCAGGTAGCGCTCGACCGCGACCTGGGAGGCGTAGGCGTCCTCGCGCTGCAGCAGCTCGCCCGCCGCCAGTGCCGAGCTGGCATCCGACAACGCACGCAGTTGCGTCGCGCTCTCGTTTCGGGCGAGCTGGGCGAAGGCGAGCGAGAACAGCAGGTCCCCGGTCGCGACCGCCACCTCGCGCCCGGCCTCCGCCGCGACCGTCGGGTGTCCACGGCGCAGCTGCGCGCCGTCGATCAGATCGTCGTGGACGAGCGTCGCCGAATGAACCAGCTCGATCGCGACCGCCGCGCGCACCAGGCGCTCCTCGCCTTCGCTCGTCTGCGGAGGACCGCCCGCCGACTCGGCCGCGAGCACGACGAGCAGCGGACGCAGCCGCTTGCCACCCGCCCGCACGGTCGCGAGCGCGTGCGAGGCCAGGGGCTCGCCCGCCTGCGCCGTCACCAGCTCGAGGTGGCGCTCCATGCGCGTCATCCGCTCGCGCAAGCCCTCGCCGCCGCGGCGCATGATCGCGTCGACGCCCTCGACCCCTTCGCCCCGTTCGACCGAGCTCTCGCGGCTCGCACCCTCGAGCGCGCTCACGGCGCACCTCCCGATCCATCCGGCGGGACCGTGCCCGCGTGGATCGCCACGATCCCCCCCGCCAGCAGCAGGTAGGAGATCTCGATCAGCCCCGCGCGCTCCAGCTCCATCGCCAGCTCGACGGGGCCGGGGAAGCGCTTGACCGAGTTGGGCAGGTAGCTGTAGGCCTCGGCGATGCCGCTCTTTCGCCCGCGCGCCGAGGCCTGCGTCAGGCGGCCGATCAGCGGCACCAGACGATCGAACCACAGCGCGTAGAAGCTCGACAGCGGTGGGCGCGTCGGCGTCGTTATCTCGAGCACCACCACGCGACCGCCGGGCCGCACGACCCGCGCCATCTCCGACAGCCCGCGGCCGAGGTCTGAGAAGTTGCGCGCACCGAAGCCGACCGTCGCCGCGGCGAAGGACGCGTCGTCATAGGGCAGCTCGAGCGCGTCGGCCCATTCGAAGCGGGGGCGCACGCCGAGCCCGGCCCGCGCCGCCGCCTTCTTGCGCGCGTGTTCGAGCATGCCCTCGGAGAAGTCGCTGCCGATCACCTCGCCGGAGGGCGACACGCGCCCCGCCAGCTCGAGCGCCAGATCGCCCGTTCCGCTCGCCACGTCGAGCACCCGGTCGCCGGGGCCGACGCGCGCGCGATCGGCCGCCCGCGCGCGCCAGCGATGGTGCAGCCCCGCGGTCATCGCCGTGTTCAGGAGGTCGTAGACGCCCGCGATGCCGTCGAACATCGAGCGCACCTGCTCGGCCTCCAGACGGCCCGAGGCGGAACCCGTGGGGGAACCGGAGCCCATCTGGGAGACGCTACTGCTTGAGCTGCGCGAGGAAGGCGACGACCGCGTTGAACTTCTTTGCGGGCAGGTTCTTGAAGGACGGCATCGGCGCCGTCGGGTTCACCAGCGTCCGCGCGATCCCTTGCCGCGGCAGGCGCGAGCCGATGTTCGTCAGCTTCGGACCGGGGCCGTCGTTGCCGTTGTCGCCGATCTTGTGACAGGCCAGACAGCCCGACTGCGCGACCACCTTCTTGCCCGCTTCATATTCGGCCAGCGTCTTGCCGCCCGCGTTCAGCACCGCCTGCGGCGTCTTCATTTCGATCGCCGTCGGCGAGCCCGCGTTCGCGCCCGAGTAGGTCAGGAAGGCCATCGCACCGATCACTGCGATCCCCGTGATCGTCGCGACCGGCCGGCGCTCCGGACGGCGCTCGGGGCCGCGGTCGTAGAACGGCAGCAGGAACAGCAGAACCATGCCGATCGTCGGGATCCCGATCGTCGCCAGGCCGACCAAGCTCGACGGCTTGATCACGCGCAGGAGCTCGAACAGGAAGAAGAAGTACCACTCCGGTCGCGGCACGTAGGTAGTCGTCGTCGGGTTCGCCTTCGAGCCGAGCTCCGCGCCGAGCACCAGCGACATCGTGATGATGATCGCCATCACGACACACGCCATCGCGCCGTCCTTCGCCACCGCGTAGGGGAAGAACGGCTTGCCTTTCGCCTTCTGGATCGCGTACTCGCGGAGGTACTGCTCCTTCTCGCGCTGGTTCATCCGGCTCTAGACCTCGGCCTCGTGCAACTCGGGGCGCTCTTCGGCTTTCGACCACGGCGGCGCGGTCGTGCCGAGCTTCGACACGAGGTACAGGTGCGCACCGATCAGCGCAGCGATCAACCCGGGCACGAGCAGCATGTGGATCGCGTAGAAGCGCGACAGCGTCGTCGCTCCGAATTCGCCGCCGCCGCGCAGGAAGTCGCTCAGGTACGGGCCGATCAGCGGGCCGGTGCCGTTGATGTTCACGCCCACGATCGTCGCCCAGTAGGCGCGTTGGTCGAACGGCAGCAGGTAGCCCGTGAAGGACATCACCATCGTCAGGATCAGCAGCACCACGCCGATCACCCAGTTCAGCTCGCGCGGATACTTGTAGGCGCCGAAGAAGAACGTGCGCCCCATGTGCAGGAAGATCAGGATCACCATCACGCTCGATCCCCACTTGTGCATGCCGCGCACGAACTGGCCGAGGAAGACTTCGTTCGTGACGTGGCGGATCGATTCGTAGGCGCCGCCCGCGGGGTCGGGGCGGTAGTACATCGCCAGGAACACGCCCGTCACTGCTTGGGAGAGGAAGGCGAACATCGTCGCCGACCCCAGCGTGTAGAACCAGTTCGTCCCCTTCGGCACCTTGCGGAACAGCAGCCAGCGCCCGGCGCCGCTCAGCGAGGTGCGCTCGTCGACCCAGTCGACGACGCTGATCCCCGCCTCCTTGGCGTCCTCCAGCGGGCCGCCCTTGCCGCTGTTCTCACCCGGGCGCGGGGGCGGCACCTGCAGCGCCGCAGGGAGCGGCGGGGCTGGGAGCTTTGGCAGCTTCGGCACGCTCGCGCTCCCGGCTACAGCTTCTGCGCCGTGGGGCGCGACGGATAGAGGTACTGACCGATGCCATCCAGCGGCTCGCCCGGATCACGCGGCGAGAAGCGTTTGAGCTCGCTGTTCACGCTGAAGCGCGGGCCGACCTGCACGTTTTCGGCCTCGACGCGGGTGTAGAAGCGGTCCAGCGGGCGCACCGGCGGGCCGCCCACGCGCCTGCCCAGCAGGTCGTAGACGCCGCCGTGGCAGGGGCAGATGAAGCGCTCGGCCGCGTCGACCCAGCGCACCGGGCAGCCCAGATGCGCGCAGCGGCTGGAGATCGCGATGTACTTCGAGTCTTTGTCGCTGGGGTCCGTGTCGATCTTCGGGTTGAACTTGCGTACGTAGGCCGTGGTCTTGCCCGCCTCGCCGATCCCCGGCGTCAGCGTGAACGTCACCGGCACGTAGTTGTCTTCGTTGAAGTCGTTTGCCGTGCCCACGGTCTCCCAGTGGTGCGGCGTGCTTTTGAAGATCGGGCCCAGCGCGAAGCCGAGCGCCGGCAGCGCGAACGCAGCCGCGGCGATCCCGCCGGCCGTGTGCGCCGTGCCTGTCATGAACCGTCGCCGCGTCACCGTCTCGCCCTCGAAGGCGCCGGGGATCAAACGGTCGGCGGTGTATTTGGACTTGTGCTTGGAATGCTTGTCAGACACCGACCGCGAACAATATCGGGACGCGATTCAGGGCGTGCTCGAAGGCCCGGCTGCGCTTGTGCGCATCGCCTCGAACGCCTCATCGGCTCCGTTAGCCACGAGTTCCTTCGCGCGGGCGTGCTGCTCGCTGGGACCCCAGCCCACGGCGCGTGCCCCGGCCGCCCACACCGCATCGGCCAGGCGCACGTCGCCCGTTCCCTGCGCCAGCGCGCTCAGCGTGATCGTGTCGGCCAGCTCGGCAACCGCCGGGGTGTCGCCGAGCTCGACCAGCCGCGCCAACCCCAGCGCATACAGCCGGTCGCCCGCCAGCACGCGCAGGTCCGCGTCGGAGGCACGCACGACCCGCGGAGCGCCGTAGTGCAGCAGGTAGCCCTCGTAGATCGTCTCCACCAACAGCTCGTACTGCTCGCCCCGGCGCTCGGTTCGCGGGCCGCGGGCCGCGGTGCGGGCCGGGCTCTCGGCGCCCTCCTCGCTCGCGGCCGAGCCGTTCCGGGGCTCGCCGGGCGCCCCGTCCTGCACCAGGCTCGCGAGCAGGCCGCCCTCCTGCAGCAGCAGCGCACGCAGGCTTTCGAGCGTCTCGGGGCTCGCCGCTAGCACGGTGGTCTCCAAAACCGCAATGCCTGTGGACTCACGCGTTCGCACCCGATCCCGCCTCGCGCAGCGCGGCAAACGCCGCAGCCGCGGCTTCCACGGTGCGGTCGATCTGCGCGGCCTCGTGCGCCAGCGAGGGGAACCACGCCTCGAACTGCGAGGGCGGTGGATACACGCCGCGCGAGAGCAGCTCGCGACACCAGCGCGCATAGGAGTCCAGATCGCAGGCCTGCACGTCCTCGAAGTCGTTGACCTCGCGCTCTGAGAAGAACACCGTCAGCAACCCCGGCGTCGAGACCACGCGGACCGGACGCTCGGCCTCCGCCGCGGCCTCGCGCAGCCCCGCGGCCAGGCGCTCGGTGCTCGCGGCCAGGCGCGCGTAGGCGGGCTCGTCCAGCAGTTGCAGCGTCGCCAGCCCCGCCGCGACCGCGAGCGGGTTGCCCGACAGCGTGCCCGCCTGGTAGACCTCGCCCGCGGGTGCCAGCATCCGCATCAGCTCCGCGCGCCCGCCCAGCGCCGCGGCCGGCAGCCCGCCGCCGATCACCTTGCCCATGATCGTCAGGTCGCCCGCCACGCCCGTCAGCTCCTGCGCGCCACCTCGCGCCACGCGGAAGCCCGAGATCACCTCGTCCAAGACCAGCAGCGCCCCATTTGCGTCCGCCAGCTCGCGCAGCAGCTCCAGGAAGCCTTCGCGCGGTGCCACCAGGCCCATGTTCGCGGGCAGCGGCTCGGCCAGGATCGCTGCGAGCTCGTGGCGCTCGCACGCCTCGCGCAGCGCCCGCTCGTCGTTCCATGGCACCAGCACCGTGCTCGCCGCCGCGCTCTGCGGCACGCCCGGGCTCGCGGGCAGCGCCTGCGTCGCCAGGCCCGAGCCCGCCTGCGCCAGCAGCCCGTCGACGTGCCCGTGGTAGGCGCCCGCGAACTTCAGCACCCGCTCGCGGCCCGTGGCCGCGCGGGCGAGGCGGATCGCCGTCATCGAGGCCTCGGTGCCCGAGGAGGTCATGCGCAGCATCTCCACGCTCTCGATTCGCCCGGAGACCTCGCACGCCAGCGCGGTCTCGCCCAGGGTCGGCGCGCCGAAGCTCGTGCCCTTCGCCGCAGCCTGCGCGATCGCCTCGAGCACCGCCGGGTGCGCGTGGCCGTGGATCAGCGGCCCCCACGAGCAGACGTAGTCCACGAAGCGGTTGCCGTCGATGTCGATCAGCTCCGCGCCGTCGCCGCGGGCGACGAACAGCGGGTCGCGGCCGATCGAGCGCATTGCGCGCACGGGCGAGTTCACACCACCGGGCAGCAACTCCAGCGCGCGCCGGTACGCCTCCGCCGAGCGTGTGTCGGTGAGCGATGCCATCGAGCTACGCCGGCACGATCAGAGCGCCCAACGGGGCGCTCCTATCCATACTTTCTTTCCCAGTCCTTGAACTCGTCCGTGAAGTACAACAGGCGGATCTTCTTGAACTCCGTCGAGGAGTAGAGCGTCGCGCGGTCGTGGATTCCAGTCTGGTTCGCGATCGCCTCGAGCACCGCGTCGCACTCCTCCTTGGAGCGGCCGTGGGCCATCGTGAAGACCGAGTAGGGCCAGTCCTCGTAGGTCGGGCGCTGGTAGCAGTGGGAGATGCCGCGCACCGCCGCCATGCGACGGCCGATCTCGCCGATCTGCTCGTCCGGCACCTTCCAGACGCCCATGCCGTTCGCCGAGAAGCCCGCCCGGCGGTGGTAGAGGATCGCCGCTACGCGGCGCAGGATGCCGCGCTCCTGCATGCCCGCGAGGTGGTCGAGGAACGCCTCCTGAGTCAGGCCAAGCTTCGCGGCCGCGGGCGCATAGGGTTCTGAGACGACCGGCATGTCGCCCTGCAGCGCACGGATCACCGCGATGTCGCGCTCGTCGTAGGGCTGCGCCTCCAGCTCGATCGGCTCTTTCGCCTCGACCGCGCCGGCGAGCGCCTGCGTGTCGCCCTCCATTTCGAGGTCCATCCGGATCTTGAACAGCTTCAGCGTCGGCAGCTGGCGCACCGATTCGGCGCCTGCCTCGCGGGCCAGCACCTCCAGCGTGCCCTCCAGGCCCAGCGGCGAGTCCGGCTCGGTCGCGATCGTGAACCACAGGTTGAAGTCGTGGTTGCGCAGGTAGTTGTGCGAGACGCCCGGGTGCTCGTTGATCACCTTCGCCGCGCGATGCGGGTGCTCGGGGTCGACCTTCGCCGCCACCAGCATCGAGGAGTAGCCGAGCGCCCGCGTGTCGAAGATCGGCGTGACCTGACGGATGATCCGCTTCTCCAGCAGGTGCGCCACGCGGCTCATCACCTGCTCCTCATCCACCTCGGCCAGCGAGGCCACGTGCCGATAGGGGCGCGGCGCGATCGGGAAGCTGCCCTGCATCAGGTTCAGGAGCTTGCGGTCGAGGTCGTCCAGCGGGATCGCCGCCCCGTCTTTGCGGGTGCGCAGCTTGGGGGTCGCCTTCTCGGCGCGGGTGCTGTCCGCCACCGCCGCCAGCGGCTCCTCGGCGGCTGCCCCGGCCGCGCCTCGACTCTCCAGGGCTGTCGGGTCCGGCTCGGTCATCTCTGCTCTGCCAGCCATTCCGCGGCGTCCTTTGCGTGATAGGTGATGATCGTCTCGGCGCCGGCGCGGCGCAGCGAGGTGAGTATCTCGAGCACGGTCGCGCGCTCGTCCACGTAGCCCGCGGCGGCGGCGGCCTTGACCATCGCATACTCGCCGCTGACGTTGTAGGCCGCGACCGGCAGGCGCGTGGCCTGCTTGACCGAGGCGATCACGTCGCCGTAGGCGAGCGCGGGCTTGACCATCACCATGTCGGCGCCCTCCTGCACGTCGAGCAGCGCCTCGCGCACGGCCTCCTCGCCGTTGGCGGGGTCCATCTGATAGCCGCGGCGGTCGCCGAACGCCGGGGTCGAGCCCGCCGCCTCACGGAACGGGCCGTAGAAGGCCGAGGCGAACTTTGCCGAGTAGGCCAGGATCGGCGTTTCGGCCAGACCCTCGCCGTCGAGCTCGCGGCGGATCTCGCGCACGCGTCCGTCCATCATGTCCGAGGGCGCGACGAGGTCCGCGCCCGCACGCGCCTGGCTGACCGCCGTGCGCGCAAGCAGCTCGACGCTCGCGTCGTTGTCGACCGAGCCGTCCTCGCGCAGCAGGCCGCAGTGGCCGTGGTCGGTGTACTCGCACAGGCAGACGTCCGTGATCACCAACAGCTCGGGCAGCTCACGCTTGATCGCGGCGGTCGCGAGCTGCACGACGCCCTCCTCGTCCCATGCGCCCGAGCCCTGCGCGTCCTTCTCGGCGGGGATCCCGAACAGCATCACGGCCGCGATGCCGAGCTCTGCCGCGGCGCCCGCCTCGTGCACCGCGGCGGCGATCGACAGGCGCTCGACGCCGGGCATCGTCGCGATCGGCTCGCGCCCGTTCGCGCCCTCGGCGACGAACAGCGGCAGCACGAAGCGATCCGCGCTCAGCTCCGTCTCGCGCACGAGGCCGCGCAGCGAAGCCGATGCACGCAGCCTGCGCATGCGCGTCTCGGGAAAGGCCATCGCCTCTCAGGTTAGAGATTCCGGGCTCAATCGACGCGGCGTAGGCCAATCCAGGCGAGCGCTCCGAATGCCGCGCTCAGCACCGCCAGGTGCAGCAGCGGACCCGGCAGCGAGGGCGAAGCGCCGTTCACCGCCGCGTCCAGCGCCTGCAGCGCGGCCTTGAACGGGAACACGAACGAGACGATCTCGATCGCCTCGTTCAGCCCAGCCCCCACGGCCCCGCTCGGCACGAGCGCGAGGAACGCGAGCGGCAGCGACAGCAGGAACGCCAGCAGCGAGGCGGCGCGCACCTCGCGCGCCAGCGCCCCGATCGCCACCCCGAGCGCGGCGAAGCCCGCGGCGCCGAGCGCGAGCGCCGCGAGCCACTGGCCGAACCGGCTCCAGTCCAGCGACACGAACGCCCCGATCCCCGCGAGCATCGCGAGCGCCAGCAAGAACGAGCAGCCCGCGGCGAGCAGCGCCTTCTCCAGCAGCAGCCCGCCGCGCGTGCTGAGCCCGCGCACGAGCCGCGACAGCGTGTGCTCCTCGCGCTCGAGCGCCACACCGCCCGAGGCCAGCAGCACGCAGACGAACATCAACGAGATGCTGACCGCTACCACGACTGCAAATGTGTTCAGCGGCGTGCGCCGGCCTTCGATCAGCGTGGTCTTCACCTGGATCGGCTGGCCGATCGTCGAGAGCACGTTCTTCGCCAGGTCGAGGTTCTTCGCGGCGAAGCTCGCGAACGCCGAGATCTGTTCGAGCGCCGCGCGATCGGACCCCGGCGGCAGCCGCTCGATCACGCCATGGAGCTTCGCGGGGATCTGCCCCAGGCCGATCAGACCCGGCGCGCCGAGCAGGCCAAGGTTGCGCCCGCTGAGCAGCGCCCCGATCGCGTGCGAGGCCGCCTGCTGGATCTGTTTGGAGAAGCCGATGTTCGCCTGCGCAAGCGTCGATTCGATCTGCGCCTGAACCAGCGACTGCTCGAGCGCGTTGCCGTTGTAGAGCACTTCCAGTTCGCCCTGTTTCAACCCCGAGGCCAGGCGCGGCGCGACGTTCGGCGGGATCACCACCGCCGCGAGCACCTTGCCCGACTTGATCTCCGCCACCGCCTGCGAGCGCGTGGCCGCACGCTGCGGCTGCACCTGAGAGAAGAGCTGTTCCGCGTACTCGCTCACCGGCACCCGTTCGCTGCCCACCTGCACCGTCTGCCCCGGCGGCGTCTCGTCCACGATCGCCACCTTCGGCTTCCCCGGCGAACGCGAGATCGCCAGCCCGATCAACAGCGCGATCGCGATCGGGTAGATCACCAGCACCGCCACCAACAGCCGCGAGCGCCGCAGGATCAAGAGGTCCTTCGCGAGCAGCGCCCTCATGCGCGGCCCCCATCAAGCCCACGGCACGACCAGCAGGCGGCCCGGATGGCCAGGCGATCACACCGGCTTGGGCACAGGACCAGGCGGCCCGGATGGCCGCCCAAGTAACTGTCGTGGCGGCCCGAACGGTCACAAATTGAAACGGGAAGTGAGGGTCGGCTCGACCTAGAAGGCTGGATGCCGTTCACAGATCCGTGTCCCGCAGCGAGCAACTGGCCGCCCGCAACAAGGCCGGCTCGACGAGGAGGCTGGATGCCGTTCTCAAACGCCCTGAACGCAGGCGGCTCGGTTCGCAGCAGGTCGGTCGCCACGCCGTTCACTCCTTGCCCCGTTCACGCAGGAGGTTCAGGAATCCCGCCTCCAGATCATCGCTGCCGGCCAGCAGCTCCCCAGGCGCCCCGTCAAACAAAACCTCCCCGTCGGCGAGCACGATGGCCCGCGAGGCGTACCGCCGCACCTCGCCGAGGTGATGTGTGGAGAACAGCACGGCGGTGCCACGCGCGGCGAGCGAGCCGACGAACTCCCAGAGCCGCGCGCGCTGCCCGGGGTCGAGCGCGGAGGAAGGCTCATCGAGTGCGAGCACGGGCGGGTCGGCGAGCAGCGCGAGGGCGACGTTGACGCGCTGGCGGTTGCCGCCGGAGAGCTTCTCGACGCGCTCGTTGGCGCGCTCGACGAGGCCGGTCTGCTCGAGCATCCGGGCGACGGCGCCGGGCACGTCGGCGACGCCCTCCAGGCGCGCGAACAGACGCAGGTTCTCGCGCACGGTGAGCTTCGAGTAGAGCGCGGCCTGCTGCGGGGCCCAGCCGATCGCGGGGCCGACGGCCCGTCCCTGGACGCTGCCGGAGCCAGGCTGCTGCACGCCGACGAGGATCGAGAGCAGCGTGGTCTTGCCGGCGCCGTTGGGGCCGACGACGGCGACCAGCTCGCCGGGGCTCAGCTCGAAGGAGACGCCGCGCAGCGCCTGGCGCGGGCCGTAGTGCTTGACGAGGCCGTCGACGCTGAGGATGGGATCGGCGAGGGCGGCTGCGCGCTGGTGCTCCACCGACTAGAGCAGGCTCTCGCGCGAGCGCGAGCCCGGGCGCTCCCAGGGTTCGAGCGAGGTGTGGCGGCCGAGGTAGAGCACGGTCTCACGCAGCACGGAGAGGACCGGCAGCGCGACAAGCGCACCGATGATGCCGTCGACGTGCAACCCGAACAGCAGCGCGAAGATCACGAGGATCGGGTTGATGCGCAGCGTGTGACCGAACACCTGCGGCGCGACGACGTGGCCCTCGAGCTGCTGCAGGCCGATGAACAGCAGGATCAGCCAGACGGCGGAGATGGGGTTCGTGAACAGCGCCACGACCACGGGCGGCGCGGCGCCGAGGATCGGGCCGATGTAGGGGACGAGCTCCATCACGCCGTAGAAGACGGCGAAGGCGATGGCGTATTTCTCCCCGTCGGGGAACAGCCCGACGAGCCCGAAGACGTAGATGCTGACGCCGGCGGAGGCCCCCATCACGAGACTGAAGAGGAGCTGCCCGCCGACGTAGCGGGAGACGGCGCGCTGCACCAGATGCGGGTAGTCGTCGGCGGGCGTGCCGTCGCCGTCGGGCATCAGCCGGCGCACGAGTTTTCCGATGCGTTCGCCGTAGAGCAGCATGTAGACGGAGACGACGAGGATCAGCACGAGGTCGAAGATCGCGCTGGCGGCTTCGGTCAACAGGCCTCCGGCGGAGGAGGCCAGTTTGCCGGCGCTCTTCGCCACTTTGTCCTGCACGGTCTGCAGGGCGGTTTTGCCCTGCTTGACGAGGTGCACGTGGATGCCTTGTTCGTTGAGTTCTTCCTGCAGCGTGGCGATCTGTTCGTTTGCTTCCTTGACCAGGTGCGGGAGGTTGTTGGCGAACGTCTGCACCTGGCTGGAGATAGGGTTGGCGACGGCGACGCCGATCCCGGCGACGGCGACGAAGAAGCCGACGTAGACCGACAGCACCGCCAGCCCGCGCGGCAGGTGTCGGCGCTGGAGGAATGCGACGGCTGGATTGAGGATCAGAGCGATGAGCCCAGCCACCACGAACAGCAGCAGCACCTCGCCCGCGGTCTTGGCGAAGGCCCATACCGCGAGCAGCGCGATCGGCAGCACGGAGATCTGGATCCAGCGCGGAACGATCGCGCGCACGGGCTCTCGGTGCTCGCCTTTGCGGGCGGGCGACTCGTCGACGAGCGTCTCCTCTTCACTGCTGGGGGGTTCGGCTTCGGGGCCCTCGCCGGGACCTTGCGCGGAGCCTTCCCTCACCTGTCTCCCACCATCGCCGGAGTATGGCTGAGCCCCAGGCGGCAGCGGCGGGCATTCTGTTCGTGGGAGACGTGGTGGGCGGGCTCGGCCGACGCACGCTCCTGGACTGCCTGCCGCCGCTGCGCGAGCGCTACGCGCCGACGTTCGTGGTGGTGAACGCGGAGAACATCGCGGGCGGCCTGGGCATCACGCCGAAGATCGCGGATGAGCTGCTGGCGAAGGGCGTGGACGCGATCACGCTCGGCAACCACACCTACCGTCGCAAGGAGATCTACCCCTACCTCGACTCCCAGCCACGGATCCTGCGCCCGGCGAACTTCCTGAAGAGCCAGCCGGGCCACGGCACCTGCGTGATCGAGCGCGACGGCCTGCGCCTGGGCGTGGTGAGCCTGAGCGGCAACCTGTACCTGCAAGCGGGCCGCTCGGCCTTCACGGAGGTCGAGGCGGCGCTGAGCGAGCTGGGCGAGTGCGACCACGTGCTGGTGGACATGCACGCGGAGGCGACCTCGGAGAAGGTGGCGATGGGCTGGCACCTGGACGGACGGGTGACGGCGGTGGTGGGCACCCACACCCACGTCCCGACGGCGGACGCGCGCGTGCTGCCACAGGGGACGGCCTACATCACCGACGTCGGCATGACTGGCCCGCGCGGCGGCGTGATCGGCGTCAAGCGCGAGCAGGCGATCGAGTCGCTCCTGACGCAGATGCCGGTGCGCTTCGAAACCTCCGAAGAGGACCCCTGGCTGATGGGCGCGATGATCAGCTGCTCGCAGCGACTGCGGGCAGATTCAATCGAGCAAGTGCTGATGCCCCGCCCCACCTAAAGCCGGCCCGGATGGCCGGCCTCGGTAACCGCCGTGGCGGCCGGAGCGGTCACAAAATTGAATCCACCAGCGGAGGCCGGCTCGGCCAAGAGGCTGGATGCCGACTTCCCCGGCGAGTCGTAGCGCCCGAGCAGCGCAACCAGCACGAGCGGGAAGAACCAAGGTATGTACAGGTAGAACCAGTGTTCAATGCCGAGCTGGGCGGCGATGAGCACCGCGGCGCAGGCGGCGGCAAGGCCGACGAGGTCGGGCCGGCGCGGGATCACGGCGAGGCCGACGGCGAGCGCGACGGCGCCGATCTGCACGGCCTCCTGCCATCCGCCGAGGCCACCGTAGAGCCCCCACACCGAGAAGGGCGAGTCGCGGTTGGCCTGGTAGGCGAAGGTGCGCTCGTAGATGGTGTGCAGCGAGTCGTGGGTGAGCGCGGGGATGGAGGCGATCGCGGCGATCGCGGCGAAGGCGATGAGGAAAGTGGCGAGCGAGCGCAGCCGCGCGCGCAGGCCGAGCTCCCACAACCCATGCGTGGCGAAGATCGGGGCCAGCGCGAGCGGGGCGAACTTGGTGAGCCCGGCGAGCGCGGCGAAGCCACCGCGGGCGGCGGGGGCGAGCTTGCCGCGATAGGTGGCGGCGAGCAGGGCGGCGAGCACGAGCACGGCGACGAGAGTGTCGTTCGAGTTGCTCTCCAGGGCATAGAGCGTGAAGGGGAAGGCGGCCCATCCGTAGGCGAGCGCGACGCCGAGGCCGGGGCCGCGGACGCGCCGGCCGATCAGGAACAGCAGCGCGATCGCGAGCAGGTCGAAGACAATGGCGGCGGCGTGGGCGGCGGGCAGATCGTCCCAGGTGCCATTCCAGCCGAAGAGCTGCTCGAAGGGGACGTAGGACTCGTAGTTGACGGGACCGTAGGTGTCGCCGTGCTCGTTGTCGGAGGGGTAGTGCCCGTAGAGCGGCTTGTCGGTGACGATCCGCTGCGCGCCGATCACGCCGGCATAGCCGACGTCGATCACGTTGGAGTCGGCGACGTTGAGCGCGATCCGAAAGCCGATCAGGAAGACGACCCCGAGGGCGAGCCAGGGCACGGGCACGAGCAGCCGCAGCGGACCGGGCTCGCGCCGGGGGCGACGCCCGCGTCTGCGTCCCCGACGGCGCACGAGCGCAAGCATCCGCAGCAGCAGGTAGACGAGCGGCGGGTAGGCGAGCGGCACCGACTGGTAGATCTCGCCGTGGTTGAAGAAGGCGAGCGAGACGCTGAACAGCAGCAGCACGAGCAGGTCGAGGTGCAGCAGCCGCAGCGGTCGGCGGAAGTCGATGAAGGGCGCCAGGAACAGTAGGCAGAGCGGCAGCCAGATGTAGAGCGCGTTGACGTGACGGCCGAAGGCGCCCTTGTAGCCGCGCGCCATGGTCCAGGCGACCTGGAACCCGGTCCACTGTTCGAGCACGCGCCCGGAGAGGTCGTCGATGATGACCTGACCGATCTCCTTCTTGCCGTTCTTGGAGAAGTAGCTGACCTGCCAGTGGAAGGGCTGCTTGAGGTAGGCGCCGCCGTAGGAGCCGGGGTATTCGGCGCGCACCTTCCTCATCTTCGAGAGACGCGCGGCGATCGTGAGCACCTGGTTCGCGGACAGCCGACGTCCGGCGGGCGGCGTGTCAGAGGGCGGCACGGGGATCGGCGAGCTGGGGTCGGTCGAGGACGATGAAGATGAGGAGGAGGAGGACGCGGCGCCGCTCGTGCTCGACGCGCCACTAGGCGCGGCGATGAGCTGCGCGGGCTTGGGCGCGGAGCCGAGCGCGCCCGCTCCGGCTTCGGGAGCGGCGAGCGCGGCGGCGGGCAGCAGGCAGCCGAACAGGCAGGTAAGCGCGATCAGCAGGCGCGACATCCGGCGAGCGTAACGCCGAGCCGCTTGAGCCCGAGCCGCTGGACTCAGACGGCGGGTGCGCCCGCGGCCTGGGGGCGGAGCCCGAAATGCTCGAGCACGAGCGGGGCGACGTCGCGGATCGCCCACTGGCCGGGGTCCCGCTCGGGCAGCTCCAGGCCGCAGAAGACGAGCGCCCCGAGCGAGTCCGAGGCGTGCAGCGAGCCGTGGCTGCCGCCGCCGACGTGCGCCTGGCGGCCCCAGTCGAGGAACTCGTAGCCGGGAACGCAGGAGAGCAGCACCTCGCCGGAGTTGGGGCAGGTGAGCGCGGCCCACACGCGCGCGAGCACGTCGGGGAAGTCGGGGGTGTGCAGGCTCCCGTCCTCGACGTGCCCGCCAATCGTCTCGAGCGATCCTTCGAGGCTCCAGCGCGCGCCGCGCGGGTCCCGCAGCTCACCGCCGGGTCGAAAGCGCAGCTCGCGGCGCCCGCGCCCGCCGATGATTCCCTCGCTGGGGCGGTCGTGGGCGTCGCGGGCGAGCCAGATGACGTGCTCGACACCCTCGATCGCGAGCGCGCGGGTGACGACGGAGGCACGCATCGCGTCGCGCTCGGACTCCTGCAGCGCGTAGACCATCGCGGCGCGCTGGGAGGGGCACACGGCGATGTGGGCGTCCTCGCGCTCGGCGCCGCGGGCGGGCCCGAGCACGCCGAGGTCGGCGAGCTCGTCCTGCAGGGCGATCGTGTCGGTGACCGGCGCCTGGGAGTGGTCGGCCATCGCGATCACGGCGTGCTCGGCCAGGAAGGCGTCGACACCACCGGCGGCCTCGCACACGCGCGCGAGCTGCAGATCGGCCTGGGCGAGCGACTGCAGTTGGGCGTCGGGGCCGCGCTTGTGGGAGTGCCAGTCGTTGTCGGGCAGCGACAGCAGCAGGAAGTCGAACAGGTCGTGTTCGACCATGTAGCTGGAGACGCAGCCGGAGTGGCGGTCGCGCACGCCGGGCATCCCCAGCCCGGAGCGGCAGCCGGTGCGCTGCGAGGCGAAGATGTCGGCGTAGAACAGCTCGCGCGGCCCCATCACGGAATGTCGCATCAGCGCCGAGGCCACGCGCGTGAGCGCGGTGTCGCGTTGCGGCTCGTGGCGGTGGCGGCCGCGGTACATGAGGTAGGTGGTCCCGGCGGTGCGGACCTCGGCGTCGTCGAGGGACTCGAACAGCGTGAGCGTCTCGGCGGCGAGGTGGACGCGGTTCATGTTGTAGACGGTGTCGGTGAGCTGGCGGCCGATCCCGAAGCGCTGCGCGGAGCGGAAGCTCGATCCGTATTCGACGTAGCGCGCCTCCTCGCGGTCATACCAGTTCATGCCGGGCACGCGATGGGCGTCCTGGGCAAGGCCGGTGACGATCGAGGCGGCGCAGACCGGCGTGACGGAAGGGAAGGCGGCGACGCAGTCGGGCACGTAGCGCCCGCGTTCGATCAAGGTCGCGAGCACGGGCGCGACTCCGGCGGCGACGGCCCGCTCGAGCATCTCGGGCGCCATCGCGTCGATCACGCAGAGCACGAGCTTTGGCGGCTTGGAGCCGCCGGCGAGCGCCATCAGCGACGCAGGACGCGCAGCCCGGCGTACTTTTCATCGCCGCGCGCACGCGTGCGCAACAGCATCCAGACGAGCAGCGCGAGCGCGAGGTAGCCGAGCGGGTGCAGCAGCGAGACGAGCGCGGCGAGCAGCAGCGAGGCGGCGTCGAGGTAGACGGTGAGCGCCTGTTTGGCGGCACCGTCCTGCAGTCGCGCGCGGGCGCGCGCGAACAGCGGCAGCACGGCGCGCTGGCTGATCGCGACGGCGGCAAGACCGCCGATCAGGCCGGGCCACCAGACCTCGCCGTGCGCGGCGAGCGTGCCCGCGAACAGCACGGCGCCGCCGCCGAAGGCGAGGCCGGTGAGCGAGGCGGCGAGCGGGTCGGCGCGTTGCTCCCGCCGGGCTCCGGACTCGGGCACTCCGGAGAGCCCGAGCAGCAGTTGCAGCGCGTAGGCGAGCACGAGCACGACGACGACCACGAGCAGCCACCAGTCGTCCTGCAGGAAGCGGAAGGGGTCGTGCGCGAAGCTGACGTCGAGCGCCTTGCCGGAAGCCAAGGCACCGGCCAGCAGCACGGGCAGGAACGGACGCAGCCCACAGGCTGCGGCGAGTCCGGCGCCAAGGCCGATGTCGAAGAAGGTGCCGTGCATGGATTCGGGCGTGTGGGCGTGGAGACGTGCGCTACCGTGCTGCGGGTCTGGCCGAGCGGCGGCCGAGCAGGACGATAGCGAGGGCAGATCGAATGGAACCGCTCGCGGGATCGATCTTCAGAGACATCGTGGCGGGCGCCGAGCTGAACGGGGCGCCTGCGCCGGATGCCTCGATCCACCATCTGAGCACACATTCGCGGCGGATCAACCGCGGCAGCGCGTTCTTCGCGATCGCGGGCGAGCGCGCGGACGGCCACGATTTCGCGGCGGAGGCGCTGGAGAACGGGGCGGCGGTCGTGGTGGTGCGCACGGGCGCGGGCGCCGAGCGCGACGTGCAGAGCGGCCGCGCGATCGAGGTCGACGACCCGCTGAAGGCGCTACAGCGTCTGGCGAGCTGGTGGCGCACCCGGATCGAGGGTCGCGTCGTGGCGGTGGTGGGCAGCAACGGCAAGACGATCACGAAGGACGCGCTGGCGCACCTGCTGGCGGACGGACGCCGGGTGTACGCGAGCCCGGGCAGCTACAACAGCAAGCTGGGCGTGCCGCTGGCGCTGCTGGGCGCTCCGCGCGACTGCGAGACGGCGATCCTCGAGCTGGCGGCGACGGAGCCGGGCGAGATGGCGGTGCTGGCGAAGATGGTGAAACCGGACCACGTCGTGATGACGAACCTGGGCGCTCGCTGGCGCTCGAACTTCGAGGACCGCGAGCACCAGGCGCGCGAGCTTCTGGAGTGCTGCGGCGAGCTGCCGGAGAGCGGCTGGCTGCTGCTGGGCGAGGACGACGAGGAGATCCGCGGGGCGACGGAACGCTTCGAGATTCCGCGACGGCTGGTGCGAGGCGAGGGCATGGAGCTGCCGAGCTTCCGCCAGGCGCGGCCGGTGCAGGACGGCCTGGAGGTCGGCGTCGACTTTCCCCCTCACGCCCGGGGGCCGGTTGAGAACGCGACGGCGTCGACGCGGCTGACGGTGCACACGCCCTCGGAGGAGATCCTGTCGGACGTGGAGCTGGCGATGGGCGCGGCATCGCTGCTGGGCGTGCCGACGGCGGAGCTGATCGCGGCGGTGCAGGACTACGTGCCGAGCGCGACGCGGATGGAGACCTGGCGCTCGCCCTCGGGCGTGACGCTGATCCGCGACGTGGCGACGCCGGACCCGATCGCGCTCGGCGCGGGCGTGCGAGCAGCGCGGCGGGCGGCGGGCGCGGGCGGGCAGATGGTGGTGGTGCTGGCCGAGCGCCTGGAGCTCGTGGACGAGGACACGGTGCGGGAGCTGGCCCACGCCCTGGGCGCCGAGCGCGTGGACGGGGTCTATGCGTTGCGGGGACCGCTCCCGGAGGCGCTGGCGCAGGCGGCGGGCGCGCGCGAGGGCAGCGGCGTGCCGGTGCACCTGTTCAAGAGCGGCGGCGAGCTGCGCGCGCGACTGCTGGAGGCGCTCGGGGCGGGCGACGTGGCGCTGGTGCAGTCGCCGCGCACGGCGGCGCTCGGCGAGCTGGCGGCAGAGCTGATCGGGGCGATGGCGCCGACGCGCCTGTATCTGGACCTCGCGGCGATCGAGCAGAACGTCTCCACCTTCCGGCGAATCGTCGGTCCGAACGTGCGGGTGCTGGCGGTGATCAAGGCGCTCGGCTACGGCACGGACTCGGCAGAGATGGCGGCGTGCCTGCAGGATGCGGGGGTCGACTACCTGGCGGTCTCGAACGCCGACGAGGGCGTGGCGCTGCGTCGCGCGGGCGTGAGCGCGCCGATCCTGGTGATGCTGGGCACGGCGCGCGACCTGCGGGAGATGCTGCGACACGAGCTGACGCCGGTGATCTACTCGCAGGAGATGCTCGACGGGGTGCTCGAGCTGGCGCGCCAGGCAGAGCGCCCGCCGGCGGTGCACGTGAAGGTGGACTCGGGCATGCACCGCACGGGCTTCTCGCCCGAGCGCGCGAGCGAGGTGATCGCGCTGCTGCACGGCAGCGAGCACGTGCGAGTCGAGGGCATCATGACCCACCTGGCCTGCGCGGACGAACCCTCCGAAGACGAGTTCACGCGCTCGCAGCTCGCGGCGTTCGAAGGGGTGCTCGAGGCCGCGGAGCAGGCAGGCGTGCGCGGGGCGATCGCCCACGCGGCGGCGACCGCGGCGACTATCCGGCTGCCGGAGAGCCACTTCGACATGGTTCGGATCGGACTGGGGCTGCACGGCGTGCACCCCTCGCCCGCGACGGCGGAGCAGGCGGAGCTGGTGCCCGCGTTCGGCCTGGTGAGCCGGATCGTGGAGGTGCTCGAGCTGAGCGAGGGCGATCGGATCGGCTACGGCGGCAGCTACCGCGTGCCGGCGGGCGGAGCGCGGGTGGGCGTGATCCCGGCGGGCTACCACGACTGCGTGCCAAGGGCCTTCTCGAACGTGGGCCACGTGATCGTGGCGGGCGTGCGCTGCCCGATCCTGGGCCGCGTCTCGATGGACTCGATGACCGTGGACCTGTCGGGCTGCGAGGACGCGCGCGTCGGCTCGGACGTCCTGATCCTGGGCCGCTACGGCGACTGGCTGGTCTCACCGGAGGAGCTGGCGGCGAAGATCGGGACGATACCCTACGAGTTGATGGTCAGGGTCGGCCCGCGGGTGCAGCGGATCTTCACCCGCCACTGACCGCGCACTCGCTCCGTCGGCATCAATTAATCGAGATGCATTCCACGCAGATGCAACCAACTCGCTACGTCCATTCGAGCAAGCTGAACGGTGTCGCCTACGACATCCGCGGCCCCGTGCTGACGGAGGCGCTGCGGCTGGAGGAGGAGGGCCACCAGATCCTGCACCTGAACGTCGGCAACCCGGCGCTGTTCGGCTTCGACGCGCCGAACGACATCCTGCTGGACGTGATCCGCGCGCTGCCGACCTCCCAGGGCTACAGCGACTCGAAGGGCCTGTTGACGGCGCGCCGGGCGGTGGTGCAGTACTACGAGGCGAAGGGCACGCGCGGCGTGAACGTCGAGGACGTGTACCTGGGCAATGGCGTCTCGGAGCTGATCCAGGTGGCGCTGCAGGCGCTGTTGGACGAGGGCGACGAGGTGCTTGTGCCCTCGCCGGACTACCCGCTGTGGACGGCGGCGACGCAGGTGGCTCGCGGCAGCGCGGTGCACTACCGCTGCGAGGAGAGCGAGGACTGGGCGCCGGATCTGGAGGACATGCGCGCGAAGATCACCGAGCGCACGAAGGCGGTGGTGGTGATCAACCCGAACAACCCGACCGGCGCGGTCTACTCGAAGCCGGTGCTGGAAGGGATCCTTCAGCTCGCGCGCGAGCACTCGCTGGTGGTCTGCGCGGATGAGATCTACGACAAGATCGTCTACGACGACGCGGAGCACATCGCGATCTCCTCGCTGGCGAGCGACGTGCTGTGCTTCACGTTCAGCGGCCTGTCGAAGACCTACCGCGTGGCGGGCTTTCGCTCGGGCTGGCTGGCGGTGTCGGGACCGAAGGTGCGCGCCTCGAGCCTGCTGCAGGGGCTGGATCTGCTGACGAACATGCGGATGTGCCCGAACGTCCCGGCCCAGCACGCGATCCAGACGGCGCTCGGCGGCTATCAGAGTATCGAGGCGCTGGTGGCGCCGGGCGGGCGCCTGCACGCGCAGCGCGACTGCGCGTTTCAGATGCTGAACGAGATCCCGGGAGTCTCCTGCGTGCAGCCGCGCGGGGCGGTCTACGCGTTCGCGCGCCTGGACCCGGAGGTGTACGGGATCAAGGACGACCAGCGGCTGGTGCTGGACCTGCTGAAACAGGAGAAGATGCTGCTGGTGCACGGGACGGCGTTCAACCTGCCGAGCACGGATCACTTCCGCATGGTGACGCTGCCCCACGTCGAGGAACTGGAAGAAGCCTTCGGGCGCCTGAAACGCTTTCTCGCCGATTACCAGCAGTAGGCCGATCGGGGATGTCGCACGCGCTCGGACGGTCCAGGCCGATGATGGGTGAGCCGTCTCGTGGGCGATAGGCCGCCGAGCATCGCGATCGTGCTGGGCGGTCCCTCGGAGGAGCGCGGCATCTCGCTGAACTCGGCGCGCACGATCGCCGACTACGTGGGCGGCATCGGCGCGGAGCTGAAGGCGCTGATCTACTTCGACTCGCGCGGCAGGGCCTTCTCGATCGCGAAGGGGCTGCTGTACTGCAACACGACCTCGGACTTCGACTACAAGCTGGCGGAGTCGGGCTCGGACGCGGGCTCGCGCTTGGACCGCGAGTCGCTGCCGGCGCAGCTGGGAGCGGTGGACCTGGTGTTCCCGGCGATCCACGGAGAGTTCGGCGAGGACGGTCGGCTGCAGGCGCTGCTGGAGCAGGCCGGCGTCCCCTACGTAGGCAGCGGCCCGGAGCAGTGCGCGGTGGCGTTCGACAAGTTCCGCTGCAAGGAGGCGCTGAGAGCGGCGGGGATTCCGGCGGTCCCCTCGGTGCTGGTCACGCGCGAGCACGACGAGCGCGAACGGGCCGAGCTGTTGGCGGAGGCGTTCCCGCGGGAGCAGGCGCTGGTGCTGAAGCCTGCGCAGTCGGGTTCGAGCATCGACGTGCACGTGTGCCTGGACCGGCGGCAGGCGCGCGAGCGCCTGGATGACGTGCTCGAGCGCCACGACCGGGTGCTGATCCAACCGCGGGTGATCGGGACAGAGTGCACGACGGTGGTGCTCGAGGGCCCGTCGGGTCCGGTGGCGCTGATGCCGACGGAGGTCGAGCTGCGAAAGCTCCAGGGCGAGGGCGACTACTTGGACTTCGAGCGCAAGTACCGCTACAGCGACAAAGTCCACTACTACTGCCCGCCGCGCTTCCCGGAGCAGGAGATCGAGCGGGTCCAGCAGCTGGCGGAGCAGGTGTTCGCGACGCTGGGGCTGCGCGACTTCGCGCGGATCGACGGCTGGCGGATGGCGGACGGCTCGTTCGCGATCTCGGACGTGAACCCGATCAGCGGCATGGAGCAGACGAGCTTCCTGTTCGTGCAGGCGGCCCAGATCGGGATGAGCCATTCGGACCTGCTGCGCCACGTGGCGCGCTCGGCGGCGCGCCGCAACAGCCTGGCATGGCCCGCACGCCGCGAGCCGGCGGCCGGCGGCGAGCGCAGGCGGCTGCCGGTGCTGTTCGGGGGCGCCACCGCGGAGCGGCAGGTGTCGGTGATGAGCGGCCTGAACGTGTGGCTGAAGCTGCAGGAGTCAGAGCGCTACGAGCCCTCGCCGTATCTGCTGGACGGAACCGAGACGGTCTGGCGCCTGCCCTACTCGGCGGCGCTTCACCACTCGGTCGAGGAAATCGTGGAGGTCTGTGAGAACGCGGCGGCGCAGGAGGAGCTGCGCGGGCGTCTGGCGCAGCGGATCCACGCGCGTCTGGGGCTGGGTCCGCAGGACGTGAGCCATCCGGTGCAGGCGCCGGTGAAGCTGGGGCTGCAGGAGTTCCTTCGGGAGAGCGAGCTGCTGTTCATCGCGCTGCACGGCGGGATGGGCGAGGACGGGACGCTGCAGGCGATGCTCGACGAGCGCGGGGTCCGCTACAACGGCTCGGGGCCGCACGCCTCGCGCCTGTGCATGGACAAGGCCGCGACCGGCGAGGCGGTCGCGGCGCTGGCAGACCCGCACATCTCAACGGCGCATCGCGCGCAGGTGAGCGTGCCGGAGAACGGCGAGCTGGAGCGCGCGGCGGCGGGCATCTGGGAGGCGGTGGTGGTGGCCTGCGGCACCAGCGACGTGATCGTCAAGCCGGCGCAGGACGGCTGCTCGGCGGGGATTCTCAGGCTCGCGGACCCGAGCGAGCTGCGCCGCTACCTGGAGGCGAACGCCTCGGGGGCGAGCGAGCTCGACGGCCGCGGCTTTCGCAGCCTGCCGGACGACCAGGCGATCGAGATGCCGATCGTGCCGCAGCGCTCGCTGCTGTTCGAGGAGTTCATCGAGACGGACGAGATCGAAGCGCAGGACGCGGGTCCCGACGAACGCTCGGGCCTGAGCTGGGGCGGCGAGCACGACACCGGCTGGGTCGAGGTGACGGTGGGGGTGCTCGGTCGCGAGGGCGAGATGCGGGCGCTGAACCCGAGCATCACGGTCGCCGAGCACAAGGTCCTGTCGGTGCAGGAGAAGTTCATGAGCGGGACCGGCATCAACCTGACTCCGCCGCCCGCCCCACCGGCGGGGCGGGTGCAGCCGGAGGCGGTCGTGCGGGCGCGCGCGCACGTCGAGCGGGTCGCCGCGGCGTTGAGACTCGCGGGCTACGCGCGAATCGACGCGTTCATGCACCGCGACAGCGGCGACATCATCGTGATCGAGGTGAACACGCTGCCCGCGTTGACGCCCGCGACCGTGATCTACCACCAGGCGATCGCGGAGCGGCCCTCGGTCGCGCCGCGGGAGCTGTTGGAGCGGATTGTGGATTTGGCGCTGGAGGAGGGCTGAGGCCCGCGGCCTAGGAATCGCCGGCGGCGAAGTCCTCCGGACTTACCTCGTCCAAGAACTCCTTGAACTTCTCGACGACGTCCTCGGACTCCTCGACGTCGTGCTCGAACTCGATCGCGGACTCGGCGATGACCTCCTCGGCGGCGAAGATCGGGGCGCCGCAGCGCACGGCGAGGGCGATCGCGTCGCTGGGACGCGAGTCGATCTCGAGCTCGCGCCCGGCGACCTGCAGGGTGATCGAGGCAAAGAAGGTGTTCTCGCGCAGCTCGGTGACCGACACCTGCGTGCACTTGACCTCGAGCTCGCCGAGGATGTCGCACAACAGGTCGTGAGTCATCGGGCGAGGCGTGCCGGCGCCCTGCAGCTTCATCAGGATCGAGGCCGCCTCGGGATGACCGATCCAAATGGGCAGGAACTTGTTGCCCTCGACCGTCTTCAGAAGCACGATCGGCTGCTTGCCAACCATGTCGAAGCTGACGCCGTAGATCACCATCTCCTGCACAGAAGTCCTCCGAGAGAGGGAAAGGCCAGAGTATAGGTAGGCCGGAGCAGCCCGCCGGGGCGTCTCAGGCCCTCGGGACGGCGCGGCGCTCGGCCTCTGAACGAAACGTCCAGAGCTTGTTGCCGATGAAGTTGAAGGGCATCGAGGCGGCGACCGCGAGCGCCTGAGCCGGCACCTTCGCGAGGTGCGCAGACTCGACGAACAGCGTCAGCAGCAGCAGGCTCACGACCTCGGCGGCGAGGCTCACGAGCAGGAAGCGCATCGCCTGGTGATGGGCGCGGCCCTCACGGGCGTCGAACGTCCAATGGCGGTTGAGCACGAAGTTGTTGAGCACCGCGACGAGCCAGGCGGCAACCGAGGCGACGCGGTACTCGAAGCCCGCACCGTGGACCAGCAGGGCATAGACGGCGACGTTGACGACGAAGCCGGCGCCGCCGACGAGCCCGAAGCGCACGAGCTGGAGCCAGTTGGCGGGCTTGCGCAGGCCGTGCAGCAGCCGGATGTGCGGCCGCAGGTGCACGGTGGAGGCGATGTTGCGGGCGTCGATGTTGCGGGCGTGTAGGTCTACGGCGGTGGCCTCGTCGGGCATCGGTGCAGGTTAGCTGAGCGCAAATCCACGCCAGCCTGCCTTGGCGGGCTGCATGTGGGCTCGTCCTTGGCCCGCGAATCACATGAAAGGGTAGCGGGCGCGTCGTCGTAAGGCGCTCGCTAGCCTTGCAGGAATGACCGACACGGGCCAGGCAGAGGCAGCTCGGATGCCGGGCGGGAAGCTGCCCCGCTATTCGCTGCTCGTAGCCGGCGTGGTGGCGGGTGCGGTGGTGCTCGCAATCGTGCTGCTCGCGGGCGGCAGCGATCGTCACGCCCACGCATCGGCGGCGGCTCTGAAGCGGCCCGCAAGCAAGGCCTCGGCCTCGGCGGGCGCCCGAGGGAAGCAGCCCGCAGCGGGCGCAGCGCACGCGGCGACGCGCAGCGCCGATGGGCGGGGTGGCGGACAGCGCCTGAACGTGTCGGAGGCGGCGGACCCCGAGGAAGCAAACAGCTTCCCGGCACCGGCGACGGTCCAGCACAAAGCCGCCTCGACGCCGTCGAAGGCGGGTGAACAAGTCGTCGCGGCGGGCGCGCCCTCCGACGCGGAAGTCAAGCACGAGCTCGCGCAGATGCAGGCCGTCGAACGGACGGCAAAGCAAGCTCAGCAGCAGCGGCTGACACCGGTCGCGGGCGGGAACTCGGTGGGCGGCAACGGCACGATCCCGATCCCGCCCACGGTGCCCGAAGCGGTCCAACGCGTGATCGCGGGCGCGAACGCGATCACCGACTTCCCCTATGTGTTCGGCGGCGGGCACGGCTCGTTCGTGGACAACGCCTACGACTGCTCGGGCTCGGTCAGCTACGCGCTCGCGGCGGGCGGGCTGCTGAGCGCGCCCGAGACCTCGGGTGAACTGGAGAGCTGGGGCGCGCCGGGGCCGGGCCGCTACATCACGATCGAGGCCGCGGCGGGCCATGTCTACATGTACGTGAACGGGGTGATGTACAACACGGCCGGGCGTAGCGGCGTGTATGCCTCGCGCTGGCAGGTCAAGGGCGTGGACAACTCGGGCTACGTCACGCGCCACTGGCCCGGGCTCTGATGCTCGCGCTCGTCCCGCTCGCGCTCGGCGGCGAAGCGGCGATCGAAAAGGGCGGCACCGGCACGGCGATCGCGATCCTCTCGGCCGTCTCGCTCGTGGTCGGCTACGTGGTGCTGTTCCTGCTGTGGCGCTACGTGTTCAGCACGAAGGCGAAAGCCAGGCGCGGCGAACCGCCCGAACACTGAGGCGCGGGAACACTGAGCGGGCGCGGCGCGCTAGTGCGCGAGGTTGACCGTGCTCAGCACGGTCGTGGCGACGGGGCTCGCGGCGTTGTGCACGACCATGCGGATCATCAGCGAGACCTTGTGCAGCTTGCGCAGGTGCGCGGCGGTCGCCTTGCTGAACTTGATCTTGTAGCTGCTGTGGCCGCCCTTGGTCGTGACCAGGATCGCTTTCGCGATCACGATCTGCGCGGGGCTGCCTTTCGCAAGGCCGGTGGCCGCGGGACCGTGCAGGCCGATCTTCTTCGCGATCGAGCGGGCGAGCAGCACCTCGAAGCGGCCGGCGACCTGTTCGTTGACGGAGTAGTGGACGACGAGACCGCCCTTCAGCACCGAGGAGAGGCTGTGCGAGACGGCCGTCTGCGTCGCGGTGGGCTTGGCCGCGGCAGCCGGGCTCACCGGAGGCGCCGGGGTCGCGGCGGGCGTCGCCGGGGTCGAGGGCGCAGGCGTCGGAGGGGCGGGCGGAGCCGGGGGCGCAGGCCCGTCCACCGTGATCACTTCGGAGAAGCTGTCAGAGTTGCGGCCGCTGTCGGTCACGGTCAGTGTGACTTCGTATTCGCCGCCGTAAGTGTAGGAGTGGAACACGCTGGCGTCTTTGCTGCCCGAGACCTCGGTGCCGTCGCCGAATTCCCACTTGTAGCTCGGGACGACATAGGGCTCGTCGGCCGGGAGGCCCTTGGCGCTGGCCAGCAGCGTGATGTTCGACTCGGTTGCGTCGAACGCGACCACGTCGCCCGTGTTCACCGGGTTGGGGGCGGTGAAGTACGGTTCGAAGCTGTCCCCGGACCAGCATTCAAAGCCGCGGCCGGTC
Source organism: Solirubrobacteraceae bacterium (assembly GCA_036267655.1). GTDB lineage: Bacteria > Actinomycetota > Thermoleophilia > Solirubrobacterales > Solirubrobacteraceae > Palsa-744. The sequence goes on from DATAVP010000026.1 coordinate 148,162, forward strand.
GTGAGCCCGGTGCTGTTGAAGGCCCACGGGATGTAGTAGCTCGCGCCATTGATTGTCTCGTTGGAGAGATTCGCCGCGTGCGTGAGCGCGTTCGGTGTCGGCGGGGTTTCGGGCGGGCTGCCGAAGTTCCTCTGGCACATGTCGCCCTGCTCGGCGTCGGTCGCGGTCTGGTACCAGCCGTTGAGCAGCGGGTCGACGACGATGTTGCTCTGCTCCACGGCGAGGTCGCCGATAATCACGTCGGCCAAGCCCTCGGCGTAGTTGCCGAACGGGTTGAGCCCTTCGAGCTGGTTTGGCTCCTCCAGCGGTTCTGTGCCGGCCTGACAGGCAAGATCTTCGGGCGTGAAGCCTGAGGTTTTGGTGGGATTTTCAGATTCGATGATCAGCCCCGCTTTGCCCGCGACCCACGGCTGCACCGCGTAGATCACCGGGTTGGAGCCACCTGCGCCGATCGCCGAGTGATAGCCGCAGATCCCGTCCGGCGGGCTGCCGGTCGAGTTCGAGCAGTTGCCGTTGCCGCCTGCATCCGTGCAGACGATCACTTCTGGCGGCGTGAGCACGTAGTAGACGGCAGGGCCGGTCGCGCCGGGGAGCGCGCCGGAGGCGATCACGTGCTGCAACTCGGTGCGGATCTGGGCGTCGGTGAGGCAGGCGATCGACGAGGATTCCGAGCAGTTGCCCGTGGTCGGGTACGGATCTTCGTCGGTGTAACCGCCACGGAAGGTCGACTGGTTCGAGGCGCCACCGCTCGCGTCCCCGTATTGGCTGTTGAGCGCGAACACGTTGCCCAGCGAGCCGCTGTCGGTGCCCACGTTCTGGAAGTACTGGTTGATCAGGCGCTTCCAGTCCCCACGGTAGGTCCCGGTGGGGTCCCAGTAGATCGTGTAGGCGTCGGAGGAGTGCAGCACCGGACCGCCGTGATACTGCAGCGGTTCGGCTTTGATCGTCGCATCTTCGCGAAGCTGGAAGCCGAAGCCTTCATTGAGCACCGCGTCGGCGCTCGGTGCAAGTAGCGCAAGCATCGCGAGTGCGAATACGAGGGCGCCGAAGAGCGATGCGCCGGAGCGGGTGCGCGGCGAGGCAAGGGGGCGGCGCGGCGGTACGGCGAGCGTGCGGCTTATAGCGGTCACGCAGCCATCATCGGCAGCGCCGGCCGGTTTCCTTAGCTCGAATGGACGAGTGCCCGGCGAGCGGGTCGAGCGCCGACGATCGTAGGGTCGTGGCGCCACGTTAGTGTCCCGGCGATGCTCGCGGCGACGGAACTCGACTTCGAAATCTCCCAGCACTTCCTCGACGATCGCGGCCAGCGGTCGGGCTTCGTGCTGCTGGGCGCGTTCCTGCTGGCGTTCCTGTTCATCCGCACGAGCGCCCGCATGATCCGCAGCCCAAAATTCTCCTGGTGGCCGGGTAGCGTCGAGACGAAGAGCGGTCTGCACCTGCACCACCTCGTGTGGGGCATCTGCCTGATGATGAGCAGCGGCTTTCTGAACTTCGCGCTGGCGCCCCTCAGCCCGTGGGCCGAGATGCTCGCGGCCGCGTTCGGCATCGGCGCGGGTCTGACGCTCGACGAGTTCGCGCTGTGGGTGCGCCTGGAAGACGTCTACTGGTCCGAGCAGGGTCGCATCTCGCTCGACGCCGTCGTGGTGGCCACGCTGCTGGGCGGGATGATCGTGCTCGGCCTCGCCCCCTTCGACCTCAGCAACCAGGAAGGCTCGATCTCCTCGCTGGTCGCGGCGGTGCTGATCGACGTGCTGCTCGCGGCACTGGCGATCTTCAAGGGTAAGCCGCTGCTGGGGCTGATCGGCGTGTTCCTGCCGCCGGTCTCGCTCATCGGCGCGATTCGGCTCGGCTCGCCGAACTCGCCCTGGGCGCGGCGGCGCTATCGGGCGGGCAGCGCGAAGCTGGCGCGCTCGCAGGCGCGCTGGGAACGTCTGCGCAAGCGCAGGCGCTGGCTGGGCGACGCGATCGGCGGGACCCCTTCGGCGCAGTAGATTGCGCTCGATGGAGCAGACCGCATCGACGCTCGAGCTGAAGCTGCTGAGGGGCGCGCGGGCGCTGCTGGCGCGCCACGCTCGGGAGCTGCCCCAGCGCGACGATCTGTGCGGCGCCTTCTGCGGCGCCCTGGCTCTGCACGCCGCGGGCTATGAGCAGCGGGGCGGGGCACCGCTCGACCAGGACGCCGTGGCGCTCGCCGCGGGCAGCCTCGTCTCGCGCGTGCCGGACACGAGCGCGCTGCCCCACGGCGAACGCGGACGGCGCGACTACCGCATTGTGCCGCCGATGATCGATGACGCATCCGTCTCGGGCACCAACTGCGTTGGCGTATTGAGCGCGATCGCCGAGCTCTCCGACGGCGGCCTCGCGACGCTCCCCTACAGCGGCCCCTGGTCCGCGACGGCGCTCGACGGGCTGTTCGACGCGGCCGCCGAGCTGCCGCGCCCGGTGGCGCTGATCGCGAACCTCGCCACACGCCACCTGTGGGGCGCCTCGCCCCGAATCGATCAGCTGCTGGACTTCCTGCTCGACGGCTGCGACCACGGACCGCCGGCCGATTGGGACGTGGGCCATTTCGTCTGCGTGTTTGGCCGCACACAGGGTCCGGGCGGAGCGCTTTACGGCGTAGCCGACACCTACCCCTCGCTCGGGAGCGGCGGCGTGCACCTGCAGCCGAGCGAGCGCCTCGCGCGAGCGCTCGCGCGCCCGGACATGGCCCCCGGCGGCTTGATCGTGGTGTCGGCGCGCGAGGATGCCGTCACGGTGCGCGCCGCCGCCGAGCGCGTGGGCCTGCGCGAGGGCGCCTGGGACAACGGCACGCTGATCGTGGCGCCCTCGCCATGAACGACTACGAGCTGGTCGCGCTGGTCTGCTGCGACCTCGGCGCGATCGTCCGTGGACGATCGCTGCCGAGCGATCGTCTCTCGGTCAACGCCGAGCTCGGCGTCGGCTGGGTGCCCGCGAACAACGCGCTCACCCCGGCCGGGACGCTCGCAGAGCCAAACCCGTTCGGCTCGACCGGCGACCTGCGCCTGCTGCCCGACCTGGAGACCCACGTTCGAGTGGAGGCCGAGCGCACCGAGGACAGCGCGCTGTCGTTCGTCCTCTGCGACATCGCCGAGATCGACGGGCGGCCCTGGCAGTGCTGTCCGCGGAGCTTCCTGCGCGAGGCGCTGCGCCGGCTCGAGGCCGAGCTGGGCCTGCGCGTTACGGCCTCCTTCGAGCACGAGTTCCAGTTGCTGGCGGGCTCGGCCGCGATGGACGATCCCGCCTCGGCGGCGCCCGCGGCGCTGCCCTTCTCGCTCGAGGCTCAGCGTCTCGCGGGGGCGTTTCCCGAGCGGGTGATGGCGGCGCTCGAGCAGGCCGAGGTCGCGCCCGAGCGGTTCATGCCCGAGTACGCCTCGCATCAGTTCGAGATCCCGGTCGCCGCGGCCGAGGGGCTGGCCGCGGCCGACCGCGCGGTCGTGCTGCGCGAGGTCGTTCGCGAGACGGCCCGGCGCGAAGGGCGCCGCGCGAGCTTCACGCCGCTGCTCGATCCGAGCGAGGCCGGCAACGGTGTGCACATCCATCTGAGCCTGCACGATCGCGACGGGCGCCCCGCCCTGTACGACCCGGCGCGCCCCGCGGGTCTGAGCGAGCTCGGAGGGCGCTTTGCCGCCGGCGTGCTGCGCCACGCCGCGGCGCTCACGGCCCTGACCGCGCCGAGCCCCGTGTCGGCCGCGCGGCTCGCGCCACATCGCTGGAGCGCGGGCGCGGTCTGTCTCGGACAGCAGAACCGCGAAACGCTGCTGCGGATCCCGCCGCTGCTCCCGGCCGCGGGCGAGCCCGGCGAGCAGCTGCGGCTCGAGTATCGCGCGGCGGACGCCGCCGCGAACCCCTACCTCGCGCTCGGCGCGATCGTGCTCGCGGGCTTGGAGGGCGTGCGGGTGAGGCTCGACCCCGCGCCGGTGATGACCGAGGATCCGACCCGTGTCGCCGCCCATGAGGCCGATCGGTACGGGCTCGGCGCGCTGCCCGGCTCGCTGACGCAGGCTCTGCAGGCGCTGAGCGCCGACCAGACCGCCCGCGGGTGGCTCTCGCCGCTCATGTACGAGGCATACCTGGCGGTCAAGCGTGGTGAGCTGGAGGCAGCTGACGGGATCGAGGACGCGGAGCTCTACGGGCGCTATGCAGCCGTCTACTGACCCACTGCTCGCGCGCCTGTTGGCCGCGCTCGAGCCCGAGCTGGAGGCGGCCGTGGCGCTGCGGCGCAGGCTGCACGCCGCGGCCGAGCCCTCCCACGAGGAGCACCGGACGGCTGCGATCGTGGCGGAGCGACTGCCGGTCGTCGCCAGCACCGCGGCCGGGACCGGCCTGCTGGCTCGCATCGGCTCCTCGAGGAGTGCGCCGGTGGCGCTGCGCGCCGAGCTCGACGGGCTGCCGATCCGCGAGCGCACCGGCGCGCCGTTCAGCGCCACCGGGGCGACGATGCACGCCTGCGGGCACGACATCCACATGGCCGCGCTCGTCGCGCTCGCGCGTGCCGCGCACGGGCTCGGAGAGAACCTGCCCGCGCCGCTGCTGGCGGTCTTCCAGCCCAGCGAGGAGAGCTATCCCTCGGGCGCGCGGGAGCTCGCATCGGGCGAGCTCGCGTCGATCGAACCGGCGGCGGTGCTCGCCGCGCACATCCACCCCGGGTTGACCTGGGGATCGGTGGCGCTGGACCCGGGCACGGTCAACGCCGGGCACGACTCGGCCGAGATCCTGGTCGAGGGCGAGCCCTCGCACGCGGCATACCCTCACGAAGGCCGCGATCCGATCCTGGCGCTCGCGCAGATCGTGGTTGCCCTGCACGCGCAGAGCGCGCGGCGGATCGACCCGATGCAGGCGGCGACGATCAACGTCGTCGTGCTCGAGGGCGGCAGTGCCGAGAACGTGATCCCCGCTCACGCCCGCGCGCGAGCCTCGCTGCGCGCGCATCGCCCGCAGGACCGCGAGACGCTGCGAGTGCTCCTCGGCGAGACGGTGCAGGGAGTCGCCGCGGCGCACGGGTGCCGCGCCAGCGTCGAGCTGATCCCCGGCGAGCCCCCGCTTCAGAACGACGAGCGGATCGCGGCGCGCGGACGCGTGCTGCTCCCCCAGGCCGGGCTCGTCGCGGCGGCGCCCTGGCGCTCCTGCGGCGCCGACGACTTCGCTTTCTTCGGCGAGCTGGCGCCGCTGGGGATGGCCTTCGTCGGGCTCGACGGCGCCCCGGGCTTCAGCTCACGCCCGCTGCACCACCCCGAACTGCTGGCGCCCGAGCAGGCGGTCGCCGCGATCGCGCGCACGCAGGCGGCACTGTACGTCGCGGCGGTCTCCGCACTGGGCCTCGCCCGGTAACGCGCGGCCGGGTTGGCGGCGCGCCGTGCGGCCGGCCCTATTTGCCGACGGCGGGACCGACTCGGTAGACGGCGCCCGCGCTGTCGTCGGTCACGTACAGCGAGCCGTCGGGTCCCGCGATCGCGTCGACCGGGCGTCCCCAGCGCGAGCCGGAGGGTTCCTGAAAGCCTTCGATCATCGTGGTCGCCTTGCCGAGCGTGGCCTTGCCCTTCTTCCAGGGCAGCCACAGCACGCCGGGCTGGCGAGGCGGGGTGCGATCCCACGACCCGTGCACCGCCAGCGCGGCGCCGTGCGAGAAGTGACCCGCGATCGCGGAGCCCTCCAGGAAGTTCAGACCGAGCGGCGCGCTGTGGGCGGGGATGCCCAGCTCGATCGGCGCGAGCGTCGAGCAGTCGAGCACGCTGCCGCCCGCGTTCGTCTGCGCGTCGTCGTCGAATCTCATCGCCAGGAACTTCGGCTTCGCCCGGGGGTCGCCTGGTTTGGAGTCGGGGTCCGGATCGCAGTAGGGCCAGCCCAGGTTGCGCCCGGCGGTCAGCCGCGCTATCTCGTCGGGCGGGTGCTCGTCGACGTACTGTGCGATCACATGGCCATAGGCGTCTGAGAATTCCCCGTAGGCGCGATGGAATGGATAGGGGACTTCGTCGCGTTGGTTGACCGCGGTCCACAGCGTGCCGTCGGGCGCGAACGACAGGCCCTCGCCGTTGCGCACGCCGCTCGCGAACACCTGCATGTGAGTGCCATCGGGGTGGAAGGAGACGATCGTGCCGCGCGGCGGCGATTCGCCGGGTTCGTCGGGTGTGGCGTTTGAGGCGCTGCCCACCGTCACATAGATCGTGTGGTCGGGGCCGACCGCGAGGCTCTTGACATGGTGCACGTCATCGCCGGATTTGCTTTCGTCCGGCAGCCCTTTGACGAGCACGGTGCGCGCCCCCAAGGTCCCGCCGCTGCCCCAGACGTACCGGTCGATCTGGTTGGACTCGGCGACATATAGGTACTGCACTCCTTCGACCGTGTCGAAGGCGAGTCCCTGCGGCGCGGTCAGCCCCGAGATCAGCGTTTTCTGAGCGGCCGCGCCGCCGCCCGCGGCGGGCGTCAGCGCGAGCACCTGTCCCGAGCCCGAGGCGCTGACGAGCAGCTGACCCTGCGGCGTCCACGCCTCGAATCGCGCGCCGCTCACGCGCGCCCAGACTTCACCGCTCCAGCCCGAGGGCAGCGCCAGCTTGCGCGACGCGTTGAAGGGGCCGGCTTCGTTGCCTTTCGGCACGATCAGCGTGCTCTGCACGAGGGTCGTGCGTGCGGCCTTCGCCGAGGGCGGCCGCCGCGGGCCGCCGCGTGGCTTGACATCAACGGCGACGGCGGCTCCCGCGCACAGTGCAACCGAGGCCGCGAGCACGGCCGCGGTTGCCCCGAGCAGCCTCGTGCGTCCGGCCGCGAGCACGCGGCGGAGCCTCGACACACGATTGCCTCCATGCACTCGCATCGCGGTATTGCAGCACACAACTGGACTGCGCTGCGCAAGACAGGTACCGTATTCACAGCCAAGCGCAGAGGGGATGTCTTTCATACGGAGGCGCTTGAGTGAAAGTGAGGGAGATGTACAGCCACCGCGTAGCCCGGCCGCGCAGCGCGCGATTGCTGATCGCGCTTGCCATGACGGCGATCCTGGTCCTGGTCCTGTCCACGACAGCCTCGGCCGCTTCCTTCAGCGCCGGAGCTTGGGGCTACAACGGCTCCGGACAGCTCGGCAACGGCTCGACCACGCTGAGCCGCACCCCGGTCGCGGTACAGGGACTGAGCACCGTGACCGCGCTCGCGGGCGGGGGCGAACACAGCCTCGCGCTGCTCGCCAACGGCACGATGATGGGCTGGGGCAACAACCACGAAGGGCAGCTCGGGATCGGCAGCACCGCGAGCAGCAAGGTCCCGGTGGCGATCTCGAACTTCGCGACGCTGCCGGGCACGACGGCGATTGCGGCGGGGAAGGAGTTCAGCCTGGCGTTGTTGACCAACGGCACGGTGCTGGCATGGGGAGCCAACGAAGAAGGTCAGCTCGGCAACGGCAAAACCACGAAGGTCACATCGCCCGCGGCTGTCAAAGGCCTCAGCGGCGTCAAAGCGATCGCCGCGGGTGGCGAATTTGGGCTGGCGCTCCTGAACAACGGCACCGTGATGTCATGGGGAGCGGGGGGCGAAGGCCAGCTTGGCAACGGCCGCAAGAACAACAGCAACGTGCCGGTCGCGGTCAAAGGGCTGAGCGGCGTCAAAGCGATCGCCGCGGGTGGCGAATTTGGGCTGGCGCTGCTGAACAGCGGCAAGGTGATGTCCTGGGGGGCCAACAACGCCAGTCAGCTCGGCGTGCCCGCGGAACTGAAGAACATCGGCGAAGGTGAATTCGAAGAAATCGAAATCGTCAACAGCGACGAGCCGCTCGAAGTCCAGTCGCTCAGCGGAGCGACCGCAGTGGCCGCGGGCGCCGAACACGGCCTGGCGCTGCTCGGTGACGGCGAAGTGCTCGCCTGGGGCGGCAACGGGTCCGACCAGCTAGGCAACGGCTCGACGGGCGGCGCCGGCAACATGCCGACCCCGGTGCAGGGCCTCGGTGGCGTGAGCGCGATCGCGGCAGGCGCCCATCACAGCCTCGCGATCCTCAGCGGCGGAACGGTGCTCGCGTGGGGCTACAACCCCGACGGCCAGCTCGGCAACGGCTCGAACCTGAACAGCCCGGTCCCCGTCTCGGTGGCAGGGCTCGGCAAAGTGGCGGGCATCTCCGCGGGGGGCGCCCACAGCCTTTCCTTCGGCCCGCCCCCGCCGAGCGTGGCGGGCGTCAGCCCCGGCGGCGGCCCTCAGGCGGGCGGCACGCAGGTGACGATCGCCGGTGCGAACCTCGCCGAAGCGAGCGCCGTTCACTTCGGGGCGAGTCCCGCGAGCAGCTTTAATGTCCAGTCGCCCGCCTCGATCACGGCGGTCGCGCCGCCGGGGACGGGCACGGTGGACGTGACGGTGACGACGCCCGTCAGCACGAGCGCCGCGAACGCCGCCGACAGGTTCGCCTACCTGCCGCCCCCCACGGTGACCAAGGTGAAGGCCAACAAGGGACCCGCCGCGGGCGGCACGTCGATCACGATCAGCGGCACGAGCTTCGTGGGTGCGACGGCCGTCGCGTTCGGGGCGAGTCCCGCGAGCAGCTTTAATGTCCAGTCGCCCGCCTCGATCACGGCGGTCGCGCCGCCGGGCACCTCGGGCTCGGTCGACGTGACGGTCACGACCGGCAGCGGCACGAGCCCAATCTCGACGCATGACGTCTTCAAGTACGAAGCACCGACGATCGCGGGCCTCAGCCCAAGCGCGGGGCCGGTGGCGGGCGGAACGACCGTGACCGTCAGCGGCAGCGGCTTCGCGGTCGGGACCGACGCGACGGCATTCAAGTTCGGCAAATTGCTCGGCGCCTCGGTCGAATGCGCCGGCAGCTCGAGTTGCGTGTTCGTGACCCCGCCCGCGAAGAAGGCGGGGGTCGCCGAGATCAGCGCCGCGGTCGGCAAATCGAAGAGCAAGAAGAACCCGCCGGCCGACGAGTTCACCTACGAATAGCCTGGCGTAATCGGTCCGCGCGTTGACCTTGCGGTCAAGTCCCCACGCGCGGCTTCCGACTGGACCGGATGGTCCCGATCGAGAGCGACGGCCACGTCCGGCGGGCGCGGCGCACCGCCGCCTGGGCACGCGTGGCGATCGGCCTCACGGGGATCGCGCTGATCGCAGCCCGACCCGGACTGCTCGACCATCCGCTGCTTGGCGTCACGGGGTTCGCCACGATCGTGGCGACCGCCGCCGTGCACCTGTGGGCCAGACGCGTGGCGTGGCTGAAGTTCGAGGAGTCGCTCGCCGCGGCGGCGGCGATCCTGATCGTCGGCCTCGGCGGCCAGCACGTCACTGCGCTCAGCATCCTGTGGCTCGCGGCGGTGGCCAGCGGCGTGATGGCGCGCGGCGGACGCGTGCACTGGATCGGCCGCGCGGTCGTGCTCTCGGCGCTGGCGCTGCCGATCTTGCTCGAAGGGCGGCTCAGCCTCGAACACGCCGGCTTGTGCATCGCGGCGATCGCGCTGCTGCTGACGATCGGGCGGCTGACGGTCGAGCTCAACCACCTGCTCTGGCAGGCGCGCTGGGACGCCGATCACGACGGGCTCACCGGGCTGCTCTCGCGCACGGCGTTCCGCGCGGCGCTCGACGTCGCGGGCGCGGGCGCCAGCGCGCGGGCGCCGGTGTCGCTCTTGCTGTTCGACCTCGACGGCTTCGGCGCGATCAACAAGACCGCGGGCCACGCCCGCGGCGACGAGCTGTTGACGACGTTCGCCGCGACGCTGCAGGCGCAGACGCCGCCGGGCGCCGTCTCGGGACGCCTCGGGGGCGATGAGTTCGCGATCCTGCTCGCCGACGGCGACGCGCTTGCGTTCGCCCAACGTCTGCTCGCCGAGCTGCCCCAGGCCACCGAGGACGCGCGAGGCATCTCCACCTGCGCCGGGGTCGCCCAAGCGCCGAGCGACGGCAGCGACTCCGAGGCGCTGCTGCGCGCAGCCGACATCGCGCTGCGCGTCGCCAAGCGCGCTCCGGGCGGCGGCCAGGTCTCTGTCTACTCGGGCGGCTCGCTCAGCGGTGACGGTCGCACGAGCGCTCGCGGCGCGTTGCGGCGGGCGATCGACGGCGACGGCCTGACGACGGTCGTGCAGCCGATCGTCGACGTGCGCAGCGGCTCGATCCACGCCTACGAGGCGCTCTCGCGATTCGGCCCCGACGCCTCCGGCAGCCCGCTGCAGTGGTTCTCGCTGGCGGACGAGCTCGGCGAACGCGAGGCGCTCGAACGCGCTTGCCTGCGCGAGGCGCTCGAGTTGTTCTGCCGACGGCCGCCGGGGGTGAGCCTGTCGGTCAACCTGTCGGCGCCGGTGCTGCTGGACCGCAGCACGCTGCGGATGCTCGAGCCGCTGCGCGATCTCTCGGGCCTGATCATCGAGATCACCGAGGACGCGCTCGTGCTCAACGATCGGCAGCTCGCTTCGGCGATCGCGCCGCTGCAGGCGCGCGGCGCGCAGATGGCCGTCGACGACATGGGCGCCGGCTACTCGGGCCTCGGTCAGATCATGGCCGTGCACCCGCGCTACCTGAAGCTCGACCGCTCGCTGATCAAGGGGATCGACGAGGACCTCGAGCGTGCGGCCCTGGTCGGGGCGCTGGCCGACTACGCGACCCGCGTCGGCAGCCTGCTCGTCGCCGAGGGGATGGAGTCCGAGGCCGAGCTGCGAACGCTGATCGAGCTGGGCGTGCCGCTGGCCCAGGGGTTCTACCTCTCGCGCCCGGCGCGGCCGTGGCCGACGGTGGCGCCGCACCTGCTGTCCTTCGGAGCCGCGGTCTCGCGCGATGCGCGAGCTTTCAGCGCCTCGGCCGGGTCCGCTCAGACGGCCGCCAAGCGGCCGTCCCTCATCCGTGCGCCAGAGCCCGCGAGCCCGCGCTCCTAGCTCGACGCGACGGGGCCGGAGACGCGCGCCTGCGCAAAGGCATCGCGCTATCGACGCGTCGTGCGCGTGGAGGGTCAGCCGCCCAGCGGCGACGGCGGAATCCTGGGTTCGCCGTGTACCTCGGGAATGCGCATCATCAGCTCGTCCAGGAAGCACCAGGACCAGTCTTCGCGCGGCTCGATCGAGCGAATGATCGGGTGCCCGCTGTCGCGGGCGTGGGCGCTGGCGTGCCGGTTCGGCGAATCGTCGCAACAGCCGACGCGGCCGCACTGCAGGCAGATCCGCAGGTGCAACCAGGGATCGCCCGTACGCAGGCAGTCCTCGCAGCCCTCGACCGACTCGGGCAGCTCGGTGATCAGAACCTGGTCGAGATGCGTGCAGGCGGGCATTTGCGTCCTCACTTTCGGGATTGCTTGAAGGGCAACCGCACGCGGAACGTGGTGCGGCCGGGGCGGGAGTCGAGCGTGAGCGAGCCGTCGTGGCGATCGACCACGATGCGCCTCGCAGTGGCGAGGCCGAGGCCGGTGCCGAGACCCACGTCCTTGGTCGTGAAGAACGGGTCGAAGATGCGGGGCATCACGTCCTCGGGCACGCCGGGGCCGTCGTCTGAGATCTCGACCACCGCGCATTCGCCGTCGGCGTGCGTGGCGATCGTGATCGTGCCGCGCTCGCCGAGCGCATCGATCGCATTGTCCAGCAGGTTGGTCCACACCTGGTTGAGCTCCGAGCCGTGGATCGTCAGCTTCGGCAGCTCGCGGTCGTACTCCCGTACGAGCGCTATCTCGGTGTGCTTGAGCTTGTAGCCCAGTACCGCCAGCGTGGTCTCAAGGCCCTCGTGCAGATCGACCTCGACCAGGTCGCCGCGATCCATGTAGGCGTAGGACTTCACGGCGCCGACGAGGCTCGACATGCGCTCGGTCGACTCTTCCAGCTCCGCGGCGAGCCGCCCGGCGATCAGCGAGGCCGAGACCCATTGCAGCGCCGCGTCGGTCGCGGGCCCCGCGAGCTCGGCCAGGCGATCGAGCCACGCCTGATCCACCCCGGCCACCGCGAGCGGCTCGGCCAGGCGCCACGGCTCCTGCACGTCGAGGGCTTCCAGGCGCTCGAGCAGCTCTTCCTCCGCGTCCGCGGCGTCGAGTGCCTCGAGCGCGGTGCTCGAGGCGACCTGCGCGACGGCCTGCTGCTGAAGCCCGACGAGCCCCTCGGCCTGCTCGCGCTCGACCCCTGCCTCCACGAAGCGCGCCAGCGAGGAGCTGATCACGCCGAGCGCCTCGGTCATCTGTGCCGCCGCGCGACGCGCGGCAGCAGCGGGGTTGTTCAGCTCGTGCGCGAGGCCCGCCGCCATCGTGCCGAGCGAGGTCAGGCGCTCGCGACTCTGCTCCTGGCTCGTGATGCGGCTCATCACCGGTGCGACCTGCTGCATCACGCGGCGGTGGATCGCGGGCTGCTGGAAGGCGAGCCGACGAAAGTCGTCGGCTGCGATCAGCACCATGCGACACTCGGTCTCGGCGCGCATGCGCACGCCCAACGAGCCGCCGGTGAGCGTCGCTATCGCGCCCATCCAGGTCGGCGCCTTGTGGCGCCCGACGGGCTCGCTGCCTGCACCGTCGACCAGCGAGGCCTGCGCGTCGCCTTCGAGCAGAAGCTGCATGCCGCGGTTCTCCTCGCCCTGCTCGGCGATGATCCCGCCCGCCGCGATGCGGTAGGTGTGCGCAACCGCCACCCACTGTGCCAACTGCTCGTCGTCGAGTTCTTCGAACAGGTCGACCGTGCGCAGCTCCTCGATCGTGACCGGCGGCTCGGTCACGCCGCTCACGCCTCGACCAGGTACTCGTGGATCAGCGACACCGACATCGACCCCTCCCCGACGGCGCTTGCGACTCGCTTGATCGACCGCGCGCGCACGTCACCCGCCACGAACACGCCCGGCACCGTGGTCTCCAGCACGAACGGTTCGCGCTCCAGCGGCCAGCCCGCCGCCTGCGCATCGCGCCCCGCGAGGATGAAGCCGCGCTCGTCGCGCGCGATCACGCCCTCGAGCCAGTCGGTGCGCGGCGAGGCGCCGATGAACACGAAGCAGGCGTCGGCGTCGAGCGTCTGCTCCCCGTCGGGACCGGCGATGCGCACGCGGCGAAGCCGCCCGTCCTCGGCCTCGGCCTCGGTCGCGGAGGTGCCCGTGCGCACCTCGACGTTCTCCAGCGCTGCGATCTGCTCGATCAGGTAATGCGACATCGAGGCCTGCAGCGACGGCCCGCGCACGAGCATCGTCACGCCGGCGGCATAGCCGCTGAAGTAGACCGCCGCCTGGCCCGCCGAGTTGGCGCCGCCGATCACGACGATGTGCTGTTCGGCGCAGGCGCGCGCCTCGGTCATCGCGGCGCCGTAGTAGACGCCCGCGCCCGTCAGCTCCGGAAAGCCGGGCGTGTCGAGCTGCCGATAGGACACGCCCGAGGCGACGAGCACGCAGCTCGCGCTGAGCACGCCGCCTCCGCTCAGCTCGACGAGCCGTGCCGAGCCTTCGACCCGCAGCCCGACCGCCTCCTGCACCGTCAAGAGCTCGGCGCCCAGGCGCCGTGCCTGGTCGGTCGCGCGGCGGGCCAGGTCAGAGCCGCTGAGGCCCGCCGGGAAGCCGAGGTAGTTCTCGATGCGGCTCGACTGCCCGGCTTGCCCGCCGGGCGCCTCGCGCTCGACCATGATCGTCTTCAGACCCTCTGAGGCTCCGTAGACCGCGGCGGCGAGGCCCGCCGGGCCGCCCCCGACCACGACCAGGTCGTAGTGATCCTGCGCCGGCGTCCCCGCGACCCCGAGGCGCTCGGCCAGCTCGAGCACCGTGGGGCGCTCGAGCACGGTCCCGTCCTCGAGCAGCACGACCGGCAGGCGCTCCGCGTCCACGCCCGCGACCGCCAAAAGCTCGCGCGCCTCGCCGTCGCGCTCGACGTCGAGCCAGCGCGCCGGAACGCGGTTGCGTACGAGGAAGTCGCGCAGGTCGTGCGACTCGCGGGAGAAGCGGTGGCCGATGACGCGCACGCCGCCGGCCTCGAGCGCCGCGCCCGACTCCCAAGTCGTGAGCAGGTCCTCGACAACGGGGAACAGTTGTTCCTCGGGCGGGTCCCAGGGCTTCAGCAGGTAGTAGTCGAGCGCCACCTCGTTGATCGCCGAGATCGCCGCCTCGGTGTCGGCGTAGGCGGTCAGCAGCACGCGCTTGGCGTCGGGCACGAGCTTGCGCGCCTCGACCAGGTACTGCGTCCCCGGCATCCCCGGCATCCGCTGATCGGCGATCAGCATCGCGATCTGATCGCCGCGGGCGCGTGACTCGCGAAGGATCTCGAGCGCATCGGCTCCCGAGGAGGCGCGCAGGATGCGGAAGCGCTCGCCGAAGCCGCGGCGCAGGTCGCGTGCGACCGCCGCGAGCACCGCGGGCTCGTCGTCCACCGCGAGAATCGCCGGGCGGCGCGTGGAGGCTCCGTTTGCCTCGGGAGTCTTGCTCGGCGCGCGCTCGGTGTCGGTGGACATCGCGCCCTTGACAGTAGTCGGTCGCGCGTCGCGGACGAGACGAGGTCGGGGGCCGCGCCCCGGGGGTCCATCCCGCCACGCGATGCCCGCGACGGGCAACCACCGGCGCAGCGGATCGATCCGTATCGTTGCCGCCATGGGCAGGAGAGCGATCGCGACGAACGGCATCGAGCTGAGCGTGCAGGAAGAGGGCGAGGGGCCGCTCGTCGTCCTGTGCCACGGCTTCCCCGAGCTCTCCTACTCCTGGCGCCACCAGCTCCCGGCGCTGAGCGCGGCGGGCTATCGCGTGCTCGTGCCGGACATGCGTGGCTACGGCGAGAGCTCCGCGCCCGTCGAGATCGGCGCCTACGACCTGGCGCAGCTCTGTGGCGACATGTGCGGGCTGCTCGACGCGGTCGGAGAGCAGGCGGCGATCTTCGTCGGCCACGACTGGGGCGCGAACCTCGCCTGGCAGCTCGCGGTCCTGCATCCCGAGCGCGTGCGCGCCGTCGCGGGCCTGAGCGTGCCGTTCGTGCCACGCGCCCCCGCGGCGCCGATCCCGATCATGCGCCGGCACCTCGGCGAGGACTTCTACATCGTCTGGTTCCAGCAGCCCGGCGTCGCCGACGAGGCGTTGGCACGAGACGTGCGGCGCACGTTGACCACGAGCCGCCAGTGGACCTCGGACTGGGCCGAGGAGGAGGGCCACGAGCCGCGCCGCCCCGCATGGCTGTCCGAGCAGGAGCTGGAGGTCTACGTCGAGGCGTTCGAGCGCACCGGCTTCACCGGCGGGCTGAACTGGTATCGCAACATCGACCGCAACTGGGAGCTGACCGAGCCCGCCGCGGAGCGGCGTGTCGAGCAGCCCGCGATGTTCCTGACGGGCGAGCTCGATCTGGTCCGAAGGTTCATGCCCGCCGAGGCGATGCGTGGGTGGGTCACCGACCTGCGCAGCGAGGTCGTCGTCGTGGGTGCCGGACACTGGGTGCAGCAACAGGCGCCGCAGGACGTGAACGCTGCGCTGCTCGAGTTCCTCGCCGAAGTGGCGTGACGCGGGCGCCAGGTGGCGCCGGGGCTTGCTGGAGCGAGCGGACGATGGGCGATCCTGGATTCGAACCAGGGACCTCTTCCTTATCAGAGAAGCGCTCTAACCGACTGAGCTAATCGCCCGAATCACGGCTGTCGGATCGTCACGACGTCGGCGACCTCCACAGGTGAGAGCGTCCATCTTATCGGCGCCCCGCAGGCCTGCGTCGGCTCGGGCGTCGGCTTTCTCGGCGCCTGCGTGGCGGACAGCGCAATTCGACTATCTGGAATGTTCGAGCAGCCCGGGTATCGCCCGGGGGCGCACCCGCCTGGCCAGCTCCACAGCCTCCTGCGGCGTCGCGAACGACAGCTCTGCCCGGTAACCGCCGCCTGCCGCGGGACGAACGCTGACCTCGGCACCGAGCGCCGCGGCGAGCACGTCCGCGATCTCGCGAGCCGCCTGCTGCTGGTCGGGATGCGCCGCGCCGGTCATACGCTCGCGCGGTGCGTCTGAGCCCTGCGGCGTCGATGCCGCATTCTGCGCACGAGCGCGTGCTTCGACGGTCCGCACCGACCAGCCCTCGTGCGCAGCGGCGCGGGCCAGCATCGTGCGGGCGCCGTGGTCCTCGGCGAGCAGCAGCGCGCGTCCGTGCCCCTCGCTCAGCGTTCCCGCCTGCAGCAGCTCGATCACCTCGTCGGGCAGGTCCAGCAGCCGCATCAGGTTGCTCACCGCCACGCGGCCGCGGCCCACACGCCGGCCGACCTCCTCGCGCGTCAGACCCAGCTCCTCGACCAGCGCCGCGCAGGCGCGCGCCTCCTCGATCGGGCTGAGGTCCGCGCGGGCCATGTTCTCGATCAGGGCCAGCTCGATCGCTTCGGCGTCGTCGCGAGGATGCACCAGCGCCGGGACGCTCGGCAGGCCCGCGAGCTGTGCCGCGCGCCAGCGGCGCTCGCCCGCCACGATCTCATAGGTGCCGCCCGCCTTCGGACGCACCAGCACCGGCTGCAGCACGCCCCGCTCTCCCAAGGAGTCGGCCAGCGCCTGCAGCGCGTCCTCGTCGAAGCGCCTGCGCGGCTGCTTCGGGTTCGCCTCGATCAGCTCGACCGGCAGCTCGCGCAGCTCCTGCTCCGCGCTCGTCTCCGCCCGCGAGGACACCGACAGAATCGCGTCCAACCCCCTGCCCATCCCAGGCTTTGGCCTAGCCACGTGCAGCCACCTCCTTTGCCAGCTCGAAATATGCCTCTGCGCCCGCGCTGTGCGGGTCGTGGTGGGTCACCGGCAGCCCATAGCTCGGAGCCTCTCCCACGCGTACGTTGCGTGGGATCACCGTCGAGAACACGAGCTCCGGGAAGTGCTCGCGGACCTCGCGCTCCACGTCGCGCCCCAAGCGCGTGCGGCCGTCGTGCATCGTCAACAGCATTCCCGCAACCGTCAACCTCGGGTTGAGGTTTCGCTGCACGAGCGACAGCGTCTCCAGCAGGCCCGCCAGGCCCTCCAGCGCGAAGTACTCGGTCTGGACCGGCACGATCACCCGATCCGCCGCCACGAGCGCGCTCACCGTCAGCGGTCCCAGCGACGGCGGGCAGTCCAACAGGATGTACTGAAAGTGCTCGCGCAACGGCTCCAGACGCTCGCGGAGGCGCTGCTCGAAGCCCTCGATTCGCGGCAGCTCCACATTCGCTCCCGCCAGGCCCGCCCCCGCCGGCAGCAGCCGCAGCCCCTCGACGCTCGAGTCCGTCAGCGCCTGCAGCGCGCTCGCCTCGCCCGTCAGCACCTCGTACAGGCCGGGTGATTGCGTGCGTGCCACGCCCAGGCCCACGGTCGCATTCGCCTGCGGGTCCACGTCCACCAGCAGCGTGCTGTAACCGGCCTCCGCGATGCAGGCGCTCACGTTCAGCGCCGTCGTCGTCTTGCCGACGCCGCCCTTCTGGTTCGCGATCGCGTAGATGGTCGACACGCTCTGCAAGCTAGCGACGTTCGCGGTCAGAGGCGGGGTCATCCGTCGCTGGCAGCGGCGTTTGTCTCGAGATCCGCCGGGAGCGGCAATCTCGAGGCGCTCAGTGCGCACCCAGCGGTCGCTTGCGCGCCATCCCCGCGCGGCGAGGGAAGCGCGAGGGCGTCTGCGCTGTCTTCAGCCATACGTGCAGGTGGCGGTCTGTCGCTTGCGCGAACGGACGCACCGGCCTGACCTCGCGCAGGCGCATGCCCAAAACCTCCGCCGCCGCCGCCGCTTCGCGCTCCTGCTCGACGTCGCGACGCCCGCGCCAGTCGACCAGTGCGCCGCCGGCCCGCAGTAGTGGCGCCGCGTACTCGAGCACTACCGGCTGTGGCGCGAGCGCGCGGGCAAGGACGACGTCGTTGCCCTCCATGCCCTCGCCCCACTCCTCCGCGCGCACGCAGACCGCCGTCGCGTTGCCCAGTCCCGCCGCGGCCAGCAGACGCTCCAGGAACTCGCACTTGCGACGCCGGCTCTCGACCAGCCTGATGTTGGCTTGCGGCAACGCCACGGCCAGCGGCACGCCCGGGAAGCCTGCCCCCGCGCCAAGGTCCGCCACCACGCGGGCATCGGCAATCAAATCAATCTCGAGACCCGCCAGGGAATCGGCCAAGTGCGTCTCCGTCGCCGCACGCGCCGTGCGCACCGTCGTTGGTGCGTGCTCGTCCCGCTCCAGCACCGCCAGTACGCTCGTCAACTGCGCGAGCTGGCCCACGCCCAGGCCGAACGCCGCGAGCGACTGCGCCCACGGCCCCTCGATGTTTCCCGTGAAACGCTCCGCGTCGTGCTCAGTCATCCATGGGCGAGACGACCAGGAAGCGCTTCGGCTCCTCGCCCTCGCTGTGCGTCTCGACGCCCCCGCGCTCGCGCAGGTATTCGTGCACGATCCTACGCTCAGACGGCGGCATCGCCTCGAGCTCGACCGGGCGACCGTCGCGCAGCGCCTCGTCCACGGCGTCGTCGGCATCCGCTCGCAGCAGCTCCGCGCGGCGCTCGCGATAGCCGTCCGCATCGATCTCGACCCGCACCTGCGAAGGCCCTTCCGGGAACACGATCCGCTGCGCCAGATGCTGCACCGCGTCGATCGTCTGCCCGCGTCGGCCGATGAACAGGCCAACGTCATCTCCCTTCAGGCGCCCACTCAACACGCCGGGCCGTTCCTCTACCTCTACCTCAGCCTCCAACCCCAGGCCGGCCGTCACTTCCTCGAGCAGCTCCTCGAGCAACTCCGCCGGCTCCAGCTCCTCATCGTCCATCGCCATCTCCCGCTCCTCGCTCATCGCCGCCTACCCGACCGCTTCTTCTTCTTGCGCGGCGGCCGTGGCGGTGGGACCGCGGGTTTGCTCTCCACCGGAGGCGGCTTTGCGCCTCCACCCGTTAGGCGACCCAGCAGCCCGGAACCGCCGCCGCCGCTCGAGCCTCCGCTCGAATCCTCCGCTCCCCCCACGCCGGCCAACGCCGGCTTCAAAGTTCGCGTCGGCTTGCCGTTCGCCGATCCATCGCCCACCGTTTCCGGTGCAGGCGGTGGCCCGATGCGCCGTTTGATCAGATACTGCTGGGCGATCGTCCACAGGTTCGTCGTGATCCAGTACACCAACAGGCCCGCCGGGTAGCGGTAGAGGATCACCACGAACACCACCGGCAGCAGCAGCATCAGGCGGCGCTGGTTTGGGTCAGCCGAGGCAGTCGCCACCAGCGTCGAGGCCACCTGCGAGCCCACGTACAGCAGGATCAGCACGATCAGCGCCGCGCCCGTCGCCTTTTCCGTGATGTCCGGCAGGAACAGGAACTTCGCCGAGTGTGGGGCCACGGCGTTGCAGCTGATTTCCGACAGCCCCTTGACGTGGTGACCCGCGACCGTCACCGCGTTCGACGGGATTTCGCTGTTTTTCGTGATCGTCTTGCCCAAAGCCTGCGAGAAGTGTTCGCGCAGTTGCGGGCCACAGATGTCGAGCTTTAGGTCCGTGCGCAGCATGTAGAACAGCGAGATGAACACAGGGAGCTGCAGAAGAAGCGGCAGGCAGGACGCCAGCGGGTTGATTTTGTTCTCGCGGTAGAACGCCATGATCTCCTGCTGCTGGCGCTGTTTGTCCTCCTTGTACTTCTCTTTCAGCGCCGCGATCTGCGGCGAGAGTCGCTGCATCTCCTGCATGCCCTTCAGCTGTCGATAGGTCAACGGCACCAGCACCGCGCGGATCAGCACCGTCAGGCCGATGATTGCCAGCCCCCAGCTACCGCCCACCAGGTGCTCGTGGATGAACACCATGATCGACTCGAACAGGCTGATCAGCGGCGAGAACGCGTCCTGGATGACGTTGGCGAGGATTGGCATGCGCTATTGCTCTCTGGCTCTATCTACTTTGTGACGGTCGTGCTTGCTGGGCGGATCGTGGCGGAGGCTCTGCTCGCTCTGCGACATGCGCCGCCATCGCTCGGATTCTTCTCTCAGGCGCCCGTGCCGCGTTCGACCTTGAACAGCCGCTGGGCCTCGACCGGATCGTATCCGCCGTAGCTCCAAGGGTTGCATCTCAGCAAGCGCCACCCCGCCAGCGCCGCTCCCCTAAGTATGCCGTACTCCCTGATCGCCCCGACCGCATAGCGCGAGCAGCTCGGCTCGTACTTGCAGCGCTGCGGAATCGCCGGAGATATCACGCGCTGGTAGGCCACGATCGGCGCGGTTGCCACGATTCGCAGAACACGCGCTGCGCTGCGTGCGCGCGCCTGCGACCGACCCGCTGTCGTCGTCTGCGGCGATGCGTCTGTCTCGTGCGCATGAGCCGAGCATCCCGCGTGCGCCGTGGGCGTGGAGGCCTGCGCTTGCACGCTCAACCTGCCCGCTCCTCGGGCCGGCGCTCCTGCGCCGCCTCCGCAGGCCGCGCTTGCTCCCCGCCCGCCTGCTGCTCGCGCTCGTGCAAACCGGCCTTCGCGATCAGCTCCGAGAGCGAGGAGTCGACGCCCGCCAAGCCCTCGCGGTCGACCAGCTCGGCTGCCGAGGGGCGCGCCACCACCACCAGATCGTGCCCTGAGAGCAGATTCTGCTCGCAGCGGGCAAACGCCTCGCGCAGCAGGCGCTTGACCTTGTTGCGCTCGACCGCGCCGCCAACCTTGCGAGAGACCGACAGGCCGAGTCGCGGACGCTCCGCCGCCGGGTTCGGGAACGCGTACAGCACCAGGTGCCGGTTCGCCGTCGAACGGCCTTGCCGATAGACCCGCTCGAACTCTGCGCTGCGCGAGAGGCGACCGCGACCGGAAGCGCGCGGCTTCATCCCGCAACCCTCACGCTCAGGTAGAGAGTCGCTTGCGCCCCTTGTCACGGCGGCGCTTCAGCGTCAGCCTGCCCGCGCGCGTGCGCATGCGATTGCGAAACCCGTGTGCACGAGCCCGCTTGCGCTTCTTTGGCTGGTAGGTGCGCTTCATCGTAGATTCGACCTGAACCCGGTCGCTCCTGCCCGCGTTTGCGCGGTGACCCAGGAATAGCCAGCGTTCATCGGCGCTCAAGTATAGGCGGGTCCACCGCCCAGCGTGGCTCCTTCGCGCCGACCTCTAATTTTCTCGGCAGTTGCGGCGAGCGAACATGGCGGTCACAGGCCGTCGGTTATAGTCGCCCGACCGGGGTCGTTGCGGCCCCTCCTCCAATAGTCGCCAACGTTTGCTTTGGGAGAGAAGCGGATCAACGCTGCCGTGAGCGCCGAGCTCGAGGACATATGGTCGCGCGTGCAAGCCGAGCTTGCGCTCGCCGTCGAGGAGAGCGCCTACCGCATCTGGCTCGCACCCCTGCGACCACGTGAGCTGTCCTCTCACAGGCTGCAACTCGAAGCCCCTCCCGGCGCGCGAGCCTGGGTTGCCGACCGCTTCGGGCGGGTGCTCGACTCCTGCGTCGCCAAGGCCATCGCCCCCGGGCTCGCCGTCGAGATCATCGACAGCGGGCGACGCGAGGCTCACTCAAGCCCCGAGCCCGCACGTCGCACGAGCGTTGCCCGCGAAGCTGCGCCCACGCCGGCCTCGCCGTCGCCGCGCGAGTCGCGGCCCGGGCCGCTCGGCAACCCCAAGCTCAGCTTCGAGCAGTTCGTGATCGGCGACACCAACCGACTCGCGCACGGAGCCGCGCTCGCCGTCGCCGAGATGCCCGCGCAGGCCTATAACCCGCTGTTTCTCTGCGGGCCGCCCGGCGTCGGCAAGACACATCTGCTCAGCTCCATCGCCACGCTGCTGCTCGCCCACAACCCCGGGCTCACGGTCCGCTGCACGACCGGCGAGGCATTTACCAACGAGTTCCTCGGCTCACTCAACGGCCGCCGGGGGGAGGGCTTCAAGGCTCGCTTCCGCGATGTCGACGTGCTGCTGCTCGACGACGTGCAGTTCCTCGAGCGCAAGGCCAAGACCGAGGAAGAGTTCTTCCACACCTTCAACGCCCTGCATGACGGCGGCCGTCAGATCGTCCTCACCTCCGACCGGCCGCCCAGCGACCTGCAAGCGCTCGAGGATCGCCTGCGCGAGCGCTTCGCCGCCGGGCTCGTCGCCGACATCCAGCCGCCCGACCTCGCCACGCGCCTGACGATCCTGCGCAAGCGTGCCGATCATGACGGCGTCGAGGTGGCCGACGAGGATGCGCTCAGCGCGATCGCCGAGCGCATCCAAGGCAACGTGCGGGCGTTGGAGGGAGCGCTGATCCGCGTCGTCGCCTTCAGCTCTCTCACCGGCCGGCCCTTGACCTCCGAGCTGGCGCGGGAGGTGCTCGACTCGCTGTACCCAAGCAATCGTCGCATCGGCGCCAGCGCCTCCGTGGCCGAGATCCAGACCGCGGTCGGAGAGCACTTCGGACTCTCCCGCGCAGAGCTTCTGTCCTCCACGCGCGCCGCACGCGTCGCTTGGCCGCGACAGCTTGCGATGTACCTGACGCGCGAGCTCACGACCGAATCGCTGCCGTCAATCGGTCGGCACTTCGGCGGACGCGACCACACCACCGTCCTGCACGCCTGCCGCCGCACCGATTCGCGCATCGCCGACGACACCTCGGCACGCGAGGCTGTTGAGAAGCTCCGTCAGATGCTCACAGGCAGCGACGGCCGATGAGCTCTCTCCCGTCCAAGCGGCGCACGACCGCGTCGCCTGAGAGACTCCCCTGCGCAATCCACAGCTCCCGTCGGCGCTGCTACACGCCAAACCCCAGCAGACTCAGCCTTTTCCACAGTTCCACAGCCCCTCTTACTACTTAGATCCAATTAGACCGTCATGAAGCTCTCCCTTTCGACTGCCGAGTTCCTGAACCAGCTGCAGACCGTGACGCGCGTTGCTTCGACGCGAAGTGCGGTGCAGGCGCTGTCCGGCGTGATGATCGTCGCCGAGGAGTCCGGCGCCGAGTTGCGTGCGACCGACATCGAGATCGGCCTACGCGTACCTTTGAAGGCTGAGGCCTCCCGTCCCGGCAGCGCCGTTCTCCCCGCCCGCCTGCTGCTCGACGTCGCTCGAGCCCTGCCCGCCGATGAGCTCACGCTCGAGCTGCGCAGCGCCGAGCAGGACGTTGAGCTGATCTCCGGCCCCGCGACCTTCCACCTGCGCACGCTTCGCGCCGAGGACTTTCCCACCTTGCCCGAGCCCGCGCCCGATACGCGCATCGCGCTGCCGCTTCAGGCCTTTGTCGAGACCGTCTCCCGTGTCGCCCGCTCTGCTTCGCGCGATGAGACGCGCCCCGTGCTGACCGGCATCCTGATGTCCGCCGCCGGGCAGGAGTTGCGCATGGTCGCGACCGACTCCTATCGCCTCAGCGTCAAGGAGACCGCGCTGGAGGCCCCGCTGCAGGGCAGCCTCGAGGCGAACGTCCCCGCCCGCGCGTTGCAAGAGCTCGCGCGCATCGCCCAGCAGGCCGAGGGCGACTCGCTCGCGGTCAGCGTCGGTCAGAACCAGGTCGTCTTCGAGCTCGGTGAGATCGTGCTCTCCTCGCGGCTGATCGACGGGCAGTTCCCGAACTACCGCCAACTGCTGCCCGAGTCCGTCGAGCACGAGCTGCGCCTGGCCAGCTCGGAGCTGGCCGATGTCGTGCGCCGCATCAGCCTGCTCGCACTCAAGAACGCGCCGCTGCGGCTCAGCTTCAGCGAGGGCACGCTGACGGTCTCGGCGCAGACCCCCGACGTCGGTGAGGCCAGCGAGGCCGTGCCCGTGCCGTTCCACGGCGAGCCCTTCGAGATCGGCTTCAACCCCGAGTTCCTGCGCGACGGGCTCGAGAGCATCGAATCCAAGGAGCTCGTGCTCAAGCTGATCAGCCCGCTGCGCCCTGGCCTGATCGAATCGCCGGACTCCGGCGATTTCGTATACCTGATCATGCCGATCAGGCTCAACGTCTAGGTGCGGCGATGGTCGGCGCACCCGACGATGTGCGCGTGCTCGACGTGCAGATGCGCGACTTCCGCACCTACGCACGCGCCGAAGCCGGTCTCGGCCCTGGCCTGACGGTCGTGCACGGCCCGAACGGGGCCGGGAAGTCGAACCTGCTCGAGGCGCTGTACTTCGGCTGCACAGCGCGCTCGCCGCGCACCCGCAACGAGCGGGAGCTGATCCACTTCGGGGCCCAGGCCGCGCGCGTCGTCGTTCACTGCCGCGCGGGAGCGCAAGCCCACGAGCTGAGCGTCGGCTACGGCGCCGGACCCGAGGGCGAGCGGGCCACGAAGCGGATGACCGCCGACGGCGCCCCGGTCGAGCGCCTGCTCGACGTCGACTTCCGCCCACTGCTCAGCGTGTTCGAGCCCGACAGGCTCGAGCTGCTCAAGGGCGCTCCCGCCGCCCGCCGCGCCCATCTCGACCAGGTCATCGCCGCGCTCTGGCCGCTGCGCGCCAACGATCGCCGGGAGTACTCGCGCGTGCTGGCGCAGCGCAACGCCCTGCTTGCCAGGATTCGCTCCGGTCGCGCCTCCGACGCGACCATCGCCGCCTGGGATCGCGAGCTCGCCGTCGCCGCGCTCGTGCTGCGCGATCACCGCTCTACGGCCGTGGAGCTGCTCGCTGAACCGTTCCGCACGCGCGCATCGCAGCTTGGCCTGAGCGGCGACGCCGAGCTTGCCTATCGGCCGCGCACCCGCGCCGGCGATGTCGAGGAGCTGATCGCCGAGCTGCAGGCGCGCCTGCCCTCCGATCTCGAACGGGGCTTCACCGGGCACGGGCCGCACCGCGACGAGCTCGCGATCCTGCGCGACGGCCGCGAGCTGCGCTCCTATGGATCGCAGGGCGAGCAGCGCCTGGCGCTGCTGGCGCTGCTGCTCGCCGAGCGCTCGGTGCTCGCCGAGCATCGCAACCGCACCCCGCTGATGCTGCTCGACGACGTGATGAGCGAGCTCGACGCCTCCCGCCGCGAGCTGCTCGCCGAGGAGCTGTCCGCCGGCGGACAGAGCGTGATCGCCACGACCGATCTCGCCCACGTCCCCGGCGCGACCGACGCCACCGTGGCTCGTCTGCGGATCTCGCCCGGCTCGGTCCTGCAGGAGGCGCTTGCCGCATGAGGAAAGCCGCCCCTCGGCCGCTTTCGGCTGCGCTCGACGGTCTCACCGCCACGCTCGCGCCCGCGACCACGCTGGCTCGTGTGCAGGAGGTCTGGGAGCGCACCGCCGGGCCCGGTATCGCCGCCGCCGCACAGCCCAGCAGCGAGCGCGAGGGGGTGCTCACCGTGCGCTGCGAGGCTGCCGTCTGGGCGCAGGAGCTGACGCTCATGGCCGGCGATCTCGTGCCCAGGCTGAACGCTGCGCTCGGCTCCGAGCTGATCCGCGAGCTGCGCTGCCGCACGGGCTGATCGCGCCACGGGCGAGCCGGACTGCCGAGCAGCTTCACGCGGCAGGGCTCAGAACCTGTATTTCCCCCTAATTTGCAGGGGTTTAGGCCCAACCGGCCGACCTTCCCAACCCCACCACGTGCTATTATTATGTACACACGAAACCCGCCCCGGAGCACGCGCTGAGCGTTGCTGATTCCGGGGCGTTCTCACGTAATCGGAGGACGATTGGCCACAGGTAGCAACAGCTCTGACGGGAGCGCAAAGAAGGGCGGCGTGAACGACCCGTCCATGACCGGCGGCTCGTCCAGCTACGACGCGCAGGACATCACCGTCCTAGAAGGTCTCGAGGCGGTTCGCAAGCGCCCCGGCATGTACATCGGATCGACGGGCGCGATGGGCCTGCACCACCTCGTCTACGAGGTCGTCGACAACTCTGTGGACGAGGCGCTCGCGGGCTTCTGCACGAAGGTCTCGGTCGTCGTGCACCCCGACAACTCCGTGACCGAGACCGACAACGGCCGCGGGATCCCTGTGGCGATCATGGAGAAAGAGGGCCTGCCCGCCGTGCAGGTCGTGCTGACCGTGCTGCACTCGGGCGGCAAGTTCGGCGACGGCGGCGGCTACAAGGTCTCCGGCGGGCTTCACGGCGTCGGCGTGTCGGTCGTCAACGCGCTCTCGGAGCAGCTCAAAGTCGAGATTCGCCGGGACGGCCACGTGTACACGCAGGAGTACTCGCGCGGCACCCCGTTGACCGAGCTCGTCCAGGGCGAGAAGCTCCCCGAGGGCGCCGAGACCGGCACCACGGTGACGTTCCTGCCCGACGCCGAAGTGTTCGAGACGCTCGACTTCGACTTCCTCACGCTCGAGGAGCGTCTGCGCGAGACGGCCTTCCTCACGCGCGGCCTGGAGATCTCGATCGTCGACGAGCGCGGCGAGGGCCACTCGGCCACGTTCCGCTACGAGGGCGGGATCGAGGACTTCGTGTCCTATCTGAACGAGAACAAGGAGACCGTCCACCGCAAGGTGATCTTCTTCGCGGGCGAGAGCGAGGAGGGCGCCGCGGAGGTCGCGCTGCAGTGGAACTCCTCCTATCAGGACTCGGTCCACTCCTTCGCCAACAACATCAACACGCGCGAGGGGGGCTCGCACATGTCGGGCTTCCGCTCGGCGCTGACGCGCACGCTCAACAAGTACGCCCGCGACCACGGGCTGCTCAAGGACAAAGAGGACAACCTCTCCGGCGAGGACGTGCGCGAGGGGCTGACCGCCGTGATCTCGGTCAAGCTGCGCGACCCGCAGTTCGAGGGCCAGACCAAGACCAAGCTCGGCAACCCAGGCATGGCGGGCTTCGTCGAGTCGATCGTCAACGCCGGTCTCGGCGAGTTCCTCGAGGAGAACCCGAGCGAGGCCAAGGCGGTGATCATGAAGTCCGTGCAGGCCCAGCGCGCCCGCGAGGCGGCGCGCAAGGCACGCGACCTGACGCGCCGTAAGTCGGCGCTGGAGAACTCGACGCTGCCCGGCAAGCTCGCCGACTGCTCGGTCAAGGACCCTTCGTTGGCGGAGCTGTTCGTGGTCGAGGGCGACTCCGCGGGAGGCTCGGCCAAGCAGGGGCGCGACCGTAACACGCAGGCGGTGCTGCCGCTGCGCGGGAAGATCCTCAACGTCGAGAAGTCGCGGATCGACAAGGTGCTGCAGAACACCGAGATCCAGGCGCTGATCACCGCGATCGGCACTGGTGTGCGTGACGAGTTCAACATCGAGAACGCCCGCTACCACAAGGTGATCCTGATGACGGACGCCGATGTCGACGGCGCTCACATCCGCACGCTCGCGCTGACGCTGCTGTTTCGTGAGATGCAGGAGCTGATCGAGGCCGGATACGTGTACATCGCCAAGCCGCCGCTCTACAAGCTCAAGCAGGGCTCACGCGAGCGCTACATCGAGAAGGACTCCGAGCTCGAGGAAATCCTGCTCGCGGACAAGTGGGAGAAGATCGACGTCTTCGACCGCCACGGCACGCAGTTCAAGCTGACCGAGGCACGCTGGCAGCGCTTCTCCAGGCTGCTGAAGCAGTACGAAGGCTGGTCGCTGTCGCTGCGCGGCCACTACGGTCACGGCGTCGTGCAGTTTCTCGAAGAGTCCTCGCTGCTCGACGAGCAGGTGATGAGCGCCGCCGCCGCGATCGAGTGGATCGAGCGCGCCGGGGTGGACGGCGACACACACGGAACCGAGCTGACCGGCCAAGATGAGCAGGAGATCCGCGTGAAGGCGACCGAGGCGAAGACCGGTTTCGCGCTGACGCACCGGATCAAGCGCTCGCTGTTCGACTCGCAGGAGTACCGCCAGCTGGCGCGCGTGCACGAGCAGCTGATCGAGCTCGCGGGGACGCCGGCGTTCGACGTTCGCCTCGGCGATGCGAGCGAGACCGCAGCATCGTTCGAGACGCTGCGTGCCGCGGTGATGACCGTCGCTCAGAAGGGCATCAAACTCCAGCGCTTCAAGGGCCTCGGCGAGATGAACGCCGAACAGCTCGGCGAAACGACGATGGCGCCCGCGACGCGCACGCTCGCGCAGGTCACGCTCGAGGACGCCTTCGCAGCCGATCGCATCTTCTCCAAGCTGATGGGCGATCAGGTCGAACCGAGGCGTGAGTTCATCGAAGAAAACGCCCGCGCTGTCGCCAACCTGGACGTGTAGGGAACCGTGTCTACGACCCTCAGGATCAAGGACGCACCCTGCCGGGCACCGGCAGTTCGCGAAGCGTGCTCTGTACGTGAGCGACCGAGGACGCCGAGATGCGCCGATCGTGAGGAGGCATAGTGGCCGCGACTGACGTGATAGGCGGCGGCAACATCGAGCCACGCGCGCTCGAGGAGGAGATGCGCACGGCGTATCTCGACTATGCGATGTCGGTGATCGTCGGACGCGCGTTGCCGGACGTGCGCGACGGTCTGAAGCCCGTCCACCGCCGCGTGCTCTACGCGATGAACGAGCTCGGCCTCGGGCCGACCCGCTCCTACGCGAAGTGCGCGAAGATCGTCGGCGAGGTGATGGGCAACTATCACCCGCACGGCGACTCCGCGATCTACGACGCGCTCGTGCGCATGGCGCAGGACTTCTCGATGCGCAACGAACTGGTCGACGGGCAGGGCAACTTCGGTTCCGTAGACGACGACCCCGCCGCGGCGATGCGCTACACGGAGGCGCGCCTGGCGCGGATCGCCACGGAGATGCTGCGCGATCTCGACATGGACACCGTCGACTTCGCACCGAACTACGACGGCTCGCGTCGCGAACCGCTGGTGCTGCCCGCGCGCTTCCCGAACCTGCTCGTCAACGGCTCCTCGGGCATCGCTGTCGGCATGGCGACGAACATCCCGCCGCACAACCTGCGCGAGGTGATCGCGGCGACGATCGCCTACATCGACGATCCGGACATCGACACGCCGGGGCTGATGCGCCACATCAAAGGGCCCGACTTCCCGACCGGCGGGATCATCCTCGGCCACGCCGGCATCAAAGATGCCTACGAGACGGGTCGCGGTCGTGTGCGCGTCCAAGCGCGCGCGCACATCGAGCCGCTCAAGCAGGGCAAGGAGGCGATCGTCGTCACCGAGCTGCCTTTCATGGTCAAGAAGGGCGGCGACGGCGGCTTGATCTCGAAGATCGCCGACCTCGTGCACGACAAACGCATCTCGGAGATCTCCGACCTGCGCGACGAGTCCGACAAGCGCGGGATGCGCTTGGTGATCGAGCTCAAGCGCGACGTGATCCCGAAGGTCGCGCTGAACAAGCTCTACAAGCACACCTCGATGCAGACGACGTTCGGTGTGAACATGGTCGCGCTCGTGGACAACGTCCCGAGGACGCTCCCGCTCCAGGCTGTGATCCACAACTACGTCGCGCACCAGCGCGAAGTGATCGTCCGCCGCACCAAGCACGAGCTCTCCGAAAAGGAGGCGCGCGCCCACATCCTCGAAGGCCTCTTGATCGCGCTCGAGCACCTCGACGCGATCATCGAGCTGATCCGCGCCTCGCGCGATCGCGACGCCGCCCGCGAGCAGCTCGTCGAGCGCTTCGAGCTGAGCACGATCCAGGCGACGGCGATCCTGGACCTGCGCCTCTCGCAGCTGACCGCGCTCGAGGCGGACGGCATCAAACAGGAGCACGCCGACGTCACCGAGCGGATCGCCGAGCTGCGCGCGATCCTCGGCGACGAGTCGCGCGTGCTGGCCGTGATCAAGGAGGAGCTGACCGAGATCTCAGAGCGCTTCGGCGACGAGCGGCGCACCGAGATCAGCCACTCCGAGGACGAGATCGACATCGAGGATCTGATCGCCGACCAGCAGATGGTGATCACGATCACGCAGACCGGCTACATCAAGTCGCTGCCGCTGGCGACATACCGCCAGCAGGCGCGTGGCGGCCGCGGCGTGACGGGCATGGATATGAAGGACGGCGACTTCATCGAGCACCTGTTCGTCTGCTCCTCGCACGACTACCTGCTGTTCTTCTCCAACCGCGGCAAGGTCTATCGCTCGAAGGTCTATGAGCTGCCCGAGGCCTCGCGCACGGCGAAGGGCCGCGCGCTGGTCAACATCCTGCCGCTGCGCGAAGGCGAGCGGATCCAGGCGGTCGTCTCCACGCGCGACTTCACTGAGACGAAGTACCTCGTGTTCGCGACGAAGTCCGGCACCGTCAAGAAGACCGAGTTCCTCTCCTACAACACGCCGATCAAAGCGGACGGAATCATCGCGATCAAGATCCGCGACGACGACGAGCTGCTGGCCGTCCGCGCGGTCGACCCGAACGACGAGATCATCATGGTTTCGAAGGCTGGCCTGACCGTCCGCTTCGCCGAGTCCGACGCGCGTTCGATGGGGCGCGACACGACCGGCGTGCGCGGGATGGATGTCGGCAAGGGTGAGGTGATCGCGATGGACGTCGCGCGCGATGACATGGACCTGCTCGTCGTCACCGACAACGGCTATGGCAAGCGCACGCAGATCAGCCAGTACCGAAAGACGAACCGTGGCGCCAAAGGCGTCAAGACGATCGGGCTGACCGAGCGCAAGGGCGGTCTCGCGGGCGCGCTGGTCGTGCGCGAGCACCAGGAGCTGGTGTTCATCAGCGTCGGCGGGATGGTTCAGCGCACGGCCGCGGGCGGGATCTCCCAGCAGGGCCGCTCGGCGACCGGGGTGCGCGTGATGAACCTCAAGGACGAGGACCTCGTCAGCGCGGTTGCGCTGGTGGTCGACGCCGGCGAGGAAGACGCCGCAGAGATGCCGCTCGACGACTCGGCCGAGGCTGCTCCCGATGCGGCCGTCGAGACCGAGGCTCCCGACGAGACTGCCTGAGTAGCACTGGGCTCTGTCTCCCGGTAGCGCCTGGTAGCGCCCGGGAGCGGCGGCTGCAAGCTCTCTCAAACCGTCCAGATTCGTCCATAAAGCCTCAGTCGAGCCCGGGGGTCCGCCGACAGCCAGAGGGTGAGACGTCTGCGACCACTGCTCTTGGCCGCGGTCCCGGCGCTGGTCTGGGCCGCGCTCGCCACGCCCGCCGGGGCGGCATACGCCGCCGCGAACGCCGCCCCGTTTGCGGGCCCGGTGGCGGCCGCGGCCGCTCACAAGCCAAAGCGCTCGAGCCATCCCCGCAAGCCCACGCGAAGCTGCTCTCCCAGCTCGCGAAAGCAGAGCGGCCGCGGCTCGTCGCGTAAGAGCACCTGCCGCACGAGCACGCGGCACAGCACCCCCTCGCGCCCTCAGCGCTCACGCTCGGGCGCCGACACGAGCAGCGTCACGACCAGCGCCAGCGCCGCCGCGGCCGCGCAGGCCTCGGTGATCGCCCAGGTGCTGGCAACCCCCTGCCAGAACACGCAGCTGATCCCCGAACCGTCGAACCTCGCCACGGTCAGGGCCTCGGTGCTGTGTCTGATCAACCTCGAGCGCGCCGAGCACGGCGAGGAACCGCTGCAGCCCAACCGCCACCTCGAAGCCGCGGCTGAAGGCCACGGCAAGGAAATGCTGGCGGTCGACTACTTCGACCACGTCTCCCCCTCGGGCGTGACGCCGGTCGACCGCATCCGCCAGACGGGCTACATCCCCAGCTCGGAAGTGGGCTACGTGATCGGTGAGAACCTCGCCTGGGGCACGCTGACGCTGGCGACGCCCGAAGCGATCGTCAACGCCTGGATCGCCTCGCCCGAGCACCTGGCGAACATCCTCGAAGGCAAGTACCGCGACACCGGGATCGACATCGAGCCCGAAGTGCCGCAGGAGCTGGCCGAAGGCGTGGAAGGCGCGCTCTACACGCAGGAGTTCGGCGTCATCGTCCACTAGCCCCTCCCGCTCGTCACGTCCGTTCGCTACCCTGAGCGGACCAGAGAAAGGAGGTGGTCCGTACGTTGGCTGACAGTTCTTGCGGGACCCTGGAGGTGACCGGCCGCTAGGTCGGAAAGGCTGGACCGCTTGGCGGAATCCAACCCGGGACACCCCGAGACGGCTGCCGGTTCTGGTCCCTCCGGCTGACGCACCGCTCGTCTCGGTTTTCCAGTCAGAGCATTACGCGAGAGGCGCCCGTCGAGGCGCCTCTCGTCGTTCATGGGCCTGCGATTTCCGATCTGCGCGCAGCTCAGGCTGCTTGAGGCAGGTACTGCAGCCACGCCGCCGGGATCGTGGGGCTGGCGACGTGGATGAAGATCTCAGCCCGCGGCGTGCGCGGTGCGTGACGGGGGTGCATCCCGGCCTGCCGCGGCAGCCGGTCGCCCTTGCGCCGGTTGCAGGGGGCGCAGGAGGCGACGATGTTGTCCCAGCCGGAGGACCCGCCCTTCGAGCGCGGGATCACGTGGTCGACCGTGAGGTTCGAGCGCGAGCCGCAGTACTGGCAGGTCCAGCTGTCGCGGGCGAATACGGCACGGCGGGTGATCTTGCGCCGGTGCGCGTCGCGCGGCACGTTGACGTAGCTGACCAGGCGAATCACGACGGGACGCGCGAGCGTCGAGCTCTCGGAGTGCAGCTCCCAGATCCCGCGCTCCAGCAGCTCGGCCTTCTCCTTGAGCAGCAGCACCACGGCTCGACGCACGGTGCACACGTTGATCGGCTCAAACGTGGCGTTCAGAACGAGCACCCGACCGCCCATCGCCGTACGGGACGGCGATGTCCCAGGTCCGTGTCGCTGGTGCTCGGAAGGCGACACGGACCCCACCGGCTCTGGTGGGACAGTGCTCTCCATTTCAAGGCGGCAGTCTAGCGGGGCAGGGCCGCGCGTGGGCGGGGTCAGCCCGCGCGGCTCGGCACGGCGGCCCGCGCGGCGAGGTAGGAGCCGAGCACGCGGACGTGTTCGCACCGAGACCTCGCCCCGGCGATCGCGGCGGCGACAGGCGCGTCGCTCGCCTTCCCGGCGAGGTCCAGGAAGAACATGTAGTGCCCCATCCGCTCGCGCCTGGGCCGGGACTCGATCTTGGTGAGGTTGATCTCGCGGCCGGCGAACTCGTCCAGACAGCGCACGAGCCAGCCGGGGCTCTCGGCGCCGGCGCCCCAGAACACGATCGAGGTCTTCCAGGTCAGCGGCTCGGATGTCCTCAGCGGCGGCTCCGGGCGCTGCCCGGCTCGCGTCACCCGCGCCAGCCATGCAAAGCGGGTTTCGTTGTCGGCCCGATCCTCGACGCTCTCGCGAACGATCTGGCCACCGTAGATCTGCGCGGCGAGCACGGTGCCGAGCGCCGCCGTGCTGCGGACTCCATCGGCGAGCACGGTGCGCACGGCCTCTGCGGTCGAGTCGGCGGGCAGCACCCGTGCCTGCGGGAGCTCCTCGCGCAGAAACCGCTCGCATTGGCCGGGCACCTGTGGATGCGTCAGGACGGTCTCGATCTCCTCGAGCTTGACCTGCCCGGCGGCGATCAGCGAGTGGCGCACGCGCAGCAGCGTCTCACCGACGATCTCGACATACGCGGCCTCGTCGGCGATCAGGTCGAGCGTGACGCTGATCGATCCGTCGAGCGAGTTCTCGATCGGCACCACGGCCCATTCGACGGCCCCGCGGCGCAGCGCCATCACGGTCTCATAGATGCTCGTCAGCGCGAGCGGCTCGACCGTGTCCAACTCCGCGCTCGCGAGCAGCGCCTCCTCGCTGAAGGTTCCCTCCGGCCCCAGGTAGCCCACCCGCCCACGCCCGAGCGCCGCCATCTCAGGAGGGCTGCTGCTGCTCGACTTGCACCGCCGGAAGCGCCGGCGCGGCAGGGCTCGCGAGGGCGACCCGCACGGCCTCGGCCTCCTCGGGCGAGAGCTCGAGTTCGCCCTGTCCCCCGGTCACCTGCTTGGCGTAGACGCGCGCCTGGTCGCGGTGGTGGATCGAGGTGAGCACGATGCCGGAGCGTTCCTCGTCCAGCAGCGCGATCGAGACCGACTGGTGCCCCGACAGCTCGTTGTAGGCGTCATAGCGGATCAGCGCGTGGTGGGCGATCGTGCCCCGCAGCGCCGTCTCGACCCCGGCCAAACGGCCGTCGAGCCGCACGGCCACGTCGTCCACGTAGGCCTGCAACGCTCCGAACCCCTCGTGCAGCCGCGCGGCGTGCGCGACCACGTCCTGGTTGCCCTGCTCGCCGAGCACCAGCCGCTGGGCACGACGCAGGCGACGCAGGCTCAGCATCAGCGCCAGGCAGCAGAGCAGCGCGATCACCGCGACGGCCGCTGCCGCGAGCGCCACGATGCCCTTCGTGTCGGTGAGGGTGGCGAGGACTACGGCCATCGCCACAAGTTAGCCGCTGGGGCTGTTGGGTTGTTGAGGGGGCTGTGCGCCGCGGGCTGCCTCGCGCGTTGGGGGACCGATTTGACGGCATCCTGCCTTTGGCCGAGCCGACCTCCGCTTCTGGATTCAACTTGTGACCGCTCCGGTCGCCACGGCAGTTACGTGGCCGGCCATCCCGGCCGGCTGTGCTCGTGCCTGCGGCCTTGTGTACCGTGCGGCTCGCGCTAGTTCGCGAAGACCGCGAGGTAGGTGCCCTTGTTGTTTTCGGTGTTCGTCTCGCCGGCGACCTTTTCGACGTTGATTTCGACCTTGGCGGCCTCGCCGAGGGGGACGCCGTTGACGGGGATGTCGACGCTGACGGTCTTGCCGGGTTCGGCCTTTTCGATCGCGTGCGACGCCTTGAACTGCTTGCCGCCCGCGGTTACGACGACGTTGACCTTGACGTTCGTCTCGGCACTTTCGCCGCCGTTTTCGACGTTGACGGTGAAGGTGGGGTTGCTGCCGCCGCTGACATGGTTGAGCGTGGGTTCGGTGGCGAGCGTGTTGGCGCCGACGCTGACGCCGGTCAGCGCGCTGCCGTGGGTGCCCGAGGTGGTTTCGCTGTTCGTCGTGCCGCCGGACTTTCCGGTGATGCGTTCTTCGATGGTGGTGGGCTCGAGCCAACCGAGGTTGGGCAGCGAGCGCGAGGGGGCGGTGGTGAGCCCTTCGGCCCCACCTTCCTTCAGCGCCTGCTGGATCAGCGGCGCGACGCGTTGGGAGTAGAGCACGTCGGATGCGAGGAAGATCTCCATGTCACCGGCGATCTGAGCGGTGGCCTGCTTGCCCTGCCCGCCGAGCGCGGTGGGCGTGAGCGCGGCGACCTTGGTGACGGCTTCGGTGCGCAGGTCGAAGGCGAGCAGCAGGTTGTCCTGGGCGCCGGACATCTCGCTGGGCGTGCTGAGCTTCTTCACGCGCGCGGCAAGATCCTGTGCCTGCACGCGCAGTTGGTCCACCTGCACCTCGACGTTCAGGGCAGACTTGCCCCCGGCGCCGGACAGCGCGGAGAACAGCGGCCGCGAGACGTGTTCGTCGAATTCCTGGGCGAGCAGGCTGACTTCGTGGTTGTAGCTCTTCAGGGCGTCGGTCTTCTGCCCTTTGAGGCACCCGTTGATCAGCAGGATGATGATGATCAGGAGCACGATCCCGACGCCGAAGGCGACCCGGCGGCGGACCATCAAGGTGTGTTGGTCGAGCGGCAGCGAACCGCCCGCCCGCTGGGGGCGGCGGGGGCTGGGCCGCTGGGGCGCCCGCGGCGCACGGCTCGCGGGCCGCTGGGCTGTCTCCTCGTCGTCGTCGAAGAACGACAAAAGCTGCTCCTTGCAGGGATTACGAAACGGCCAGTATGACCGTCGGCCAGCTCTGTGACCATCCTGCAACTTCGCCCTCAACGTACCTTCTCCTGCGGTCAGGAGCAGGGACGGGAGCGGGCGACGGCGAACGCAGGAGCCGGTGGAGTCGACGACACTCGCGCATTCGCGACGCCCGCGCGCACGCGGGGCGCGCATCGCCGGCCCGGGCACAGGGGCACTCGTGCTGGGCAGATACCGGCTGCAGGAGCAACTGGGGGCAGGTGGCTTCGGCGTGGTCTGGCGCGCCTATGACGAGCAGCTCGACCGTGAGGTGGCGGTGAAGCGGATCCCGCTGGCGCCGCAGGACGACGGCGAGCGCGCGACGCGGGAGGCGCTGGCGAGCGCGCGCCTGGCCCACCCGGCGATCGTCGCGCTGTATGAGGCGTGCCCGGCGCAGGACGCCTTCTATTTGATCTCCGAGCTGGTTGACGGCGACACGCTCGCCGAGCTGATCGAGGCGGATGAGCTGGCCGATTCGCAGGTGCTGCAGATCGGCGTGGCGCTGTGCGGCGCACTCGAGCACGCGCACGCACGCGGGGTGATCCATCGCGACGTCAAGCCGCAGAACGTGCTGGTGGCGCGCGAGCCCGACGCCGAGCGCGAGCCCGCGAAGCTGACCGACTTCGGCGGCGCCTGGATGAGCGGGGAGGAGGTGCTGACGCGCACGGGCGACGTGCTTGGCACGTTGGCCTACATGGCGCCGGAGCAGAGCGAAGGGCGTGAGGCGGGCGAGGCCGCTGACCTCTACTCGCTTGCGCTGGTGATGTACGAGGGGCTCAGCGGCGTGAACCCGGTGCGCGGAGCGACCCCCGCCGAGACGGTCCGCCGTATCGGGCGTCCGGTGCGCTCGCTGGCGCGCGCACGGCGCAACGTGCCGCGCGAGCTGGCGCGAGCGATCGACCGCGCGCTTGCGCCCTCGCCGCGGGCGAGGGGCACGCTGAGCGAGTTGCGCGAAGCGCTGGAGTGCGCGCTTGGAGACGGCCCCACGCTGCAGGGGCATACGCAGGAGCGGGTCCTGACGCGAGTCGAGCCGACGAGAAGGATCGGGCGAAGCGGGTCTCCGGGCCCGGAGACAGGCCGTGACGAGCGACTCCGGCCGGAGGTTCGCCCACACCCACACCCACCCCCGTACGCACCGGCATCGCACGCACACGCGCCGGCCCAAGAACAGGTGATCCATGAACACCCACCGGCGCACACGCCGCGCCGGGGTCTGCCGCGAGCGGTGTGGCTCCTGCTGGCGATTGCCTTGTGCGCGTGGCAGGCGGCGGCGGGCCGCGCGGGGGTGTCGCTGCTGCTGCCGGCGGCGCTGCTGCCGGTGGTGCTGCTGCCGATTGGGCGGCGCGACCGCGCGGGAACGGGCGGTTGGCTCGCGTGCCTGCTGGCACCGGCGCTGGGAGCGATTGGCTTGGCGGGCGCCTTTCCGGCGATCGCGGGGCAGGCGCCGCGCTGGCGCATGCGCGCGGCGCTCGGCGCGCTCGGCTACTGGTGGCTGCTGCTGGCGGAGCCGCTGCTCGGGCGTCACCTGTGGCTCGGCCCGGCGGCGGGAACTCCGCGGAACGCGGTGTGGGAGGGGTCGCTCAGCAGCACGACGGTCCACGTGCTGGCGCCGCTGCTGAGCCTGGGCCTGCTGCTGGGCGCGGCGCTCTGGGCGGGCGCGGCGGTGCTGCTGCCGTTGATCGTGCGTGGTCGCAGCGCGGCGGTCGACGCGGTGGCGGCGGTGGTCTGGTCGGCGGCGCTGGCCGCGGCGACTCCGGCGCTGGCGGGCGGCCTGGCAAGGCACGCGGCACACCCGAGCCCTCGGGGTTTGATCGTGGGTGCTGTGCTGGGTGGAGCGCTCGCGCTTGCGGCCCGCGCTCTGCGCGGCCCCGTCTGACGTAGCATGGCTCACGGCTCGACAGGCCCGGCGGCGCGTGCCCCCGATGTCCGATTGCTCGCATTCGGCCGGTGAGCCCGGCCGTCCAGCGATGAACGACCCAGTCCAGCGATGAACGTCCTCAAGAGCGTCGAGACAACGATCGCCAACCTCGTAGAGGGCACCTTCGGACGCCTGTTCCGCTCGGAGGTGCGGCCGATGGAACTGGCGCGCAAGCTGGCGCGCGAGATGGACGAGCACCGCACGACCTCGGTCTCGCGGGTCTACGCGCCGCACGAGTACGCGGTCTGGCTCTCGCCCCAGGACCGCGCGCGCTACGAGGGCTTCGAGCACGAGGTGATCGACGAGCTGTGCGCCTACCTGCTGGAGCACGCCCGCCGCGAGGAGCTGATCCTGGCGGCGAGCCCGGTGATCTCCTTCCACACCGACGAGCGCTTGGCGCTGGGCGAATTCGGCATCCAGGCGCAGTTGGTCCGCCCGAGCGGTCACAGTGAGGATCCGCGGCATCCGGCGCCGATCGAGCCGACGCCCGGGCAAGCGGAAGGACACGGCGAAACGATGATCTACAGCACCTCAGCGCGCGTACGCGGACCGGTCGAGGAAGCGCAGGCGCGTCGTCCCTCGCGCGCGCTGCTGGTGCTCGGCGGCAGGCGTCTGCCGCTGCCGGCGCGCGGGGCGACGATCGGCCGCAGCCGCGACTGCGACGTGGTGCTGGAGGACGCGGGGATATCCAGGCACCACGCGGAGATCAGGCCGGACGCGGGCGGCTGGACCGTGGCCGATCTGGGCTCGACGAACGGCGTGCGCCTGAACGGGCGCGCGGTGCGCGCGGTGCAGCCGCTGCGCGCGGGCGACACGGTGGAGCTGGGCTCGACGGAGATCGTCTTCGAGCTTGGATGACGACGCTCGCGCCCGTATCGGTTGCGCTGAAGTTCGGCTTCCTGGCCGTGCTGTACCTGTTCGTGCTGTGGGTGGCTCGCAGCTCACGTCGTGACCTGCGACGCAGCGACGCGGCGATCGTGGGCGAGCACGCCGCGCAGGCGCCGATCCCGGCCGACGCGACGGGCCTGCACTCGGCGACGACGGTGGGCTCGACGGACATCGCGCACCGCTCGCCTCATCTGGTTGTGGAGCGCGCCCCGGGACACGAGTCGGGGATGATCTACGACGTGGACGGCGATCTCGTGCTGGGCCGCGGAGATCGCGCGGAGATCCGCCTGGAGGACCCGTTCGCCTCGGCGCGTCACGCGCGCATCTTCGAGCAGGGCAACAGCGTGGTGATCGAGGACCTGGGCTCGACGAACGGCACCTACCTGAACGAGGAGGTGCTGCAGACGCCTCGTCCGCTGCACCCCGGCGATCGCGTTCGGATCGGCGACAGCGAATTCACGTTCGAGGTGGAGTGACGTGCTGCGGGTGGCGGAGCAGTACGCGGCAACGGACACGGGGCGCCAGCGCCGCGCGAACGAGGACTCTCACCTGGCGCGAGCGCCGCTGTTCGTGGTGGCTGACGGGATGGGCGGGGCGCAGGCGGGGGAGGTGGCCTCGCGCCTGGCGGTCGAGTCCTTCCAGGGAGGGCTGCAGGACGCGGCCGAGCCCGAGCACGCGCTGGCGGAGCTGACGCGCGCGGCGAACGCCCGCATCCACGAGCTCTCCCACAGCCACGCGGAGCAGGCGGGTATGGGCACGACCTTGACGGCGGTGTACGTGGGCGAGCGCGAGATCTCGATCGCGCACGTGGGCGACAGTCGCGCCTATCGCTTGCGCGAGGGCGAGCTGCTGCGTCTGACCGACGACCACTCGCTGGTGGACGAGCTGCTGCGTCAGGGTCGCCTGACGCCGGAGGAAGCGCTGGAGCACCCGCAGCGCTCGGTGATCACACGTGCGCTGGGGCCGGAGGGAATGGTCGAGGTCGACACGCGCTCCTACACGGGCCGCGACGCCGACGTCTACCTGCTCTGCAGCGACGGCCTGACGACGATGGTGCCGGAGTATCGCCTGGCCGAGCTGCTGCGCGAGCACGACGCGAGCCTGCGCGACGCGGGCGAGGCGCTGATCCTGGCGGCGAACGAGGCGGGCGGGCGCGACAACATCACGGTGGTGCTGCTGCGCCTGGAGGAGCTGGACGCGGCGGCAACGCCGATGACCGAAGAAGCGAGCGTGGTGGCGGCCTCGCCAACGGGCGTTCCCGAGGCCGGCCCGGGAGAGGACGGGGCCGCGAGCCCCTCGCCGGCTTGGAGCGGGCAGGGCGCCGAGGCGCCTCCCGCCGCGGTGTCGACGGCGGGGGCATCGGCAACAGCGACGGCGCCGGTGGTGCAGCGTCGCCCACGCTCGCCCTCGCCGGAGGGCAAGGGCCGCAGGCGCGGTCGCAGGCGCCTGCGCCGCACGGGCGCGGTGGCGATCGTGCTGGTGGTGCTGGCGGTGATCGGCGCGGGCGCCTACGTGGCGCTGCAGTCGGTGTACTTCATCGGCACGAACGACCGCGGCCTGGTGACGGTGTATCGCGGCGTGCCCTACCGCTTGCCGGGCAGCCTGGCTCTGTACAGCAGCGACTACGTCTCGGGCGTGGGCGCCTCGACGCTGACGCCGCACCGCCGCGACACGCTGCTGGACCACTCGCTGCGCTCGGAAGCGAACGCGGCGGAGCTGGTGCGCAGCCTCGAACTCGGGCAGCTTGAATGAGGCGATGCGATGAGCACCAGGCCAACGCGAGGATCAAGCGATGAACCAGCCGATCGTCCGCCTGTTCGGGGTGGTGATCCTGATGTTCGCGCTGCTGCTGGCGTTCACTTCGCG
Source organism: Solirubrobacteraceae bacterium (assembly GCA_036267655.1). GTDB lineage: Bacteria > Actinomycetota > Thermoleophilia > Solirubrobacterales > Solirubrobacteraceae > Palsa-744. The sequence goes on from DATAVP010000026.1 coordinate 188,094, forward strand.
GTGGACGATCTTCGAAGCGGGCTCGCTGCGCGACAACCCGTTGAACGCCCGCTCGCTGCTGGAGCAGCAGCGCATCGATCGCGGGCGCATCCTGGCGGCGGACGGGTCGGTGCTGGCACGCAGCGTGCGCTCACGGACGACGCGGCAGTCGGAAAGCGTCTACACGCGCAGCTATCCGTCGGGCGAAGAGTTCGCACACGCGATCGGCTACTACTACATCGACCTGGGCCGCACGGGCTTGGAGAACTACCGCAACGCGACGCTCTCCGGACAGCGGGGCACGAACCTGCAGTCGATCCTCGACCAGTTGCAGGGCAAGAAGCGCCGCGGCAACGAAGTGATCACGACGCTGCAGCCGGGCGCGCAGCAGGTGGCGAACACGGCGCTGAAAGGGCACGAAGGGGCGGTCGTGGCGCTGGAACCCCGCAGCGGCGCGGTCACGGTGATGGCCTCCTCGCCGGGCTACAACCCGAACGCGTTGAGCTCGACGCGCAGCTACGAACAGCTTGCGAAGACGGCGCCGGGCAAGCCGCTGGTGAACCGCGCGACGCAGTTCGGCTACGCGCCGGGCTCGACCTTCAAGGTGGTGACGGCGACGGCGGCGATCGACACGGGCGCCTACACGCGCGAATCGACGGTGGACGGCCGCAACGACGTGCTCGTCTCGGGCGTGCCGCTGCAGAACGACGACAACGAGAGCTTTGGGCCGATCACGTTGACGGAGGCGCTGGCGAAGTCGGTGAACACGGTATGGGCACAGGTGGCAGAACACGTGGGCAAGAGCGCGATGGCGCGCTACATGCGCCGCTTCGGCTTCGATCGCAAGCCGCAGCTGGACTACCCGGCGACGGAGATGTCCTCGAGCGGCGAGTACAGCGGCACGCGGCTGCTGTCGCCGACGAGCTCGAAAGTGGACGTGGGGCGCATGGGGATCGGTCAGGACAAACTGGAGGTGACGCCGCTTCAGATGGCGGAGGTGGCGGCGGCGGTGGCGAACCACGGCAAGTTGATGACCCCGCACATGACGGATCGGATCGTGGATCCGGACGGGCGCACGGTGCAGCGCATCGCGCCGCACGTGCAGTCGGTGGTGATGAAAGCTTCGACGGCAACGGCGGTGCGCTCGATGATGGAAGCGGTGGTGAACGAAGGCACGGGCACCTCGGCGCAGATCGCGGGGGTGCAGGTGGCGGGCAAGACCGGCACGGCGGAGACGCAGATCGGGACGGCGATCAACAACGTCTGGTTCATCGCCTTCGCGCCGGCGAACAACCCGACGGTGGCGCTGGCGGTGACGCTGAAGGGCGTGCCGGGTCAGGGCGCGGCGTTCGCGGCGCCGATCGCGCGCGAAGTGATGGAAAGGCTGCTGCATGATTGAGCGGCGGGCAAACGAGCTGACGCCCGGGGGGACGCACATGTCGAAGGGCGAGCCGCATGGTTGAGCCGAACACGATCATCGACGGCCGCTACAAGACGATCTCGCGCGTGGGCTCGGGCGGCATGGCGGACGTCTATCTGGCGGAAGACCAGCTCCTGGGCAGGCAGGTGGCGGTAAAGCTCCTGCACCACCACTTCGCGGAGGACCAGGAGTTCGTGGAGCGCTTCCGCCGCGAGGCCTCGAGCGCGGCGGGCCTGTCGCATCAGAACATCGTGGGCATCTTCGACCGCGGCGAGTGGGAAGGGACCTACTACATCGCGATGGAGTACGTCCCGGGCCGTTCGCTGAAGACGCTGGTGCGCGAACAGGGTGCGCTGGACCCGGCGCTGGCGATCGACATCGTGGTGCAGATCCTGCGCGGGGCGCGCTACGCGCACCGGCGCGGAGTGGTGCACCGCGACCTGAAGCCGCACAACGTAATCCTCGACGAAGAGGGCCGAGCGCGTGTGACGGACTTCGGGATCGCCCGCGCGGGCGCCTCGGACATGACGCTGACGGGCTCGATCATGGGCACGGCGCAGTACCTCTCGCCGGAGCAGGCGCAGGGCCACGTGGTGACGGGCGCCTCAGACCTCTACTCGATCGGGGTGATCCTCTACGAGCTGCTGACGGGCGTGGTTCCGTTCGACGGCGAGACGGCGGTGGCGATCGCGTTCAAGCAGGTCTCGGCGGAACCGAAGCCGCCGAGCGAGGTCAACCCAACGGTGCCGCCGGCGCTGGACGCGGTGGTGCTGCGCGCGCTGGCGAAGGACCCGGCGCAGCGCTACGCGGATGCGGACGAGTTCATCGCGGCGTTGCAGCGCGAGCGCCAAGCGCTGCCGACGGCAGCGGAGGCGGCGGCGGTGATGGCAGCGGGCGCGGCGGGCGAGAGCGGCTGGATGACGGCGGCGACGGCGGCCGCAGCGGCGACGCCCACCGGTCCACCGGTGGCGCCCCCGACGCAGGCCCAAGGGCAGGAGGGCGCAATGCCGACGACGGGCTCGATGCTGGCGGAGGAGGGCTATGACGAGAACGGCGGCGAGCAGGACGAGGGGCCGAGCGTGGGCCGCGTGGTGCTCTGGAGCCTGCTCGCGGCGCTGGTAGTGGGCGCGATCGTGGCGGCGGTGCTGCTGCTGTCATCGAGCGCAGGAGATGTGACGGTGCCGAACGTGACGGGGGAAACCGAACAGGCGGCGGGCGCGCGCCTGCGCGCGAAGGGCCTGAGCGCGAACCCGTCGCTGTCCTCGAGCGCGACGGTGGCAGACGGCCGCGTGATCAGCCAGTCGCCGCCGGCGGGGAGCCGCGTGGAAGACGGCTCGCGCGTGAGCATCGTGGTCTCGAGCGGACCGGGCAGCGCGGCCCTGGAGAGCGTGGAAGGGCTGACGGCGGCACAGGCGATCAGCCGTCTGCGCTCAGCGGGCTTCAAGCCGACGCGCAAGGAAGAGCCGAGCGCAAACGTGGCGAAGGGCAAGGTGCTGGGAACGGAACCGCAGGCGGGGACGGAGCTGCAGGTGGGCAGCCCGGTCTCGGTGCTGGTCTCGAGCGGCCCGGCGCAGGTACGGGTCCCGGACCTGACGGGCGACTCGCGCAGCGGGGCAGAAGCCGCGCTGAGCGCGGTGGGCCTGACACTGGGCTCGGTCGCAGAACAGGTCTCGACGGCTACGGCAGCGGGCAACGTGCTGTCGCAGTCGCCGCAGGCGGGCACCTCGGTGGGCACGGGCTCGAAGGTGAACCTGACGGTGGCGAAGACCTCGAACGAAGTGACGGTGCCAAAGGTGGTGGGCGAGAGTGCTACGCAGGCCTCGGCGACGCTGGGTGGGGCGGGCTTCACGCCGAGCGTTGTGACCGTGACCGTGACCGAACAGAGCAAGGCGGGTGTGGTGCTGAAACAGAGCCCGACAGCGGGCAGGACGGTTCGCAAGGGCTCGACCGTGACGTTGACGGTGGGGACGCTTGAAACGACGCCGACAACACCGACGACGCCGACAACGACGACAACGACGACCACCACGACCACGACGACTCCCACGCCACCGGCGGCGGGCGCGGGGTGAAGGTGGGGAAACGCTAGGCCGGCCGGCCCTGTGCCGCAGGCGTGTGTGTTCAAGGCGCGTTTGAGAACGGCATCCAGCCTCCTAGTCGAGCCGGCCCTCACTTCTCGTTTCAATTTGTGACCGTTCGGGCCGCCACGACAGTCACAAGGGCGGCCATCCGGGCCGCCTGATGCTCGTGCCGGGGCTACTTGAAGAGCGTGAGTTCGCTGATGGAGGCCGACTGTTCGCCGGGGGGCAGGGTGGTGAGCCAGATGAGGTAGTAGCGGTAGGCGTGACCGCCGGAGATGCGAATGCGCTGGCGGTTGCGCACGGCGATGGCGGAGGCGAGCGGACCCTGCCAGCCGCGGGCGGAGAGCGGAGTGGAGTCGCCGTAGGCGTAGGAGAGGCCGACCTTCTCGGCGCCGTAGATCTGCACGTCGAAGCCGGGGGTGGGAGTCTGGATCTCCAGAGCGCGTGCGGCGACGCGGGGGGAGGCGTCGAGATAGACGCCGAGGCCGGTGCCACCGGCCTTCTTGAGGGTGCCTTCGTAGTAGTGAGATGTGCTCCAGCTGGTGTTGGGATCGCTGTCGACGACGTTCTGCACCCGGTTGTGGTTTTCGGGGCCGGTGCCGAAGGGGTTGTAGTCGTGGGCGGCGGTCTGGCTGAGTCCCACAGCCTGCAAGCCGACGCCGGCGTGCACGTCGGGAGCGACGCCGGTGCCTTTGTGGGCCTGCTGTGCGGCGGCGACCAGGGCGATGGCGACGATGGCGGCGAGCAGCGCGAGCGAGGCGACCCAGCGGGCCGGGTGTTGCATGCGCCAGGGCAGCCGCCGCCGCGTCTCGCCGGGAAGGGTGCGCAAAACGCTTGTGACCTCGCCGGTGGCCTGTCCGGCGCGGGCGGCCTCGACGGCGAGCACCTCCTCGAGGTCGGCGATCATGTGGGCGGCGTCGCGGTAGCGCCAGTCGAGGTCCTTGGCGACGGCGCGATCGACGACGGAGGCGGTGGCGGCGGAGGCTTCGGGCCGAAGCTGCTGCAGGTCGGGAACCTGCTCGCGCACGTGCCGCATGGCGACGGCGACAGGCGTCTCGCCGGTGAAGGGGACCTGACCGGTGAGCATCTCGTAGAGCACGACGCCGAGCGAATAGAGGTCGGATTGCCCGGTGACGGGCTGTCCGAGCGCCTGCTCGGGGGAGACGTAGTCGGTGGTGCCGAGCACGCGCCCGGCGACGGTGAGGCCTTCCTCGGTGAGCGTGCGGGCGATGCCGAAGTCGGTGATCTTGGCGCCGCCTTCCTCGCTGATGAGGATGTTCTGAGGCTTGACGTCGCGGTGCACGATGAGGCGTTCGTGCGCGGCGCCGAGCGCGCGGGCGATCTCGATGGAGTAGGCGACGGCCTGAGTGATCTCGAGCGGGCCCTCGCGACGGATGAGCTGCTTGAGCGTCTCTCCCTCGACGTACTCGAGCACGATGTAGGGGGTGCCTCCCTCGCCGTCCTCGGAGGGCTCCTCACCGGCGTCGATGACGGTGACGATGTGGGGATGGTTGAGCTGCGCGACGGAGCGGGCCTCGCGGCGGAAGCGCTCGAGCTGATCGGAGTCGGCGGCGATCTCGCGATGCATGAGCTTGATGGCGACGGGCCGCTCGAGCACGGTGTCGAAGGCCCGATACACGGTGGACATGCCCCCGCGCCCGATCTGGGCGTCGAGCCGGTAGCGGCCGCCGAGCAGTGTCCCGAGGACGGTCACGCCCCTATTGTGCGCACCGCGGCGGCGATGGGCGCACGTGCGCTGTCAGCACCGGCCGCGCTTCTTGACTCATTTTTCGATCGATGAGGGCTGCGATGTGCGGTGCCGCCGCGTGCGGATCAGGACGAGCGCGGCGATCAGCAGCCGGTAGAGCGAGAAGGGCAGGAGCGTGCGCAGGACCGATTGCGAGCGCCGCAGCAGGCGGGCGCTGAGCCGCGTCGAGAGCAGCGCGACGCCGGCTCCGAGGACGAGCGCGGGCGTGGTCCCGGCGGGCGGGGGCCGTCGCGCGAGGCGCAGGCCCTCGAGCGCGCTGGCGCCGAGCATCACGGGCAGCGCGGCGTGCCAGGAGAGCGACTGCGCGGCGGGTGTCGAGAAGCCGCGCGCCCGGGCGGCGCTGAGCGTGGCGCCGTAGCGCGAGACGCCGGGGGCGAGGGCGACGGCCTGCGCGAGCCCGAGCGCGAGCCCGTCGGCGGGTCGCGCGTCCTCGTCGGGGCGCCCGCGTGGACGGCGGTTGCGATCGGCGGCGGCCATCGCGAGCCCGCCGAGGACGAGCCCGGCGGCGATCGAGCGCGCGCCCGCGAGGCGGCGCTCGATCAGCGGCCGCAGCAGCAGGCCGGCGAGCGCAGGCGGCAGCAGCGAGAGCGCGACGACGCCGGCCCGACGCGAGTCGAGCTCGCGCGCGGCGGCGAGCAGTTCGGCGCGCATGTCGAGCGCGAGCGCGATTCCGGCGCCGGCGTGCAGTGCGACCTCGAAGGACTTGCGCAGCTCGGGGTCGAGCTCGGCGTAGGGCCAATCGAGCAGCAGCGGGATCAGGGTGGTGTGCGCGGAGGAGGAAACCGGCAGCAGCTCGGTCGGCCCCTGCACGAGGCCGAGCAGCGCGGCGTGGCGCAACGGCAGTCCTGTGGGCGGGCGCTTGGCCATTGCCCGTTCGGGTCAGCTTGCGTCGGGGGCGGGTCCCGCTCCGGCGGAGCCGTCCGCACTCTCGTCCCCGGCGAGCGGGGAGTGACGGCCGCGTCGACGACGCACGACCAGATAGCCGATGCCGAGCACGATCGCGGCGAGCAGCACGTAGTCGACGTACTCGAGGCCGTTGCGGACGCTCTTCCAGTCGCCGCCGAGCGCGTGCCCGGCGATCGCGAAGCCGAGCACCCAGGGGATCGAGCCGATCAAGGTGAGCACCGTAAAGCGCGTGAATGACATGCGCGCGATCCCGGCGGGCAGCGAGACGAAGGCGCGGATCACGGGGATCAGGCGCCCGTAGAGGACGATCTGCTCCCCGTGGTGCTGGAACCATCGATCGGCGCGTTGGAACTGGGCGGGGCCCATGTGCACCTTGTTGCCGTGACGTTCGAGCAGCTCCAGACGCCCTCCCCGCCCGACGCCGTAGGCGACCCACGACCCGACGAGCGAGCCGATCAGCCCGGCGAGCACGATGCCGACCATCGTCAGGTGATGCTCGGAGCCGCTGGCGGTGTGATCGGCGACGACGAAGCCCGCGAACAGCATCACGACCTCGGAGGGGATCGGGATGCAGGCGGAGCTGGCGGCCATCAGGACGAAGATCCCGGGCAACCCGGCGGTGCGCACGAAGTGCGAGGTTTCGTTGACGACGGTTTCCGAGATCGAGGCGAGGAGCATGGGCGGGGGACGATACCGGGGGGTTGGGTTGGCGCGCGCGGGCTGGTGTACATGCGATGGCTATCGCTGGGCGCAAAACGCGATACACACTCCCGCTCCTCGGCAGCGCTTTGGTCGGACCCTGGGCGGGGAGACCGGCATCCTGCCTCTTTGGCCGAGCCGACCTCCGCTTCTGGATTGAATCTTTGAGCGCTCCGGTCGCCACGGCGGTTACTTGGCCGGCCGTCCGGGCCGGCTGTGCTCGAGCCGAAGAGAGCGCCAATCCCGAGCCCTGTTGACCGCTCACCGATTCCCGCGCCCCGCGCAATACCGTGGCGGGATGCGGATCTGGGTGGATTTGACGAACAGCCCGCACGTGCTGGTGATGCGGCCGGCGATCGAGTTGCTGCGGGCGGACGGGCATGAGGTGCGGGTGACGGCGCGCGACTTCGCGCAGACGCTGGCGCTGTGCGAGCGGCTGGGGATCGAGCACACGGCGATCGGGCATCACCGCGGCGAGCGGCTGGGGGCGAAGGCGCTGGGTCTGGCCTCGCGCTCGGCGGCGCTGGTGCGCTGGGCGCGCGCCGACGCGCGCACCTCGGGCGGGCGCGGCTTCGACCTGGCCCTGGGCCACGGCTCGAACGACGTCTCGGTTGCGGCGGCGCTCCTGCGGGTGCCGAGCTCGACGATGTTCGACTACGAGTGGGCGACGGTGCAGCACACCGTGAACTGCCGCTTGGCGCGGGCGGTGGTGGTGCCGGAGGCGATCCCGCCCGAGCGCCTGTACCGCTACGGGGCGCGGGGCAAGATCCGGGCGTACGCGGGGCTGAAGGAGGAGTACTACCTGGCGGACTTCGAGCCCGATCCCGCGGTTCTGGACGAGCTCGCGCTCGATGCGACCCGCCCGATCGTGGTGGTGCGCACGCCGCCGGAGGTTTCGCTGTACCACCGCTTCGAGAACGATCTGTTCGCACAGGTGCTGCTCCGCCTGCGCGAGGCGGCGGCGGAGCAGGGCGTGCAGCCGGTGGTGCTGCCGCGCGTGGCGTCCCAGCGCGAGGAGCTGCGCGACGTGCCGGGCTTCGTGGTCCCGGAGCGGGCGATCGACGCGCAGTCGCTGATCGCCTACGCGGACCTGGTGATCTCTGCGGGGGGCACGATGAACCGTGAGGCCGTGGCGCTGGGAGTGCCGGTGTACACGACCTTCGAGGGCCGTCCCGGGGCGGTGGACGACGCCCTGATCGCGGCAGGCAGGCTGCGTCGGCTGCATGCGGCGGCGGACCTGAAGCTCGGAAAGCGCGAGCAGGATCGGGACGCCGCGCGGGTGCGCCGCGACCCGCGTGTGCTGGTGGAGCTGCTGAGCAGCCCCTTGCAGGCAGGCGCTCACCGCGCCTGACGGCCCAAGGGCCGCTTACAATCCAGCGAATGCGCCGACGGATCCGCTCGGCGGCCTTTCCCCTGCACCGTCACTCCCTGCCCCAGCTCGCGGTGGACGGGGCGCTGGTCGCACTCGCGTACTACCTCGCCTTCGAGCTGCGTTTCAACAACGGCCCGAACGCCTACTACGTACACCTGCGCGATCGCACGATCTGGTGGGTGCTGCTGGGCAGCCTGCCGCTGCTGGTGCTCGCGCGGGTCTACCAGCGCCGCTGGCGCTACTCGGGCCAGCGCGACTACGAGGCGGTGGCGCGGGCGGTGGTGGCGATCGTGGTGCTGACGGTGGTGGCGGTGGCAGTGCTGCGCCCGGTCGAGCATCAGACGAGCCATGGCACTTCGGCGATCCAGCTCCCGAACGGCGTGATCATCATCTACGCACTGCTGGCGCTGGTGTTCCTGGTGGGCGTGCGCGCGCTGGCGCGCAGCGTCTACGAGCGTCGCCCGCTGGCGGCCTTCCGCGGCGGGGGCAAGGACCAGCGCAGCGTGCTGATCGCGGGTGCAGGCGACGGTGGGCGCCTGGTGCTGCGCGAGATCGTGCGCAACCGTGGGCTGGGCCTGACCCCGGTCGGGTTCGTGGACGACGACCCCGGCAAGCGCCGCCTGCGAATCGACGGCGTGCGGGTGAAGGGCAACACGGAAGGCGACCTGCCGCGGATACTCGACGACGCGGAGCCGGATGAAGTGATCATCGCGATCCCCTCTGCGCCGGGCTCGACGCGCGCGCGGATCGTGCGGGAGTGCCGCGAGCGCGGCATCCCGGTGCGGACGCTGCCGACGGTGTTCGAGCTGTTGCAGACGCGCGGGGCGCTGGCGCGGCAGATGCGCGAGGTGCGCGTGGAGGATGTCCTGGGGCGCGAGCCGGTGCAGATGGAGCTCGAGCGCGTGGGCGCCTACCTGGCGGGGCAGGTCGTGCTGGTGACGGGCGCGGGCGGCTCGATCGGATCGGAGCTGTGCCGTCAGATCGCCCGTGTGGAGCCGCACCGGATCGTGCTGCTGGATCACGCGGAGGACAACCTGTTCTCGATCCAGCGAGAGCTCGAGGACGAGCGCCACGTCTCGCCGTCGATGCTCTCGGCGGTGCTGGCGGACTGCAAGGAGGAGGAGCGGATGCGCGAGGTGTTCGCGGAGCACCGCCCGACGGTGGTCTTCCACGCGGCTGCCTACAAGCACGTCGGGCTGATGGAGGCGAACCCGGTCGAGGCGGTCCGCAACAACGCGTTGGCCACACGCGTGGTGGCTCATGTGGCGGGCGAGTCGCAGGTGCAGCGCTTCGTGCTGGTCTCGACCGACAAGGCGGTGGCGCCCGCGACCGTGATGGGCGCCTCCAAGGCGCTGGCTGAGTTCGCGCTGGAGGCGTCGACGGTTCGCTTCCCCGACACGCGCTACGCGGCGGTGAGGTTCGGCAACGTGCTGGGCTCCTCGGGCAGCGTGGTCCCGATCTTCCGCCGCCAGATCGAGCGCGGCGGACCGGTGACGGTGACGGACGAGCGCATGACGCGCTACTTCATGACGATTCCAGAGGCGGTTCAGCTGATCATCCGCAGCGGCTCGCTGGCCGGGGGAGCGCAGGTGTTCGTGCTCGACATGGGCGAACCCGTGCGCGTGCTGGACCTGGCGCGCGAGATGATCGAGCTGTCGGGCCTGGACCCCGACCGCGACATCGAGATCGAGATCGTGGGGCGCCGCCCGGGAGAGAAGCTGAACGAGGAGCTGTTCAACAGCTACGAGCGTTCTCGCGAGACGACGGCGGAGAAGATCCTGCTGGCCGAGCGCGAGCCGCTGGGCGCGGAGGCGGTGGAGTCGATCTTCTCGGAGATCGGGCTGCTGGTGTTGGAGGGCGACGCGGCGGGGCTGGCGGCGAAGGTCTCAGAGCTTTCGGCCCTGCACGCACAGGGGAAAACCGCACATCGGCCAGCGCACTCCTCTGCGTCGCAGGAGGCGGGCGAGGAGGCGCACGGTGCGCCTGCGGCCCTCATACACTCTCCGGATTCATGATGCCCACGCCGCTCGCGCTCTCGCTTTCGCTCTCGAACCTGTTCACCGAAGTCGGCGCGATTGCCGGGTTCGCGGCGCTGCTGGGGATCGCGGTCCTCTCGCTGCTGGTCTTCTCCCAGGCCCGTGAGATCAGGCGCCTGCGCGAGTGGGCAGGCCGCGCGCCGGAGCGAGCGGCAGAGGTCGAGCAGCGCGTGAGCACCGAAGCGGCGGCTCGCGCGCAGCAGCCGAGCGCGGCGGCGCAGGCGGTGCGCCCGGTCCCACGGGCGGTGCCGCTGAACGCCCGCCAGGCGCCGGTCACTGCTTCGGGCGCCGCGGCGGCAGCCGGCCCGGCGACCGCGGTCGCGCCGGGACAGGTCGCAGCAGGTCAGACGGCCGAGGGAGTTCCGGCCACGGCGGGAAGCCCACAGCCGGGCGCGCCCGCGGCGCCGGGAGCTGTCCCGGCCGGGGCGGCAGCGGCGACGGCGGGCGCGGCGCAGCCGGGTGCAGCGGGCACGGCCGCCGCAGGCGCCCCGGCAGCGGCTGTACCGACGCAGAGCGGCCCCGACGGCGCTCAGGCCGCGCCAGGCACGAGGCCTCCGAGCGCCGGCCCGGCGAGTCCGACGGCGGCGCCTGCGGGCGCAGGCACGACCCCGGCAGCCCCGGCGCCGGCGCCGGGAGCAGCGCAGGCAGCGGCTTCACAAGCTTCGTCCCCGTCGGTCCCGACGGGCGGGCAGCCACTGGCAGGCGCAACGACGGGCGCTCCCGCGGGTGCGTCGGCGCCGGCATCGGCCGAGCCCCGCACGCCGGCTCCGGCGACGGTGGCGGCGGCTGCGACGGCGGCGAAGAGCGCAGCGGGAGCCTCGCCCCGCTCACCGAGCCCACCGGTTCGTGCCCCGGCACCACCGGCCCCGGCAAACGCGGCGCAGGCCCAGCCGACGGGGTCACAGGGCGCACGCGGGGCGCAAGCCGTGGCAGAGGGCGTGGTGGCAAGCCGCGCGACGGCGGGCGTGGCGGGTGCGACGGGCCGCACGGCGACGGCGACGCCACCCAGCGCGGCCCAGCCCGCGCCATCGCCGCCGCGCCGAGCAGCAGCGGCGGCCACGGCAGGCGCGGCCCGCAGCTCGGGCGAGACGCCGGTGCGCCGATACCGCGCGGAGCGGCGATCACCGGCGCGGGCGACGCTCTTGATCGTGGGTGGCTTGGTGGTGGGGATCGCGGTGATCGTGGCGATCGTGCTGTCGCTGGGCGGCGGCGGCAAGGGCGGCTCGTCCTCGTCGAGCTCCTCGGCGAGCGGCACGGGTGCGGCGACGCAGACGAGCAGCGGCAAGACGACGACGCAGCACGCGGGCTCGGGCGCCTCGACGGCGACGACGAGCCCGGCGCAGCTGAACGTGGCGGTGCTGAACGGCACGACGACGACGGGGCTGGCGCACCACGTCTCAGAAGAACTGCAGCAGCACGGCTACTCGAAAGCGACGGCGCTCGAGGGCCAGCCGCCGGGCTCGAACCAGGTGACGACGGTCGAGTACACGAGCGGCCATCAGGCCGACGCACAGCGCGTGGCCCGCTCGCTGGGGGCGGCGCAGGCGCAGCCGATCGAAGGCACGGTGGCGTCGATGGCGAGCTCGGCGGCGGTGGTGGTGATCGTCGGTCTCGACAAGGCTGCGACGACGCCATAGCGGGCTTCCTGGACATCCCGGAGCGCTCGGCGAAGCCGCGGGAGCGTGGCCTGACGCACGTGATCGATCGCGGGCTCTCGGTGGCGGAGGTGGACGGCCTGCTGGAGGTGGCGGGCGAGTACGTGGACATCGTGAAGCTGGGCTGGGGCACGGCGCTGGTGAGCGCGAACCTGAAGCCGAAGCTGGAGCGCTACGCGGCGCGGGGGATCCCGGTGGTGCTGGGCGGGACGCTGACCGAGATCGCGATCAGGCAGGGACGGATCGAGGGCCTGATCGAGTGGCTGCGCGAGCTGGGGCTGCGCCACGTGGAGATATCGGACGGGACGATCGCGCTGGAGCCCGACTACAAGCGCGGCCTGATCGAACGGCTCGCGGGCGAGTTCGTGGTGCTGGCGGAGGTGGGCAACAAGGACGCGGACTTCATCATGGCGCCGTACGTGTGGGTGGAGCAGATCGAGCGCGACTTGGAGGCCGGGGCGTGGAAGGTGATCACCGAGGCGCGCGAGTCGGGCAACGCGGGCATCTACCGCGCGGACGGCGAGCCGCGCACGGGGCTGATCGACGAGATCGTGCACGCGGTCGAGCCGGATCGGCTGCTGTTCGAGGCGCCGCTGCGCCCGCAGCAGGTGTGGCTCTTGAAGCGCTTCGGCACGGAGTGCAACCTGGGCAACATCGCGCCGGACGATGTGCTCTCGCTGGAGACGCTGCGTCTCGGCCTGCGCTCGGACACGGTCGAGCGCTTTGCCATCGGTGAGCAGAGATCGGCCGGGGGCGATTGACCGGCGAGACGGCACGCGGACAAGCGGGGACCACGGCAGCGAGGACTGAGGCGCCGGCCCGCGTCGTGTTCGCGGCGCTGGTGCTCGCCTGCTTCGCGGCGTTCTTCCTGACCCAGCACCTGAAGCACACGCCGACGGCGCTGCAGTCCTTCAAGCTGACGCCGTTCTTCTCGCCGACCCCGAGCGGCCACATCAAAGAAGAGCAGATCTCCTTCAAGCCGGCGCGGGCAGACACGGTGACGGTGACGATCGTGGACTCCTCGGGCGCGGTGGTGGCGACGCTGCTGCGAGAGCTCCCGGTGGCGCGCTACAAACAGCTCTCGCTGCGCTGGAACGGGCGCGGGGGCAGCGCACGGGGCTACACCTCGACGGTGGGCCGCAACCGCTCGCGGATCCTGACGGTGCAGAACCGGGGAGCGCCGGCGCCGGAAGGCGAATATCGCGTGCGGGTGCATCTGCGCGAGCAGGACCGCACGGTGCTCTCGCCCCGAAGCTTCAAGCTGGTGCGCCCGTGAGCGCGATGGGCTCGCCGATCGCGGCGGCCTCGGCGCTGGCGAGCCCGAGCCCGGGCGTGGTCGTGGCGGCGGCGCTGGGCGCGGCGCTGGCGATCGCGCTGCTGGTGGCGCTGATGCGCCGCTACGAGCAGGCGTTTCCGCTGCTGGCGATCCTGGCGCTGCCGTTTCGCCTGCCGATCTCGGCGGACGGGCGCACGGTGAACCTGCTGATCCCGCTGTATCTGGTGGTAGCGGCGGGCACGCTGGCGCATCTGCTGCCACGGCTCTTCAGGCGCGAGCAGCGCGGCTTCGGTCGGCTGGAGTGGCTGCTGCTGGCGACGGTTGTGCTGTACGCGCTGCAGGGCCTGTACTCGCCGGACCGCGCGAAAGCCGGTGAGAACCTGGCGTTCTTCTACGTTCCGTTCGGGCTGTTGTTCCTGCTGCTGCGCGAGGTGCGCTGGACGCGCGAGCTGCTGCTGCGATGCCTGGGGATCGCGGTGGTGCTGGCGGTCGCCTTCGCGGGCGTGGGCTTCGTGGAGTACGCGCGCAAGGAACTGTTCCTGAATCCGAAGGTGGTCTCGGCGAACCAGTTCGACAACTACTTCAGGGTGAACTCGCTGTTCTTCGACCCGAACATCTACGGGCGCTTCCTGGCGCTGGTGATGATCGCGGTGAGCACGGTGGTGCTGTGGAGCCGCCGACGGCGCGAGGTGCTGCTGGCGGCGGGTGCGCTGGCGTGGCTGCTGGCCGGTCTGGTGACGAGCTTCTCGCAGTCGAGCATCGCGGCGCTGCTCCTGGGGCTGGCGGTGCTGGCTGCCTTTCGCTGGTCGCTGCGCTGGACGCTGGCGGTCGCGGCGGCGCTGATCGCGCTGGCGCTGGCGGTCGTGCTGCTGGCGCCGGCGAGCTCGCACTTCGGCCTGAACGGTTCGAGCGGCTCGACCCAGAACGCGACGAACGGGCGCACGAAGCTGATCGAAGGCGGGCTGGAACTGTTCGCGAAACGGCCGCTGCAGGGCTATGGCTCGGGCTCGTTCCAGCACGAGTACGAACTGCACTCGAAGACCACGGCGCAGAACGCGACCTCGGCCTCGCACACGATCCCGATCACGGTCGCCGCCGAGCAGGGGCTGCCGGGTCTGGGGCTGTACCTGGCGCTGCTGGCACTGGCCTTTCTGGTGCTGTTCCGCGGCGCGGGCCGCTCGCCGCCGCGGATCGCGCTGGCGGCTTGCTTCGCGGCGCTGGTGCTGCACACGTTCGCTTACGCGGACTTCCTGGAGGACCCGCTGACCTGGACGCTGCTCGGGATCGGCTTGGCATTGGCGCGCGCGGACCGGGAGCCGGAGGCTGTCCCCGAGGCGGACCGCGCGGCCCCCGCCCGCGCTCGGGCGTAGGTTCTGCCGGTGCTGGGCTACCTGAAGCGGCTGGTGACCACGGGCGCGGCCTACCAGTTCGGGGACATCGTGGCGAAGGGGATCGCGCTGGTGACGATCCCGCTGTACACGCGCCACATCTCACCGGCGGGCTACGGCGCGGCGAACTCGCTGCTGACGGCGGTGATCCTGACGAGCATCTTCCTGCGGGTGGGCGTCGGCGAGGCGTTCATCCGTTTTTATTTCGACGATGAAGATGAGCAGCGTCGTGATCGGATCGCGCGCACGGCGACGGCGACGGTGGCCTGGACGACGACGGTGGCGTCACTGCCGGCGATCGTGTTCGCCGGCCCACTCTCGCGCCTGCTGCTCGGGGTTCACGATCCGCTGCTGATCGACTGCGCGATCGTGGGGCTGTGGTCGTTCACGAACCTGGAGATGGCCTACGCGCAGCTTCGGGTGGACGAACGCGCGCGCGCATACGTGTTCGCCTCGGGCGCGAACGTGGCGCTGACCGTGGCCTTCACGGTGGCGTTGGTGGTCGTGGCGAACCAGGGCGCGCGCGGCCTGCTGCTGGGCAACTTCGGCGCCTCGGCGCTGGTGGTGCTGGGGCTGTGGTGGGTGCTGCGACGGCGCTTCAGCCTGCGCGTGCGCGGGGCGGACCTGCGGGCGATGCTGCGCTTCGGGCTGCCGACGGTGCCGGCGGACGCGAGCGTGTACGCGCTGCAGGTCGCCGACCGCTTCTACATCTACCGAGGCTACTCGCACACGGCGGCGGGCAACTACTCGGTGGCGCTGCAGTTCGCGACGGTGGTGTTCGTGGTGGTGCGCGGCTTCCAGTACGCCTGGCCGCCGCTGGCGTACTCGATCGTGAGCGACGTCGAGGCCTCGCGCCTGTACGCGCTGGTGAGCACCTACTTCGTGCTGGCGACCGGAGTGGTCGTGGCGGCGGTGGCGCTCCTGGGCCGCTGGATCGTGCGCCTGCTCGCGGCGCCGCAGTACTTCGGGGCGCACACGGCGCTGCCGTGGCTGGCGCTGGCCTGGACGCTGTACGGGCTCTACCAGGTGATGATCGTGATCACGGGCCGCGCGCGGGCGACCTCGCGCAACCTGCCCGCGGCGGCGGCGGGCCTGGTGGTGAACGTGGCGCTGCTGCTGCTGCTGGTGCCGCGCGGCGGCCTGAACCTGGGGATCGCGGGCGCGGGGATCGCGCTGTGCGGCGCCTATGTCGCGATGCTGGCGGTGATGCACCTGCTGACGCGCAGGCTGTTCACGGTGGGCTTCGAGTGGCGGCGGCTGGCGCAGCTGACGCTGATCCTGGCGGGCGTCGCGGTCTCGGGCGAGCTGCTGCTGCCGACGAGCGGCTTTGCGGGGATCGCCCTGCGGGTCCTGTGGCTGGCGCTGGTGCCGGCACTGCTGCTCCTGACCCGCTTCTTCGGAGCCGAGGAGCGCAGCCAGGCGCGCGCGCTGGTCGCGGACGGCAGGCGCCGGGTCGCGGTCTTCCGCGCCGGGCACGGCGAGGTCGAGGAATACGCCGAGGACCCCCTCAAAGACCTCTGACGGCGGCATGCCGGCGCATCTCGGCGTCCTCGCGCGCTCGCGTGCGGAGCACGCCACGCTCGCTGCGTCCTTGGTCTGCTTGGCCTGCGGCCGTCAGAGCCGCTCTGTGCAAGCTCGCCTCGGGTGTCTAAAGGCGTCCAGCGGGCGTTAAGTGTGGGGTAGATGCGGTCGATGAGCGCCTCAGCATGGTTGAGTTGGCCGTCACGCGGGGTACTGCCGATGTTCGCGAGCGCCGTCGCAGAGCCGAGGCGCTGCGCCGCCACCGGGCGGATGACCAGGCGCGGAAGATGGCGAGCGCGGACGAGCTGCCCTACCTGCGCGAGCAACTGCGCCTCGCGGCCCGCTTGACGGCGCGCCTGGCGGCGACGAACGACGTCCAGGAGATGGTCCAGCTGCTGGTCGAGGAGCTGCACCGCACGTTCGCCTTCTACCTCGTGGCGGTCCAGCGCCTCGACGCCGACGGCAAGCTGCGCCTGGTCGCGGGCCGCGGCGCGCTGGCGGAGGTGATGGCGGAGTTCCTGCTCGTGGAGCAGTCCTCGCAGGAGGGCGTGAACGGTCGCGTGGCGCGCTCGGGCGTGAGCGCGCTGGTGAGCGACACGCGCCAGGACCCCGACTACATCCAGCGCGACCCGAAGACCGACCCCCGCTCGGAGCTGAGCGTGCCGGTCGTGGTTGACGGCGCGGTCTGGGGCGTGCTGAACCTCGAGGCGCCCGAGCCCTCGGCCTTCTCGGAGGCGGACGCCGTGCTGGTGGAGACGATCGCCGCGAGCCTCGGCTCCTCGATCCATCGCGCGATGCTGATCGCAGACCTGGAGCAGACCTTCACGACGACGCTGACGGCGCTGATGAGCACGGTCGAGGCAAAGGACGACTACACGGCCTCGCACGAGCAGCAGGTCGCGGACCTCAGCCGCCGGGTCGCGCTGCGCCTGGGGATGAGCGCGGCACGCGCGAGCGACGTGCGCTACGCGGCGCTGCTGCACGACGTGGGCAAGGTCGCGGTGCCGAGCGAGATCCTGCTGAAGCCGGGACCGCTGACGGATGAGGAGTGGACGACGATGCACCGCCACGCCGCGATCGGGGGCACGCTGGTGGCGAGCATCCCCGCCTTCGCCCACCTCGCCCCGGCGGTGCGCGCGAGCCACGAGCGCTGGGACGGCGGCGGCTATCCGGACGGTCTCGCGGGCGAGCAGGTGCCGCTCGCGGCACGGATCATCGCGGCCTGCGACACCTATGAGGCGATCGTGACCGACAGGCCCTATCGACCCGCCCGCGCTCCCGCCGAGGCCGCGGAGGAGCTGCGGCGCGTGTCGGGCACGCAGCTCGACGCGCGCGTCGTGGACGCGCTGCTGGCCGAGCTCGGGCTGTAGCCGCCCCCCTCGCGCCGACGGCTGCCATCGGGTCGCTCGGCCCACCGGCGCAACGCCGGCCCGGCCTGGGTCCTCAGCCTTCGCGGTTGTAGCGCTCGGCCGCCTCGCGCAGCCCTTCGCCCCGTTGCGGTCTCAGCGTCGCGGTGACGTGGCGCCAGTATCGGCGCGGGGAGTGGCCCGGCAGCACGAGCGCCGCCAGTGCGCGCAGGGCGTAGGGAAGCGCGGTCAACCAACGCACCGCGAGCGCCGCGGCGGGTGTGTGGTGCTTGCGCATGTAGAGGTCGCGGTTGCGGGCCATTTCCACGATCCGCCGCTCGGGCACGGCGTCGGTGGAGAGCTGCTCGTGGTGGATCGCCGCGGCCGCGGGCACGTACAGGCTGAGCCAGCCCGCGCCGCGCAGCCGTCGCGCGAAGTCGACCTCGTCGGAGTAGACGAAGAAGTCCGGGTCCAGGTAGCCGACCTGCTCGGCGGCGACGCGCCTGACGAGCAGCGCCGCCGACTGGCACCAGTCGACCTCGCGCGTCTGCGTGCCCCGGCTCTGCACGGTGAAGCGGCCGTGCAGCAGCAGCGCCCCCGCCAGCGCGGTCAAGGGTGTGGGAAAGCGCCAGGCCGAGGGTTGCTCGGCGCCGTCGGGTCGCAGCAGCCGCGCGCCCGCGCAGGCCGCGTCGGGCCGCTCTTGAAGCGCGCTCCACAGCGCGAGCGTCGCGCCCGGCTGCAACTCGGAGTCCTCGTTCAGCAGCAGCGCGTAGCGCCCTCGCGCGCGGCGCAGAAGCTCCGAGTCGTTCGCGCCCTTGCCGCGGCGTTCGGGCAGCGCGACCGTCTCGTCCACCGTCGCGTGCGCCTGCGCCGCCTCGGCCGAGCCGTCGCGCGAGCCGTTCTCCAGCACCAGCACCTCGCTCGCGAACGGCAGCCCCTCGCGCTCGCGCGCGATTGCGTCCAGGCCGCGCACGAGCAGCTCGCGCTGCGAGGTGTTCACCACGCAGTAGGAGAGCTCGACGTCGGGCACGACGCGGGACTCTAGTGCGGGCGCGCTAAGCCGCTGCGGAGGGCTCGACGTACACGCCTGGCCCCGAGGGCTCCGGGATCGATTCTCCGTACTCGTTCATGAGCTCCAAGTGGCCCGCGAGCGCAGAGCGCATTTCGGCAATGCACTCATCCACCGTTCCCCCCGTCGCCACGCAGCCCTGAACATCGGGCGAGTAGGCCGAGCAGTTCGCCGGGCCTCGCTCCACATGAATCCGGTAGCGCTCGATCTCGATCATCGCTTCAATCCCGCCTGTCTGATGATATCCGCCTGGGTCTTGGGTCGCAAGTCTTCGTTG
This sequence comes from Solirubrobacteraceae bacterium, assembly GCA_036267655.1. Classification (GTDB taxonomy): domain Bacteria; phylum Actinomycetota; class Thermoleophilia; order Solirubrobacterales; family Solirubrobacteraceae; genus Palsa-744. The sequence goes on from DATAVP010000026.1 coordinate 206,887, forward strand.
CGATGCCCCGCGACCGTCACGGTCCCAGGCTTGATCGGATGATGAAAATGGCGGTGGCTCCCCTTCTGGCGGACCTGCCGCCACCCGTCCCGTTCGATCAACTTGATCATCACTCGGACCTTCACGGAGCCTTATCCGACGTGTGGCGTCGACCGGGACGGTCGGTACACGCGCCTAGAGTCTGCGGCGATGCGCGTCCAGGTCGTCGATCCCTCCGCCTACACGCCGCCCTACGACCACGCGCTGTGCCGCGCGCTCGGCGCGGCAGGGGCCGAGGTCGAGCTCTACACCAGCCGCTTCGCCTACGGCCCCGTCCCCGCGCCGGAAGGCTACGCGCGGGTCGAGCACTTCTACCGCGCGGGCGCGCTCCTGCCCGGCAGCGGCCCCGCCGCCCAGCGCGCGCGTCGCGCGCTGAAGCTCGCCGAGCACGTGCCCGACATGCTGCGCTACCGCCGCGCGGCGCGCGGCGCCGAGGTCGTGCACTTCCAGTGGCTGTCCGTTCAGCAGCTCGACGGCCGCCTGCTGCCGCGGGGTCGCCCGCTCGTGTTGACCGCGCACGACGTGCTCCCGCGCGAGCCCAAGCCCGGCCAGCGCGAGGCCCAGCGGCGCCTGTACGAGCGCTTCGATGCCGTCGTCGCCCATTCCGCCCACGGCCGGACGCGGCTGATCGAGGAGCTCGGCGTCGCGGCCGAGCGCGTGCACGTGATCCCGCACGGCGCCTTCGCCCACCTCGCCGAGGCGCCGCAGGCGCCGCCGCCGTTTCAGACCGACAAGCCGGTCGTGCTGTTCTTCGGCCTGCTGCGCCCCTACAAGGGCATCGACGTGTTGCTCGAGGCGTGGCGCGGCGTCGAGGACGCCGAGCTGTGGATCGCCGGGATGCCGCGCATGGACATCTCCGCGCTGCGTGCGAGCGCTCCCGCGAGCGTGCGCTTCGTCCCGCGCTTCATCACCGACGAGCAGCTTCCGCCCTACTTCCGCCGTGCCGACCTCGTCGTGCTGCCCTACCGCGAGATCGAGCAGTCCGGCGTGCTGTTCACCGCCCTGGCCTTCGGCAAGCCGCTGCTGCTCTCCGACGTCGGCGGCTTCGGCGAGATCGCCGCCGCCGGCGCTGCCCGTGCCGTCCCGCCCGGCGACCCCGCCGCACTGCGCGAGGGGCTGCTGGAGCTGCTCGGCGACCCCGCCAAGCTCGAGGCGCTCGCCGCCCGCTCACGCCGGCTCGGCGAGGGCGAGTACGGCTGGGAGGGCATCGCCCGGCGCACGCTCGCGCTCTACGCCGGGCTGCTCGAGCGCTGAGCGCCGCGTCACATGCGGGGCTGAGCACTCGCCGTCCGCACGCGTGCCGCGCCCGTCTCTGCGCAGGCGCTCACGCCCTCACGCCGGTCAGTCCTGCCAGAACTCCCGGTCTACTTCGCCGTCTTTGTCGTGGTGTGCCCCGAACGCCAGCACCGCCAGGCCGTCATCGCCCGCCTCGAACGCGCGCGTCACCCGCGGCTCGACGCGGATCGCGTCCAGCTCCGAGATCTCGATGATCTCGTCGTCCAGGCGCATCCGTCCGCTGCCCGACAGCACCACGTAGATCTCCTCCGCCTTCTCGTGGCGGTGACCGAACAGCTGGCGCTTGCCCGGCTTCAGCACCTGGTAGGAGAAGCCGGTCCGCTTCGCGTTCAGTTCCTCGCGCGGGAAGTGCGCCTCGCCCATCTCCTGCAGGCCGAACTTCGGTGCGCTGTCTGCGGTCTCTGAGAGGTTCATGATCGTGTAGCTCATGCTCGCGAGCCTAGCGCGCCCTCCTCGCGCGCGCCGCCGAGCGCACCCGTCGCGCCCGGTTCGCGAGAATCCCCGTGTGCTCGTCCTCGAAGTGCTCTTCTGGCTGTGCGCCGCGCTGATCGTCTGGACCCAGCTCGGCTACGCGCTTTCGCTTGCCGCGCTCGCTCGGCTGCTCCCGCGCGCCTCGCACGGGCCGCCCGCAGCCAATCGGCGGAGCCCCGAGAGGGGCGGAGCCCATCAAGACTCCCCGCAGCCTCGGGAAGGCGACCCCGAGCTTCCACGCGTCTCGCTGATCGTTGCCGCGCACGACGAGCAGGAGGTGATCGCCGCGAAGGTCGCCGATGCGCTCGCGCTCGACTATCCGCGCGAGCTCCTGCAGATGATCGTCGCCTGCGACGGCTGCACCGACGCCACTGCCGAGCGCGCTCGGCAGGCCGGGGCCGACCTCGTGCTCGAGCTGCCGCGCGGCGGCAAGATCCGCGCCCAGGACGCCGCCGTCTCGCAGGCCACCGGTCGGATCGTCGCCTTCTCCGACGCCAACTCGCACTGGGAGCCCGACGCGCTGCGACGGCTGCTTCGCGCCTTCGACGATCCACGCGTCGGCTACGCCTGCGGGCAAGTGCGCTTCCTGCAGAGCGCCGTCGGCCGCGAGGCCTCCAACCAGGAGGGCGTCTACTGGCGCTATGAGATGGCGATCCGCCGCCTGGAGTCGCGGCTCTCCTCGATCACCGCCGGCAACGGCGCGATCTACGCCACGCGTCGCGACGCCTACATCGTCGTCGACCCCGTCATGGGCCACGATCTCTCGCTGCCCTTCAACATCGTCAAGCGCCGACTGCGCGCCGTCTACGTGCCCGACGCCCGCGCAAGCGAGAAGATGGTGCCCTCGCTGCTCGGCGAGTTCGCCCGCAAGCGACGCATGATGAGCCACACCTGGCCGATCGTGCTGCGCGGTGGGATGCTCTCCCCGCGCGGCTACACCCCCGGCTACGCGCTCATGATCTTCTCCCACCGCCTGCTCCGCTACGCCAGCCCCGCGCTTCACCTCCTGGCGCTCGGCGCCAACGTCGCGCTGGTTGCCGCCGCGGCCGGCGTGCTCTACGACCTCACGCTCGCCCTGCAGCTCGCGCTGCTGCTGGGCGCGCTGCTCGCCGGGGCCCTCCCTGTGCGCCCGCTGCTGCTCGCCCGCTACTACGTGCTCACCGTCGCTTCGCCCGCCGCCGGACTCTGGGACTGGCTACGACATGGGACCGATGCTTCGTGGGACGCCGCACCGGGCACTAGATAAGACCATGATCCGCCGCCTGATCGACATCCTCGTCTCGCTCGTCGCGACCCTGTTGTGCGCGCCCCTGCTGCTGATCGCGGTGATCGCCATTCGCCTGGAGTCGCCCGGCAGCGTGATCTATCGCCAGCGGCGCTCGGGGCGCTACGGAGAACAGTTCGACATGCTCAAGCTGCGCACGATGGTCGACGGCGCCGAGCACGTCGGCGCCGGGCTCGCCGTGAACGCCGGCGACGCCCGCATCACGCGGGTCGGGCGCTTCCTGCGGCGCACCTCGCTCGATGAGCTGCCCAACCTCCTGAACGTGCTCCGCGGCGACATGTCCCTGATCGGCCCGCGCCCCACGCTCCCCGCCCAAGTCGCCCAGTACACCTCCCGCCAGCACGGACGCCTCGCCGTCAAGCCCGGGATCACCGGCTGGGCGCAGATCAACGGTCGCGCCTCGCTGCCCTGGGCCGAGCGCATCGAGCTCGACCTCTACTACGTCGAACACCGCTCGCTGCTGCTCGACCTGCGGATCCTGCTGCGCACGCCCGCGCTCGTGCTGCGCGGCGGCGGGCTCTACAAGGGCGAGACCGGCGGCTGGGACGGCGAGCTGCTCGCCCGCGAGGCCGACGCCCAGGAGGGCGAGACCGCGTGAAGCCCGCCGTGATGCTCACCGGCGCCGGCAAGCGCTACGACATCGTCTCTTGCTTCGCCCAGCTCACGCACACCGTCGTCGCCGACCCGGCCCCGCTCGCGCCGGCCCAGTACGCCGCCCAGGCCCGCGCCGCCGTGCCGATGATCGATGACCCGCGCTACCTCACCGCGCTGCGCGAGCTCTGCGAACAACACGAGGTCGGCGCCGTGCTGCCGCTCACCGATCTCGACATCGAGCTGCTGGCCCGCGCCCGCGAAGAACACCGGCTGCCCGCGCTCGTGCCCAGCGCCGAGGTCGCCCGCGCCACCTACGACAAGTACGAGACGCACCTGCTGCTGGAGCGCCTCGGCCTGCCCTCGCCGCCCACCGTGCTGCCCGAGGACCAAGCCGGGCTCGAGTCGATCGACTACCCCGTGATGGTCAAGCCACGGCGCGGCTCCGGCGCACGCTCGATCCACCTCGCGCGCGACGCCGACCAGGCACGGTTCTTCGTCGGCTACGTGCAGGACGCGCCCACCGGCGCCCCGCGCCCGCAGGGCGCCCCCGGCCCCGAGCCCGTCATGGTCCAGCGCGCCATGGGCGGCCCCGAGCTCTCGGTCGACTGTCTCGGCGATTTGCAGGGCCGTTGCCTGAACGCGATCCCCCGCACGATGCTCGAGTCGCGCGGCGGCGAGTCCATCAAGGGTGAAGTCGTGCGCGATCAGGAGCTGATCGAGCTGGGATGCCAGGTCATGGAGGCGCTCTCCGTCACCGGCCCCGCCACGATCCAGGTGTTTCGCGATCCCGAGATCGGCGTCGGCATCACCGACGTCAACACGCGCTTTGGCGGCGCCTTCCCCGCCCCCGCCTACGCCGCTCTGGACGGGCGCAGCTACCCCGAGCTGATCGTCGCCCTCGCCCGCGGCGAGACCATCGCCCCGCACGTCGGCGAGTTTCGCGAGGGGGTCGTCTTCACGCGCTACTACTGGCAGCTCGAGCTCGACCGCCACCACCGGCCCACCGGGCGCGAGCTCGTCGCCGGGGGGCCGCCCTCGCCCAGCCCACACCACGCTTCTGACTCCGGCGCCAGGTCCGCCCACTAGAATCGGAAACGTGTCAACGGCGCTCGCAGACCCGCCCGCAGCACCCGCGGACCCGCAGAGCGCCCAAGGTGCTCCAGGCGCCCCGGGCGACTCTGCCGCTCCCGAGCAGGCGCCGACCCCCGCCCAGGCCTGCGCCAAGTGCGGCGCCCAGCTCACCGACGGGCAGGACTGGTGCCTACAGTGCGGCACCGGCGCCCCCGACAGCCTGCGGTCTCGCACGCCCACCTGGCGCTCGGCCGCCGTGATCCTGACCACGCTCGCGATCCTCGTCGCAGGCGCCGTCGGCGCCGCCTACGCCGCGCTCAGCAAGAGCGACGGCAAGGCGCCCGCCGCCGTCACCACCGTCGCCCAGGTGCCTGCCCCCACCGCGATCGCACCCACCACGCCGGTGACGCCGCAGTCACCCGAAGCCACCGGCACCGCCACCGCCAAAATCGGGCCGCCCACCACGATCAAACCTTCCTCGCCACCCAAAATCCCGCTTTCGACCTCGACGCCCACGCCGATCCCCACCACGCCCGCGGTGACGCCCACCGGCGCCGGTGGCAGCAGCCCCACCACGAGCACGCCCAAGAAATCCGCGAACCCCGCCACGCCGGTGGGCGAAGCCAACGCCGAGGCGCTGCTGCTCGACACGAACGCCGCCGCCACCTACAACCCCTACAACTACGCCGCCACCAACTTCGGCGACCCGAGCCTCGCGATCGACGGCGACAGCTCCACCGGCTGGACCGCGCTCGTCGAACCCGCCGTCGCGCCGAAGCTGGCCGAGGGGCTCGTGATCGACCTCAACACCGCGCGCAAGCTCGCCGCGCTCGGGCTCGCCACCACCACCCCCGGCATGACCGTGCAGATCTATGGCGCCAACGGCGAAGCGCCGCCCACCTCGATCACCGATCCCGCCTGGGTCGCGCTCACGCCCGAGATCGTCGCCAAGAAGAAGCACGCCCGGATCAAGCTAGGCGGCTCCACCGCCGCCGGGCAGGCCGCCGCCAAGAAGGCCTACCGCTTCGTCGTGCTCTGGATCAGCCAGGCGCCCGCCTCCGCCGTCGGCACGCCCGCCGCGCCGGGGCGCGTCAGCGTCAACGAGCTGGAACTGTTCCCTCGTAAGAAGGCCTAGGCCAGACGGCCGCTGGTCGGCGCGGCTCGGCCGACCGTCTTGCTCAGGTTCTACAGCTAGGCGCGCGCCGCAGCTTTGGCGGCTTTGCGCGGTGCTGCTGGTTTCTGCTTCGCGGCCGTGCGTTTGCGAGCTTTGGATGCGGCGGCTTTGCCTTTCGCGCGCCCGTCGCGGGGGCTCGCCCAGACCTCGTCGAGGAACGCGGCGATCTCGTTCGTGAGGCGTTCCGGCTGGGCGCGCAGCTCGAAGAACGAGTTTGCTTCCAGCAGGCGCCCGTTCGGCAGCTCGTCCGCGAGCATGCCCGCGTCGGAGAAGGGGTGCACCGGGTCGCGGTGGTGGCCCAGGATCAGCGCCGGGGTCTGGAACTCGCGCCGCTGGCTGCGGTGCGGGGCGATGCGCCCGAAGAACAGGCCCTGGAGCAGCGCGCCGCTGGGGCCCGGTTCCTGGCGCACGAGATCGAGCGCCACGTTGCCGTAGTGCGGCAGCGCCGCGCGGGGCACTGCGCGCGCCACCCGACCCAGCAGCTTCATCGCGGACTCGCCGAAGGTCAGCGCCACCAGCAGCGGCGTAAAGGCCAGCGCGCTCCACATCAGGGCGTTGTCCAGCACCGGCATCTCGATCACCATCCCGCGCAGCCGCTCGGGGTGGTCGAGGGCGATCTCGAGCGCCGTGTTCGCCCCCAGTGAGGTGCCCATCACCACCGCCTGCTCGATCCCCAGGTGGTCCATCAGCGCGACGACCTGCTCGCCGAAGAAGTGCATCGAGTAGCGCCACATGTCGCGCGGGCGATCCGACTCGCCGTGGCCCAAGAGGTCGACCGTGATCACGCGGTTGCCGCGCGCCGCGAGATCTTCCGCCAGCGGCTTGTGCATCTGCTGGGAGAGCAGCAGGCCGTGGACCAGGATCACCGGCCGGCCTCGCGCCGGGGCGCTGCGCGCCGTGCGCCCGCGGGCGCCGGTTGCCGTCACCGCCGCGGGGCCGCCGCCGTATTCGGTGTAGGCGATCCGCTGACTCTCGAACTTGAAGCTCGCCATCTGCCCAGCCTACTACCCGCCTTGCGGCGCATCACTATCCTGGCTGTCCAGCCAGCCGACAGCGCACACCAGGAGGAAGACCATGGCCAAGCAGCCCCGCATCCTCGCCGGAGAGACAGCCGCGATCACCGGAGGCGCCCGCGGCATCGGTCGGGCCACCGCCAAGGCGTTGCTCGCGCACGGTATGAAGGTCGCGATCGGAGACGTCGACCTCGAGGCCGCGCGCGCGACCGCCGACGAGCTCGGCCCGAGCGCCATCGCGCTGGCACTCGATGTCACCGACCGCGAGTCCTACGCCGCCTTCCTCGATGAGACCGAGCGCCAACTCGGGCCGCTGGACGTGCTGATCAACAACGCGGGGATCATGCAGATCGGCCGCTTCATCGACGAGGACGACCTCACGGCCAAGCGCCAGATCGACATCAACCTGCACGGCGTGATCCTCGGCATGAAGCTCGCGCTCGACCGCATGATCCCCCGCGACCGCGGCCACATCGTCAACATCTCCTCGCAGGCCGGCAAGTTCGGCGCCCCCGGCGGCGCGACCTACTCCGCGACCAAGCACGCGGTCGTCGGCCTGTCCGAGGCCGTGCGCGGAGAGCTGCGGCTGATGGACGCGCACATCGATCTCAGCTACGTGATGCCCTACGTCGTGAACACCGAGCTCGGCTCGGGCCTCGGCCAGGCGCGTGGCTTCTCGAACCTCGAGCCCTCGGAAGTGGCGGATGCGATCGTCGAGGCGCTGCAGCACGGGACCGTCGAAGTCTGGGTGCCGAAGTCCGGCAAGCGCACCAACGTGCTCGGCGCCGTGCTGCCGCGTCGGTTGTCCGAGGGCATGGCGCGCGCGATGAAGGCCGACCGCGTGCTCGCCGACGCCGACTCGATGACGCGGCGCAGCTACGAGCTGCGGGCCTCGCGCTCCGAGCCGGGCCTCGAGGCCGGCGGGGAGCAGCCGCAGATCCCTAGCTCGACGTAAGCCAGTCGGCGATCCGGCTGCCGATCTCCGGCCCTTTGTCCTCCTGCAGGAAGTGGCTCGCGTCCTGGATCGGGACCGGCGCCGGGCCGCCGACCGCGGCGGCGAAGCGCTCGCCGACGTGCGCCGGCAGGATCGGGTCGGAGTCGGCCCACAGGACCAGCATCGGGCGCCGATCCTGACTCAGCGCCTCCTGCACGCGCGCGCCGGCCGCCGCGCCGGGCGCGTCGGGCGTGCGCGGGATCATCAGCGGAAACGCCCGTGCCCCCGCCTTCGAGGCCGGGTTCGGGAAGGGCGCGTCGTAGGCGGCGATCACCTCATCGCCGGGGTCGGTCTTGCAGGCGCCGCGCACCAGGAAGCCGATCGGCAGATCCTCGGTGCGCTCGACGAAGTCGTGGAACGCGATCCAGGCGTCGGTCATCTTCTGGTGGCCCGTGAACAGGCCCGTATCGAGGATCACGATGCGGTCGATCCGCTCGGCCTGCTCGACCGCGAGTCGCAGCCCGATCGGCCCGCCCCAGTCGTGCACGACGACCGTAGCCCCGCGCAGGTCGAGTTCCTCCAGCAGCGCGGCGGTCATCTCGGTGTGGCGGTCGTAGGAGTACCAGTCGACGTCCACCGGCTTGTCCGAGCCGCCGAAGCCCGCGAGGTCGGGGGCGATGCAGCGGTAGCCCGCGTCGCGCACCGGCGGGATCACCTTGCGCCACAGATACGACCAGGTCGGCTCGCCGTGGATGAAGATCACCGGCGCGCCCTCGCCCTCGTCGATGTGCGCGAGGCGCAGCCCGTCCAGTTCGCGGTAGTTCGGCGTGAACCGGTAATCCGGCAGACCCGCCAGGGCGTCCTCTGGTGTGCGCACCGCCTCGACCATCCCGCCGGGCAGCATATCCGGCGTCGCATCGGCTAGGCTCGCGAGCCGTGCATACGCTCGCAGTACAGTTCGCGCCGATTCTCGGCGAGGGAAAGAGCAAGGTCCCCTTCTTCGTCGCGGGCGGCCTGCTCGTCGCCTGGGCGCTGTTCGTCTCGCTCGGCCTGGGCCTGCGCAACCCGAACTTCCCCGGCAACCTCGGTGGCCAGCGCGTGGTCTCGGCGATCACCGCGGTGCTCGTGCTGGGCGCCGTCTCGACCGCGGTGATCACCTCGGGCGGCGAGTCGAAAGCCGAGGGCAAGGCGCCGAAGTACGAACGCTTCGGCGAAAACACGCCGGACACCGCGGCGCCGGAATCGGCGACCGCGGAAACGACCTCGAGCGCCTCCTCCACGACCGAAGCGCCCGCGAGCGAAACCTCGACCTCGAAGAGCACGCCCGGCACGCCCGCGCCCGGCACGAGCAAGCCCGCGACCACGAAGAAGAAGGCCAAGGCCGCGCCGAAGGCCACGACCGGCACGCCCGCGCCGCCGTCCTCGCCCGCGGCAACGGCCGCGACGAAGCTGAAGCTCGCGGCGAACCCGGCGGGTCAGCTCAGCTATGACACCAAGCAGCTCAGCGCGAAGGCCGGCAAGGTGACGATCGACTTCACGAACGCCTCGCCGGTCGAACACGACGTCGCGATCGCACAGGGCAGCAGCGTCGCAGGGCAGACGCCGGTGTTCACCGGCGGCTCGAAGACGCTGACCTTGAACCTGAAGCCGGGCACCTACACCTTCTACTGCACGGTGCCGGGGCACCGCCAGGCCGGCATGGAAGGTACGCTGACGGTCTCATGAAGCTCTACGTCTGCTGGGGTACCTTTCCGACGCCGCGCCCGGGTGGGCACCCGTGCGCAAACGCTTACCACGCGCTCAAGGACGCGGGCCACGAGCCCGAGGTCGTGAAGTCCTACGGCTTCGCGCCGTTGGGCGCGGCCCTGAACAACACCGCGGGCCGCAACCGCGCGCAGGAGCTGACCGGCAAACGCTGGGTGCCGGTGCTGGAACTTGACGACGGCAGCGCGGTCCACGACTCGCACGAGATCGTCAAGTGGGCCGCCGCCAACCCGGCGTAGGCTCGCTCAGGCGCCGGACAGCCGCCAGGCGAACAGCACCGCGGCGACGGAGGTCGCGAGGTTGAGGCTCGAGACCCCGGCGCGCATCGGGATGCTGACGCGGGCGTCGGCGCGCGCCAGCAGCTCCTCGCTCAGCCCGTAGCGCTCGGTGCCGAAGGCGAGCACGGCGTTCGCGGGCAGGCGCCGGGGGAGCAGCGGCTCGCCCTCGGGGTCGAGCGCGACCAGCGGACGTCGGTCGCGGGCCGGCGCCGCGACTCCGGGCCGGCTCCCCGGGCCGAGCGCGTCGAGCCGGTCCAGGCGCGCGACCGGGAGCGCGAAGTGCAGCCCGGCGGCGCCGCGCAGCGCGTCGGGCGACCAGGGGTCGTGGCTGCCGGTGCTGAGCACGCCCGCGGCCTCGGCGGCGGCGGCGACGCGCACGCAGGCGCCGACGTTGCCGAGGTCGCGCGGGTCCTCGAGCAGCACAAGCGGCGCGGGGCGCGGGTCGGCGAGTATCGCGGCGGGATCGACGGCGGGCCGCGCGGCGAGGGCGATCACGCCGGTGGTGGGGGGCAGCGGGGCGAGCTGGGCGAACACCTCGTGGCTGACCTCGCGCGCGAGCTCGAGCATGCGCTCGGCCTGGTCGGGGGCGAGCTCGGCGGCGAGCCGGTCGAGCGGGGCGCCCTGGCGAACGGCGACGGTGAGCACCTCGGCCTCGAAGCGCAGCGCGTGCTTGAGCGGGTGGAAGCCTTCGAGGACCGCGAGCGCGGGGTCGCGCCGGGCGCGCCCGAAGCGCGGGATCAACGACCCTTCTTGCACGCGGCGATAATGTCAGGTCTGAAGTGAAGCTCGACGGCATCCATCACATCACCGCGATCACGGGCGACGCCGTGGGCAACGTCGAGTTCTACACGGGCCTGCTCGGCCTGCGGATGGTGAAGAAGAGCGTGAACCAGGACGACCCGACGGTCTACCACCTGTTCTACGGCGACGACGAGGGCTCGCCGGGGATGGACCTGACGTTCTTCGAGTACCCCGGTGCCGCGCGCGGCACCCCGGGCGCAGGCATGGTCCACCGCATCGTCTGGCGCGTCCCCTCGGCGCAGTCGCTCGACTTCTGGCAGGCTCGGCTGGCGGATGCGGGCGTGGAGTCACAGCGCGCCACCGAGGAGGTACGCGGCGCGGAGAGCCTGCGCTTCACGGACCCCGAGGGCCTCGATCACGAGCTCGCCATCTCCAGCAGCGAGGATGAGCCGCTGCGGGCGACGGCGCCGGGGATCCCGGCGGAGCACGCGCTGCAGGGCTTCGACGGCGTGCGCGTATTCGCGGCGGACCCCTCGCTGAGCGCGGGTCTGCTCGGCGAGACGCTGGGCTTCACGGCGCCGAACGGCGGCGCCGAGCGCTGGGAGGTGCGCGGCGAGCGGCGCGGCAGCTTCTACGTCTATGACCCGGCGTCGCAGACGCCGCCGGTGCAGGGGGCGGGCTCGGTGCACCACGTGGCGTTCGCCTCCCGGCCCGAGGACGAGGAGGCGTGGCGCGCGCGCGTGACCGAAGGCGGCGCCCACCCGACACAGGTGATCGACCGCTTCTACTTTCGCTCGGTCTACTTCCGCGAGCCGAGCGGCGTGCTGTTCGAGATCGCGACGATCGGACCGGGCTTCGCGGTGGACGAGGACGCGGCCCACCTCGGCGAGCGCCTGTCGCTGCCGCCGCGCTTCGAGCCGTTGCGCGAGCGCTTGGACGGCATCCTGACGCCGCTTCCGTACCCGCGGCCGCCGGTCTCCTAGCGAACCCGATATCGATTTATTAATTAATTAATTGATGACGTCCTAGGTGAATGGTGTGACACTGGATCAGAGCAAGGAGATCGTGCGCAGCTTCTACGCCGAGGCGATCAACGGTCGTGACGCCTATGCCTGCGAGCGCTGGCTGTCGAAGGGCTTTGTGCACAATGGGGTGAAACGCGGAGCGCAGGGACAGCGCGAGGTGGTGTCCTACTTCCTGGCGGCGTTTCAGCCGCTGCGCCACGAGATCCTGCTGCTGCTCGCGGAGGAGGACCTGGTGGCGGCCCACCAGCGCTGGAGCGGACGGCATGTGGGCGAGTTCCTGCAGTGCCCGGCGAGCAACCGCGAGGTCAGCTTCACCTCCACGGCGATACTGCGAATCGCGAAGGGTGAGATCGTGCAGGCGTGGGACGAGATGGACTCGGGCGCGATCGTCGCGCAGCTGAGCGGTCCAGCCTCAGGCTGAGTCTGGGGGCGTCGGCGGCACAGCGCGACCGGCGCCGATCAAGCGCGCCCCCCGCCCGTGCGCGACGAAGCTGAAGGCCCAGCGCGTCAGCACGAGCAGGCGGTTCTGAAAGCCGATCAGATACCAGAGGTGCACGGCGAGCCAGGTGACCCAGGCGAAGCCTCCGCTGAGGTGCAGACCCTTCAGGTCGGCGACCGCCTTGGCGCGTCCGATCGTGGCGAGGTTGCCCTTGTCCTTGTAGTGAAACGGCTTCGGCTCGCGGCCCGCGAGGCGGGCGCGCAGGTTGGCGGCGGCGTGGCGGCCCTGCTGCATCGCGACGGGGGCCAGTCCCGGCAGCGTTTCGACTTCGTCCCCGGCCCGGCGCAGGGCGGTCATGTCGCCGAGCGCCTGCACCTCGGGGTGCCCCGGCAGCGAGAGGTCTTCCTCGACGATCAGACGTCCGGCGCGATCGAGCTCGGCGCCGGAGGCATCGGCGAGCTCGCGGGCGAGGCTCGATGAGGTGACGCCCGCGGCCCAGATCACGGTGCGGGCCGGGTAGCGGGCGCTGCTTCCGTCGGGGCTGGTGGTGGTGACGAGCTCGCGCTCGACCCCGGTCACGGAGTGGCCGAGCAGCGGTGTCACCCCGAGCTTCTCGAGCGCGCCTTCGGCATGGGCGGAGAGCGAGGGCGGGAAGCCGGTGAGCACTCGATCCGCGGCCTCGATCAGCAGCACGCGCGCTTGGCTCGTGGCCGCGTGGTGGAATTCGGGACTGCAGTCGTGGGCGATCTCGGCGATCTGCCCCGCCATCTCGACGCCGGTGGGCCCGGCGCCGACGACCACGAAGGTGAGCCAGGCTGCTCGTCGCCGAGGGTCCTGCTCCCACTCGGCGGCCTCGAGCGCGGTGAGGATGCGGCTGCGGATGTCGAGCGCGCCCTCGAGCGACTTGAGCTCGGGCGCGAAGGCGCGCCAGGCCTCGTGGCCGAAGTAGGAGTAGCGCGAGCCGCCCGCGACGATCAGGCTGTCGTACTCGATCGCGGCAGGCGCGGGCAGCTCCTCGGACGCGGCCCGCAGCTGCACGCGGCGCTCGGCCAGGTCGAAGCCGGTGGCTTCGGCGAGCAGCACGTCGACGTTCTCGCGGCCGCGGAAGATCGTTCGCAGCGGGTAGCAGATCTCGCTGGGGGAGAGCGCTCCGGTGGCGACCTGGTAGGCGAGCGGCTGGAACAGGTGGAAGTTGCGCCGGTCGATCAGGGTCACCTCGACGGGCTGCCTTGAGAGCTTCAGGCTCGCCTGCAATCCGGCGAAGCCGCCGCCCACGACGACGACGCGGTGGCGTGTCGATTCGGCCATGACATCAGGCTAGGGAAGTTCGGCGTGCGAGGATGGGTCGCGTACAGAAATCGAGGGGAGGGCGAGAGGGATGAGGACGCAGAGCAGGTCGGTGCGCGTGCTGAGCGGGGCGATCGCCGCGGCGCTGAGCGTAGGTGTGCTCGCGGGATCGGCTTCGGCGGCGAGCGCGCCGAAGGCGGGCTCGAAGTGGAGCGGCAGCGTGAAGGGCCAGAAGTACGAGTCGGGCTCGATCTCCTTCACGGTGGTCAAGCAGGGTAAGAAGCTCTATGCGAAGGGCAAGGCGACGCTGCACACCGCCTGCTTCGCGGTCGAACAGGGCCAGACGCTGAAGGCGGGGCCGACGCGGACCCTGAGCTTCAGCGGGCTGTTCAGCAAGAGCTCGTTCGTCGCCAAGAAGGGCACGACCGACGACCTGCTGCACTGGGAAATCCGCGGCTCGCTCGAGAAGAAGAAGCTCGAAGTTCGCTACGCCGAGGAAGTCGAAGGACCGCCGCGGATCTCTTGTGGGTACAACGAAAGCGACGTGGGGAAGCTCACGCAGAAGCGGTAGCGCGCGTGTGGTGAGTCGCCGGTGCGGCGCGGTCGCTCGTCCAGCCTCATCCCATCATCGTCATGCCGTGGGGTGAGGCGGGCGCGCCCGGAACGACGAACCCCGGGATCTCGTGTGGCACGGCAAGAACCGCAGCGGCGAGCACGGCCAGGACGCCCGCCGTGGTGAACCTCGCAGCGTGTCGCCAGGGGCCGACCTTCTCGAGCGCCACGAGCGCGGCGATCGAGGCCATCCAGGTGACGCTCATCACACCGAGCGCGAACAGCGCGGCCATCAGCGCCCACGTGCACCCAAGACACCATCCGCCGCTGCGCAGGCCGATCGCGAGCGCTCCCGGCCGCGTGCTCTGGCGGGAGACATCCAGGGATCGCTGCGGGCTGCGGCACCTGGAGAGGGATGTGCGCTTGAGCGGCGTGAGCTGGTAGAGCGCGGCGAGTGCCAGCACGCCCGCCGCGAGCCAACGCCCGCCGCTGTGCCAGGCCAGCGAGCCCGCGAGCAGGCTGCTGCCGAGCTCGAACAGGCCGTAGGCGCCAAGGCCCGCGGCACTCCAGACGAGCAGGTAGCCGCCGAGGAACAGGAGAACCCGGCTCGGCTCGCGTCGGACGAACGCCGCGAAGACGGCTGCCGTCGGCGCGAGCGAGGGCAGCATCATCGTCGCCCACACGCCGGTGAACCAGCCCACCGAACCGAGGGCGCTCCCGGGGCCTGCGTCCATCCCGGCCATCCGCACTGCCGTGAGCCACCAGGCCAACCCCACCGCGACGAGCAGCGCCGTGACGAAGCCGAGCTCGGCGCGCATCGCCGTCAACGGCGAGTCGCTGCCGCCGCCCACCCCGACGCCACTCACGTCGCTCCAAGCGCCGACGACGGCGTCCGGGGAGCCGCTCAGGGTGCCGGCGCCCGGTGGGATCGCCATGCCTCAAGCTCCCGCGTATTCGTCGTGGCGCCGCCACCAGATGCCACTCTCGTTGCGCCCGAGCGGCGCTCGATCGAGCCACGAGTACATGCCCCACACGCCGTCGACGCCTCGCCCATAGGCGGAGTAGGTGTGGAACACGACGCCGTCCTCAAGGGCGAACGCGCTCATGCCGGGCCCCTCTTTCCTGAAGGTCACCGGGTCGGTGCCGGAGCCCCTCGCGATCTCGATCAGCCGGGGGCTCTGCTCGGAGGGCCGGAAGTCGGTGGTGGAAAAGTTGTACTCAACCTTGCCCGACTGCCATTCCTGCTCGGTGTGCGATGTGTGAAAGTCGTAGTTGAAGTCGCTCTCGAACGAGGACGCCCACGGAAAGCTCCAGCCCATCCGCCGCCTGTAGTCCTGCAGCTTCGCCAGCGGCGCCCGCGACACGGCTGTGAAGGCGACGTCGTGATTGACCAGGTGCGCCACCGAGCCGGAGAAGCCGTCAGCGATCGCCGAGCAGGAAGGGCACCCCGCCGTGTAGTCGGGTCCGAACATGAAGTGGTAGACGATCAGCTGTGAGCGTCCTTTGAACAGGTCGGCCAGCGACGCCGGTCCCTCGTCCGTGTCGAAGAGATACTGCTTCTCGATCGGAACCCAGGGCAGGCCCCGCCGCTGCCGAGCCAGCTCATCGCCACGGCGCGTCAGCTCCTTCTCGGCCTCGAGCAGCTCGAGCCGCGCCGACAGCCACTCCTCGTAGGTTCCGGTCCTGTGATCTGTCATTGCATTCTTCCTTTCGGTGTCAGAAGTCGATTTCACGTTCGGCCTGGACGGACTCTGCGAGCCGCTTGATCCGTGCCAGGCGCCTGTCCCACTGCGCGGCGACGCGAGCCATCGCTTCGGCGGCATCGTCCAGCCGCTCGGGCTGCACGGCGTAGCGCACTTCTCGCCCGCGCCGCCGGCCTGTCACGAGGCCGACACGGTCCAGCACGACCAGGTGCTTGGCGACGGCCTGTCGCGTGACCGGCAGCCCCTGCGCAAGCGTCGTCGTGGTCGCCTCTCCGTGCTCGAGCAGCGCGTCGAGCACGCGCCGGCGCGTGGGGTCGGCGACCGCGGCCCACAGGGCGTCCTCCTCGGCGACGGCCGTGGCCATCAGCGCCTCCCCCCGCGCGTCTTCGAGGCCACGTAGTCGCGCAGTTCGCCGAGATGCCTCCCCCAGCCGTGCCCGTGCTCTTCGATGTACCGCGTCCGGCCGTCCCTGTCGTGCGTCACGGCATCGATGCCGCTCTCGAGCACCCTCAACCGCGTCCCATCGGCCTCCTCGATCAGACTGAACTCGACAAGTGCCGAGTTGCTTTCCTGCGGTCCCGTGCCCTCGGGGTGATTCCAGCGAAAGGAGAAGCGGCGAAACGGCTCGGCCTCCACGACCTGAATCGGCACGACCAAGTCGGAGTCCTTCTCTCCGCCGCGGCCGCCCGGCTTCCACGTGAGCGTGCCCTCCGCGCCTACGCGCCCCTCGACCTCCGCCTCGTCGCTGAACCAGCGGCTGATCTGCTCGGGCTCGGTGATCACGCCCCAGACGACCTCGGGACTCGCCTCGATCAGAATCTCTCGTTCGACGCTGTCAGCGCTCACGCCGTGCTCCTTTCGTTGGTGTGCAACCAGTGGTTGCGCGACGAGGGGAGCAGGATAGCAACCAATGGTTGCGTGTGCCGCTCGCGGGTATGCGTCAGGACCCGGGGCCGGCGCTCGAGCGCGCCTCCACCTCCACGGCGCGATCGCCCTGCGCGCCGAGCAGGCCCGCACAAGCGCGCCATGCGGGGTCTGACAGGAGGTCCCGCGCTCGGGTGAGCAGCTCAAAAAGGTCCGCGCCGTGCTCTGCGAGCAGCGCAGGATTGTGGGCGAGCGCGTCGAGCTCATTCGCTGCCGTGATCTCTACGAAGGCCCGGACCTCGCGTTGTGACGGGGTGTGCACGCGACCTGTGAATCGGTCGCGGAAGGCCACTGGTCCGTCACCCGAAAGCAGCGGATAGACGGCCGCTCGATCACAGCTGCCGTACAGATAGACGAGTGCCTCGGCCGTCGGACCGATCAGCTCCACCAGCGTTCGTCGATCTGCAACTTCGACCATCGCATGATCGAAGCCGTCGGTGCCGTAGCAGGCATGGCACAAGCCGACCATCTGAATGCTCGGGCGCGCACCCCAGTCCGACAACAGCATGGAAACGCGACGCAGGTGCTCGTACAGGCTGCCTCCCGGGTGGACCAAGCGCTCTGCGCCGCGCGAGCGCAAGAACGATTCCACACGCGTTCGATCAATCGAGGTCATCGTGAGAGGTCGCGTTGATCGGCGTCGAGGAGGCGTGCGGCGCAAACGTGTCGAGCCATGCGCGGATCGCGGCGGTGAACGCGTCGTTGTTGTCACCGGCGACCATGTGGCCCGCGTGTGGGACCTCGGTCAGAGTCGCGCTTGGCGCGAGCTCTGTGAACTCGCGCGCGATGCCGGCACTGAGCACGTCGCTGTCGGCGCCGCGCACGAGCAGGCAGGGTTGGCGCAGTCGTGTGGCGGCGGTTGCGAGGCGCTCAGAGAGTCGGGCTTGGTCTTGAATCAGTGGTCGGACCTGCGTCAGGATCTCTGGATCCCAGTGCCAGACCCAGCGTCCGTCCTCGTTGCATCGGAGGTTGTGGCGCAGACCCTGCGTGTCGCGTGGGCGTGCGCGGTAAGGGAGGTAGGCGGCGACCGCGTCGGCGGCGTCGGAGAGAGTGGCAAAGCCGTCCGGGTGCTCCTCCATGAAGCTCACGATCCGTCCCCCGCCGCGTGGCCGGAAGCGGTGGGCCACGTCAACCAGGACGAGCCCGGCGGCAGGCGCGACGGGCGACTCCGTGAGTGCCAACAGGCTCGCTATCCCTCCCAGGGAGGCGCCGATCACGATCGTGTCCTTTGCGATTGCACTGGTCAGGACGCGCACGTCGGCGGCGAAGTCCTCAAGCGCGTACCTCGGCGGCCGCGGGTGGGTGCTCTCGCCGTGGCCGCGCAGATCGACCGTGATCGCCCGCCAACCAGCGTCGGCGAGGTTCGTGGCGGTGGCGTGCCATGCGTGTCGAGTCTGCCCGCCGCCATGTAGCAGGAGCACATCAGGCGCCTCGGGGTCACCGAAGGCGTCGGCAGCCAGGCGGATGCCCGCTGCTACGTCGAACAGGACAGCAGCTCGCGTCACCGCGACCCACGTCCCGGCTTGCGCGCCAGCGGCGCGGCCAGCTTCGTGGCCCAGTCCTCGTCGGCCCCCGCCGCGAACACGACATCGACCGCGAAGCGCACACGCCGACGAAACACGGCATCGGAGATTTGGCCCGCCGCCCAGTGACGCAACGCGCCGCCACATGCCGTCGCGATGTGCCCGACGAGCGCCTCGACGTGAAGATCGGGCCGGAGCATCCCCGCCGCCTGCCCGCGGCGCAACGCAGCCCGCAACTGCGGGACAGGGTTCTCCTGAAGCAGTGGGCCGCTTCGCTCCCAACTGTTGACGAGACGCCTGAAGACGGCAGCGTCGGCGATAAACAGCCCGGCTGTCTCATCGACGATCCTGCGAGCCTGCTCTCGCGGGTCCTCGTCCGCAACGAGAGCAAGGCACGCGTCGAGCTCGCCAAGCAGTTCCTCGCACAGCGCCGCCCACTGCTGCTCTCGAGGTCCGACGAGATTGAAGACGGTCGCCGGCGACAGGTCCGCAAGTTCGGCGATGCGCTCAACCGTCGGCGTCTCGTCTGGAGACTGGCGCAGCAATTCGCGGATCGCCGCAAGGATCCGCTCACGGCGTTGCCGCTTGTGGCGCTCGCGCAAGCCTGGCGCTTGAGCTGGAGCCGGCATCCCGCAGAAGTTTAGAGGTCAGTCTAAATCTCGTCAAGCCTCTACGCTTCGGCCGAGAAACCTCACCGGCTCGTGGAGACGCCTCGAGTCCTTTGGGCTCGCAGTCCTCATCGCCGGGCTTCGCGCCAACGGCCGAAGCGAGATCCTGTCGACCTGCCTAGGCGGCGCGCCGGTGGTTCGCGCGCCGGGAGTCAGTACACCTCCTATGACTACACGCAGGCACTGGCCGATCATGGCGTGCTCGCCTCGATCGGCACGGTCGGCGACGCGCTGGATAACGCCGTCGCCGAGAGCCTCGTCGACAGCTTCAAGACCGAGCTAATCAACGACCGCACCTGGGCCAGCCGCAGTCAACTCGAGCTCGCCATCGTCGAGTACGTGGCGTGGTTCAACAACGAGCGCCTGCATGAAGCACTTGATGACCGACCGCCTCAAGAAGTCGAGGGGCTCTACGCTGCGAAAAGCAGAGCGACCACGCCCACCAGAATGAAGATAGGGAACCTACAAACCCCGTCTCCGTGGAACCCAGCCCGGCTCAGTAGGCCTCCTCTGGGCTGCGCGTGCTCACGCCAGCATCGTCTCCAGCGCGTCCGCCATAGCCTTCCCTGTGCGCAACTCGCGAGCCAGCGCCAAGAGCTCGCTGGGCCGAGCGTCGCGACCGTCCAGATAGGTCCGCAGTACAGCGAATGCTTGATCGCGCCCGACACGTGAGCGCAACCTCATGAGGTCGACGACCGTCCGCTCGCGGGAGCTGATCGCGATCGTCTCCCCCGACTCCACCTCCTGCTCTATACGGCCGAGCAAGAAGGTGGCGGCCGCGAAGATGTGCACCCTTGTCGGCGGGTAGGCGATGCGCGGGCGATGTGCGCCGCGCGGCACGGCGAGATGCACGACGTCGGGCATCTCGTTGGTCAGATCCCAGAAGCTGGCGGCCGAGTTCAAGCAGACCGTCGCGGCCGGAGCCCGTCGGCACACCGCCACGAGATCGAGATGCGCAGTCGCTGGAGCATCGGCAATGCGATAAACGCCGCGTGAGATCTCCACTAGGACTCCGAGGTCACGCAGCCGGTACAGGTCCTCCCACCGTCCTCCGCCGGCAATCAGCTCAGCCGAGGTGACGGTGCCGCCGGCGCGCCGCACGATCTCGAGCATGCGATCCGATCTCATCGCATGAAAGTCTACACATGGGAGCACTACATGCGTAGAGTTTCATCCGGCGGCGAGAGCAGCCCCCGTTCGCCCAGCCGGCTTCTGGCACGCAAGAGGAAGGTGCCGAAACGAGTGCCGAAACGCTTTCCCCTGCAAATGGGCGCTTTCCACGAGATGAGGGCGACGCCGCGACCGAAAATGCTTCCCCCGCAGAAATCCAGAAATCCCCGAAATTGCAGGCGCTTCATCGGTGGAACGCCCGTATATCAACTATGAGAGCGCCTGTTCCGAAGGAAGCGTGGCCCGCGGTTGAAAGAGGCCCGTATTTACTGGGCTTCCCGCAATGGGCAGGAGACGGACAGAACCGTAGGCACACATCCAACGCCCAAATGCGCCACGTCAAACAGGCCACATTTGCAGGCACTTTATGGAGCCAACCGGGATCGAACCGGTGACCTCCTGCTTGCAAAGCAGGCGCTCTCCCAGCTGAGCTATGGCCCCAGACTCCCCGAGTTTAGGGGACTACGCGCCAACGACCGCGAAGCGCGCGCCGGCTTTGGCGCCGGGTCCGGCTACTTGTCGAAGTCGAAGTCCCGTGGCGGGCGCTGCTCGAACCAGAGCCGCTCCTGCTCGGGCGTGTCGCGCAAGAAGTCGGGCGTCTCCTCGAGCACATCCTCATCGGCATCTGCGGCCTCGACCGTCTCGGCGGTCGCGTCCGCGGGCATCTCCCATTCCAGCGAATCCTCGCTCGCGGGCGCCTCGTCTGTCCCAACCTCGTGGCCAGAGCCGCCACCCACGGATGCGGCGGCGCTCGGCACCTCGTGCTGAGCGTCCTCGCCCAGCACGGTGCGCATGTCGAGCTCGGCCGTCTCGCCCGCGCCTGCGAGGACCCCTGGCTCGCCGGGGGCGGCTGAAGGCTCGACGCGACCTTGAGGCGCGGACTCCCCCGCGCCTGCGTCTGCGGGCGGGGCGTCGATGGGTGGGTCGGTCAGCGGCCCGCCAGAGACCGTCTCTGCCGCGTGCGCGGCGCCCTGCGACGTGCCTTCGGCGGGCACTGCACTCAGTGCCTCGCGTTGCTCGCGGGCAACCTCTCCCGGGTCGGCGCCTCGCTGGCGCTTGAGCTCCAGGTGCTCGCGGATGGCGTCATCGAGCAATCCCATTCGCCTCCACACCTTACCTCGCCTGCCCGCGCACGTATCTCGCCGCCTCGGGAAGGCTAAACTTGCCTGAGCTTGCGCCTCCGAGGCGCCGCGCGGGGCTATAGCTCAGTTGGGAGAGCGCCTGGATCGCACCCAGGAGGTCGCCGGTTCGAGTCCGGCTAGCTCCACCATCAGAAGGAAGGTAGAACCGGCCCGGTCTCCGAGAAGGAGGTCGGGCCGTTGTCGTGGGACAGCCAGAATCGTGTCTCGCGGCTCATCGCCGCGCTGCTGACGGCGTTGTAGAAGCCCGCCTGTTCGATCAACGTCCTCTCGCTGCGCTAGAACATGTGTTCGATAGAAGCATTCAGTTCCAGTGCTTGGAGGTATGAGCAGCGATGACCAGTCTGAGCCGCCGACGACGGAAAAAAGCCGAAAAAAAACATGAGGTTGGCCCGCGCCGGTACTCGCGGGAGCAGTACCAGCCGCCGACGCCGACCCGGCCCCAAGATGTCGGGCTCATCGCCGAACTCAATCGGGCGATCGATCAATACCTCGATCTCAGCGGCATCGAGTTGGAGCGGGTGGCTGGCTTAAAATCGGTTGCATTTGGTCGTAGGAAGCGGGGATATACGCCTCTGGTGTACGTCTTCGCTGACGAGGCGGCTCAGGTACACGGCGTAGGCTGGATTCCCGGCAACTTTCGGGCGGCCGGGGAGCACTGGACGGAACTGCGTGCCCTGCTGGTGCGCGTCCAAGGTGGCCTGGCACCCATAGCCAAGAGCTACGACCGCCTGCTGACATCGACCGCCTCGTTGTCTGCCGAGTTGGCGACATCGGCGTCGCGTGCAAGCGCACACATTCGGGCCGACCTTCGTGTCTTCCCATGCTCCGTGGTGATGGAAAGCGACGAGTACGAAGTTCGGTTCGAGCCGATCCAAAGGTTCCCCAGGCTGCTCCTTCCCTTTAGCGTCAAGCGGGCTGATGATCATGAGATTGAGGCTGCGCTCGATCTCACGAGCACAGACGATCCAATTGCCGTCGCATGCGAGCCCTCAGCCGATGAAGCCGCAGTTATCGAGGCGTGGCCGGTTGCACTCCAAGCCTTCGCCGATCTGATCGGTGATCACGCTTCCGACAACGCCAGCCAACAGGCTTCGGAGCCGAGCGAAGCGGGCCTGTCGCGGCCATCCGGTCCGCGTACAGATGAAACGCCCCGTCGGCTGATAGCGGCAGGCCAGAGGCGGCCAATCTCACGTTCCAAGAGGCTCAAGCCAGTGGGCCACACCGCGAACTACCAGGGCACCTATGTCGTGGGCCATAGGCGGCATCTGCCGCCGGGGCAGAGTTGCAAAGACGATGCCCGAGCCGCGGCGCGGGTCTACGGCATCGAGCTAGCGCCCGGCTGGACGTGGGTACAGCCGTATGAGCGCGGCACACCCGACGACTTCCTTCTGCGCTATGTATGGCAAGTGCCTGCGCAACTCAGCGCAAGCGATGGGGACGAGCTGGCCGCGTAGTGGGCTACCTACGCTTCGGGGGGGGGGGGGGGTCCAACC
>DATAVP010000027.1:0-153796 GCA_036267655.1 Solirubrobacteraceae bacterium
ACAGCCAAAGGCAAGGGGCTGACGAAAGCCTCGAGGACGGCCAAGGCCCGCTCCACCATCACCCTGACGCTGAAGGCCAAGGGGAAGAAGAAGCTCCGGAGCAAGGTCAGGCTCAGCTTCACGCCCGCGGGCAGGGGGGGGCAGAGGCTGGCGGGGGTTGCTTCGGTGCGGGTTCGCTGAGGGGGAGGGGGCTGAGGTGTGAGAGCTGAAGAGCCCCAGAGGTGCCGACCTCAGAGGCGCAGTTGGACGCCTAGGTAAGCCGGACAAATGCATACACGACGAGCTGATTGATCGACGACGAGCTGATTGATCGCCCGGAGGTCCGAGGACCTCCGGGCGGGACTAGGGTCGTCAGAATAAGAGTTCAGCCATCTTGTTGGATTTAATGACGAGTTCTTTGAAGTATTCCTCGCAGGCCGGTTCATTCCCAAGGCCAAAGTTCGTCAGGATTAATTGTTTGGTTTTGATTTCACCGGCATCATTTTCGTATTCGGTGAATTCTTGTTTGCCAGCTCCTACGCATTTCGACTGGGTTCCGACTTCGGTCGTCTCCATGCCGGACACCACTTTGCTTATATTCAGTACTAGAGTTCCAGACACGATAAGTTTCAATTTCTCACAAGCAAACGTCAGGGGTTTGAATAAGAGCAGGAGTAATGGCGTTAATTTGCCGGCTACTACTTTGACTACAATATGCCCTTCCCCGGACAATTTCACTACTTCGGGCGCGTCACCTTCAGTGTTGCAGCCTGCCGCGTTGTGTTTGACGCCGGTGTAAGTTATGACTCCTACGCCTAAGGACGATAATTCTTTCAGTTCCAGTTTAGCTTTTACCGTGGTCGCAGTGAGGGGTTCTTTGAGTGCTGATTCCAGCTTAGCGGCAGGTTCACCTTTGATTTCACCTTCGCCCAACAGCGGATAGCTTTCCCCTAAAGCCACGTGCAGATCAGGTAATTCTGTCGCCATTGCTGACGTCGCCGTCACGGCCCAGGCCAGTACGAGCGTCACGACGATCGCAAAGTCCAGGTTTTTTAGCGCTTTCATCTCTTCTCCTGGGTGGTTGTATCGATTCTGTCACCGATGGAGTAATTGCACGCTTCCGCCGGTCAGAATAAGAGTGTCGCCATCTTGAAAGCGGTAACGACGATTTCTTTCATGTATTCCTCGCAAGCGTTTTCGCTGCCGAGGCCGAGGTTAGCTAACAGTAATTGTTTGGTCTTCAGTTCGCCCGCATCGTTTTCGTATTCGGTGAATTCTTGTTTACCGGCCCCGACGCATTTTGATTGGGCGCCGACTTCGGTAGTCTCGACACCGGAGGAGACTTTGGTGATGCTCAATATTAGAGGGCCTGTGATAGTAATTTTAAGTTTGGCGCAAGTTATATGCAACGGCGGAAATAAGAGAAGAAGTAATGCCTTTAAGACACCAGCAACTGATTTGCTGATGACATGACCTTCGCCCGATACTAAGATGGTTTCCGCAGCATCGCCTTCGCTACTACAGAACGTCATTTTTTGTTTGACGCCAGTATAAGTGAGGACACCTGCCCCTAACGACGATAATGCGTTCAGTTCAAGTTTGACTTTCACACCGGTTGAAGTCAGGGGTTCTTTGAGGGCGGTTTCAAGCTTAGTTGCTGGTTCCCCGCTTATTGAGCCTTCAGCGATAAGCGGAAAAGCTTCCCCTAAGGCGATGTGTACATCGGGTAATTCAACAGCCAGCGCCGTCGAGGCCAAAGAAATGGCAGAGACGAGCGTGAGCACTGCGACGAGTGTAAAAAGCGTAGTGACTCTCATATCTTTCTCCTAAAGTGAGATCTAGCGGACGGTAATAGGCTCCCACCAGGGCCTCGTTAGTGCAACTAAAAGATATGACTGTTTCCAATGTAGAGAAATCTGAAGCAAGACTAACGCCTAGTTGTGTTAATGCGCCAGCCGAACTTTGTCATTTGATGCGCGATAGCATCGAGAGATGCCGACTCGACGCTCTGCGGAGGTCCTTTCGCAGGTTCGCCTGCGCCAGGCGGTGCTCGCCGCCACCGAGCTCGAGCCCGTCGCCGAGCAGCTGAGCGGCGCCCTGGGTCTGAGCGCCCCTTTCCGCGACCCCGGCGTCGCCCTGTTCGGCCTCCAGAACGCGGTCTTCGCCCTCGGCGACTGCTTCCTGGAGATCGTCTCGCCCACCCAGTCCGACACGGCCGCGGGCCGCTACCTCGTGCGCCACGGCGGCGACTGCGGCTACATGGTGATGTTCGATCTAGAGGACTTGACCGCCGCGCGCAAGCGCGCCGCCGAGCGCGAGATCCGCACGGTCTGGGAGATCGACCTGCCCGACATTTCCGGCACGCACCTGCACCCTGCGGATATCGGCGCGGCGATCGTCTCGATCGACGGCTCGAAGCCCTACGGAAGCTGGCGCTGGGGTGGGCCCGATTGGACGGGCCAGGTTCCCGAGCAGGGCGGGGGGCCGGGGCGCCTGGCGGGCGTCACGCTCGCGGTCGCCGAGCCCGCCGCGGTCGCGGCGCGCTGGTCGCACGTGTTGGGCGCGCCGCTCAGCGGCGACGGGGCCGTCGGTGGCGACGCGGTGATCGCGCTCGAGGGCGCCGAGGTGCGCTTCGCACCCGTGGCCGCAGGAGGCAGCGAAGGTCTGGTCGAGATCGCAGTCGCCGACGTGCCGGGCTTCGCGGGCGAGGTTGAGGTCGCCGGCGTGCGTTTGCGCTCACTCGGCACGTAGCTCAGTGGGAGAGCGCTCGCTTCACATGCGGGAGGTCTCCCGCTCGAAGCCCGCGCTACCCCGCGAGTCCCGCAAACCGCGGCTCGCGCCGCTCCATGAAGCTGGAGACGCCCTCGGTGAAGTCGGGCTGCGAGAAGGACGCGAGCATCAGCTCGTCGGCCTCGGCCTCGGCCACCGACAGCGACTGCTGCAGTGCGGCATACACCTGGCGCTTCATCGTCGCCATGCTCGCGGGCGAGCACTGCGTCGCGAGCTCACGCGCGTAGGCGAGCGCCTCCTCGAGCACGGTCTCGGGCGGGGCGGCGCGGTTGCAGAGCCCCAGCTCGACGGCCTCGCGCCCGAGCACGACGCGGCCCGACAGCAGCAGATCCAGCGCCCGCGCGGGGCCCACCAGCCGCGGCAGGATCCAGGAGATCCCGTGCTCCGCGACCAGCCCCCGGCGCGCGAAAGCCGTGGTGAGCTTCGCGTTCTCGGCTACGAAGCGCACGTCGCACATCAGCGCCTGCACCAGGCCGATGCCCGCGCAGGGCCCGTTGATCGCCGCGATCACCGGCTTCGGCACGCTGAGCGTGAAGGTCTGCGGGGTGTGCTCGAAGTCCGCGCGCGCCGCGCCGTCACCTTCGCCCTGCGCGACATCGCCGATCGCCTGCAGCGAGCTCATGTCCGCCCCCGCGCAGAAGCCGCGCCCTGCGCCGGTGACCACGATCGCGCGCACGTCCGCCGAGGCCGCGCACTCCCGCAGCTGCGTGAAGTAGACCTGCTCGAGCTCCGCGGTCCAAGCGTTCAGCCGCTCGGGGCGGTTCAGCGTGAGCACCGCCACGCCGTCGTCGTGCACCTCTTTCAGCACCAGCTCAGCCATCTCCAAGCTCCTTTCGCCTTGTCAGGCGAGCCTACCGCCCGCGCGGCGCGCTCAGGCCGCGGCGGAGGCGCTGAGCTTGTCGGCCAGGATAGATGCGAGCTGCGCGCGGTGGCGCTTGGCGCCCCCGAGTAGCGCGGCATCGATCTGCGCGCGCTTGTAGAGCCAGTGCACGTCGGCCTCCCAGGTGAAGCCGATGCCGCCGTGGGCCTGGATCGCGCCGGCGGTCACCTCGCGACCGGCGTCGGAGGCCGCGGCCTTGGCCATCGCGGCGGCCTCGGCGAGCTGCTCGGGGTCGGCGTCGGCGGTCCAGGCGGCGAACGCCGCGGTCGAACGGGCCTTCTCTGTGTCCAAGAGCATCTGCGCGCAGCGGTGGGAGACCGCCTGGTAGGCACCGACCGGGACGCCGAACTGCTTGCGGTCCTTGACGTACTCGACCGTCATCGCCAGGGCGCGGTCGCAGACGCCGACGAGCTCCGAGCTGACGGAGATCAGCGCGCGGCCGAGGCCGACGCAGCCGTCGGGCAGCGAGTCCTGGTCACCGCCAACGCTGACGTTCGCGGCCGAGCGCGTGGGGTCGATC
The DNA here is from genome assembly GCA_036267655.1 of Solirubrobacteraceae bacterium. Classification (GTDB taxonomy): domain Bacteria; phylum Actinomycetota; class Thermoleophilia; order Solirubrobacterales; family Solirubrobacteraceae; genus Palsa-744. The sequence goes on from DATAVP010000027.1 coordinate 4,170, forward strand.
GACTCGATCGCCGTCAGCTCGACGTCCTCGGCGGCGAGCGCCTGCGCGCTGCCGTCGGCTTCGACGAGCACGATCACCTGCGCGTCGGGCGCCCCGATCACGAGCTCGGCGGCACCGTCGACCGCGGCGCCGAGCGCGCCGACGGTCTCGCCGGAGGCGAGGCCCGGCAGCCAGCGCTCGCGCTGCTCTTGGGAGCCGCCGTGCTCGATCACGGTGGCAGCCATCGCGCTGGACAGGAAGGGGACCGGGGCGAGCGAGCGGCCGAGCTCCTCGCACAGGATCGAGAGCTCGATCTGGCCGAGGCCTTGGCCTCCGTACTGCTCGGAGACCGCGATCCCCGGCCAGCCGAGCTCGCTCAACTCACCCCACAGAGCTTTATCGACCGTGCGCGCCTCGGCGTGCTCGCGCACGCGCGCGGGCGTCGCGCGTTCGGCGAGCAGGTCGCGCGCGGTGCGCTGGATCTCGCGCTGGTCGTCGGTGAAGCCGAAGTCCATCAGACCGCGACCTTCAGGCGGGGGAGGCCGAGCACGCGCTCGGCGACGATGTTCTTCAGCACCTCGGTGGTGCCGCCCTCGATCGTGTTGCCGCGGGCACGCAAGAGCTCATAGCTCCAGCTCTCGCCGACGGTCAGCGCCTCGGGGCCGACGATGTCGACCGCGAGCTGGGTCAGACGCTGGTTCGTGTCCGACCACAGCCACTTCACCAGCGAGCCCTCGGGGCCGGGCTGGCCGTAGCGTTCGACGTCGGTCAGGCCCTTCCAGGCGAGCAGGCGGATCGACTCGCAGCGCACGTGCAGCTCGGCGAGCGAGTCGCCGAAGTCCTCGAGCACGCCGCGCTCGGCGGCCTTGGCGATCAGGTCGTCGAGCATCTGGCGCAGGCGGATCTGCAGCGCGAAGCCGAGGCCCGCGCGCTCGTTCATCAGCGTCGTCAGCGCGACCTTCCAGCCGTTGCCGACGCCGCCGACGACGTTCGCGTCGGGGATCCGCGCCTCCTCGATGAACAGCTCGTTGAACTCGGCTTCGCCGGTGATCTGGCGCAGCGGGCGCACCTGCACGGCGTCCTGCTCCATGTCCATCAGGAAGTAGGTCAGGCCCTTGTGCTTGGCGGCATCGGAGTCCGAGCGCGCGACGAGCATGCACCACTTCGAGTACTGCGCGCCGCTGGTCCAGACCTTCTGTCCGGTCACGACCCAGTCATCGCCGTCTTTGACGGCGCGAGTCTTCAGCGAGGCAAGGTCAGAGCCCGCGTCGGGCTCTGAGAAGCCCTGGCACCAGATCTCCTCGCCAGAAAGGATCGGGGAGAGGTAGCGCTCCTTCTGCTCGTCGGTGCCCCAGACCATCAGCGTCGGCCCGCCGAGCAGCAGCCCCAGCGTGTTCGCGGCCATCGGCACGCGCGCGCGGCCGAGCTCTTCGAAGTAGATCGCCGATTCGGTCAGCGATGCGCCGCGGCCGCCGTACTCGGTGGGCCAGGCGGGCGCGGCCCAGCCCGCGTCGTACAGCTTGCGCTGCCAGTCGCGCCGGTAGGCGTAGTGGGCGTCGTCGCCGCCCTCGGTCGGCGCGGGGCCGGGCTGGTTCTCGGCGAGCCAGCCGCGCAGCTCGTCGCGGAAGGCGGTCTCCTTCTCGCTGAAGGTCAGGTCCATGAGAGTCGAAGCCTACCCCAGGGTGGATGCGCGAGGAAGTGCGACACGAGTAGGCGCGTGTTCCACTTGACCGACGTGTCGGCCGATCTCGCCAGTACTTTTTATGAGTTGATGAACGTCGAGGACTCCAGCCCGCGCGTCGCTCATCTGGATGCCGACGCCTTCTATGTCTCAATCGAGCTGACCCGTCGGCCCGAGCTGCGCGGGCTGCCGGTCGTGGTCTCTGGCACGGGGCCGCGCGCCGTGGTGACGACCGCCAGCTATGAGGCCCGCAAGTACGGCGTGGGCTCGGCGATGCCCGCGGCGCGGGCGCGGCGGTTGTGCCCGCAGGCGGTGTTCCTGCCACCGGACTTCCCCACCTACCGCGCGGTCTCGCGCGAGGTGATGGAGTTGGTGCGCGCGCACGTCGAGAGCGTGGAGGTCGTCGGGCTCGACGAGGCGTACCTCGACCTGACGGGCCTGCACTCGCCGAAGGCGGCGATGCGACGGCTGCTCGCGGAGATCAAGCGCGCCACGCAGCTCACCTGCTCGGTGGGGATCGGCCCGAACAAGCTGGTGGCGAAGGTGGCCTCGGACGCGGAGAAGCCCGCGGGCTTCGTGGTGCTCACGCGCGAGCAGGCCTGCGCGCGCTTCGCGGGCGCGCCGCCGGGGCTGATCCCGGGCATCGGCCCGAAGACCGCGGCGCGCCTGGCGGAGCTGAGCCTGAACACGCTGGCCGCGGTCGCCGCCGCCCCCGAGCAGCTCCTGATCGAGCGCTTCGGCCCGAACCTCGGGCGCGAGCTGGGGCGTCGCGCGCGCTTTGAAAGCGACGGACAGGTGGGCGCGGCGCGCAAGGTGGTCTCCGAGTCGCGCGAGCGCACCTTCGACTACGACGTGCGCGACTTCGACCAGTTGCGCCAGGAGCTGCGGGCGATGACCGAGCGGCTGTGCGAGAGCCTCGCGGCGCACGATCGCCGCGGGCGCACGATCGGGATCAAGGTGCGTCTGGACGACTGGACCACGATCACGCGCTCGCACAGCGTCCCGGAGCCGACCTGCTCGCTGGAGACGGTCAGCGCGGTGGCGCAGCGGCTGCTGGCCGAGAACGCGCCCCAACGCCCGGTGCGGCTGTTGGGCGTGCGCGTCGCGGGGCTCACGCATGGCGAGCCCCGGCAGGCGCCCGCCACGGGTGCGCAGGCCGACGAGCGGGCCGCGCAGCAGATGGCGCTACCGGTCTAGGGGTACGATCCCGGCATGACCCGGATCGACGTCGGCGAGATCCAGCTCGACTACGAACGCAGCGGCAACAGCTCGGGCCCGCCGCTGCTGCTGATCATGGGCATGAGCGGCACGGCGCTGCACTGGGGCGAGCCGCTGCTGGAGCTGCTGCGCGAGGACTTCGACGTGATCGCCTATGACCATCGCGGCGTAGGCGCGAGCACCCCGCTGCAGGGGCCGGTCACGATCGGAGAGATGGCCGAGGACGCCGCCGGGCTGTTGGGCGCCCTGAAGCTCGACTCCGCACACGTTATGGGCATCTCGATGGGCGGCATGATCGCCCAGGAGCTCGCGCTCAACCATCGCGAGCTGATCCGCACGCTGACGCTCGGCTGCACGTACTGCGGCGGCGAGGGCTCGGCGCTCGCCTCCGAAGCGACGATGCTCAAGCTGCAGGCGGGCATGGCCTCGGGCGATCGCGAGCAGGCGATCCGCGCGGGCTGGGAGGTCAACGTCTCGCCCGCGATGGCCGCAGACGACGCGGCATACGAGCGCTTTCGCGAGATCGCGAGCCGCCGCGCGGTGGCGGTGGCGGTGATCCTCCAGCAGATGCAGGCGATCGCCGGGCACGACACCCGTGCCCGCCTGCCGGAGCTGGCCGGGCTGCCGACGCTCGTGATCCACGGCACCGAGGATCTGCTGCTTCCGGTGCAGAACGGCCGTCTGATCGCCTCGCAGATCCCCGGCTCAGAGCTAGAGATCCTCGAGGGCGTGGGGCACCTGTTCTTCTGGGAGCGGCCCGAGCGCACGGCCGAGCTGCTGCGCGAGCGCGCATCGGCCCCCGCCTGAGCGAGCGCCGCATGTCGCCAGGCGAGGGCCCGTTCAGCGTCGAGACCGACGACGGTGCGACGCTCTCGGGCGAATGCTCGGGCGAGGGCGCGCCGATCGTGCTGCTGCACGGCCTCACCGCCACGCGCCGCTACGTGGTGATGGGCTCGCGTGCGCTGGAGCGCTCCGGCCACCTGGTCCTCGCCTACGACGCGCGCGGGCACGGGCGCTCCTCGCCGGCCCCGGAGTCCGCGGCCTACACGTATGCGCTGCTGGTGCAGGATCTGCGGGCGGTGCTCGACGCGCTGGATGTTGAGCGCGCGGTGCTGGCGGGCGCCTCGATGGGGGCGCACACGGCGATCGGCCTCGCGCTCGCGGCCCCCGAGCGGGTCGCGGGGCTGGTGCTGATCACGCCGGGCGTCGACCCGCTGCACCCGCACGACGAGCGCGAACTGCGGCAGTGGGACGCCCTGGCGCGGGGGCTGCGCGAGGGCGGGGTCGAGGGTTTCCTCGCGGCGTATGACTTCAGCGAGGTGCCCGAGAGCTGGCGCTCGACCGTGGAGCGGGTGGTACGCCAGCGCCTGTCGGCGCACGAGCACCCGCTCGCGGTGGCGGACGCGCTGCAGGCGCTGCCGCGCTCGGCGCCGTTTCAGCGCCTGGAGCAGCTCGCGTCGATCGACGTGCCGACCGCGGTGGTCGGAAGTCGCGACGAGGCCGACCCCGGACATCCGCTCGCGGTGGCCGAGCGCTACACGGAGCACATCCAGGGAGCGCGGCTCGTGGTCGAGGAGCCGGGCAGCTCGCCGCTCGCGTGGCAGGGGGGCAGGCTCTCCCACGTGATCGCCGAGCTCGCCGGGCGATCATCGATTAATTAATAATATACGTGATAACGTACGCGCGTATGCCAGAGGCGCGTACGTGGGATGGACGGAGCTATGACCGAATCCGCGGGCTTCGACGCTACGGCCTGAGGCGCCGAGACGAAGCTCAGGCGAGCGCGGCGGAGGGGTCGTCCTCGGGGCGCTCGGCCTCCAGGCCCACATCCGCGCCCCGCAAAAGCTCGGCGTAGCGCCCGCCGAGCTCGACAAGCTCCTCGTGTGTCCCACGCTCGACGATCTGGCCGCGGTCGAGCACCAGGATCTGATCGGAGTCGCGGATCGTCGAGAGCCGGTGCGCGATCGCGATCGTCGTGCGCCCACGCGCTAGCTCGTCCAGCGCCTGCTGCACCGCGCGCTCGGTCTCGTTGTCCAGCGCCGAGGTCGCCTCGTCGAGGATCAGCACCGGCGGGTTTCGCAGCACCGTGCGCGCGATCGCCATGCGCTGCTTCTCACCGCCCGAGAAGCGATAGCCGCGCTCGCCCACCGGCGTGTCATAACCGTCGGGGAGTGAGGAGATCAGCTCGTGGATCTGCGCGGCGCGGGCGGCGTCTTCGATCTCCTCGTCGGTCGCCTCGGGACAGGCGAAGCGCAGGTTCTCGCGGATCGAGGCGTGGAACAGATAGGTCTCCTGCGAGACCAGGCCCACCGTCGCCGCGAGCGAGCCGAGCGTCACGTCACGGATGTCGACGCCGTCGATGCTCACACAGCCGCGCTCGGGCTCGTACAGGCGCGCGACCAGATAGGCGAGCGTCGTCTTGCCCGAGCCCGTCTCGCCTACGAGCGCCGTGCGCGTGCCCGCCGGGATCTCCGCTTCGATCTCGCTCAACGTCCAGGGCGCATCGGGGGCGTAGCGGAAGAACACGTCCTGCAGGCGCACGTCGCCGCGCACGTCGGTGAGCGGCTGCGCGCCGGGGCGTTCCTCGATATCGATCGGCAGGTCGAGGTACTCGAAGATGCGCCCGAACAGCGCCAGCGAGGTCTGGACTTCGAGGCCCACCGACAGCAGCGACTGGATCGGGAACAGCACCCGCGTCTGCAGCGTCGTGAAGGCGACCACCGTGCCGATCGAGATCGCGTGCCCGCCCGAGGCGATGCTCTCGCCCGCGAACCAGTAGACCGCCGCGGGCATGATCGCGAAGCTCATCTGCACCGATGCCATGCGCCAGCGGCCTGCCATCCGTGCGCGCACCTCGAGGTCTGCGAGCTCGCCCGACTCGCCGCTGAAGCGCCTGACGAGCTCGGGCGAGCGGCCCATCGTCTTGCCGAGCAGGATGCCCGACACCGACAGCGACTCCTCCACGAGCGTCGACATGTCCGCGAGGCGGCTCTGGCGCACCGACTGGATCCTCCGCCGCTCCTCGCCCACGCGACGCGTGAGCCACACGAAGAACGGGAGCAGGACCAGCGAGAACGCCGCCAGGCGCCAGTCGAGCAGGAACATCGCCACGACCGTCGCCACGACCGTCGTGACGTTCTGGACGATCGAGGTCGCCGTCGAGGTCACGACGCTGTCGATCCCGCCGATGTCGTTCGCGATCCGCGACTGCACCTCGCCCGTGCGCGTGTGCGTGAAGAACGCCAGCGACATCCGCTGCAGGTGCGCGTAGACCGAGGCGCGCAGGTCGTGCATCACCCGCTGGCCCACCTGGTTTGAGATCCACGTCTGCGCCACGCCGATCACGCTCGTCAGGATCGACAGCACGATCATGCCGCCGACCAACAGGCTCAGCAACGTCGTGTCGTGCTTGGGGATCGCCGTGTCGAGCACGCCGCGCAGCAGAAACGGGCTGACGACACCAAGCCCGGCCGCGAGGAAGATCAGCGCCAGCAGCGCCGACAGACGCGGGCGGTAGGGGCCGAACAGGCGACCGATCCGGCGCAGGGAAACCGGCGTCGAGGGGATGTCCTCGGGCCGCGGTTGCGGGGGCGAGGAGTGGCGTCCTTCCCCGGATCGGCCCTGTGAGAAGGGCTGACTGCTCATTGATCGAGGGTAGCGGCGGCTTGGGAGGCGAGGCTCGTGCGGGGGTGACGCTTGCGTCTATTCCTCGTGCTCGCGCCGGCGCCCTTCGAGGAAGCGGCCGAAGCTGAAGTGCGGGCCGCCGACCAGCTCCCAGGCGCGCTCGATGCCGATCAGAAAGCAGACCACCACGACGACGCAGACGGTCTGCAGGCCGCCTTCGCTGGCCTCGTTGCCGTCGAGCTCGATCGCCGCGATCAGCTGTACGACGAAGGCCGCGAACTGGCCGACCAGAAAGCTGAGGTCTCGCAGCTGAAAGCGCCCCGCGCGCCAGGCGGGCGTGACGCTCACCAGGGCACGGGCGATGAACAGGATGCCAACGATCGCCACGGCGGTCGCGGCGCCGCCGATGTGAAAGCCGGGGATCAGTGCGAACAGCGAGACCGTCAGCGCGTTGCTGAAGGCGGTCAGGGTCGCTGCCGCGCGCACGCCGTGCACCTCCGAGGCCTCCGGGCCGAGCACGCGCTCGGGCGCGACGGAGATCGCCACGAACAGCAGGCCGATCAGCGCGCCCGCGACGCTCGCCGACGCGACGAAGAAGTCGTGCGCGGACGCCGGCGTCATCGTCCCGGCGCCAGGCGCCTCGCCACGATCCTCATCGCGTCATTATCGTGAGGTTGCGTGAGTACGGGAACCCAGGCATTCGCGGCGGGCGGCACGCTGCTCTCCAGCGCCGAGGCGCGCGTGCTCGGCTGCCTGCTCGAAAAGCAGCGCACCACGCCCGACCAGTACCCGCTTTCGCTGAACGCGCTGCGCTTGGCGTGCAACCAATCCACGAACCGCGATCCGGTCGTTGACTACGACGAGGCGGCGATCCGCGACGCGCTGCACCGTCTGGAGCGACGGCATCTGGTGCGCTTCGCGAGCGGCAGCCGCGCCGCGAAGTACCGACATCTGCTCGAGGAAGTGCTGCCGCTGGACCGCGGCGAGCATGCCGTGATGGCGGTGCTGCTGCTGCGCGGGGCGCAGACGCCGGGGGAGCTCAAGCAGCGCGCCGAGCGGATGCACGCCTTCGCCGATCTAGACGAGGTACACGAGACGCTGCAGCAGCTGATCGAGCGGGAACTGGTGCGGCAGCTGGAGCGACGCCCAGGGCAGAAGGAGGAGCGCTACGGACAGCTGCTGCAGCGTGGCGATGAGGGTGCGACCGTCGGCGCGGGGGCGGCGCCGGAGGATGAGCCCGCGAGCGACGAGCCGGCCGAGCTGCGCGGGCGGGTCGAGCGCCTGGAACGCGAAGTGGCCGAGCTACGGGCCGCGATGCGCAATCCTTCACCCGGCGGGCCGCCGAACCCCACGGTCCCGCAACCATCAGAGCCCCAGCCGAGCCATGATCCACGCCGCTTCGATCCTCGCCTCTAGCTCCGACACCGCCACGGGCGTCGGCATCCCGCTCGCGCTCGCGGCGGGCTTCGTCTCGTTCCTCTCGCCGTGCGTGCTGCCGCTCGTGCCGGGCTATCTCTCGACCGTGATCGGCGTCACGCCGAACGACCTCAAGGCGGGCGTGGGCATGCGCCGCGTGCTCGTGCCGAGCCTGCTGTTCATCGCGAGCTTCTCCTTGATCTTCATCCTGCTCGGCCTGTCCGCGACGGTGATCGGCTCGACGCTGAACGACCACAAAGCGCTGCTCGAGCAGGTCGGTGGCGCGGTGATCATCGCGCTGGGCGTCGCCTTCCTCGCGAGCCCCTTCATCGGCATGCTCAACCGCGAGTGGCATTCCGAGACGCTGTTGCGGCTCGCGGGGAAGGGGGGCCCGCTCGTGGCGGGGGCGGCCTTCGCGATCGCCTGGACGCCCTGCACCAGCATCACGCTGGGGGCGATCCTCACGCAGGCCGCGGTATCCAGCTCGGCCGCGCACGGGGCGCTGCTGTTGGCGTTCTACTCCGCCGGGCTCGCGATCCCGTTCCTGCTGATCGCCGTGGCGTTCGAGCGGATGACCGGGGCGCTGGCCGTGGTGAAGCGGCACTTCCCGGTGATCATCGGGATCGGCGGGGCGGTGATGATCGTGCTGGGGGTGCTGATCGTCACGGGGGAGTTCACGGTGCTGAACGCCGAAGCGAACAGTTTGCTGCAGGGGACGGGGTTGGACGTTTCGGGGGTGTAAGAGTGAAGGATGCCGTGACCCGTCGTCCGGACGAGTTGCAAACATCCTCATACGTCTCCGAACTCCAATAGATTCGAATCCACAAAGGCGCGTGCAGTGCACGATGCCAGTGAGTTTCTGGCGTCTTTCTGGTTGGGAAACCTCCCGGTCGATCCGTTCCGACTTGCACGCTTGAACGGAGTACGCGTCGTTGACGCGAAGTTCCCCAACGGCTCGATATCGGGAGCGTTGCTCAAGGAATTCGGTAAGCGTCCGCGCGCGCTTCTCAACATCCGAGACGCTCCTACTCATCGCCGATTCACGCTTGCCCACGAGCTGGGACACTTCGTCTGGAATGGCGATGCCGAAGGTGAATACGAGCGAGTCGATTATCGAGATCACCTATCGTCGACCGGTCGGTACATTGAGGAGATCTACGCCAACACGTTCGCGGCGTGCGTCTTGATGCCGGAGCCCCACGTTCGCGCCATGCATGAGGAGGGAACGTTTGATTGGGAAATGGCGGAGCGGTTTGGCGTCTCCGTTGAAGCGATCCGGTTCAGGCTGAGCGATCTAGGATTGAGTCTTTAGCTTTTCGGGCGTCAGGCAGCGGCAAGCCATCGCTGTGAACCGTCGGAGGACAGGAGGCTGATTGGGACGTTTGGCTCCTCCACCCAATCCCCGGCCCTTCTCCAGTCGACCACGCCTTCACGCCTCAAATCGGCGAGCGCGGCATGTACTTCTTCTGCATGGAACTCGTCGAACAATGGACCGAGTAGGTCATCCGCGGCGATCGTCGCGAGCCCTTGGCTGCGCGCGCTGTAGATCGCGCCGATCAGCCTTGACCTGATCGCCTCTTGAGAGGCCCCGAGCATCCGCATACGCGTGTCCCGCCCAAGCTCCTGCTCCGATATCGACCACGCGTGGGCTCGCATATCGTCCACCAGATCACGCGTGAGCCCGAAGGCGTCGCTATAGGCCCCCGCTATTAGGGTTTCGACCCTGTCGAATCTCTCCCGCGCATCATCCGCCGTACGCTTCGCCTCTCGTGCCCATGGCTGCCAGATCGCCAACAGGACAGAGAAGACCGAGCAGAGTGCTCCGATGATCGACCACGTATCTGCTGTCGCCAGCGCGAAGAGCATGTCCCGTTATTAGCACCAGCACCGGAGGGCATCGCGCTACACCGCGGACGACTGACTCTCCGTGGCCGCGTTAGTCCGCGCCCGGTACCGCGCTTCCCAAGCCTCCTGATTCCGCCTGGCATCCAATACAAACGGCGACCACCCAATCGCCTTCACGATCCACCGGTTGATCGTGGCCTCAGGCTCGGGCAACGGCCGCAGCACATCCACGAACAGCACGACCCGAGTCTCATCGGTGTCGTTCCAGACCTCGTGGTTGAAGGTGTCGTCGAAGACCATGCTCTGGCCCGCCTCCCAGTGGCGGAAGTCCTCGCCGACGCGAATGCGGCACGACTCGGCGTCCTCGGGCACGATCAGCCCGAGGTGGTAGCGCAGCACGCCCTTGTAGGGGCCGCGGTGGTCGAGGATGTGCTTGCGAGGCGAGAGGATCGAGAACATCGCCGTGGTCATCCCCGGGATCTCGCGCATCAGCGCGGCGGTCTTGGGGCACATCTCGATCCCGAGCTTGGCCTCGAATCCGTAGCCGTAGAGAAAGAACGTCTTCCAGCGATCGTCGTCGGTTATCTCGATCTGATCCTTGGAGATGTCCTGGAAGTTGGCGAGCTGCTCACGATCCTCGAGCAGCCGATCGGCCTCCTCGCGGATCGTCTCCCAGTTGCGCTCGATGTGCTCGACCCAGGGAAAGCGCTCCAGCGGGAAGAAGGTGGCGTCGCCGACGAGCGAGCGTTTGCCGACGAAGCGCTCGATCGGCACGAGGATCCGTTCGCCGACTGAGATTGTCAGACCGACGGTTCGCTCCCACAATGACTTCGACACGTTTCGCCTCCCGTGCTGGCCGTCATCAAGCCGGGCCAAGTCTCGGACCCGTCGTGCGCAAGGCTAGCGAAGCGCTCCTGCGCGCCCAGGCCAGGCGGGGATCGGAGGCACTGTCGCTGCCGAGCGCGGCGCCGAAGCATCCGCAGCGCGGCCTATCTTCGACGGTCGAGATGTCCGAGCAGCCAAACAGCAGGGTCGCGCTCGTCACGGGCGCCGCGAGCGGCATCGGCCGCGCGATTGCGCTCGCGGTCGCGAAGGACGGCTGCGCGGTCGCGGTCGCGGACCTTCGCCAGGAGGCAGGCGCCGAGGTCGTGCGCGAGCTGGAAGCCACGGGCGCCGAGGCGCGGTCCGTGGCTATGGACGTGACCGCCGGCCCCTCGGTCACGGCGGCCGTCGAGCGCGCCGGCGAGGAGCTTGGCCCGATCGCGGTGCTCGTCAACTGCGCGGGTTGGGACGAGCTGAAGCCGTTCCTGCAGACCGACGAGGGCTTCTGGCGCAAGGTGGTGGCGATCAACTACGAAGGCTGTCTGCGCGTGACGCACGCGGTCCTCGGCGGGATGGTGCAGCGCGGCCACGGGCGGATCGTCAGCATCGCCTCGGACGCCGCGCGCGTGGGCTCCTCGGGCGAGGCGGTCTACGCGGGCGCGAAGGCGGGCGTGGTCGCCTTCAGCAAGACGATCGCGCGTGAGTATGCTCGTGACGGCGTGACGGCGAACGTGGTCTGCCCGGGGCCGACGGACACGCCGCTGCTGCAGGGCATGACCGAGCAGGCGCCCGACAGCGAGCGGCTGATCACGGCACTCTCGCGTGCGGTGCCGATGCGCAGGCTGGGACAGCCGCAGGACGTCGCCGCGGCGGTCGCCTTCCTTGCATCCGAGCGGGCGGGCTACATCACCGGCCAGACCCTGTCCGTCAGTGGGGGCCTGACGATGGCGTGAGATATGGATGATTTGACGGATACGTCATATGTGGTCGAGGATGGACTGGCCTGGGTCACGATCGAGCGCCCGGCTCGCTACAACTCGTTCACGGCCCATACGGTCGACGAGCTGATTCGCTGCTTCAAGCGCGCATGGGCCGATCCGCAGGTGGGCGTCGTCGCGCTGACGGGCGCGGGCGAGAAGGCGTTCTGCACGGGCGGCGATCAGAAGCAGCGCGCCGAGAGCGGCGACTACGGGCCCTCGGAGACGGGCCTGTTCGAGATCGAGGCGCTGCATCGTGTGGTTCGCGACATCCCCAAGCCGGTGATCGCCGCGGTGAACGGCCTCGCGATCGGCGGCGGGCACGTGCTGCACGTGATCTGCGACATCTCGATCGCGGCGGAATCAGCCCGCTTCGGTCAGGCGGGGCCGCGCGTGGGCTCCTTCGATGCGGGCTTCGGCACGGGCTTCCTGGCGCGCGTGGTAGGGGAGAAGCGCGCGCGGGAGATCTGGTTCCTGTGCCGCAAATACGACGCGCAGGAGGCCGAGCGCTGGGGTCTGGTGAACCGCGTGGTGCCGGACGAGCAGTTGCGCGAGGAGGTGCGTCGCTACGCGGATGACATCCTCGCGCTGTCGCCGACCTCGCTGCGCTTCCTGAAGCAGTCCTTCAACCAGGACACCGAGCACCTCGCGGGCCAGGCCGCGCTGGCGTTCAGTGGCCTGCACGAGTTCGTCGGCAGCGACGAGGCCGCGGAGGGCATGCGGGCCTTCGATCAGAAGCGGAAGCCCGACTTCGCGCCCTACCGAGCCCGCGCCTCGCGCATCGTCTAGAACGCAAAAGGGCCCCGCCGCGAGGCAGGGCCCTATCGTCGCTTCAACATCTGGTCTGTCTTGCCGTCTACGCTGCCTCGCGCAGTGCGGCCAGCTCCGGAGACTCGGCGAGCTTCTTCAGCGCGCGCTGCTCCAGTTGCGAGGCCCGCTCCGCCGAGAAGCCGAGCCTTTTGCCGATCGCGGTCAGCGTCTGGGGCTCCTCGCGTCCGGTGCCGAAGCGCAGCGTCAGGACGGTACGCTCGGTCTCGGGCAGCTCGGAGATCGCGCGGTGCACGATCCGCTCGCGCTCGTTGTCCCAGGCCGTCTCCTCAGGCGCCTCGGCGTCGGAGGGGAGCAGGTCGCCGAGGGCGGTGTCGCCGTCTTCGCCGATCTGCTGGTCCAGCGAGACGAGCGCGGCGCGCTGGTGGCGCACCTCCTCGACCTGCTCGATCGGCAGTCCTGTCTCCTCGGCGAGCTCCTCGATCGTGGGCTCGCGCCCAAGCCTGACCGACAGCTCACGCTCTACTCGACCGACCTTGCGCGAGCGCTGGGCCACGTGGACGGGCAGGCGGATCGTGCGACCGGAGTTCTCCAGGCCGCGCTGGATCGCCTGACGGATCCACAGGGTGGCATAGGTCGAGAAGCGGAAGCCCTTGCGCCAATCGAACTTCTCGGAGGCGCGAATCAGGCCGAGCATGCCCTCCTGGACGAGATCGCCAAGCGGCAGGCCCTGATTCTGGTAGCGCCTGGCGTTCGAGGCCACGAGGCGCAGGTTGGAGTTGACGAGCAGTTCCTTGGCGTGCAGGTCACCGCGCTCGATCCGCTGGGCCAGGTCGATCTCCTGGGCCGGCGTGAGCAGCGGGTAGCGGCGCGAGTGCGCCAGCAGCTGGTCTACTGCCTCTGGGATGAATGTGTCGGGCGTGCTCAGGTCGAGACGCTCGATCGGGCTGTCGAGCCGGCCGGGCGCGACCGTGGTCACGGTGTCGGCGACGGCCTCGGACTCCCGCTCCGCGACCTGGGTCGTGGCTGGGGCGTCCATCGTGGGGGCTGAACTTACTGGGGAATCTGGCATGTGAACCTTCTAATCCGATGCTTGGAGTCGGAATTATACGCCGCGATAGTTGCGTTGTCAATTATTTCTCGGGCGCGCGGAATGTGGGCCTTCGTTCGACGTTCCCTGTGCAACTACCTGCCCGTTGGGGCGCGAAAATATGCGGCGCTACCGGGATCTGAACACCTCGGGCGGGCAAAAGGCTCAGGGTCCTCGAGAATCGCCGCAATTCGCCGTGCCCTGGGGTCATCGGACCATACGCCCCCGAGGCTGAGCGCGGCTCGCCGGGCTCGGCGAATGGCCGGGGAAGGTTCGCCGCACCCGGGCGTCTTGGGGGTTGAGCGCGCGGCGAACGTCCGCGCCTGACCCGAGTCGATCAGGAGGCCATCACAGTGAGACGACCCCTAGCCCCAGGCGCCGCGGCAGTCGCGGCTCTCGTGCTGCTCGCCGGATGCGGCAGCAGCTCGAGCAGCAGCTCCAGCAGCGCATCGACGCCCGCCGAAACGCCGACCCAGAGCACGGCCTCGACGAGCACGACCGCAGCTACCCCGGGCACCACGGTCGGAGCCGAAAAGGGCAAGCTCGGCACGATCTTGGTCGCCGGGCCCGAAAAGCGCACGGTCTACCTGTTCGAGGCCGACAAGGGCACGACCTCCACATGCGACGGGGCGTGTGCGAGCGCCTGGCCGCCGGTGACGACCGAAGGCAAGCCGATGGCCGCCGGCGGAGCGCTCAACGCCGACCTCGGCACGACCAAGCGCTCGGACGGCTCAGAGCAGATCACCTACAAGGGTCACCCCCTCTACTACTTCGAGGAGGACAAGGCCACCGGCGACACCAAGGGCCAGGGCTCGGACGCCTTCGGGGCCGGGTGGTATGTGATGAAGGCGAGCGGCAAGAAGGTCGACGACGACGATGACGACTCCGGCGATGACAAGGGAGGAGATTCGGGAGACGACTCCTAGCGCCGGGCAAGGCTCCCGCGGCGGCTTCGAGAGGGTGCGCCGCGAGAGGGCGGGAGGAACAAGTGCTCGGCGGGGGGTGGTCGCGACTGGCAGCGGCCGCTCCCCCCGGGCGCCTCGCCCCGTCCTCGCTACTGCACCGGCTGCCCATTGGCGCTGAGCAGCACCTCGATGTTGCCGCGGGTGGCGTTCGAGTAGGGGCATACCTGGTGTGCGGCACGCACCAGCTCGACGGCCTCGTTCGCGTCCTCGAGCGACGGCAGCGAGACGTGCAGCTCGACCGCGATCGTGAAGCCGCGGTCCTCGGTCGTGATCAGCGAGACCTTCGAGTCGATCGCGACATCGCCGGCCTCCTGCTTGGCCCGCCGCGCGACGGTCCCGAGCGCGCCCTCGAAGCAGGCCGCGTAGCCGACGGCGAACAGCTCCTCGGGGTTGGTCCCACCGCCCTCGCCACCCATCTCGGCCGGCAGGCGCAGATCGACCTCCAGCGCGCCGTCGGAGGTACGCCCATGTCCCTCGGCGCGCCCGCCGGTGACGTGCGCCTGGGCTGTGTACAGAGCTTTCGCCATTGCTGCTCCCTCCGGTTGGTTGTCGGTTCAGGTTCTAGCGCGCCCGCTCGAGCGCACGGGCTCGATCTCCAGCAGCTCGCCGCCGACGTGGTCGACCTGCAGCGTCGTGTGGTCGAGCCCGAAGCGCTCGTGCAGCGTCGCCTCCATTGCCCGCCGCGCCGCGTGGCAGTCGCTGTCGGAGCCGACGAGGACGTGCGCGGAGAGCGCCGGGAAGCCGCTGGTGATTTCCCAGACATGCAGGTCGTGGACCTCGACGACGCCCTTCTGCGCCACGAGCGCGCGCCCGATCGCCTGCGGGTCGAGGTCCTCGGGCGCGGCCTCCATGAAGACTCGCCCCGAGGCCTTCACCAGCCTGATGCCCGAGCGCGTCATCAGCGCGGCGATCAGCAGCGAGACGATCGGGTCCGCGCGCTCAAAGCCCGTCGCCAGGATCACCGCGGCCGCGATCGCCGTGCCGATGAACCCGTAGAGGTCGGTCAGCAGGTGCTGAAAGGAGCCCTCGACGTTGAGGCTTTCGCGGTTCGCGCGGGCGAGCGTCCAGGTTGCCGCGAGGTTCACGAGCACGCCGAGAAGCGCGACGATCAGGATCAGCCAGCCGCGCACGACCGGCGGGTCGAACAGGCGGTGGATCGCCTCGTAGGCGATGAAGGCCGCGAGGATCAACAGCGTGACGCCGTTGGCCTGCGCGGAGAGGATCTCCACGCGCTTGAAGCCGAACGTCATCGCGCCCTTCGCCGGGCGCGCCGCGAGCACGATCGCGAACAGCGAGAAGCCGATCGCGGCGGCGTCGGTGAGCATGTGGCCCGCGTCGGAGAGCAGCGCCAGCGAGTGGGCGATCACGCCCGCGGCGATCTCCGCGCCCATGAACGCCACGATCAGGCACAGCCCTGTGACCAGCTTGCGGCGGTCGGCATCGGCGCGCACGCCGTGGGAGTGCCCTGCACGGGAATGACCGGCGTGATCGTGCGCCATTGGCTCACATTAGTCTCTAGCGATGGCGTCGGCTCCCGAGGGCAATCTGGCGTTCGCGAGCGCCCCCGATACGCACGAGACGCTCACGCCCCAACGCACGACGCTCGTCTCGATCGCCGCCGCCGCGTTGCTCGTCGCGCTGAAGCTCGGCGTCGGCCTCGCGACCGGCAGCCTCGGTCTGATCTCCACGGGGATCGAGTCCAGCGGCGACGTGATCGCGGCGGTGCTGACGTTCTTCGCGGTGCGCCTGGGCGGTCGGCCCGCGGACCCCGAGCACCCCTACGGCCATCGCCGCGCCGAGAACCTGGGCGCGCTCGGCGAGGCGGGCATCCTGCTCGCGGGCGGCCTGTTCGTCGCGGTCGAAGCGATCGGCCACCTCGCGCGCGCGGACTCGCCGCCTAGCATCCACTGGTATCAGTTCGCGGTGATCGCCGTGGCGCTGGTGGTCGACCTCAGCCGCACGATCGTCTCGCGCCGCGCCGCCCGGCGCTTTGCCAGTGCGGCGCTGCGCTCGAACGCGTTTCACTTCGCGGGCGACATGACCGCCTCGCTGGCGGTGCTGCTCGGCCTCGTGCTGGTCGACGCGGGCTTCGCCCAGGGCGACTCGGTGGCCGCGCTGGTCGTCGCCGTGATCGTGTGCGCCGCCGCGGTGCGCCTGATCGGCGAGAACGCCAACGTGCTGATGGACCGCACGCCGGTCGAGGCGCGCGAAGCCGCCGAGCGCGCGATCGCCGAGCTGGGCGCGGACATCGAGCTGAGCAGGCTGCGCCTGCGCGAGTCGGCGGGGCGCTACTTCGCCGACGTGGTCGTGACCGTGCCGCCGGGGCAGGCGGTGGTCGAGGGCCACGAGTCCGCGAACCTGATCGAGCAGGCGGTCGAGGGCGCGCTGCCGGGCAGCGATGTCGTCGTGCACGTCGAGCCGCGCCGCCGGGGCCTCGACCTGCGCGACCGGATTCTCGCGATCGCGCTGGCCGAGCCACAGGTGATGGAGGCGCACGACGTGACGATCTTCGAGCAGCAGGACGGCGTGAACGTCTCGCTGCACCTGAAGTTCCCCGACGACCTCGACCTGCGCGAGGCCGCGCAGATCGCCGATCGCGTCGAGCGCGAGATCTGCGCGCGTCCAGGCGTGGCGACGGTCCAGACGCATCTGGAGCCGCTCGAGCGCACGCTCTCCTCGCGCCCGGTCGACGTCAGCGCGGACATGCACGCCACGCGCGAGATCGAACGGCTCGTGCGCGAGCGCACGGGGGATGAGCCCAAGCGCGTGAAGCTGCTCTCCACCGACGCGGGCCGCGTCGTGTTCCTCACGCTCGCGGTGGACCCCGGCGAGTCGCTGACCGCCGCGCATCGGCTCGCCTCCGAGCTCGAGGAGGAACTGCGGCGGCGACTGCCGGACATCGCCGACGTGGTGATCCGCACGGAGTCCTGAGGAGTGGACCGGTGGGCGGTCCCGACCCGGCCATGAGCAATCAGGCGGTCGGTTCAGAATCCCGACACATAGAACGAAGTTGACAATCGGCATCAAACGCTTCAAAGTTCGACCCGGTGGGCCTGCTCGATCTCGTTCGCGCCGTCCTTTCGGGGAAGCTCTTCGCCCCGCCCTCGCCGCAGCGCCCGATCCCGTGGCAGCCCGATGCACTGGCCCCGGTCTTCTACGGCTACCGCGACTACGACGTGGTGTTCGCCCCGGTCCTCGCCGAGATGACGGCACCCGGTGTCGCCGGGGGGAGGGCGCCCGTTGCGACCGAGATGAGCGCTCGCGGCACCACTGAGGGCAGGGCGCACGGCGCCGCGATCGGGGGCGCCCGGCCGAGCCACCCATGCCGCGTCTTCTTTCCGACCCTCGACGGATCGCCGGACTCCGCGGCGATCCTCGCGCCGGTCGGTGGCTTTCCCTTGATCGTGCTCGTCCACGGGGAATGCAGAGAGCCGGAGCACTACAAGAAGTGGTTCCTGCTGTCCGCTCAGCTGGCGCGCAGCGGCTACGTGGTAGTGATTCCGGAACTTCCGGGAATCGTCGGCGGCGACGAAGCTCCGGACGTGGCCGGCGATCTCGCGCTGCTGTGGCAGTTCATCGACTGGATGCGCACCGGATGGGAGCACCGAGAGACGCTGATGCCCGCACCGTTCACGGGGGTCGCCGGTCACTCGCATGGCGGTGGTCTCGCGGCGGCGCTCGTGGCCTCCAATCCCGCGGAGTTCAAGGCGTGGGCGTCGTTGAGCGGCGTCACGCGAGAATCGCTTGTGGCGCTCGCCCGGGCGCCGTTCGCAAAGCTCTTCATGTGGGGCACCGAAGACGCACTGCTCGTGGATCTCAATCCTGCGCCCGAGTCGTCGCTGTGGGAAGACATGGCCGGACCCAAGCACAGCGCGATCTTCCACGACATGCACCACTGGGACTATCTCGAGCCAGGGACGACGAGCTGCGATGGGGAACGCGGTGCGTGTGGGCTCACGCCGTCGCTGACCCGTGAGACGCTGATGATGTTCTTCGGTCGATACCTGACCCCGGACGGGGCGCCGGACCTGCGACCCCGCATCGCCTCGAGCCTCCGCCCGCCCGCGCTCAAAGACTTCACCGGCGCCCTTTCCTCTGAGCAGCAGCGCTCCGCCGGCGCGTTCCTTGGCGGCTTCGAGGCGATCGACTCGGACTCGGGCTGCGGTGTGCAGCTCACTTGGGAGACGAGCTTGGCCGACAGAGGCTCCATCCACTGCGGCACCGCGCCGAGTCCCTAGCGCGGGAAGATTTCGGCCGTCGCGGTGTCCTCTTGGGCAGTGGACCTCGATCGAGCGAAAGGAAGCACATGTCCGAGTCAGCGCCGGCAGTTCAAGCAGCACCGCGAACCTCCGGGCGCCGTGCGCGCACGTGGCTGGGGCTTGCCGCGATCGCGGCCGTGGCGATGGTCACGCCGGTGGCGAGCGCGCTCGGCGCGGGCTCGGCGCTGACGCTGGGCTCGGCCTCGAACGCCTCGCTCGGCAAGTCGGTGCTCGTCAACCCGCAGGGCCGCACGCTCTACGCGCTGAACCCCGAGACCGGCAAGCACCTGCTGTGCAAGAGCAAGGAATGCCTGACGAACTGGCCGCCGCTGACGGTCAAGTCCGCGAAGACGAAGCTGAAGGCGGGCTCTGGCGTGAAGGGCACACTGGCGCTCCTGCGTCGCAGCAGCACGAGCTTCCAGATCACGCTCAACGGGCACCCGCTGTATCGCTTCGCGGGCGACACCGGCAAGGCTCAGGACAACGGCGAGGGGATCGAAAGCTTCGGCGGCACCTGGCACGCGATGATCGCCTCCGGCGCGAGCGCGACGAAACCGACGAGCACCCCGCCGAGCATGCCGACGACCTCGACGCCGGCCCCGGCCCCCTACAACTACTGACCGAGCGCTACTCGCGTTCGAGCTCGGCCATCTGCGCGGGCACGATCGCCAGAAAGCCGGTCCCCAGGAACACGAACAGGGCCGTGATCCCGATCGCGTGCGCCCAGCCCGCTTCGGCGACGGTCAGCGTGGCGAAGCCCGTGAGCAGGCAGGCGCCCGCGATCCGTGCCAGCAGGCCCGAGGAGGAGACGGCGAGCAGCTGCGTGAGCCCGGTCGCGGCGCGCGCCGTCGAGTCCGCCGCCGGCGGCTGCCCGTCCTCGGAACCGTGATCCAGTCGCCCGCGCAGCACGAGCCGGAACAGCAGCGCGAGCGAGGGGAACAGGATCAGCGCGCCGCCGAGCACGGCGACGATCACGAGCACGAGCGTGTCGTGAGGCGCCGCGGCCTGCTGCACGGTCAGTCCTTTCAGCAGCACGGGGCGCTGCGCGAGCGCCCAGCCCGCGATCACGGCGGCGACCGCGAGCGCCGCGCTGTAGCGGGCGGGCTCGAAGCGGTTCGCGGCCACGAGCGCGAGCGTCAGCAGGCCCGCGAGCGCGGAGAGGATCACCGCGCCGAGCGCGTCGCCTTCGAGCAGCCGCGTGTAGAGGAAGTGCGCGTCGGAATGCAGCACGATCAGTCCCGCGACCGCGACCGCGCCCGCGATCAGCCCGGCGATCAGCGCGCGCCTGCGCAGCGCGCTCTGCAGCTCGCGCGAGCGCCCGGTGCGCTTCGCGTCGGCGGCGAGGAACACCGCGGCGATGTAGGCGCTGTTCGCGACCGCGAGCGCCCCCACCAGCAGCGGTGTGGCCCCGGTCCAGCTGCTGAAGATCCCGCCCGCGGCGTTGCCAACGGGCACGCGCTGCGCGGCGATCGCGCCGATCACGGTGCCGAGCGCGAACGGCGTCAGCACAGAGGAGAGCGCGAACACCAGATCGACCCGGTCCTGCTCGCGCACGCTGGAGGTGCCCGCGCGCAGCGCATAGGCCGCGCCGCGCATGACGATCCCGAGCGCCGCGATGAACAGCGGCACGCACAGCGTCGAGGCGATCGATCCGAACGCGCCGGGATAGGCGGTCCAGGTGACGGTCAGCACGAAGATCAGCCACACGTGGTTGGCCTCCCACACCGGCGCCATCGCCTCGTGCGCGTGATCGCGGATCGGCGTGCCGCGCTTGCCGGGCCCCGCCAGGAGCTGCCAGAAGCCCGCGCCGAAGTCGGCGCCCGCGAGCACCGCGTAGAGCACGAGCCCGACGAGCACGAATATCAGCGGGATCTCGTAGAGGTGCATCTCAGGCGGCCGGCGCGGTCGTAGGTGGCGGGGGAGGGCTCTTGCCGTCGAGCGGCGCCCGAGCCAGACGGCGCAGGATCCAGACGACGCCGCCCGCGACGGCGAGGTAGACGAGCGCGAGCGCGGTGTAGCCGACGACGATCCCGCCCGCGCCGGTGACGGCTTCGGAGGTGAGCATCACGTGGTAGACGACCCAGGGCTGGCGGCCGACCTCGGTCGTGACCCAGCCCGCGATCAGTGCCACCAGCGAGGCGGGACCGGCGAGCGCGACGGCACGGTAGAACCAGGGCGAGCGCGGCAAGCGCCCGCGCCTGATCCGCACGGCGAGCAGCCACACGCCGAGCAGCGCGAGCAGCGTCCCGATCCCGACCATCGCCTGGAATGCGAGGCGCACGACGTTGATCGGCGGCCGGCGGTCTTCGGGCACGGTGTCGAGGCCCTGGACGGTCGCTTCGGGGTTGTGGAAGGCCAGGAACGACAGCAGTTTCGGGATCGCGATCCCGTATTTGACCTGTTCGTCTTCATACCAGCCGAGGATGTGCTCGGAAGCGCCCTTGGTCGTGTGCGCGAGCCCCTCGAAGGCCGCGAGCTTCACGGGCTGCTGCACGGCGACGTCGCGCGCGGCCCAGTCGCCGACGAGCACCTGCACCGGCGAGGCGAGCGCGGCGATCGTCAGCGGGATGATCAGCGCCGTGCGCTCATAGCGCCCCCATTTGCCGCGCAGCTTGCCGATCGCGTAAGCGCCCGCGACCAGAAAGCCGGTGACGATGTAGCCCGCGATGTACATGTGCGTGAGCTCGGGCCACAGGAAGCTGTTGCCGAACAGCGCCTTCAGCGGGTGCACGTCGACGGCCTTGTGGCCCACCATCCGAAAGCCGCCTGGGTGGTTCATCCAGGCGTTGACGGCGATCACCGTCAACGAGCCGGTCATGCCCGCGATCACGACCGGGGTGCCGCTCCAGAAGTGCGCGCGCGGCGAGAGCCGGTCCCAGCCGTAGATGTAGATGCCGATGAAGATCGCCTCCATGAAGAAGGAGAAGCCCTCGATCGCGAAGCCGAGGCCGAACACGCTGCCGAACGTGGCGGTGAAGTTCGGCCACAGCAGCCCCATCTCGAAGCTGAGGATCGTCCCGGTGATCACGCCGACCGCGAACAGCGCGGCCATGATCCGCGTCCAGCGCCGCGCGATCGTGCGGTAGAGCTCGTCGCCCGAGCGCAGGTACAGCCACTCGCAGAACAGCACCATCGCCGGGAAGGCGATCCCGAAGCAGACGAGCGGGATGTGCACGGCGAACGACAGAGCCTGCATCTGTCGCGCCTGGAGCAGGTAGGCCTGGTGCGCGGCGCCCATCGCACCCCTGTTGTACCGCTGCGACCGGTCGCCCGTCGGCCCGGCCGGCGTGCCTCAGTTCTCGCTGAGCCGTTCGATCAGCACGAGCGCGTCGGCGAGCAGCCGCTGCTCGGCGGGGGAGAGGTCCTGCTCGATCCCCTGCGCCAGCCAGCCCTCGCGGTGGCGGCGGTCGGCTTCGAGCGTCTGCAGGCCGTGGTCGGTCAGCTCGACGAGCGTGCGACGGCCGTCGCACGGGTCGGCGCGGCGCACCACGAGCCCCTCGGACTCCATGTCGGTGATCGTCTGGGTCATCGACTGCGGGCGCACGCGCTCGGCCGCGGCGAGCGTGCCGATCGAGCAGGCGCCTTCGCGGTCCAGGCGACCGAGCACGGCGCCCTGGGAGAGCGAGAAGCGGTGCTCGGAGCGCATTCGGCGTATCAGGTGGCCGACGACCATCCGCAGCCGGCTCGCGAGCAGGGTGGTGTCGACGGCGCCCGCCATCGCTCGACTATACAGGTGTTCAGGCAAACTACACAGTTTTCCTGTATATTTATATATATTGATGAAGAACGACCGCTACAAGTGGATCGCGCTGTCGAACACGACGCTGGGGGTGCTGCTGGCGACGCTCGACGCCTCGATCACGCTGATCGCGATGCCCGCGATCTTCCGTGGCATCCACCTCGATCCGCTGAAGCCCGCGAACAGCTTCTACCTGCTGTGGATGATCCTCGGCTTCCTGGTCGTCTCCAGCGTCCTGATCGTCAGCTTGGGCCGGCTGGGGGACATGTACGGGCGGGTGAAGATGTACAACCTCGGCTTCGTGATCTACACGGTCGCCTCGCTGTTCTTGACGATCGATTGGCTGACCGGGCAGTCGGGCGCGCTGTACCTGATCGTGTTCCGGATCGTGCAGGGGATCGGCGCGGCCTTCCTGCTCGCGAACGCGGCCGCGATCATCACCGACGCGTTCCCGGCCAACCAGCGCGGGATGGCGCTGGGGATCAACAACATCGTCGGCGTCAGCGGCATGTTCGTGGGGCTCGTGCTGGGCGGCGTGCTCGCGCCGGTGGACTGGCGGCTGGTGTTCTTGATCTCGGTGCCGGTCGGCCTGTTCGGCACGGTCTGGGCCTATCTGAAGCTCGAGGAGCGCTCGAAGCCCCGTCGCGCGCGGGTCGACTGGTGGGGCAACGTCACCTTCGCGCTGGGGCTGATCCTGATCATGGTCTCGGTCACCTACGGGATTCGCCCCTACGGCTCGAGCCAGACCGGCTGGGGCAGCCCGCGTGTGCTTGCGTTGCTGGCAGCCGGCGTGGCGAGCCTGGTCGCGTTCGTTGCGATCGAGGGCCGCGTGGAGAACCCGATGTTCCGCCTGCCGCTGTTTCGCATCCGCGCCTTCACCTTCGGCACGCTCTCGACGTTCCTCTCGGCCGTGGCGCGCGGCGGGCTGATGTTCATGCTGATCATCTGGCTGCAGGGCATCTGGCTGCCGGAGCACGGCGTCGACTACGTCGACACGCCGCTGCGCGCGGGGCTGTACATGCTGCCGCTGACGCTGGGGATGCTGATCGCGGGGCCGACCTCGGGCTACCTGTCCGACCGTTTCGGGGCGCGCTGGTTCGCGACCGGCGGGATGCTCGGCTCGGCGCTCAGCTTCCTGCTGCTGGCGCTGCTGCCGATCGACTTCTCCTTCGCCACCTTCGCGGCGATCCTGTTCCTGATGGGGATATCGATGGGGCTGTTCGCCTCGCCGAACCGCGCCGCGGTCATGAACAGCCTGCCGCCGGAGGACCGCGGCGCGGGCGGGGGCATGAACCAGACCTTCCAGAACTCGGCGCAGGTGCTGTCGGTGGGGATCTTCTTCACGCTGATGATCCTCGGCCTGGCCTCGAATCTGCCGCACGCGCTGGCCTCGGGCCTGCAGGCACACGGCGTCTCGGCGCAGGCCGCGCACAGCGCCGCGAAGATCCCCCCGGTCTCGATCCTGTTCGCGGCCTTCCTGGGCTACAACCCGATCGAACACCTGATCGGCGCCCACGCGCTGAGCTCGGTCTCGGCGGCGAACCACGCCGCGCTGACGGGCCGCTCGTTCTTCCCGCACCTGATCTCGGCGCCGTTCAGCTCGGGCCTGCACGAGGCGTTCGCGTTCGCGATCTTGGCATGTCTGATCGCGGCGGCGGCCTCGCTGCTGCGCGGGGGCAAGTACCACCACGGCGACGCGACCGGAGGCGCCTCCTCGGGCAGCGGCGACGGCGTCGGGAAAGATCCGCAGGCCTCGAGCGTCAATGGGAGCGACACGAGCAATGGGCGCCTGAACGGCGCAGGCCGGGTTCCGGCATCGATCAAATCCAGAGAGGAGCAGCATGCGCGTTGAGTGGTTCGGGCAGTCGGCGTTTCACCTGAGCGGTAAGGAGGGGTCGGTGGCGATCGACCCGTTCGGCGACATGTCGGCGCTGAGCGGCGCCCGTGGGATCCAGTGGGACTACCCCGCGATCGCAGGCGTGGAGCCGGATCTGCTGCTCGTGACCCACGAGCACGGCGACCACAACGGGGTCGAGGCGATCGACGGCGACCCGGCGACGCTGCGCTCGACCGCGGGCACGCACGACTCGCCGATCGGGCAGGTCACGGGTGTCGCCTCCGAGCACGACGACACCGCAGGCACGCAGCGCGGCCCGAACACGATGTTCGTGTTCACGCTCGACGGCGTGCGCGTCTGCCACATGGGCGACTTCGGCCAGCGCGAGTTGCGCCCTGAGCAGGCGGCGGCGATCGGCGAGATCGACCTGCTGTTCGTGCCGGTGGGCGGCGGTCCGACGCTCGGCGCCGTACAGGCCGCGGTCGTCGTGGAGCGCCTGAAGCCGCGCTGGGTCGTGCCGATGCACTACCGCACCGAGCGAATCGGCTTCCTCGAACCGGCGGACGCGTTCCTGGAGGCGGCGGCGGGCGTCGAGCGGGTGGAGAGCCCGACGTTCGACACGGCCTCGTTGCCGAGTAGCGACGGCCCGCTCGTGGTCGTGCCTGCCGCGCCCTAAGGTGGACCAGGGTCCGTTACGGGTATGGGAAATCCAAGGACCGCGAAATCTGGACGAGAAAGGGCTTTGACATGAAGATCGGACGTTTGCTGCTTCGTACCGCCGTCGGCGGATTTTTCATCGGGCACGGGACGCAGAAGCTGTTTGGCTGGTTCGGCGGCAACGGGCTGCAGGCCACGGCCAAGGGCTTCGAGGCGCTGGGGCTTCACCCGGCGAAGCCGAACGCCGTCGCCGCGGGCGCCGCGGAGGCGGGCGGCGGCGCGCTGATGCTCGCGGGCCTGGAGACTCCGGTGGCGGCTGCCGTGTTGACCGCGACGATGCTGACGGCGATCAAAACCGTGCACTTCAAGAACGGCCCCTGGGCGACGAACGGGGGCTATGAGTACAACGCGGTGCTGATCGCGGCGGCGCTCGCGATCGCCGAGGTCGGCCCCGGCCCGCTGTCGTTGGACGCGGCGCGCGGGCACGAACGCCACGGCTCGGGCTGGGCGCTGGCGGCGCTGGCGGGCGGCGCGATCGGCGCAGCGGCAGCGCACCTCTCGGCGGCTGCGAACCAGCCGCCCTCGGTGGCGGCGAGCGTCAACGGCGCGAGCGCGGATGAGCAGACGGCCGCGGAACCCGCGGAGCAGAGCGCCTGAGCCGCGGCTCAGTCGAGCCAGCTGACGAACTGCTCGGGAGCGGCGCGCTCGGGGACGCGCTGCTCCTGCACGGGCATGCCGAGATAGAGCAGGCCGAGCGGGCTCTCCTCGGCGCCGAGGCCGAGCAGCTCGCGCCCGCGGGGGTCCTCGAGCAGCCCCACCGTGCGCCAGTAGCCCGCGAGGCCGCGCGCGTGGGCGCCGAGCAGCACGATGTAGGCGGCGACCGCGGTCGCGAGCAGGTCCTCGCGATCCTCGGCGGGGTCGCCGCCGCGAATCGCGCTGACCGCGACGAGCGTCGGCGCGCGGCGCAGCTTGACCGCCGAGCCGGGCTGCGCCTCTTCGGCCAGCTCCATCAGGCCCGCGCGCGTGCGCTCGCCGAGCACGCGAAAGCGCCAGGGGTTCGTGAGGTGGTGGTTGGGCGCCCAGCGCGCGAGCTCGAACAGCTCCTCGAGCACCGCGCGCCGGACGGGCTCGGAACCGTAGGCCTTGTGCGTGCGGCGCGTGCGGATCGCTTCCTCGACGTTCACAGCAGAGAACGGTAGAAGGCCGCGCGCCCGGCCCGGTGTCGGCGCGGCGCGGAGCGTATGCTCGAAAGCTGCGGCGGCCCCGGCTCGGGTGATCGGGAAGGATCCGCGCCGGGTGGTGTCGTAATGACCGACGACCCCGACTACTGGAGGATCTTGATGCGCTCGAAGGCTCTGTTCTCGCTGCTGGCACTCCCCGCGGCGCTGCTCGTGCTGGCGGGCTGCGGCAGCTCGTCATCCAGCTCCTCCTCGGCGAGCACCGCCGCGGAAACGCCGACGACGAGCTCGGCGAGCACCTCGACGCCCGCGCCCTCGACCGAAAGCTCCGAAGGCGGCAGCAGCAGCGTGAAGCTCGAAGCCAACCCCGAAGGGCAGCTCGAATACAACACGAAGTCGCTGAGCGCGAAGGCGGGCAAGGTCTCGGTCGACTTCACGAACTCCTCCTCGCTCCCGCACAACGTCACGATCGAATCGGCCTCCGGCGAAAAGGTCGGGGCGACGCCGACCTTCACGGGCGGCTCGAAGACGCTCTCGGTGAACCTCAAGCCGGGGACCTACAAGTTCTTCTGCTCGGTGCCGGGCCACCGCCAGGCGGGCATGGAAGGGACGCTGACCGTCAAGTAGGACCGCGCCGGAGTCGGCGCCCGCGGCAGGGCGGGCGCCGACTCGGCGTGCGGGTTCTCCGCGCGCTCAGCTTCGCGTCCAGGGCGCGTGCGAGCGCGCGAGCGTCCGGGCCGCGACGGTCAACGCGAGCGACAGCGCCAGCGCGAGCACGAGCGCCGCGGCGACCGAGGCCTCGAGCACGAGCAGCGCGCCGCTGAGCGCGCCGAGCAGCATCGCGGCGACGGCGAGCCCGCGGCGGCCGACCTGGGCGCCCTGGCCGCCGACGAAGCGCGACTGCGAGGCCAGGCCGGTGAGCGTGCGCGTCAGCACGGTCGTCGTCAGCTCGGGCACCGACAGCCGCAGCGCCGCCGCGTTCTGTACGCCCATCGCGAGCGCGAGCACGACGATCAGCTCGTAGCGCGCCGCCTCGGCGAGCGGTTCGCGCGAGAGTAGGCAGAGCACGAGCGCGAGTGCGATCAGCACGCCCTGCACGACGGTCGCCGCGTACAGCAGGCGCCCGCGATGCTCCGAATGGCGATTGCTGAGCCAGCCGCCGGCGAGCGCGCCGAGCAGGAAGGAGCCGAGCGCGAGCAGCGAGGCGACCGCCGAGAGGCCGCTCGCGCCCGCGAGCGCGAAGCCCAGGAACACGACGTTGCCGGTCATGTTCGCGACGAACACGCGTCCCAGCTCGAGGTAGCTGACCGCGTCGACGAGCCCGGTCAGGACGGTCAGGGCGATCATCATCGGCACCAGTGGCCCGTGCCTGTCCTGGGGCGGTGGTCGCAGCGTCGAGCGGACCTCGCGCAGAACGCTCATCGGCGCAACGTACTCAGTGCGGCGCGAGCGCGTCGGTCTGGCTGCGCGCGTGCTTCGCGCGATACAGAGCTTCGTCGGCCTCGCGCACGAGGTCGTGGGGGTTCGTGTGCACGCCCGTGGCGACGCCGACGCAGAGCGGCACGCCGTCGGGCAGCCCGATGTCGCCGAGATCCATGGCGGCCGCCGCCTCGCGCAGGCGCGCCGCTGTGACGGCGGCACCGGCGGCATCGGTGTCCGACAGCGCGACCAGGAACTCGTCGCCGCCCCAGCGTCCGTAGATGTCGGCGGCGCGCAGCGTGTCGCGCATGCAGTCCGCGACCGTGCACAGCACCTGGTCGCCTGCCTCGTGGCCGTGGCTGTCGTTGGTCTGCTTGAAGCGGTCGAGGTCGATCATCAGCACCGACAGCGCCTGCTCGTGACGGCGTGCGTGGGCGGTGGCGCGCGTCAGCTGCTCGGTCAGCGCGCGGCGGTTGTTCAGGCCGGTGAGCGAGTCGGTCTGGGCGATGCGCTCCATCTGCGCCGAGAGCACCGTGAGCCGCGCGCGGTCGGCAAGCGAGCGCGCGAACAGCAGCACCAGCAGCGTGCCGAGCAGGCTGACGAGCGCGAAGACGAGCCAAGGCACGAACTGCGCCCAGCCCCTGGTCGAGGCATACAGCTTGCGGTTGGGCACCGCGATCACGAGTCGCCACGGCGTCCCCGGCACGGCGGCCGCCGTGAACGCGCTCGACCCCCGTGCGCCGCCGACCGAGCCGTGCGTGCCGTGCGTGACCGCCGTCGCCAGATCCGGGTTGGCTCGCGCGAGCGTGACCGCGGCCGTGCGCGGGCTCGATGTGACGATCCGCCCACCCGAGTCGACGAGGTAGACGGCGTGCTGCGGGTAGGAGATCGTCTGGTCGACCAGCGCATTGAGCGCAAGGATCGACGTCGGGTAGGCCGCGCTCAGCAGCCGGCGTCCGATGCTCGTCGAGAAGGCCACGGTCACCGAGGTCGAGGCGGCGCCGTCGTCGGGGTCGTAGAACAGACCCGAGATCGCGACGTGCCCGTGCTCGGCGCTGGACAGGTTGGAATACGCCGAGATGACCGCGGTGCTGCGTCGAGACGGGTCCGACGGGTGGGCGGCGAGCACATGGCCCGCGTTGTCGAGCAGCACCGAGGCCTCGCTGCCGAGGGTCGCGGCGATGACCTCGAGGTTGTGCGTGTCGACGCGGGGCGCGGAGAGGAAGCGCTCGGCGGCGAGCCGCTCGCGCGTGCCCTGTTCGGAGAGATAGGTCGCGACGAAGCCCGCCGAAGCCTTGCCGCGCGCAGCGAGCGAGGAGCGCAGCTGTGAGCGCGCGGAGCCCTGCGACAGCAGGATCGCGGTGGCGAGCGCGCCGAGCACGAGCAGCAGCGCGCCGACCGCGGCGAGGATCGCGGGCCAGGGTCCACGGTTCGGGGCAGGCCCGACTCCGTCTGATGTCGCGGGGGTCATGATGCGCTGATGAACACCGGTGGGAGGATGCTGCGAATTCCTAGGACGCGAATCGACGGAGGATCGCGTCGGCTTGAGGGGGTTTGCTCCGATGCAGACGGATGCTGGACGCGGGCGCATCGGGCGAGGCGGCGTCCAGACCCGGCTCCGCGCAGCTAGGCTCGCGCCTGCCATGGGCGCCGGAGAGATCATCGCGATTGCCGCCGCGGGCCTCGCGGCGGGGACGATCAACACCGTGGTCGGCAGCGGCACGCTGATCACCTTCCCGGTGCTGCTCGCGTTCGGCTACGCGCCGGTCACGGCGAACGTCTCGAACACGATCGGGCTGGTGCCGGGCTCGATCTCAGGGGCGATCGGCTATCGGCGCGAGCTCTCGGGCCAGCGCTCGCGGGCGCTGCGCCTCGGCGTGGCCTCGGTGCTCGGCGGCATCACGGGGGCGGTGCTGCTGCTGGTGCTGCCCGCATCGGCCTTCAAGGCGGTGGTGCCGGCGTTCATCGCGATCGCGCTCGTGCTGGCGGTCGCGCAGCCGAGCCTGAACCGACGCCTGGCGGGGCACGTGGCGGGCGGCGCGCGGCGGGTCAAGCTGCTGCTGCCGCTCGCGGTTTACATAACCGGCGTCTACGGCGGCTACTTCGGGGCGGGGCAGGGGATCATCCTGATCTCGATCCTCGGCGTCACGCTGCCGCAGAGCCTGCACGACTCAAACGCTTTGAAGAACGTGCTCGCCGGGCTCGTCAACGGCGTCGCGGGCGTGTACTTCGTATTTGCCGCGCACGTCGAGTGGGGACCCGCGGCGATCATCGCGGGCACCTCGATCATCGGCGGCCAGCTCGGCGCCCGCTACGGGCGGCGGCTGCCCCCGGACGTGCTACGCGCGCTGATCGTGGTCGTGGGCCTGAGCGCGATCGTGCGGCTGCTGACCGAATGACGAGGCGCGGTTCGAGCCGCGGCGCGCGCTACCGGTCGATCAGCAGCTCGCCGAGCCAGCGCCGGCCTTCGGGCGCGATCGCCGAGGGGATCTCGTGCCCGCCCGCGAACTCGCGGTAGTCGACCTCGAGCCCGCCCGCGAGCAGCGCCTCGTGCGCGGCGCGACCGAAGCCGACCTCGATCACCGGGTCGCGGTCGCCGTGGGCGAGAAATGCCCGCAGGGCGGTGCGGTCCTCGAAGCTCGGGGACCAGCCCTCGACGGTGGGGATGAAGCCCGAGAAGGCCATCAGCCCCGCGGGCGCCGGGCGCTCGGGGCCGAGCGCGAGCGCGTAGCTCATCACCGAGCCCATCGAGAAGCCGCCGAGCACCGTCTGCTCGGGGCCGAGGCCCGTGCGCTGCCACAGCTCGTCGTGGAAGGCGCTCAGCAGCTCGTAGGAGGCCGTGAACGTCTGCTGGTCGGGGTAGCCGACGCGCGGCACCACGTACCAGTGGTGCCCGCCCCAGCCCGGCAGCGTCAGCGGCGCGCGCGGCGTGATCACGTGCAGGCGACGCTGCGGGTCCAGCGCGTCCGCGAGCGGCAGCAGATCCAGCTCGTCGGTGCCGCGGCCGTGGTGCAGGACGAGCAGGCCGCTCGGCTCGCCCTCCGCGGGGCGCTCGCGAAAGACGGGTTCGCTCACCGGCCGAGCGTGGTGTCCCGCTGCTTCTCGATCCAGGCGAAGATCGCCTTCGCGTGGGAGATCGCCGTCCCGTCCGCGAGCTTCAGCGTCGGCAGCTTCGTCGTCCCGGCCGCCGTGCGCAGCTCATCGCGCGAGCCTTTGCGCAGGAACGGGATCGGGCTCCCGTGCGCCGCGATCACCTTCTCGTACTCGATCCCCGCCGCGCGCAACGCTTCCTGCACGCGCCGGCAGGGATGCAGCTTCGGGCCGCCGTCGTCGCCGTGGCAGACGTACAGCGTGGGCTTCTGGGACTCGGGCGCCGCGTTTGCCATCTGCTCCCGAGCCTAGCCGAGGCGCTCGCGCAGCGTTTCGAGCTGCAGGCGCACGAAACGGGGCCATGTCGACGGGCTCAGCAGCACGCCCAGCAGCAGCGGCAGCGGGTCGAAGTAGGACTCGCGTTCCACCGCGACGCCGTCCTTCAACGTGAGCCTGTCGCAGGCGCGGAAGCTGAGCGGGCGCCGCCCGATCGTCCCGCGAAGCGTGACCTCGATGTAGATCGTCGCGTCGCTCGCGGTGCTGTCGCTCGCGGCCCACCGCTCGACCTCCGCCCGCACGTCGGGGATCAGCGAGAAGGTCGGCTTCACGAACGAGTCCTTGAAGGCCTGAAAGCCCGTGAGCGGCGGCAGCTGCGGGCTCAGCAGGCGGACGTCGGGCGAGAGCAGCGTGCGGAAGTGCTCAGCGAACTCCTCGGGGCCGCGCGTCGTCTCCCAGCCGAGCCTGAACTGCTCCACCCACGCCTCGGCGGAAAGTGAATGCTCCGTTTGGACGCTTCCAGCAATCATCGACTAATCAAAATACATGCCATCGCTCTCCGCGAGCCGGGTTCGCTGAAAGCGGCTCATGCTTCGAGCGCCGAGGGATGCAGCTCGAGCGGATATCCCGCCCGCAGCACGGCCAGCGTCGAGGGCGGCGTGATCGCACTCGCCTCGCCACGCCTCGGACGTGGACGGCGCGCTCGGTAGCCCTCGCGGGTCCACTGCACCAACTCGGGTCCGAGCACCAGGAAGGGGTCGCCGTCCAGCTCCACGAACGCGCCCTCGGGGAGCGCTCGCCACGGCTGCCCGTGCAGTTGCCGGCGATGCGTCCCGCGCACGATCCGCTCGCCGTGCAGCACGCGGTTCATCTCCTTGGCCGAGGGCGCCTCGCCGCCCTGCGCCTCGACCCAGGCCTCGCGATAGCGCTTGTAGCTTGCCCGGCGGCACTCTCCGCAGGGGCGGTGACCCGCCGCGAAGGACACCGCCTCGTCGTAGAAGTAGAGCCAGGTGAAGTGATGGGGGACCCACTGCTCGCTCCAGCGGTCCTTGAAGCGCAGCGAGCACGCCACCCACGAGTCGTGCGCGTGAAAGCGCACGATCTCCCTGCCCGAGTGCAGGATGCCGCGGTTGCCCGTGAGCGCGCCGCGCAGGGGAAAGCCCTCGATCTCGCCGTGGGGGGTGACTCTGTTGCGGGCCGGCATCTCTCTCTCTCTCTCTCTCTCCGCCTCACGTTTCGCGCCGGGACGGCGTTAACAATGACGATGAGCATGAGCAGCCACGATCGGACATGTCGATTCGAGACCGCGCTCGGCACATGTGGGCTGAGGTGGAGCGAGGTTGGGATCGCCGAGGTGTGGCTGCCCAAAGACCGGGCGCTCGTCGGCGTGACCCCGCTCGATTCGGTGGCGGGGGCGCCCGAGGCGGTGCGCGATGCGATCGCAGGCATCGTCACCCTGCTCGACGGCGAGCCGCGCGACCTGCGCTCGGTTGCGCTCGACCTCGAGCAGGCCGACGGCTTCCAGCGCAGCGTCTATGCCGCCGCCCGCGAGATCGGACCGGGGGAGACCGCGACCTATGGCGAGATCGCCCATGCCCTCGGCACGCCGCAGGCCGCTCGCGAGGTCGGCGCCGCACTCGGCCTCAATCCCGTCCCGATCGTCGTGCCCTGCCACCGCGTGCTTGCCGCCGACGGAGCCCTGCGCGGGTTCTCCGCGCCCGGCGGGATCGTGACCAAGCGCCGGATGCTCGAGATCGAGGGCGCGCCCGGCTTTACACAGCAGGCGCTGTTCGCCTGACGCGGCACGGGCGCGTGTGGCGCGGGCCTGAACGTTCAGGGCGACGCCCGAAGGGCCTAGAGGATCGCCTCGGGCGGGATTCGCGCCTCGGCCATCACCACGCGCGCTCCGCGGATCGGCACGTCCTCCGCCAGCAGGCGCTCGCGCTGCTCGGCGCCCTTCGGCCAGGTGCCGTCGCTGCGAACCACGCGCCACCAGGGGACGTCCGGCGGCATCAGCGAGAGCGCGCGCCCCGCGTGGCGCGGGGCGCCGGGGGACAGGTCTCCGTAGGTCGTCACGTAGCCCGGGGGCACGCGACGGATGCGCTCGTAGATCGTCTGTAGGTCGAGCGCCACCGGTCCCCGCGCCTATCGCGGCGCCGGGCCGGCCAGCACGAACGCGCGCTCGGCCTCGCTCTGCCGGTCCAGGGAACGGCGAAAGTCCGCGTCCGGTCGACCCATCCTCGAGACCTTACGCCGTGAGCGCGCGCGCAGCTCGTCTATGGACTCGCCGATGAGCTGCGAGAAGTCCTGTCCGATCCGAGCGTAGCGCCGTGCCCGCGGGGAGGACCGGGCTAGATTGCCGGTGTATGTCCCAGCAGTCGGGAGTCCCGGCCGAGGACCCGCACCGCGAGCGTCGGCCGACCAGTCACGAGCAGCGCGCACACCAGCGCTGGGACGCGTCCTACGTCAACGGGCCGGCGCCCTGGGACATCGGCGAGCCCCAGCCCGCGATCGCGCGCCTGGCAGGGGAGGGCGCGTTCGCCGGCGCGGTTCTCGACGCAGGATGCGGGACCGGCGAGAACGGCCTTCACCTCGCCGCTCTGGGGCTGCACGTCCTGGGCGTGGACGTGGCCGAGACCGCGCTTTCGATCGCACGGGAGAAGGCCGCGGCTCGCGGCCTCGATGCCGAGTTCGTCACCGCCGACGCCCTGCGCCTCGACCTCCTGGGCCGGACGTTCGAGACCGTGCTCGATTGCGGGTTGTTTCACACGTTCGACCGCGACGAGCGGCGGGCCTACGTCGCGGGGCTGGCGTCCGTGCTCGAGCCTGGCGGGAAGCTGCACGTGCTCTGCTTCAGCGACGTTGGGCCCGATGACCGCGGCCCGCATCCGGTCAGCGAGGGGGAGTTGCGCTCGGCGTTCGAAGATCCCCGTGGGTGGAGCGTCGCCGCCGTCGAGGCGGATCGAATCCACACCAGGTTCGGCGCGCAGGGGTTCCCGGCCTGGCTGGCGAAGATCGAACGAACCTAGATCCGGAGCGGCGCGACGGGTCGCGACCGACCGGGACGCGACGCCTCCAGGGCACGTCGCGATCTAGCCGCCCGGCCGCTCGATGGACGCGCGCCGCGCCGTCACCAGACAGGCGAGCGTGCTCGAGCGAATCGGTCGTCCGATCCGCTCGTGCAGCGCTCGGTTCTCGCTTTGGAGCGCCGCGCGCTGCGTCGGCGAGAGTCGCGCCCAGAACGACATCGTGCCCAGCACGGAGTTGAGCTCCTCGGCGGTGTGCTCGACCGACGTGGGCGCCGCGGCGATCTGGACCTCGTCGAACAGATCGGCGGCGTGGGCGCGCGCAATGTCGTAGCCGCCGAGCCAGGCCCAGACCTCCGAGATGTTCTCGCGGCGCTCGTGAACGCCCGCGAGCGTGGTCTGCAAGTCGCGGTAGCTCGGCCAGTCCGCGGCGATCTCCGGCGCGACCGCTGCCATTGCGCCGAGCAGCGCCCGCTGGTCCTCGGCGCTGTGTCGATCGTTCACTCCGAAGTGCTGGACCAGCGCGAGCGTCCCGTCGGGCACGAGCGCCTCCGCCGCTCGCCGCCAGCCGACATCCGGATCGACCCAGTGGATCGCCGAAGCGCAGAGGACGGCCGAGAAGCGCTCGCGAGGGAGGCGTGCGTCCTCCAGTCGCGTGTTCAGGAACCGAACGTCGCCGGTGCCCGCGAGGTTCTGCCGTGCGAGCCCGACCAGCCGCTCGCCGGGCTCGATCGCCGTGACGCGCAGGCCCCGGGCCAGGAGGCTGCGGGTGAGCTGCCCGGTGGCGCAGCCGATCTCGAGCACCTCGTCGCCTGCGGTGAGACCCGCGGCCTCGCAGGCGCGGTCGATCAGCTCCTCGGGGTATGAGGGACGGTGACGGTCGTAGCTCGCGGCCACCCGATCGAAGACTGTGCCGTAGCTGCGCTGGAGCGTGCCGTGAGGCATCGCCACAAGCTAGGCGAGGCGCCTGACGTAGGACCCGGTCGCCGCTCGGAGGCGCTTGCGGCCGTGGTCGTCGTGTCGCTACCGTCTGGTGCATGGCGATCCAGCGCATGGATCACGTCGGCATCGTGGTCGAGGACCTCGCGGATGCGACGGCGTTCTTCCTGGAGCTCGGGCTCGAGCTGCAAGGCGAAGCGCCGGTCGAGGGCGACTGGGTGGATCGCGTCATCGGGCTCGAGGGCGTCCGGGCGCAGATCGCGATGCTGCAGACCCCCGACGGCCATGGGCGGGTCGAGCTGAGTGAGTTTCAGGCCCCGGCGAGCCCGGGCGGCGACCGGCACGCGCCCGCGAACACCCCGGGCATTCGCCATCTCTCGTTCGCGGTCGATGACATCGACGCGATCGTCGCTCGCTTGCGAGCCCGTGGCCTGGAGCTCGTCGGCGAGCTGGAGTGCTACCGGGGCATCTTTCGGCTCTGCTACGTCCGCGGCCCCGAGGGGATCATCGTCGAGCTCGCCGAGCGGATCGGCTGAGGACTCCTACGTCCTCGCGGGCGCGTCTGGCGTGAACGTCTAGTCCAGGGGGCGTGGACCTGCTGCCGATCTACGCTCGATAATGCATGTTCGGCGGGGGTGCTAGTCTGAAGTGTCGCGGGCGGTCTTTGTGTCTGCCGAGACTGTGGGCCGCTCGCGTTTAGTTTGCATGCCGCCGGGTAGCTGTGTATGTTTCTCCCCGTGAGTCTCGGCAGACACACTTGGGGATCTACTCCTGACGTGCGCCCGTTTGGGTGCTCGCGCGCTCTGCCGGAAGTTCGGCACGAGTGCGCGTATGCGTTCTAGTCGTCTGGAGAGGATCTGCGTGTTGGCGTGCGTCGCTGCTTTTTGGGCGGTGTGTGCATGGTTCGTCTCCGAAGCGAGCGCAAGTCCTCTTGAAGTCGGTACTCCGGCTGCTCCGGTTAGTCGCAGTGAAGGGGTTGAATACGAACCGTCGGTGTCGGTGACGACGCTTGTTTACCTGACCTGTACGACGACGAAAACGGGTGCTGGCACGGCTGGCATTCAGGTTTTTGTGGCTGGTAAAGAAGTGGGGTCTTACTCATTCAAGGAAACGACGGCTACGGGAGCGTTCTCGTCGGTCGCCAGTTTCCTCGTCGGTGCTGGTCAGAAATGGAAGAACACGACGTCCGGGACGAACGATCACTTCGCCTGCCAGAGTGTCGATCAGGCTGTCTCTGGCGGTGAAGGCAAAGAAGGTAAAGAAGGTAAAGAAGGTAAAGAAGGATCTCCGGGGGCTGATGGCAAAGAAGGCCCTCCAGGTGCGGAAGGGGCTGGTGGTACTGGAGACAAAGTTACCGTCGAAGGCTTCGGTGACTCGGCGATGGCGACGTTCGCGGAAATGGTCGAAGCGCTGGAAATTCTTGTGTGGTGCCTCATCGGCACGATGCTCGCAGGGACTTTGTACTTCGTGATCCGAAGGCTGGTCCCGGTATGAGGTTTGTTGATCTGGCGGCTCTCACGGTCGGCGCGCACGCGTCGGTCATTTGGGAGTTCGCCGCTGGCGTGCTTGCGGTGTACCTCGTCGCCGCGATGCTCGTCTGGAGTGTTTCGGCGATCCGGCGGTTTCTCGATGCGTGAGACACCGTTCGTCAGATCAACGAAAGGAGAACCCATGCGGGTTCTGCAGAACATCGTCTCGCGTGTGCTCGGGAGCTCTCGCAAAGTGCGGGTCGCAGTCGCCTCGGCGGCGGTCGCGTCTATGGCGCTTGCGTACTCCGTGGCCGCGATGGCGACGGAAACCGAAAGCGAGGAAAAAGTGAAAACCGTCGCTGCGCAGGTCGGCAGTGAAGGCATCACTATTATCCTCGCGATCCTGGCCGCTCTGGCGGCTCTCATTGCGTTGGTCATCATCGTCCCTAAGGGCGTCAAGATGATCAAGAGGTTCATCTAACTGTGATCCTGCGACGGCCCCGAGTGCGCTTGGTGTTCGGGGTCGTCGTGCTCTTTCTCTTGGTGGTGCCGACTGCTTCGCAGGCGCGTGTGTTCGCGCCGCGTCCGTCCGGTGGCGGTTTTGTGGAAAACACGGACGGTAGCTGGTCCATGTGGGGTGAAGGTAAAACCGATCCGCTTCGCACTTACTCCGCTCATGAATTTGAAAAGATCCGCGAGTATGACAAAGCGATGGACCTGGAGATTGGTGGAGGTCAGCCGCCGACTGATGTCGAAGGGGTGACGAAGGACGCTGGCAAAAAGATTGACAAAACGGTCGGTGAATTCCGTGAAAAGGGCACGTACGACAGTGTTGCCGAAGCTCGCGCTGGCGAGGATCTCGTTGCGGGAGCTGAGGAGGAGGGGACGATCGTCAGCTGGCCGGATGTTCTTTCGGCGATGGGCGACACAGGTGGAGCGCTCGTGTTTGGTGCGGCTGCTGGCGCGGTGGGTGTTGAAATCGGTAATACGTTTGATCGTCTTGTGGGTTTGCCGGAACTGAGTCTTGGCGGGCTGTTTGGTGATTCTAAAAATGACCGCTGCGGCGGTACTCACGGTCCCTTCTGTGAACGTTACGAAGAATCCCAGCAGTGGAGTAGCGAATTGAAGTTGGACTCGCGTGCAAAAACGTGTAAAGAATACTTTGCCCTCGACGGTTTTGAAGGCGGTAGCTCGGCCGTGAAGTGTATGCCGATCCAGGGCTTTATTGATTGGTCCGCTGAGGAATATTATTCTGAACTGCCAACGCCAATCGAATATGACAAATCTGGTTGGTCGGGTGACACTAGGGGTGAAGATCCAGCGCTTCTGAAAGAGCCCTGCTCTCCCGCTCGTAAATGGGCGGGTGTTGCGTGCTTGGGCTCGTCCTATGACGAAGGTCATGGCGCAACGTATACCTATCTGTGGGAATTGCCTGAGCACCCCGTCGAAGCTCAGCCGTGTCCCGCCACGAGTGAAGCGAAAGTGTGTTACCCCGCTGGGGGTCCTGCGGAGACGGGCTTTCCTGGAGCGCATTCGACGGGCGCGCACGGCGGTGTGTCCGGTTCGGTTAGAGAACTTGCGCCACCGGCTCCTCTTACCGCGCCGGTTCCTCCTAGCAAACCTGAAGTACTAACCAAAAGTAAATCTATTATCATTATTGACAAATTCCCAGAAGAACTGAAAGGCGAACCGCCGGAAAGTGAAGAAGAAGAAAAGCCGCTGCCGGGACCGTTGTGGCCCGAACTGCCGGGGCCGGAAAAGTCGGAGGTGGGGACTCACTATAAGGAACGGCTTGAACGGGAAGGGTTTACGGAAGTGGAAATCTTTACCCTGCCGGAAACGGAAGTCGATCCGCGGGTGGGGCCGGGCGAGGTGAGTAGGGTCGAGCCGAAGCCGGGCAGTAAATATGACCCGAAAACGAAAATTGACGTCGTGGTGGACCCCGAAACGGCGCCGCCTGGTGCAGGGCTTCCTAAATTTCCGGGACTTAAAATCGGCGGTGTGGATGAGCCGGAACTGCACTTGCCCCATATCGAGCTTCTGTGTAAAAAGTTTCCCTTTGGCGTTCCGTGTTGGTTGTTTGAAGAGCTGGAAAAGTGGACTGCCACAGGCAGCGCGCCGACGGTTGGGATTTCGGGTTTTGAAATTCATGGTAAGGCGATACCTGGTGCTAGCGGTGACTTTGCCTCGTTGGAACCTGTTATGGAAAAGGTCCGAGCCTGCGAGCTGATTTTGGGCACTATCGGTCTGGTGCTGTTGTTCTATCGGTTTGCAACGGGTGGCAGTCCTTCCGGCGGTAGCTCTAGTGATAGCGGCGGAGAGTCGGACTGATGGGCGCGATTCTCGAAGTGTTCACAGAAGGGTTCTCGTTTATAGGGGGCCTGTTCGGTGAAGCGGTCGAAGCAGTCGGTGGTTACATCATCTATGGAGGCGTTGAGGTTCTGAATGGCTTGTTCGATGTCTTTCAGGCCGTGCTGGATGCCGCTGGTGGAATCTTGCCCGAGCTGCCAGAAACGACGTCCCCACCTGAATTTGTTACGGCTATCAACTGGTTTTTTCCTCTCGCCGCGTTGCTCGCGGTCGCGGGAGGACTGGTTGCGTGTTACGTCACTTGGCTCGCGATTAAGTGGGTTTACAAAAAGTACGGCGCGCTGTGATCACGTTGTTCACCGGCAATCCAGGCCACGGCAAGAGCTACTCGTCTGTCAAGCTCATTGACGAGAGTGTCGGTAAAGGCATTCCTGTCGCCACGAACGTCCCGCTGCGCGAGGACTGGGCGACTGTGATGGCCCGGCGACGCACGCTGTTTGGTCGCTGGCGCCCGGACGCCGTTCAGGCGAAGGCTGATGAGCTTGCGCGTCTCGTGTTCGTTAGCAATGACCTGTCGCAGCTCCTCCGCGTTCGATTCGCTGGCGAGGAGGAGGGTCGCGGTCGCGTGGTGCTTGATGAGGCTCATCGATGGATGAACACCCGTGCGTGGGATCAGTCGCCGGGGCGCTCGCGGCAGGAGGCGATTGCGGAGCGGCTTGAGGTTGTCAACTATGTGTCAGCGCACCGCCACTATGGGGCGGACATCTGGCTAATCAGCCAGTCGGATACGAACATCGACTCGCAGGTTAGGAATCTTTATGAGTTCCATACCGAGATTCGCAACTTCAGACGGTTGCCTCTTTTCGGCGCGATCTTCAGGTTCAATCTTTTCTTGGCGGTCACTACCTGGAACGATAAGGCTCGTACGAAAGCCGGTGTCTCCATGTACGGACTGAGCAAGTCGCTTGCTCGGCTGTACCACACGCACTCCCTTCAGGAGGATGACTGGCCAGAGGACGCGATCGTGCTCCCTCGCAAGCCAGGTACGGACCTGGTGGCGCCGGAAGGGGCGGGCCGGGACGGGGAGGCGAGCGGAGCGAGCCCCCGGCGCGCCCCACCACTCCCGCCGCCCGAAGGCGCGATCCCGGCGATGGGGGAGGGTGAATGAACGTCTTGGCCAGTGACTTCCTGACGTATGCGCTTCATTACGTCGTGGTGAGGATTATCTGGAAGGGGGTCGCCGGGGGTTCTTGGCACGTCGTCGCCCTGGTCATCCTCGCCTTGGTGGTGTTGGTTGTCGTTCGGCGGAGATCCCGGTGGTGAGGCATCGGGTGGAGCCCCATCGGTTTGTGGCGACAGGCGATCCTAAGAGAGATACGTGCCTTCGGTGTCCTCTGCCGCGTGTTGACAACGTGCACGGCGTGGGCGAGGTGTACGCCCGTATGAGGGATTTTCTCTTGATGGTCGCGAAAACCGAGGCGGAGCCGAGGTCTTGATGTTGTTCTGCACAGAACGAGCTTCACTATGAGTCGCACGAAGTGGCCGAGGCCGTGGGATGAGGTCCTTGTTGAGGGCGAAGAAAAAACCTGTCGGGATCTTGACCGACGTTTGAGGCGTCGACGGCTCCCGGTTCCGGTTGAAGCGGGGACCTGGTATCCGACGTGCGATGACTGCGGGGGCTCTCTTTGGAGGGGTAAGTGCGGTCGGAATCGCTGTCCGAGTAATAGCGAGGCGTATCTGCGGCGGCGGGCGAAGATGATCCGCGAGAACCTGTCGGCGTTCGAGGGCGACGTCGTTATGCTGACTGTGACTGGGCCGGGGAAGGACTTCGGTGAAGCGTGGCAATGGAATGGGACGGCAGCTGGTCGGTGGAAGTGTCTGCGGCGTGCCGCATGTCAGAGCGCCAACAGGCACGTCAAGGGCCAGCGGAGCGGTCTGCTGTTCTTCGGACCCGAGTATCAGAGGCGAGGGCTGCTCCACTGGCATGTAGCCCTTGGGGCCACCACGGTGCTTGAGCGGCGATGGTGCGAGCATTTTGCGGCGTACTGCAAGCGCAACGCGCCTCGATACGGGTTTGGGCGTCAGACCCACTGGGGGCGCCGCTGGCAGCCCGCAGGGGAGGCCGTGGGGGCCTATGTCGGTAAGCTGGCCCGATACGTGTCCAAGCTCGGCGGGGTTCGCGAGGGCTATGAGAGGGGCGAGGTGAGTGGCAGGCACTGGTACGTGTCCTCTCGCCTGACGAGGCTCACCGGCGTGACCATGGCCAGTATGCGGCTTAGGTCACGGTGGTGGCGGGCTACTGGCCAGTGGCTTCGGCCCTCGGAGTTGCGCGAGCTTGTTGCATTCGTGGCGGCTGGTTGGGTACCTCTACCCCTCCGAACGTGATGCTACGCTTTCGTCCTATGGACGATGATCGGCTCCAGGATCTTCTAGCGCGCGCCGAGCGCGATCTTCAGGCTCTTCGTGCCTCGCTGGCCGAGCGCGACTATGAGGGCATGTATCGCCGCGCGCAAGCGGTGTCGTACGCGGGCCGCAACCTGCGCTCTGAGCTGAGTCCGATGTGCGGCGCGCCGGTCCGGCAGCCTTCGCGGCCGCAAGCGTCGCGCCGATAGCGAGAACGCCCGCTGCGGCGATTGCTGGCAGTTTGGACGTTCGCTGGCCAGCTCGTCGCTGGCCAGGAGGAGCTGGAGACTCCAAGGGCTTGCGGTTCCACGGCTCTTCTCGCCATGTGGGCATGTTCTGTTGGTCGACACTTGGTAGTTCGGGCTTTAGAGTTTCTGCTCGAGGGAGACGTTTGTCACCTCGCCTCGGTGCCAGCCCGCTCAATGGGGGTCCCCGGCGCCGCGGCTAGCGGCGGAAGGGGAGAGCGGGGGAAGGCGCGCTTGACGCGCCGGTCTGCCCCGCAGGGCGTACCTTCCGTTGCCGCAAGCGAAAGGCCCCGGGCGCGAAGCGCCCGGGGCCTGGTGTTCTACTCGGCGATCGTGATGCTCGTTGCGACCAGCGTCACGGCCTGACGCTTCTGGCCGTCCTTCTCCCAGCTGTCGAACCCGAGTGCGCCTTTTATTTCGATGCTTGCGCCCTTTTGCAGCGGCGCGTCATCTTCGTTTTGCGAGGGGCTCCAGCAGGTGAAGCTGATCCAGCCCGTCCCGCCTTTCGGGTCGGTGTAGCCGAGTCGGCCTCTGAAGCCGATCAGGGTGTTGTCTGAGCGCTTGTGAATGGGCTCGACG
Organism: Solirubrobacteraceae bacterium; assembly: GCA_036267655.1. GTDB lineage: Bacteria > Actinomycetota > Thermoleophilia > Solirubrobacterales > Solirubrobacteraceae > Palsa-744. The sequence goes on from DATAVP010000027.1 coordinate 45,981, forward strand.
TCGTCCGCGAGCCTACCGGTGAGCGTTACCTCGTTCTTGATGTTCATTTCTTTGCCTTTCGTAGTTGAAAAACCATTTGTGTAGAGGCTGAAAGCCGTCGGAGCCGGTCCCTAATCGAAGGGAAGGGCGTAGTGCAAGCAATTGGTAAGGAAACCCGCTGTGCGTGCCGAAGGCGCGATTCCCAATTGCTTGAGGCCGGGCGTCGTTAGCCCGGTCCTTGCTCCGCCCGGACAGAAGATACGAAGTGCGTTGTTGTTGCAACCATCGTTGCTCTACTTGTAATGGTTCGTACTGGTGGGATGCTGCGTTGATGCCACGCGGGGTCCCACGACGGGTCACGGAGCGGGCAGCTTTCCTTGAAGCGTTGCCTAGCGTCGATGTCTCGGTCCGGCTGCCGGTCGACGTCGCGGCCGAACTGGTCTACGTGTGTCGTCGGCGGGGCGAGGCGCCCTCGTGGGCCTTCTGCGAGGTAGCTCGTTTGTGGGCGGTCAAAGAAGCGACGTCGATGCGCCGGGAGCGTGTGCGGCAGCTTGAGGCGTACTTCGCTGAGGTCGAAGAATGGTCCCCGCTCGATGACCTGCTCCTGGCGTCGACGCGGTAGACATAACGGCTAGGCAGACCTGCGTAGAAAAGTGTCGCTTTGCAGGGGTTTTAGGCGTCTACGCTCGATAATGCATGTTATGTAAATCAGTAACGCTTGCGGGCGGGATGGCCGTGCCCGCGATGGTGACCGGCGGTACGACGATGGATGCGCTGCACGTGAGTCGCAGGCGAGGCTTCATCGACGTGCTGCGCCGAGGCGAGCAGCACCGTGATTCCCACCAACGTGGCTCCGATCGCAACGATTGCGCTCATGCGGCGCGCATTCGAGCGACTTCCGTGCATCCCTGAGAGCCCGAGTCGTCTGCGCTGCGCATCCCAAAGCGCGCTCGCGCGAGCATCGCCCAAGCGCCGGCGATCGTTCTCCCACGGCTCTTCGTCATGCGTCGGCACGTTCCGGATATCGGATTTCACGGCGTCGAGCTTGAGCCGCGCCTTCGGGTGGTTGCCCTGAGGCGGTGCTCTGCACGGTCCGGGGTCTGACAGCCCGCGATAATCGCGCGATGGCAAGCGCCGAAGCGAGCACCCCCCTCAACGGCCGCACCGCCTGGGCACGCAACCTGGCCGCGCCGGTCCGCGACTTCCTGAGCACCGAGACCGGCAGCGCGATCTTCCTGCTCGCCGCGACGTTCGCGGCACTGGCATGGTCGAACATCCCCGGCGCGCACTACGAGTCGGTCTGGACGACGCGCCTGTCGATCGATCTGGGCGGCAGCTCGATCTCGACGGACCTGCGCCACTGGGTCAACGAGGGCCTGATGACGTTCTTCTTCCTGGTCGTGGGACTGGAGGCGAAGCGCGAGTTCGACGTCGGCGAGATGCGCGAACGCAGGCGCCTGGCCGTGCCGGTGCTCGCGGCGCTCGGCGGGATGACGGTGCCGGTGGCGATCTTCCTCGCCTTCAACGCGGGCGGCGCGGGCGCACACGGTTGGGGCGCGGCGATGTCGACCGACACGGCCTTCGCGCTCGGCGCGCTCGCCCTGCTGACGCCGCGTGCCGCCACGCGCCTGCGGGTGTTCCTGCTGACGCTCGCGGTCGTCGACGACCTCGGCGCGCTGGTCGTGATCGCGACGGCCTACACCAAACACGTCTCGGTGCCCGCACTGATCGTGGCGCTCGCGCTGTTTGCGACCTTGCCGCTGCTGCGCTTCGTCCCGGCCCTGCGCCGTCAGGCATCGGTGCTGATCGGCATCGCCCTGTGGGTGGCGATGTTCAAGTCCGGGATCGACCCCGTGATCGCGGGGCTCGCCGCGGGGCTTGTCACCAGCGCCTTTCCCCCTTCGCGCGAAGACCTCGAGCGCGCGACCGAGCTGACGCGATCGTTCCGCGAGCAGCCGACGCCGGAGCTCGCGCGCTCGGCTCAGCTCGGGGTGCTCTCGGCGATCTCGCTGAACGAGCGGCTGCAGTACGGCCTGCACCCGTGGACGAGCTACGTCGTCGTGCCGCTGTTCGCGCTCGCGAACGCCGGCATCCACGTGACGGGCTCACTGCTCAGCGACGCCGTCACCTCCCCGATCACGATCGGCATCGTCGTCGCCTACGTCGTCGGCAAGCCGATCGGCATCGTCGGCGCCTCCTGGATCGCCTCGCGGCCGCGGCTGCACGGGCCCAAGCCGCCGATCAGCTGGCCGCTGATCTTCGGCGGCGGCGCCGTCGCGGGAATCGGCTTCACGGTCTCGCTGCTGATCAGCGGCCTGGCCTTCTCGGGGCGGCGACTGGATGAGGCAAAGCTCGGCGTGCTCGGCTCGGCAATCGTCGCCCCGCTCGTGGCCTGGGCGATCCTCCGCATCGTCAGGCGGCTGCCGAGCAGCGTGCGCGCGCGCCAGATCAGCGCCACGGCAGAGGACCTGATCGACCTCGCCGAGGATGTCGACCCGGAGCGCGACCACATCCGCGGTCCCGAAGACGCGCTGGTCACGCTGGTCGAGTACGGCGACTTCGAGTGTCCCTTCTGCGGCCAGGCCGAGTCGATCGTGCGAGAGCTGCTGGCCTCGGTCGAGGACGACGTGCGCTACGTCTGGCGCCACCTGCCCCTCAACGACGTGCACAACAGCGCGCAGCTCGCCGCCGAGGCGTCCGAGGCCGCCGCGGCCCAAGGCGCCTTCTGGCCGGTCTACGACGCCTTTCTCGCCCACCAGGACGAGCTGACCCCGCGCGACATCGGTCGCATCGCCAACGAGCTGGACCTCGACGTCGAGCGCTTCTGGGCCGAGGTTCGCGGCCACGACCACGTCGCGCGCATCGCCGAGGACGTATCGAGCGCCGACGCCAGCGGCGTCTCCGGGACGCCGACATTCTTCATCAACGGCCGCCGCCATCAGGGGGCCTATGACATCGACACCCTGAAGGCCGCCGTGCGCGCGGCACGCAATCGCACGCGGCTGACCACCGCGGCGGCGGCACCCTGAGCCGCGACGGCCTCCCCGGCCCCGCGGCTATCGGGAGGGCAGCCCGGCCAGCTGGCGCGCACGCGCCAGCACCGCGTCGATCATCGGCGGCGTCAGCTTGCCGGTGAACGTGTTCTGCTGGCTTGGGTGAAAGCAGCCGAGCAGCGTGTAGGGCTCGCCGGCCGCCTCCGCCCCGTGTCCGAAACGCGGCTTGGGGCGAATCGGGCGCGCGTCGGGGCCTGCGACGCGGACCACCAGACGCAGCGCGGCGTCCCAGGCAAACGCACCCAGGCACAGCAGCACGCGAACCTCCTGCATCAGCTCCAGTTCACGTGCGCTCCACGGCAGGCAGCGCTCGCGCTCCTGCGGCGTCGGCTTGTTCGCCGGTGGCGCGCAGCGGACCGCCGCGGTGATGCGGATGCCGCTGAGCCGCAGGCCATCGTCGCGCGCCGTTGCAGTTGCCTGATTGGCGAAGCCCGCCCGTGCCAGCGCCGCGTAGAGGAAGTCGCCGGAGCGATCGCCCGTGAACATGCGACCCGTGCGGTTGGCGCCGTGGGCCGCGGGTGCCAGGCCCACGATCAGCACGCGCGCCGCGGGGTCGCCGAACGCGGGCAGCGGCCTGCCCCAGTAGCTCTGATCGGCGAACGCCGCACGCCGCTCGCGGGCGACCTGCTCGCGCCAGGCGACCAGCCGCGGGCAGCGCCTGCAGTCGCTCACCGCGAGCGACAGCGAGTCCAGATCGGCGTGCTCGCCGATCCCCTCGTCCACGCTTGCCTCCAGATCCACGGGGCAGTAGTAGCATCGTTGCGACCATGCCACTGTGGGTGCTGATCATGTTGCTGGCGCTGATCAAGCTTCCGATCGCCGTGCTCATGCTGTGGATGCCGTTTCGCAACGACGCTGCCCTCAACCCGGGCGAGCCGCCGGACCGCAGCGACGATGACGGCGGGTCGCGCGCGCTTCCCGCGGGTCCGCTCGAGCCGCGCCCGCGGAGGCCGCGTCCCTCCGGGCCGTTCCCTCGGCGCCCACGTCGGGGGCCGCACGCTTCGCCGCCTCCCCCCTCTCCCCGCCGTACGCGCATCGCCTCACGCAGTCCGCGCCGCGTGCGAGTCTCGCACTAGTGCACCGGCGCCAGCCGCGCTAGCGGTTGCGTTTACGCTGTTGGCGCGCGGCCTTGGCTTTCTGGCGGCGCTTGCGCAGCGCCGCGGCGGAGTCCTGAGCCGAGCGCGCTTCGGCCAGTTGCGGGTCTCCGGCGGGCGCCATCTTGCGAGCGTCTCGCACGATCACCCCGGCGATCGCGACCAGCAGCACGATCGCTGCGATCACGATGATGATCACGGTTTTTTTCGAGTTCGAGGTCGAGGTCGATTCGGTGACGCCGCTCGTTTCCGTTTTCTGGGTCTGCGTCGCTTCTTTTTCGGCGGCCTGGCTGAGTTCGTTGAACGCACCTTCGCCCCCGGCCGAGGTCCCGGCGGCGAGCGCGGCGGGTGCGGCCGAGCCGGTGAAGGCGAGCAGCAGAACCGCGCAGACGCAGATGCGGCTCGTGCGCGCGCGCCAGATGTCCCAGCGATGAGCGGCCATCGGCCGAGCATACCGCCTGCGATCCGGCGCGCAACACGATTACGAGCCCGAAAGGCGGCGCACACGGCCACCGGCGCGGCCGCTGCGCAAACCGTAGAATGACCGCCGATGGCACCGAAGCAGCGACAGATCAGAATCGAACAGCGCGGCGGCCTCGAGGCGATTCAGGCGCTCGAGACGCGCTCTGACGAGGAGCTCGAAGCCGAGACGAAATACAAGTCGGCGGCGCTGGCGATCCTCGGTGCCCGAGCCGCTGAGCGCTTCGACGCAGAGCAGGCTCGCAGCTACTTCCAGCGGGCGATCGCGGCGGCTCGCCCGCAGGAGCGGATGCAGCTCAGGCGCATGGCCGATGCCTCGCTGGCGCTGGCCGAACGGCGCGCGGGCGATCTGAAGAGCGCGGTCGAGCGCCTCGGTCAGACGCCTCCGACAGGACGCCAGATGCTGGCGCTGCGCGCGATGGGTCTGCTGATCCCCCCCGCCTCCGCGGGCATCCTTGCGCGCGTGCGCGGGATCCTCTTGATCATCGTGTTGATCGCGGTGCTGCTTGCGATCGGCCTCGGCATCGTCGAGCTGATCTCGCTGCCCTTCGGTGGCCTCGGCATCGCCCCGGGCATCCTGCTCGGGCTGTTCGTGGTGATCGCCGCGCTCGGCATCGCCGCCGCGATCGGACGCCGACGGCGCGATCGCGCCAAGGCCGCGGCGAGCTAGCTTCCGCGCCCTGCACCCGGCGCTGCGTGGCCACCCTCGGGGCGCACTACGCTTGGCGCCGTGCCCGACACCGCCGCGTCCGAAACACGCGCTTCGATCTGCCTGCTCGTGAATCCTTCCGCGGGCGGCGGCAGGGCCGCGCGGCTGGCGCCGCAGGCCGAGCGCCTGCTGCGTGACCGTGGCCTGAGCGTCCGCCGGGTGGACACGCGCGATCTGGAGCACGCTCGCGAGCTGGCGGTGCAGGCGGCGCGCGCGGGTGAGACCGTCGTGGTGCTGAGCGGCGACGGCGCGGTCGGGGCGGTGGCCGAGTCGATTCGCTCGATCCCCGGCGCGGTGCTGGGCGTGCTGCCGGGTGGGCGCGGCAACGACCTGGCTCGTGCGCTTGGCATCTCCCAGGAGATCGAGCAGGCATGCGCGACGATCGCCGAAGGCGAGGCGCGCGCGATGGACGTGGGCGAGGTGTGTGAGACAGCGCAGGCGCCCGACGATCCCGCGGCACACGTCCCGGCGCAGCGGCAGCAAGCGCCTCGCACGTTCGTCGGGATCGCCTCGGCGGGCTTCGACAGCGACGCGAACCGGATCGCGAACGAGGCGCCCTCCTGGCTCGGCAACCTCGTCTACGCCTACGGCGCGCTGCGCGCGCTGCTCTCCTGGCGCCCGGCACGCTTCGAGATCGAGCTCGACCCACCGGGCGAGCGCCACAGCTTCCTCGCCTACACGGTTGGCGCCTGCAACTCCCGCTCCTACGGCGGCGGCATGCGCGCGGCGCCGGATGCGCTGCTCGACGACGGCCTGCTCGAGGTGGTCGTGCTGGCGAACGTCGGCAAGCTCGCATTCCTGACAAAGATCCTTCCGCGCGTGTTCAGCGGCACGCACGTGAACGAGCCGCACGTGCACGTGTTTCGCGCGCGAGAGGTCTCGATCGAGGCGGATCGGCCGTTCACGATGTACGCGGACGGCGATCCGATCGGAGAGCTGCCGTTGCGCGTGCGCGCGGTGCCCGGCGCGGTCAACGTGCTCGTGCCGCGCGGAGCGAACGTGGACTTCGCGTTCAGCGATGCGAGCGGGCTCGTCGGCCTTGGCGCAAGCACCGCCTCCGCGGCAGGCAACGCCCCGCTCACAGGCGAAGCGCCGGACGCGGGCTGATGGCCACGGCGCTCGCCCCGAAGCTCGCCCTCGCGAGGACGGTCGCGCGGCTCTCGCGGATGCGTGGCGGCGGCGCGACGAGCGCTCCCGGCAAGGTGCTGCTGGGCCTTGACTCGGACGCGATCGGTGCGCTGGGCGCGCGCCTGCGGGAGGGCAGCGTGCTGATCTCGGCCACGAACGGCAAGACGACGACGGCGGCGATGGCGGCGGGCATCTTCGCGCAGGCGGGTATCGGGCTGGTGCACAACGCCGAGGGCGCGAACATGGCGGGCGGCATCGCGACAGCGCTGCTGACGGCCGCGCGCCCGCGTGGTGGCATCGCGGGCAGGCTCGGGCTGTTCGAGGTGGATGAGCTGTGGCTCGACACGGTGGCGGCGCAGCTTCAGCCGCGCGCGATCCTGCTGGGCAACCTGTTTCGCGATCAGCTCGACCGCTACGGCGAGCTGGAGACGATCGCCGAGCGCTGGGCGGCGGATCTGCAGACGCGTCGGCTCGTGCTGAACGCGGACGACCCGCTGATCGCGGACCTCGGCCGCGAGCACGAGGACGCGGTCTACTTCGGGATCGAGGACGACTCGCTGGCGCTGCCGGGGATGTCGCATGCCGCGGACGCGAAGCACTGTCGCCGCTGTGGCGCGCCCTACGTGTTCGACGCGATCTACCTGGGGCACCTCGGCCACTACCACTGCCCGAGCTGCGGCCGGCGCCGCCCGCAGCCGAGCGTGTGGGCGAGCGACGTCGCGCTCGAGGGCGTGCGGGCCGCGAGCTTTACGCTGCACACGCCAGCGGGCGAGGCGCGGGTCGAGCTGGCGCTGCCGGGGCTCTACAACGTCTACAACGCCGTCGCGGCGGCGGCGCTGGCGAGCACGCTCGACGTGCCCCGGGCGAGCATTCTCGCGGGGCTCCAGCAGACGCGCGCGGCGTTCGGCCGGGCGGAGAGCGTGACGGTGTTCCCCTCCCCCGCGACGCCGCGCGAGCTCCGCATCCTGCTCGTGAAGAACCCGGCGGGCGCGAACGAGGTGCTGCGCACGCTGGCGCTCGAGTCGGGCGAGCACGACGTGCTGGGGGTGCTCAACGACGGCATCGCCGACGGCCGCGACGTCTCCTGGATCTGGGACGCGGACTTCGAGCTGCTGGGCGGGCGGATCAGGAGCTTCACCTGCAGCGGCAACCGCGCGCCGGAACTGGCGGTGCGGATGAAGTACGCGGGCGTGCGGGAGTCGCGAATCCGCGTCGAGCCCGACCTGCGCGCGGCGCTGGAGCAGGCGGCGGCCGACCGGCCTGACGAGCGGGCGCCGCTCTACGCGCTGCCGACATACACGGCGATGCTGTCGCTGCGCGAGCTGCTGCGCGCACGCGGGGAGGTGAGCGGCTCGTGGTCGTGAGCGAGGCGCGCACCCCGGCGGAGGTCGTCTGGCACGACCTGGAGTGCGGCGCCTACCGCATCGACCTGCCGCTGTGGCAGGCGCTGGCCGAGGAATGCGATGGGCGGGTGCTCGACGTCGGCGCGGGCAGCGGGCGCGTGACGCTGGAGCTGGCGGCGGCGGGCCGGCGGATCACGGCGCTTGACCGCTCGGCGACGCTGCTGTCGGCGCTTGGGGAGCGTGCCCGCGCACGTGGCCTGGACGTCGAGACGGTGCCGGGCGACGCGCGCTCGTTCGCGCTGGCGCGGGCGGACTACGCGCTGTGCATCGTCCCGATGCAGACGATTCAGCTGCTGGGCGGTCCCGCGGAGCGGATGGCCTTCCTCCGCTGCGCGCGCGCCCACCTGCAACCGGGCAGCCTGCTGGCCTGCGCGATTCTCGGCGTGCTCGAGCCGTTTGACTGCTTGACCGGTGACATCGGCCCGGCGGCGGAGCGCGTCGAGCTCGACGGGCTGCTCTACCTCAGCCGGGCGCTGCGGGTGGCGCAGTCGCGGCGTGGCGTGACGATCGAACGCGAGCGCCGAGTCCTGCTGCGCGAGGCCGATGGCCTAGCGGGCGCGGTGATGCCAGGCCAGGGATCGCCGCCGCCGGAGCGTGACGTGATCGAGCTCGACCACCTCACGGCAGAGATGCTGGAGGGCGAGGCGCGCGAGGCGGGGCTCGGCGTCGAGCCGACCCGCGAGATCCCGGCGACGGACGAGCACGTCGGCAGCCGCGTGGTGGTGCTGCGTGTCTGAGCGCGAGCTGCGCGTCTGCGCGCTCTACCCCGACCTGATGAACATCTACGCCGATCGCGGCAACCTGCTGATGCTCGAGCGCCGCTGCGAGTGGCGCGGGATCGGCTTCCGACTCACGGCCAGCGGCCTGGGCGAGCGGCTCGACCCCGAGGCGCACGACCTCTTCTACCTGGGCGGCGGGCAGGACCGCGACCAGCGCCTATGCGCCGAGGATCTGCTGGAGCGAAAGCGCGAGGCGCTGCACGAAGCCGCGGCCCGCAACGCGGTGGTGCTCGGCATCTGCGGCGGCTACCAGCTTCTGGGTCGCTCCTACACGCTGGGCGAGGAGGAGATCGAGGGCGTGGGTCTGCTCGACCTGCGCACCGTGCGCGAGGACGGTCCGCGTCTGATCGGCAATATCGCGATCGAGCCGCAGCTGGACGAAACGCCGCCGCCATCGACCGCCCCGCGCGTGCTGGCGGGCTTCGAGAACCACGGCGGGCGCACGGTGCTGGGCGCGGGCGAGGCGCCCTTGGGGCGCGTGCTGCGCGGCCACGGCAACGACGGGCGCAGCGGCTTCGAGGGCGCGCGGCGCGGCAACACGATCGGCACCTACCTGCACGGCCCGCTGCTGCCGAAGAACGCCTGGTTCGCGGACTGGCTGATCGCGCGGGCGCTCGGCATCGAGGAGCGCGAGCTTGCGGGGCTGGACGATCGCCTGGAGCAGCAGGCCCACCTCGGCGCGCGCCAAGCGGCCGGGGTCTGAGGCGACGGGCGTCCGCAAAATCGAAGGTCCTCCCCTCCCCACGCCCGCGGCGGCGCATACGATCGGCGCCATGGAGCTATCGGAGTACCAGCGCGTCTCGCGCAGCACGGCCCAGTACCCGCGCACCGAGGCGCTGACCTACCCGGCGCTGGGTCTCGCGGGCGAGGCAGGCGAGTTCGCGGATCACGCGAAGAAGGTGATCCGCGACGACGGCGGCGAGGTTTCCGAGGAGCGCCGCGCGGCGATGTCGAAGGAGCTCGGCGACGTGCTCTGGTACGTCGCGCAGCTTGCCACGGAGCTCGAGCTGGACCTCGATCAGATCGCGCAGCAGAACCTGGAGAAGCTGCTTTCGCGCAAGCGGCGTGGAGTGCTCGCAGGCAGCGGCGACGACCGCTGACGGTCGTGGGCCTTCGTCGCGGATCGGCGTCCTCGGTCGCTCGCGTGCTACCCCCCACACGCCACGCTCCCTGCATCCTTGATCCACCTGACCACGACCGTCAGTCGTGGGTAAGACGTGATCAGGAGGTCGCGGGCCGCGGCGGCGCGGCGATGGCGAAGCGCTCGAAGCGCTGGGCGAGCCGGGCGGGCACGAGAGCGCGGACGCGCACGCCCTCGGGCGTGTCCTCGCGGCTGACCTCGCCGGCGAGCTCGTGCAGCTCGGCGAGGCTGCCGCCGTCGGCGTAGGGCACGAGCAGCTCGAGCCGGCGCAGTGTGTGCGCGAGCTCGCGCTCGATGCGCTCGCCGAGCTCCTCCAGCCCCTCGCCAGTGACGCCGCTGACGAGCACGGCGTCGGGGTGGCGCAGGCGCAGCTCGTCGCGGGCGTCCTGGTCGATGAGGTCGATCTTGTTGAGCACGAGCAGCCGCGGGCGCTCGCCAGCGCCGATCTCCTGAAGCGTCTGTTCGACGGAAAAGCGCATCACGTCGGCCTGCTCCTCAAGGGCGGAGGCGTCGAGCACGTGGGCGAGCAGGTCGGCGCGTCGCGTCTCCTCGAGCGTGGCGGCGAAGGCGTCGACGAGTTGGTGGGGAAGCTTTGAGATGAAGCCGACGGTGTCGGTGATGAGGTGCTGGCGACCGGACAGGCGCAGCGTGCGGACGGTGGGATCGAGCGTGTGGAACAGCCGGTCGCGGACGCCGACCTCGGCGCCGGTGAGGGCGTTGAGCAGCGTGGACTTGCCGGCGTTGGTGTAGCCGACGAGCGCGATCGTGGGCAGCGAGGCGCGCTCGCGCTCGGCGCGCTGCACGGCGCGGGTGCCCTTGACGTGCTCGAGGCGACGGCGCAAGGCGGCGATGCGGTCGCGCGCGAGGCGGCGGTCGGTCTCGATCTGGCTCTCGCCGGGGCCCCTGGTGCCGATGCCGCCGCCGAGGCGCTCGAGGTGGGTCCAGAGCCCGCGCATCCGGGCGAGGTTGTACTCGAGCTGGGCGAGCTCGACCTGGAGCTTGCCCTCGGCGCTGTTGGCGTGCGAGGCGAAGATGTCGAGGATCACGGTGGTGCGGTCGACGACGGGCATGCCGACGGCCTCCTCGAGGTTGCGCCCCTGGCGCGGGGTGAGCTCGTCGTCGCAGGCGATCAGGTTGGCGTCGGCGGCGAGCGCGGCGGCCTTGGCCTCGGCGACCTTGCCGGGGCCGAAGTAGGTGTTCGGATGGGGCTGCTCGAGCTGCTGGACCATCTCCCCGACGACGCCGACGCCGGCGGTGCGCAGCAGCTCGGCGAGCTCGGACAGGTCGCTCTGGCCCTGCGGCAACGCGGCGAGACAGAAGGCGCGCTGGCGAGCGCGCGGCGCGTCCTCAGCGGGGCTGTAGCCGTTCTGCATCTGCCATCCAGTCTAGAGGCGGATGGCGCGCGGTTGTGATCACTTGGCGAGCGCGCCGAGCCGCTGCACGGCCTCGGCGAGCCGCTCGTCGGGGGTGGTGAGCGAGATCCGGAACCAGCCCTCTCCGGCGGGACCGTAGACGGACCCGGGCGTGATCACGACGGCGGCCTCCTCGAGCACGTGCTCGGCGTAGGCGGCGGAGCTGGCATACCCGGCGGGAATCGGCGCCCAGACGTAGATGGTGGCGTGCGGTGGGCGCACGTCGACGCCGATCTTGCGCAGCGCATCGCAGACGAGATCGCGGCGGCGGCGGTAGAGCTCGGTCATCGAGGCTACCTCGACGTCGGCCTCCGGCGAGAGCGCGGCGATGCCGGCGAGCTGCACGGCCTCGAACAGGCCGGAGTCGATGTTGGTCTTCAGCCGCCAGTAGGTCTGAAGGGCGTCGGCGTTTCCGACGAGCACGGCGCAGCGCCAGCCGGTCATGTTGTAGCCCTTGGAGAGCGAGAAGACCTCGATCCCGACCTCCTTGGCGCCGGGCGTAGCCAGGAACGAGGGCGGCTTGTAGCCGTCGAAGGCGATCTCGGAGTAGGCGTTGTCGTGGACGACGAGGATCTCGTAGGCGCGCGCGAACTCGATCACGCGCTCGAAGAAGCCCTCGGGCGCGAGCGCGCCGGTGGGATTGTTGGGGTAGTTGATGTACATGAGCCGCGCCCGTTGCGCGACCTCCTCGTCGATCGCGCCGAGATCGGGGGCGAAGCCGAGCTCGGGCTCGAGCGCCATCAGCACGGGCTCGGCGCCCGCGAGCCAGGGGCCGCCGGTGTAGACGGGGTAGCCGGGGTCGGAGGCGAGCGCGTAGTCGCCGGGATCGAGGAAGGCGAGGTTGAGGTTGAAGATCGCCTCCTTGGCGCCGATCGCAGGAATGATCTCGGTCTCGGGATCGAGCGTGACGTCGAAGCGCCGTGCGTAGAAGTCGCGCACGGCCTCGCGGAAGTCGGCGCGGCCGCGGTTGGAGGGGTACTGGTGCGTGGCGGCCTCGGTGACGGCCTCCTGCATGGCCTCGACGATCAGCGGCGGCGTGGGCCGATCGGGGTCGCCGATGCCGAGGCTGATGACGTCGACTCCGGCGGCGCGCTTCTCGGCGATCTTGCGCTCCAGCTCGGCGAACGCGTATGGCGGTATGCGCTCAAGACGCTTGCTCGGTCTCAATCCAGCTCCTCGACTTTTTATTGATTTGACGATCGATTGACGGGCGTGTCGGGTGTTCCCGACGCTCAGGAGTCCTCGCGCAGCTGCTCGAGAAACGGCTCGGAGAGCTCGCCGGCGAACACGGGCAGCGCCCAGCCTGACAGGTGGATGCGCAGGTCGGGGCCGACCTCGACGTCGAGCTCACCGCCGTCGAGCACGACGACGACGCGCTCGGTTTGCGAGCGTGGGCCGGCCTCGCGGCCGAGCAGGTGAGCGACGGCGGCGCCGGTGGCGCCGGTGCCGGAGGACAGCGTCTCCCCCACCCCACGCTCGAAGATGCGGGCGCGGATGCGTCGAGGCTCGAGCTCGGCGTACCAGGAGACGTTGGTGCGGTTGGGGAACTCGAGATGTCCTTCGACCGCCGGTCCGATGACCCCGAGGTCGAGCGCCTCCAGCTCGGCGAGCGAGTCGACCCGGATCGCGCACTGCGGGTTCCCAATCGAGACGTGCTGAAAGCTCCAGGTGCCGCCGGGTGGAATCGCCTCGGCGGGGAGCGTCCGGGCGTCGAGACGCAGCTCGGCGGCGCCGTCGGGCGGACCGGCAGGAAAATCGCTGGACCGCAGCGCGGCGAGTCCCATGTCGACGCGGCAGCTGAACTCTCCGGTGATCTGCGGGGCGATCGTCCCGGCCGCGGTGTTGATGGCGAACTCGTCTCGATCGGTCCATCCGCGTCGACGCAGGTAGAGGATCGCCTCGCGCGCGCCGTTGCCGGACAGCTCGGCCTCGGAGCCGTCGGGGTTGAAGATCCGTAGATCGGCGACGTGCTGCGTGGGGTCGGCGGGCCGGGAGAGCAGCAGCACGCCGTCGGCGAAGACGCCGAAGTGCCCGTCACACAGCCGCCGTATGCGCGCGGGCGTCAGCTCGAAGGGGAGCTGCTCCCGATCGAGGATCAGGTAGTCGTTGCCGAGGGCCTGCCACTTCTCGAATCTCATCCGGCGGCGGAGTCTAGGATCTCGGCGGCGACATCGTCCGCGGGGCGGCCCGTGACGTCGATGAGCTGCACGCCGGCGAGCTTGCGCATCCAGGCGAGCTGGCGCCGCGCGTAGTTGCGGGTGCGCTGCTTCATGGTCTCGACGTCTCCGTCGAGCAGCTCCTGGAAGCCGAGCGCCTTGCGCGCGGTCTCGGAGACACCGGCGGCGTCGGCGCGACGCACCTCCTCCCCGGCTCCCGCGGCGACGATCCGCTCGACGCGGGCGTCGATCTGCGCATAGAGCGCCTCGCGCTCCATGACGAGCCCGGCGAGCAGGGTCGGGTGGCGCAGCTCCTCGCTCCACAGCTGCGAGGGGCCGGTGGGCGGCTCGGTCTCCCCGGCCTCGAGCGCCTCGAGCGCGCGCACGACACGCCTTGAGTTCCGGGGGTCGATCTGCTCGGCGGCCCAGGGCGCCCGCCGGCGCAGCTCGGCGTGAAGCGCGGTGGGTCCGAGCTCCTGCAACCGCTGGGTCCAGCGCTCTCGCGCGCCGGCGGTCGGCGCGGGGCGCAGGTCCAGGGCGGCGAGGGCGGCGCGCAGATAGAGCCCGGTGCCACCGACGACGATCGGTCGGCGTCGGCAGGCGAGCAGCGTGTCGATCTCGGTATGGGCGAGCCCGGCGTACTGGCCGACGCTGAAGGTGGCATCGAGCGGCACGAATGAGAGCAGCCGATGCTCGAGCTCGGCGCGCTCCTGGGGCGAAGCGGCGCCGGTGAGGATCTCCAAGCCGGCATAGATCTGCAGCGCGTCGGCGGATACGGCGACGGGGTCCTCCCCACGCTCGCGCAAGCGCCGGGCGAGCGCGACGGCGATCGCGGTCTTGCCGACGCCGGTGGGGCCGAATAGGGCGAGGATCTGCGGCGGAGCGTCGGTGGGGGTGCTCACGCCGCGCAGTATGGCCGCGGGCGGCGCGGTCTGCCGAGAAGGCCTCGAGGCCTTCCTAACCTACTTGCATGACGAACGACCACACGCAGCAGCGGCTCTCTCCGGCGCTGGTGCTGCTGATGGCGATCGCGTGCGGGGCGGCGGTAGCGAACATCTACTACGCCCAGCCGCTGCTGGACACGATTGGCCACGACTTCTCGGTTTCCGACGGCACGGCGGGCCTGCTGGTGACGGCCTCCCAGGTCGGCTACGCGGCGGGCTTGGTGCTGCTGGTGCCGCTGGGCGATCTGCTCGAGCGCCGGCGCCTGATCACGTTGATCCTGCTGGTGACGGCGCTGGCGCTGCTGGCGACGGCGCTGGCCCCGAGCTTCACCCTGCTGGCGGCGGCGCTGCTGGTCGTGGGCGTGACCTCGGTCGTGGCGCAGATACTGGTCCCGCTGGCGAGCACGCTGGCGCCGGAGCACGAACGCGGGCGCGTGTTGGGCAAGGTGATGAGCGGCCTGCTGGTCGGCATCCTGGTGGCGCGCACGGCCAGCGGCGTGATCGCGGAGCTGGGCGGCTGGCGCCTGGTGTTCGGGATCTCGGCGGCGCTGATGGTGAGCCTGAGCGCGGTCCTTCATCGCGCGCTGCCGCAGGTGCGCCCGGCGGCGAACCTCTCCTACCCGGCGCTGTTGCGCTCGGTGCTGGAGCTGGTGCGCGAGCAGCCGAAGCTGCGCCTGCGGATGGCCTACGGCGCGCTGGGGATGGGGCAGTTCAGCGTGCTGTGGACGACGATCGCGTTCCTGCTCGCGGGCGCCCCTTACCACTACGGCGAGGCGACGATCGGGCTGTTCGGCCTGGTGGGGCTGGCGGGGGCGCTGGCGGCCCAGATGGCGGGCCGGATGGCCGACCGCGGCCACCATCGCCTCTCGACGGGTCTGTTCTTCGCGACGATGCTGCTGTCCTGGGGTGCGATCGCGGCGGGGAAATCCTCGTTGTCGGCGCTGATCGTGGGGATCGCGGTGTTCGATCTGGGCGTGCAGGGTGCGCAGATCACGAACCAGACGGTGATCTACGCGCTGGCCCCGCAGGCGCGCAGTCGCCTGACGACGGCCTACATGACGACGGTGTTCGCCTCGGCGGCGGCCTTCTCGGCACTGGCCTCGGCGATCTACGAGGCCGATGGCTGGGATGCGGTCGCGGCGCTGGGCGGCGCGCTGGCGGCCGTGGGCGTCGCGATCTGGGCGACGGAGCAGTTGCTGCTGCGTCGCAGCACCTCGGCCTCGCGCGGTGGTAGGCCGCTCTCGGAGACGCGTTAGTCGCGGCGGCCGCGCTTCGCGTAGGCTGCACGAGATGCAGATCTCAGGCGCGAAGGTGTTGCTCACGGGCGCAAGTGGCGGAATCGGCCACGCGATCGCACGCACGCTGTCCGAGCGGGGCGGCGAGCTGATCTTGACGGGTCGGCGCGTGGATGTGCTGGAGCCGTTGGCGGCGGAGCTGAACGCCCGGGTGATCGCGGCGGACCTGGCCGATCGCAGCGCCTTGGATCGCCTGTTGGCCGACGCGGGCGAGATCGACATCCTCGTGGCGAACGCGGCGCTGCCCGGCGTTGGCGCGCTTGACTCCTTCACGGTCGAGGAGATCGACCGCGCGCTGGACGTGAACCTGCGCGCTCCGATCATGTTGGCCCACGCGCTCGCGCCGGAGATGGTCAAGCGCGGCAGGGGTCATCTGCTGTTCATGTCCTCGCTCAACGGCAAGGCCGCAACGCCGCTGACCTCGATCTATAACGCGACGAAGTTCGGTATGCGCGGGTTCGCCTCCGCGATCCGCGAGGATCTACGCTCGCACGACGTGGGCGTCTCGACGATCTTTCCGGGCTTCATCCGCGACGCGGGAATGTTCGCGGACAGCGGCACCAAGCTTCCCCCGGGCGTCGGCACGCGTACGCCGCAGGACGTAGCGCGCGCGACGGTCAAGGCGATCGAGCGCAACCGCGCGGAGACCGACGTCGCACCGCTGACGCTGCGGCTGGGTTCGAGCTTCGCGAGCCTCGCGCCGGAGATCGCAGCTTCCGTCAGCCGTCGCATGGGCGCCCACGAGGTCGCGGGCGACATGGCGAGCGGCAACGCCGACAAACGCTGAGCTGCTCGGCCTGCGGGCTGCTCCCCGGGAGCCACCGCGTCCTCCCGCGCTCAGAATAGGCTTCCCTGCAACGCCGCAACCGGGGCGTGGGGTCCAGTATCAGTCTTGAGCGCAGGCCTGGGCTCGACAGCGCGAAACCCGCTTGGCCACTCCGCTCCCCGCACCATTCTCGACAGGCGCCGGCGTTCCTCCTTGGGCGCGTAGGCGCCGCGACGGTAGAGCTTCTCATAGCGCGGCACCAGATCGGGACGCTGCGCCCGTAGCCAACCCATGAACACGTCACGCACCTCGCCGCGCAGGTGCAAGGCAACGCCGCCCACGCTCGTGGCCCCGGCCTCGCTCACGCGGGCGAGCAGTTCCTCGACCTGCGCCGGCGAGTCGTTGATGCCGGGCATCAACGGCGCGATCAACACGCCCGTCGGGATCCCCGCGCGATTGAGCTCGGCAACCGCCTCCAGGCGCGCCTTCGGGTTCGGCGTGTGCGGCTCGGTCGCGCGCCATGCCTTCTCATCGAGCGTCGGGATCGACAGGCTCGCGCTGAAGCTGGATCGCGCGGCGATCTGCTGCATCAATGCGAGGTCGCGCAGCAGCAGCGGAGACTTCGTGAGCACCGAGCAGGGGTTCGCGGCGTCGCGCAGCGCCTCCCAGATGCCCTCCATCAGTCGATAGCGCCCCTCGACCCACTGGTATGGATCGGTGTTCGTGCCCAGCGCGACGTGTTCGCGCTTCCAGGAGCGCTTCGCCAGCTCGCTCCGCAGCACCTCGGGCGCGTTGACCTTGACCACGATCTCCTTTACGAAATCGCGCCCGGCGTTGAAGCCGAGATAGGTGTGGGTCGGCCGGGCGAAGCAAAACTCACATCCATGGCTGCATCCCCTGTAGGGGTTGATGGTCCAGCGGAACGGCATGCGCGATCGCTCGGGCACGCGGTTGAGCACCGAGCGCGCACGCACCTCGTAGAAACGGGTCTCGAGCGCCTCCGGCGCGTCGAAGCGGCGCACGATCGCCTCGTCGCGGTAGCCGGGCAGCCTTCGCTGCTCCTCCTCGGCCAATGTGAGATTGCTCCAGCGCACGAACATATGTTCGCATAGGCTTCGGATGCCGAAAGGATTTGGCTCTCGGGCTGGGTTTCAGGGCTGGTCTGCGCCCTGGGAGAACTTCCCTACCCCGCTCTTACGCACCGCCCATCCTTCGGTTTAGCCCCGTCGAGCAGCATGACCATCGACCCATCCACCCTATGACCCAAGGAGGTCAGGCGATGAACATCTCGAGACTGCTGGCGGCCACGATGGTGGCGGGCGCCGGAGCCGAGTCGGAACCCACGGAGGCCGCTGCCGAAAATCAGTCGGGTGCCGCCAACGAACGGGGCGCGGAGCCCGGCAGGGCCTCAGCTACCACGCCTCGACGGTCGCTTGCGGTCGTTACACGTTGACAACGTTTGTCCACGTTGTCTGCTGTTGGTAATCGTGTATTTGGAGGTAGTCGAGCAGAGGGTTGATGAAGACTGACCGTGCGGACTCGCAAGAGACAAGGCCCGGCATCGCATCCTGGCTGTGTCGCGACGACTTCGACCGCGAACGCATGCTCGACATGGAGGAGCGGGTGCGCCCGATTCGCCAGCGCGCGCTCGCGATCCTCGCGGTCGCGCTGGTCGCCTCCGGGCCTTGGCTGGGCTGGTGGCCCGCGCTGTTCCTGATCCCGGCCGCGATCTTCTTCGGCGTGGCGGACCTGCTGATGCCGCGCGTGGCCAAGCCCGAGCTGTTGATGTTCTGCGCCTGGATCGCGAGCGGACTCGTGATCGGCGGCGCGGTGGCTCTCAGCGGCGGCGCGAGCCAGCCGACGCTCGCCTGGATGGCGATTCCGGTGATCACGCTCAGCTCGCGCTTCCCGATGCGCGGCGTGGTCGTCGGGGTGATCGTCAACATCGCGATCCTGCTCGCGGTCGCCTTCGGGGTCGACGCCTCGGAAGTCCTCCACAATCCGGTGCTCGTGATTGCGCCTGTGGCTCTGCTCCTGTGCGTCGCGGTGCTCTCCACACCGCTGATGCGCTCGGACATCCAACACCGCAGCGACGCCGTGATCGACCAGCTCACCGGGATGCTGAACCGCAAGGCGCTCAGCTCGCGCGTCGTCGAGCTCGCACAGCAGTCCGAGCTAACCGGCGAGTCGATCGGCATCATCGTCGGCGACCTGGACCACTTCAAGGAGATCAACGACACCCGCGGTCACTCGGTTGGCGACGTCGTCTTGAAGGAGGTCGCCTACCAGATGCGCAAGCAGCTGCGTGCCTTCGACCTTGCCTACCGCCTCGGCGGCGAGGAGTTCCTGATCCTGCTTCCGGGCTCTACGCTCGAGCAGTCCGCCGAGCTGGCCGAGCAGCTGCGACGCTGCGTCGCGCACGACAGCGTCGCGGGCGGCGTCGTCGTGACGATGAGCTTCGGCGTGGGCGCCTCGCGTCGCGGCGAGCCCTTCGACTACGCCACGGTCTTCAAGATGGCCGACGCCGCTCTGTATCGCGCGAAGGGAAACGGGCGCGACCAGGTGTGCCTGTCCGAGTCGGCGCTCGCGCCGCTCCTGGGCGTCCCGGTCTTCGCCTAGTTCTCCGGCCGCCCTCAGACCCCGACGCGGGCGAGCAGCAGCTCCTCGCCCGCGAGCGTCTGGCTCGTCGCCGAGTCGATCCGCACCGTGGTTAGCTCGCCCGGCACGGCCAGCCCCGAGAAGTTGACGACTTTGTTGTGGCGTGTGCGGCCGCGCAGGCGGTCGGGGTCGGTGCGCGACGAGCCTTCCACCAGCACCTCCAACGTGCGCCCGACGAAACGCTGCGCTCGCTCTCGTGCCCGTCGCTGGACGATCTCGAGCAGGCGCTCCATGCGCTCGACCTTCACCGGATGGGGCACCTCCTGCTCGGTCAGCCTCGCCGCCTCGGTTCCGCGTCGCGGCGAGAACACGAACGTGAAGGCTGCGTCGTAGGCGACCTCCTCGGCAACCTCGAGCGTCTGCGCGAAGTCCTCCTCGGTCTCCCCGGGAAAGCCCACGATGATGTCGGTGCTCAGCGCGACGTCCGGCACGTGCTCGCGAATCATCGCCACGCGATCGAGGTAGCGGCCGCGGTCATAGGTGCGCCGCATCGCCTTCAGGATGCGTGAGGAGCCCGACTGCAGTGGCAGGTGGATGTGCTCGCAGACGCTCTGGAGCTCCGCGTGGGCGCGCACCACGTCCTCGCGCATGTCCTTCGGGTGCGGGCTCGTGTAGCGGACCCGCTCGATGCCCGCGACGTCGTCGACCGCCCCCAAGAGCCCCGCGAACGTCGGCCGTCCCGGCAGGTCACGGCCGTAGGAGTTGACGTTCTGCCCCAGCAGCGTCAGCTCGCGCACGCCGTCGGCCGCCATCGCCTGCGCCTCCGCGATGAGCTCCTGCAGCGGGCGGCTGACCTCGCGCCCGCGCGTCGAGGGCACGATGCAGTACGAGCACGCGCAGTTGCAGCCCACGCTGATCTGCATCCAGCCCTGAAACGGGCGTGCGCGATGGGCCGGGAGGTGGCCCGTGAAGCCCTCGAACTCGAAGTAGCCCTGCGCCGTCAGCGAGTCGCTCGTCAGGAACTCCGCCAGCTTGTGCACCTGGCCCGGGCCGAACGCCACGTCCACGAACGGGAAGCGCTCGAACACCTCCTCCTTCACCGACTGCGCCCAGCAGCCGCCCACGCCCACGACCCGCTCCGGCTGTTCGCGCTTCAGGCGCTTGGCTTCGCCCAGGTGGGCGATGAAGCGGTTGTCCGCCGCCTCGCGGATCGAGCACGTGTTGAACAGGATCAAATCCGCCTGCGAGCGCTCCGGGGCCTCGCTGTAGCCCAGCGACTGCAGCATCCCCTTCATCCGCTCCGAGTCGTGCTCGTTCATCTGACAGCCGAACGTCGTGACGTGGTAGCGCTTCATGCGCCACAGGTTAGCCCCAGGTTCAGGCCACGGCAGCTACGACGGGTTCGCTGGCGATCGGCGCCGGGGCGTCCTGCGGTGCCGACGACTCGTCCTTCTCGCGGTCGATTGGCGTGACCAGGTCCTTGCCCAGGCCGAGCGCCGTGTAGATCTTGTCCTCGATCTCCTTCGCCACCGCCGGGTTCTCGTCCAGGAACGTCTTTGCGTTGCCGCGCCCCTGGCCCAGGCGGTCGTTGCCGTAGGAGAAGAACGAGCCCGACTTCGAGACGATGTTGTGCTCAATGCCCAGGTCGATCAGGCAGCCCGAGGTCGATATGCCTTTGCCGAACTCGATGTCGAACTCCGCTTGGCGGAAGGGCGCCGCGACCTTGTTCTTCACGACCTTCACGCGCACCCTGTTGCCGACCGCCTCCGTGCCTTCCTTCAGCGTCTCGATGCGGCGGATGTCCAGGCGCTGGGAGGCGTAGAACTTCAGCGCCCGCCCGCCCGGCTGCGTCTCCGGCGAGCCGAACATCACGCCGACCTTTTCGCGGATCTGGTTCGTGAGGATGCAGAGCGTCTGCGTGCGGTTGAGGTTGCCCGCGAGCTTGCGCATCGCCTTCGACATCATCCGCGCCTGTTCGCCCACCGACGTGTCGTCCATCTGCCCCTCGAGCTCCTTGCGCGGGGTCAGCGCCGCGACCGAGTCGATCGCCACCACGTCGACCGCGCCCGAGCGCACCAGCATGTCCGCGATCTCCAGCGCCTGCTCGCCGTAGTCGGGCTGGGACACGAGCAGCTCGTCGATGTCCACGCCGATCTCCTTCGCGTACAGCGGGTCCATCGCGTGCTCGGCGTCGATGAACGCGCACACGCCGCCGAGCTTCTGCGCCTCGGCCAGCACGTGGTAGATCAGCGTCGTCTTGCCCGAGGACTCCGGGCCGAACACCTCGACGATGCGCCCGCGCGGGACGCCGCCGATGCCGAGCGCCAAATCGAGTGACAGCGCGCCCGTGGGAATCGCGTTCACGCGCACCTGCGCGCCCTCGTCGCCCATGCGCATGACCGTGCCCTTGCCGAACTCGCGCTCGATCTGTGTGAGCGCGCCCTGAAGGGCGGCGTCGCGCGCCTTTGCTGCCTTCTCCTGGTCGGTCACGGGCATGGTCTTACTCCTCCGGTTGAGAATGGATAGGGCAAGTTAGAGATCGCTTCGGACGGAACGTCTGTTCGTATTGGGCCGGTCTTGGACCGCGCACGCCGGGCGCGAGGGCCGCCTTTCGTCCACCCCGCCCCGAGGCGTTCATCCGCGCGCGAGGCCGCGACGAAAAAGAGCATGTCCCGGACCTTCCCAGAGCCATCGGAGATACCTTGTCCCGCCGCCTTCCCGCTCGCCCCGCGCTGCTCTTCGCGCTGGCGCTCGCCACCCTCGCGATACCGCTGCTCGCGGCCGCCCCCGGCCTCGCGCGTCCGGCACGCGCGACCCACGCGAGCGCCAGGTCGAAGTCAAAGCGCCACCACGCAAAGCGCACGCACCGCGCGAAGCGGCCCAAGAAGCACAAGGGCAGGCACAAGCCCGCGGGCGGAACGACGACGGTGCCCGCGCCGAGCACGCCCGCGGTCTGCGAAGACGGCTCGAAGCCCAGGAGCGAAGGCGAAGGCCTCTACTCATGCTCCAACGGGGCCGAACCAGTCTGCAGCAACGGCGCCGAACCGACGGCCGCGCACGGCGGCGCGAAGCTCGTCTGCCCGCCCGCGACGAGCTCGAACACCGAATGGAACGAAGCCGAATGCGAAGACGGCAGCTCGCCCGAACGCTCCGGCGCCGGCTTCGTCTGCGAAGACGGTTCGCGCCCGAGCTGCGAAGAAGGCGGCCAGCCGACGGCCTCGGAGGACGGCTCGATGCTGGTCTGCATCGTTCACGGCGCGCCCGCCCCCTCCTCGCCCTCCAGCGAAGAAGTCGAAGACGAAGACGACGCGGCCCCGGTCAGGGCGCACGTCGCGACCGGCTCGTAGCTCGCGCCCTGCGGCGAAAGCCAGGAGCGGTACAGCACCACGGCGGCGGGCACGAACGAGAGCTGCGGCGTCGGCGCCGGCGGCGCCTGAGCGCCCGCCTCCGCCGCGGCTTCGGCGCCCTCCCCCATGCCCCCGCCCGCCCGTCCCCGCCGCCTGCCGCGAGCGCCGCGGCGAGCGCCCTGCTTGCCGCGCCCGAGCCGCGCGACCGTGACATGGGCTTTGAAGCGCCGTCGCTCGGGCTCCCAGTCCACGGCGAGCGCGAACGCCCGGCTGAGCTCCTGCTGCAGGCGCCCGAGCCGTCCCTCGCGCTCGTGGATCTCCAGGGCGAGCGAGCGCGGGTTGCTCGGCGGCAGCCACAGCGGCGCGCCGAGCGACAGCTCGCCGGCCTCGCTCGCGCAGGAGTCGAGCGCGCCGCCGAGCGCCTCGATCTCCTCGACGGGCCGAACCCCGAGGAAGCACAGCGTTACGTGCATCGTCCCGGGGTCCAGCAGCCGCACCGTGGCACCCTCCGCCACGGGCCAGGCGCCACCCGCGCGCAGGCTGCCCGAGACTGCACGGGCCCACGAGGCCAGCTCCCGGCAGACCGCGGGCGGCGGGTCCACCGCTGCGAACAGCCTGGCTGTCGCCGCCGGGGACATCTCGCGCTCGCGACTAGGGGCTCAGCGCGCGAAGCAGCAGGTGCATCGCGACGGTGGTCGAGCGCTCGCGCACGTCCGAGCGCCCGCCGGGCAGGTTGACCGAGCGCGTCACGAGCTCCCCGCCCGGCCCGGCGATGCTGAAGCAGACGAGCCCGACGGGCTTCTCGGCGCTGCCGCCTCCGGGACCGGCGATGCCGGTGATGCCGACGCCGATCTCCGCCCGCAAGCGCTCCTGCGCGCCGCGCGCGAGCGCCTCGGCGACCTCCGGGGAGACGGCGCCGTGGCGCTCGATCAGCTCGGCGGGGACGCCCGCCTGGGAGACCTTGGCCTCGTTGCCGTAGACGACCACGCCGCCCTTGACGTAGTCGGAGGAGCCGGGCCGGTCGGTCAGCCGCGCGACGAGCAGCCCGCCGGTGCAGGACTCGGCCGTCGCGATCGTGTGTCCCTGCGCGAGCGCGACGGCGATCAGGTCGTCGATCGTGCTGCCGTCGCTCGAGAACAGGGTGTCGGCGTGGCGCTCTGAGACGATCCGCGCGAACGCCTCGTAGACGGCCCGCGCGTCGGGCTCGTAGCGCGTGACGACCTCGATCTCGCCGCGTTTCAGGCAGGTGGTGACCTCGAGGCGGTCGAGCTGCACGCCCTCGCGCTCGGCGACCCGCAGCGTCTCGGCGATCTCGGACTCGGGCATCCCGAACAGGCGCAGCGTGCGCTGCTCGTATGTCGTGGCGCCGCTGAGCGCGGCCTTCAGCGCCTCGGCCTGCACGGCCTGCCCCCACATCGGCTGCAGCTCGCGCGGCGGGCCGGGCAGCACGACGATCGTCGGCCCCTGCGCCCCCTCCGGCGGCGGCACGACGAGCCCGGGCGCGGTGCCGACCGGCTCGAGCACCGTCGCCCCCAGCGGCACCATCGCCTGCTTGCGGGTGCCGACTTCGATCGCGGCGAGGTCGAGGTTCGGCCAGCGTTTGACCAGCGGCGCAACGATCTCTGCGATGCGGCTCTCCAGAGCCTCGTCCAGCGCCGTCTCGCGGCCGTGGAAGCGCCCGACGACCTCGGCGGTCAGATCGTCCGCGGTCGGCCCCAGGCCGCCGCTCGTGATCACGAGGTCCATTCCTTGCGCGGCCATGAAGCCAAGCGCTGCCTCCATGTCCTCCGGGCGGTCGCCGACGATCGCGATGTGGGCGAGGTCGACGCCGAGCTCGCGCAGGCGGTCGGACAGGAACGGGCCGTTGCGGTCGACCACGCGGCCCGTGAGCACCTCGGTGCCCGTGACGACGATCCCGGCGCGCGCGCTCATGCGCAGACCCTAGATCAAGCGCGCTCGCGCGGCGCGGCTATTTGCAGGTCGGCAGGTTGCCGAGCGTCAGCCGTTTGCGCCCGCCGGACTTCGTGATCGAGTAGCCGATCGCCTGGCTGGAGGCGGGCACGGTGCGAGCTTTGCCGTCGATGTACAGCTTCACCGAGCTGTTGCCGAGCGTCAGCAGGAAGCGGTGCGCGTGGTAGGTGGAGGTACTCGTCCCGGGCTGCAGTTCTTCACCGGGGATCGCCTTGCGGCCGTTGTCGCCGATCAGGCAGACGTAGACCGGCGCGGACGGGCGCAGGGAGAGCGCCACGATCGAGCCGCTCGAGCGAGATTTCGACGCCGCTTTTGCGTG
This sequence comes from Solirubrobacteraceae bacterium, assembly GCA_036267655.1. Classification (GTDB taxonomy): domain Bacteria; phylum Actinomycetota; class Thermoleophilia; order Solirubrobacterales; family Solirubrobacteraceae; genus Palsa-744. The sequence goes on from DATAVP010000027.1 coordinate 70,555, forward strand.
TTTGCCCGCCTTGGCCTTGGAGTTCTTATTCGATGAATTAATAGATTTAGAACCGGTGGAGGTGCTCGAGTCAGAGCCAGACCCGCCGCCTTTGCTCACCAGTCCCACGACGAGCAGGACGATCAGCACGACGATCACGCCGACGATCGCCAGGTAGCCGCGGGAGGGGCCGCCACCGCCCTGGCGTCCCGAGCCGCCGGAGCGGCTGCGCCCGCCGCGGTCGGGACGCGAGACGATCGGCTCCAGCAGCGCGTCGCTGGGGTTTTCGTTGTTCAGGCGGTACTCCTCGACCAGCGCCTTGCCGTCGAGGTCGAGCGCCTCCGCATACGTGCGCAGGAAGCTCTTGACGAACGTCGGGCCCGGCAACAGGCCCCACTCTTCGTTCTCGAGCGCGCGCAGGTACTTCGCGCGGATCTTCGTCTTCGCCTCGATCTCCGAGACATCGATACGGGCGCGCATACGCGCGTCGCGTAGCGTTTCACCGATCTCGGGCATATCTGCGGAGAAGGCTAGTCGCTCGGGGGACCCGCGGCGGACTCCACGGGCTCGGCTGTCCCGGCGAGCGCGGCCAGCACGCGCGGCAGGTCGGCCTCGGTGACGAGCACCTGGCGGGGCTTCGAGCCCTCGTAGCCGGAGATCACGCCACGGCGCTCGAGCATGTCGATCACGCGCCCGGCGCGCGTGTAGCCCAGGCGCAGGCGACGCTGCAGCATCGAGGTGGAGGCCGTCTGCATTTCGGCCACGAGCCGGATCGCGTCGCCGAGCAGCGGGTCCTCGTCGGGGTCGAACTCGTCGGGACCCGACTCCGGCTCATCGGGCTCGACCTCCGCCAACAGCTCCTCGCGCAGCTCGGGTTCGCCCTGCTTGCGCCACATCGAGGTCAGCCGCTCGATCTGGCGCTCGTCGATGTAGGCGCCCTGGATGCGCTGCAGGCGCGAGCTGCCCACGGGGCTGAACAGCATGTCGCCCTGCCCCAGCAGCGACTCCGCGCCGTTCTGGTCGAGGATCACCCGCGAGTCGGTCTGCGAGGAGACCGAGAAGGCGATCCGCGAGGGCACGTTGGCCTTGATCATGCCGGTGATCACGTCCACGCGCGGGCTCTGCGTCGCGAGCACCAGGTGGATGCCGACCGCGCGCGCCTTCTGCGCCAGGCGGATGATCGAATCCTCGACGTCGGCGGGCGCCACCATCATCAGGTCCGCGAGCTCGTCGATCACGCAGAGGATGTAGGGCAGCGGCGCTTCGTCGCGCTTCGCGCGCGCCTTGTTCAGCTCGACCAGGCTTCGGGTGCGCGCCATCGACATGATCCCGTAGCGGCTCTCCATCTCCTTGACCAGGTTCTGCAGCGCGTTCGCCGCCATCCGCGGGCTCGTGATCACCGGCGTCAGCAGATGCGGGATCGACTCGTAGTGGTTGAGCTCCACCTGCTTCGGGTCGACCAGCACGAGGCGCACCTCGTGCGGCGAGGCGCGCAGCAGGACGCTGCAGAGCATCGCGTTGATCGCGCCGGACTTGCCCGCGCCGGTCGTGCCCGCGACCAGCAGGTGCGGCATCTTTGCGAGGTCCGCGCCGATCGCCTTGCCCGCCACGTCCTTGCCGAGCCACACCGTCAGCGGCGACCAGTCCTTCGGCGGCTCCTGGAAGACGTCGCCCAGGCGCACCATCTTGCGGTGCACGTTCGGGACCTCGACGCCGACGGCCTGCTTGCCGGGGATCGGCGCCAGGATGCGGATGTCGGTCGCGGCCAGCGCGTAGGCGAGGTCGTCCTTCAGCTGCGCGACCTTCGCCACCTTCGTGCCCGGCGCGAGGCGCAGCTCGTAGCGGGTGATGTGCGGCCCCGCGACCGTGCCGATCACCTTGGCCTGCACGCCGAAGTGGCCGAGCGCCTCGACCAGCGCCGTCGCGGTCTGGGCCTGCCCCGCGGTGTCGGGGCGCGTCTGCTCGCCGGTCGAACGGGTCAAGAGGCGGCTCGCGTCGGGCATCTGCCAGACGAACTCGGGGTCGTCCGTGACGATGTCGCGCAGGCGACCCTGCGGGGTCAGCTCCCCCGCGTCGGTGCGCGCGACGCCGGTGACCTCCTCCTCGAGGTCGCTGGCGTCGGCGGGCTCTAGCTCATGCTCTGACTGCTCTTGGGCCGCCGCCTCTGCGGCGGCGCGCTCCTGATCCTCGCGCGCCTGCGCGGCTTCGGACTCGGAGGGATCGGGCGCCTCGGGATCCTCCTGCGCCGGTCCCTCGACGTGCGTGGCGCGCACGACCAGCTCGTGCCCCTGCGGGTCGGGCGGCTGCATGAAGGCGTCCCCGGCGAAGGTGTTCAGGTCAAAGCCTTCGGGCGAGGTCTCCTGCTCGTCTTCGTCGTGCGCGCGGTGGCGCTCGCCGAGCGCGCGCATCATGCTCGTGGTTTCGACCACCGCGCTGCCGGTCGCGCGCAGCGTGCCGCCGAGCGAGGCGCCGGTCACGAGGATCACGCCGACGAGGCCGAGGAACACGACCAGGATGTCGACGCCCACGTCCTGGACGAGACGGTGCGCGAGCTGGTAGAGCGCCTCGCCGAGCACCCCGCCGTGGGACTGCATGAATGCCGAGGTCCAGGCCGTTTCGCTCGTGCCCGCGCCGTCGCTGAGGCCGAAGGTCCCCGCGGCGAGCGCGAGCGTGGCTGCGAGAAACAGGCAGATCGCACCGATCGTGCGCGGGTCGCGCAGGACCGAGCGGCTCACGGGCAGCACTTCGCGCAGCAGCAGCGTGCCGCCGATCGCGATCAGCGCCGGCGGCGCGAGCACGCGCGCGCGGCCGAGCGTCCAGCCGAAGGCGACCGCGAGGCCGTGTCCGGCGCGCCCGCCGTCCCAGCCGCCCCACAGGACGAAGCCCATGAACACGCCGAGCGCGACGAGCGCGAGCCCGACGACGTCGCGGCCGCGCTGGTCCAACGAGAAGCCGCCGAAACCGCGTCCCAGCAGGCCGCCTCCGAAGGAGAAGCTCCCCGCGCGGGCACCTGCGCGAGCGCGTCCGCGCGCGTTGGCGCGCGGCTTTGCGCGCGCGGGTTTCTTGCGGCCCGCGGTCGAGCGGGCGCGTGAGGAGCGCGCCGGGGCGCGCTTGCGTGTGCTGGGCATCGTCGCCGACTTCGACGTCGGCGCCCCGTAACCTCCCCGGCGGCGCTCGGAAAAGCCGCTTGCGGGCTTAGCATTCGTGCGCCTTGGCCTTACCATCGCTTTAGTGCCTCTCGATACATAAAGACGATGAACGACTTCTCTCGTGCACCCAGAGTCCTGGTCGTCGAGGACGACGAGGACATCGCCCAGGCGCTCCAGCGCTCCCTGCGGATGGAGGGCTATGAGGTGCGCGCCGCGCCCGACGGTCCCTCCGCCCTGGAGAACGGGCGCTCCTTCGCCCCGGACCTCGTGATCCTCGATCTCGGCCTGCCGGGGATCGACGGCGTCGACGTCGCCAAGACGCTGCGGGCCGAGGACGACGTGCCGATCCTGATCCTGACCGCGCGCGACGCGCTGGAGTCGCGCGTCGAGGGCCTGGACGCGGGCGCGGACGACTACCTGGTCAAGCCGTTCGAGCGCCAGGAGCTGCTCGCGCGGATGCGCGCGCTGCTGCGGCGGCGCCCGCCGCGCGGCTCGGCGCCGCTGCGGGTGGGCGATCTGTCGCTGAACGTCGACACGCACGAGGTCGTGCGCGGCGAGCGCACGGTCGAGCTGACCCAGCGCGAGTTCGAGCTGCTCGAGTACCTGATGCGCAACGAGCGGATCGTGATCTCGCGCCAGCGGCTGCTGGACGAGGTCTGGGGCTATGACCCGTTCTCGACCACGAACACGATCGAGGTGTTCGTCTCGAACCTGCGCCGCAAGCTCGAGTCAGACGGCGAGCCGCGCCTGCTGCACACGATTCGAGGAGCCGGCTACGTCCTTCGTGCGTAGCCCGGCGCGCGCCGCACGGCGCGCGTGGGCTCGCATCTCGGCCAGCTTCGACCGGCTGCCGATCCGTGTGCGCCTCGCTGGCGTCTCGGCGCTGTTGACGTTCGTGATCCTGTGCGCGTTCGCGGTGGCGATCGGCTCCTTCACGGTGCACCGCATCCGCGCGGACTTCAACCGCCAGGTCAGCGACACCGCCGACGAGCTGCCGACACAGCTGAACATCAAAGTCGCGCCCGCGGGCACGCACCGCGCGGTCACGATCACCCCGGCGCTCGCGGCCTACGCGGCCCCCGCGGACCACGCGGTCGTGCGGATCTTCACGCTGGGCGGCACGGTCGTGGCCCAGGAACCCACGAAGGCCCCCTCGCTCGGGGCTCCGAGCCTGACGGCGAAAACGGTCCACGGCTACCGCGTCACGAGCCGCGCGGGCGTCGTGCGCGTGGCGGGCAGCGACGAGCCGATCGGGCAGGTGATCATCCAGTACGGGCGCAAGATCTCAGACACCGAGGCGACGGTCGCGCGCGTTGAGCTGTTCCTGCTGTTCGGCGTGCTCGCCGGCTCGGGGCTCGCGCTGCTGGCGGGGATGGCGATCGCACGCCGCGCGATGTCGCCGATCGCGGCCTTGACGCGCACGGCGGCGGGGATCGCCGCGACCCGCGACCCCTCGCGCGGCGTGCCGCTGCCCGAGGCCGACGACGAGGTCGCCGAGCTGGCGCGCACGCTTGAAGGGATGCTCCGCGAGCTCGACGCCGCGCGTGGCGAGACCGAGGCGATGCTGGCGCGTCAGCGCCGTTTCGTGGCCGACGCCTCGCACGAGCTGCGCACGCCGCTGACGAGCGTGCTCGCGAACCTAGAGCTGCTCGCGGAATCGCTGCACGGCGACGAGGGCGAAGCGGCGCGCTCGGCGTTGCGCTCCTCCCAGCGGATGCGCCGCCTCGTGGCCGACCTGCTGCTGCTGGCGCGCACCGACGTGGGCCGCGTCGTGCCGCGCGAGCCCTGCGACCTCGCGCAGATCGCGGTCGAGGCCGCGGGCGAGCTGGGGCCGGTCTCCGAGCAGCACGAGATCGTGCTCGACGTGCAGCCCGCGGTACTCGACGCGGCGCGCGACGAGGTTCACCGCCTGACGATCAACTTGATCGAGAACGCGCTGCGCCACACGCCCGCGGGCACGCGCATCCGCGTGGCGACAGGCGCGAGCGACGGCGAGGTGACGCTGGTGGTCGAGGACGACGGCCCGGGCGTCCCGCCCGAGCTGGCCCCCACGCTGTTCGAGCGCTTCGTGCGAGGGGCGGGCGACCGCGGCGGGTCCTTCGGGCTCGGGCTCGCGATCGTGAAGGCGGTCGCCGAGTCCCACGGGGGGAGCGTGACGCTGGAGTCGCCGCAGGGCGGCGGGGCTCGGTTCGTGGTGCGGCTGCCTGCGGCGGGTCGCGCCGGCGAGGATTCGCAGGCCACGGGCACCAGCGCCCCCGGGGAGCGCGGCGGCGGCTCAGACCTCGACGACGACGGGCAGCACCATCGGCCGTCGCTTGAGGCGGTCGTAGACTAGCTTCGCCATGTCGTCGTGCAGCATGTCCTGCACGACGTCGGTCTCGCGGATGCGGTCCTTCGCGGCGCGTTCGATCGTGCTCTCGACCGTGCTGCGGATCTCCTCGATCAGCTCGTCGGCTTCGTCGAGGAACGGCACGCCGCGGAAGATCACCTCGGGGTCGGCCATCGAGCGCCCGTCTTGCTCGGCGATCGTGACGACCACGATGAAGATGCCGTCCGCCGAGAGCATGCGCCGGTCGCGCAGCGCCACGTCGGCCATCTCGCCGATCTCGACGCCGTCCACGAAGATCATCCCCGACTGCTCCGGCGAGCCGAAGCGCGCGCCGCGCTCGTCGATCTCCAGCGGCAGGCCGTTCTCGCCCTGGAATGCGTTCTCGGGCGGCACGCCGACCGCCTCGGCCAGCTGCGCGTGCATGCGCAGGCGCTTGAAGTCGCCGTGGAAGGGCATCACGTAGCGCGGCTTGACCAAGTTCAGCATCAGCTTGATCTCCTCGGCGTAGCCGTGGCCCGAGGCGTGCACCGGGGCGTCGCGGGGCGTCACGACATCGCAGCCGATGTGGTAGAGCCGGTCGATCGTCTCGTTCACCGCGCGCTCGTTGCCGGGGATCGGCGTGGCGCTGAAGACGACCGTGTCGCCCTCGCGCAATTCGACCTGGCGGTGGTCGCGGTAAGCCATGCGCCGCAGCGCCGACAGCGGCTCGCCCTGGGAGCCGGTCGAGATGATCACCACGCGCTCGTCGGGGAAGTCGTTGATCTCGCGCGGCCCGACCAGCATCCCGCCGGGCACGTCGATGTGGCCGAGCTGACGGCCGATGCCGACGTTCTTGCGCATCGAGCGGCCCACCAGCGCGACCTTGCGATCCAGCGCCGCGGCCGCGTCGACGACCTGCTGCACGCGGTGGATGTTCGAGGCGAAGCTCGTCACCACGATACGGCCCTCGCAGCGGGCGAAGGCCTCCTCCAGGTGCGGCCCCACGACCGACTCCGAGGGCGAGAAGCCGTCGCGGTCGACGTTCGTGGAGTCGCCGCACAAGAGCAGCACGCCCTCGCGGCCGAGCTCCGCCAGGCGCGAGACGTCGGCGGGCGGCCCGTCGACCGGGGTCTGGTCGAACTTGTAGTCGCCCGTGATCAGGATCGTGCCGAGCTCTGTCCCGAGCGCCACCGCGCTCGCGTCGGGGATCGAGTGGGTCATATGCACGAGCTCCAGCGAGAACGGCCCGAGGTCGAGCGCTTCGCCGTCTTCGACCTCCTCGAGCTCGACCTCCTTGAGCTTGTGCTCGTCGAGCTTGGAGCGCGCCATCGCGATCGTCAGCGGCCCGCCGTAGACCGGCGGCAGCGCCGTCTCCCCCAGCTCGCGCAGCACCCACGGCAGCGCGCCGAGGTGATCCTCGTGGCCGTGCGTGATCACGATCGCCTCGATGTCCTCGGCGCGTTCGCGCAGGTAGGTGAAGTCCGGCAGCACCAGGTCGATGCCGACCATCTCCGGCGTCGGGAAGCGCAGACCGACATCGACCACGACGATCCGCCCGTCGTGTTCGACGACCGTCATGTTCTTGCCGATCTCGCCCAAGCCTCCGAGCGGTAGGACGCGTACGTTGCTCACGCGATATGTGCCTGCGCCGAGGGCGCTCCGGCCCCGGCCCGCTGCGTCTCGCCGTCATCTCCGAGCAGGCCGTGGCGCTCGAGCACCGCGCGCACCTGCGCGAGCTCTGCCTCGGTCGCCTCCACGAGCGGCAGGCGCAGCCCGCCGGCGCTGTGGCCGAGCAGGTTGAGCGCGGCCTTCGTGCAGGTCGGGCTGGCGGTCATGAACAAGGTCTCGTAGACGTCGCGCAGCGAGGCGTCGATCTCGGCGCGGTTCTCGGGCTCGCTGACCATGCGCTGCATCTGATCGCCGACGACATGGCTGGAGACGCAGATGCCGCCCGCGCCGCCGAGATCGAGCGTGCGCGCGAAGGTCGCGTCGTCGCCCGCATAGAGGGCGAGCCCGTCGATCGGCTGCAGCTCGTCGGGGTTGGCCTGCTTGACGCCGTCGACGTGCTCGATCTGGGCGAGCTCGGCGAGCAGCTCGGGGGGCATGTTCGTCCCGGTCCGCGCGGGGACGTTGTAGAGCAGCAGCGGCTTGTCGGTCGCCTTTGCGACGGTTTCGTAGTGGCGCTTGATCCCGAGAGGGCTCGGCCGGTTGTAGTAGGGCGTCACGACCAGCGTGCCGTCGACGCCCAGCTCGGTCGCGCGTTCGGTCAGGTGCACGACCTCGCGGGTGTCGTTCGTGCCGGTGCCCGCGATGATCGTCGTGCCCGCCGGGCGCTCAGCGAGCGCCAGCTCGATCAGCTTGAGCTGCTCCTCATCGGACATCGTCGAGGCCTCGCCGGTCGTGCCCGCGACCACGAAGCCGTCCGAGCCGTGCGCGGCGAGGTGGTGCATCAGCGCGACGAACGCCTGCTCGTCCACCTTCAGCGTCTCCGCCTCAAACGGCGTGACGATCGCCGTCAAGATTGCGCCGAACTCGGTCATGGCCGCATTATCCCACGCGCTCGCGCATCAGAACAGCAGCGTCTCGAGACCGACGGTCAACGGCTCGGGCAACGCCGCGACGCCGCGCACCGCCAGCAGCACCCCCGGCATGAACGACTCGCGCCCGATCGTGTCGTGGCGAATCGAGAGCGTCTGCGCCAGATCGCCGAGGATCACCTCCTGATTGGCCACGAGCCCCGGCAGGCGCACCGAGTGGATCGGCGGCTCCGGCCCCCCGCTCGCGCCCGCCATCAACTGAGCCGTCCGCGCCGCCGTACCGCTGGGCGCGTCGAGCTTGCGGTCGTGGTGCAGCTCGATTATCTCGGCCTTCTGCATGTGCTTGGCGGCCTCGGCCGCGAATCGCATCATCAGCACGGCGCCGATCGCGAAGTTCGGCGATACCAGCACGTTCGCGCGCGGCTCGCCCTGCGCGAAGGCGGCCTCGCGCAGCGCGTCGAGGTCGAACCCCGTCGTGCCCACCACCGCGTGCACGCCCGCCTCGATGCAGGCCAGCGTGTTGGCAAGCGCGGTGTCGGGCTGGGTGAAGTCCACCAGCACCTCGACCTTCGCGCCGGTGTCGCCGAGCACGTCCTCGAGCGTTATCCCCAGCAGCGGGTCGGCGCGGCCGACGAGCTGCGTGTCCTCGGCGCCCTCGACCGCCGCGCAGACCGTCTGGCCCATGCGCCCTGCGGCGCCTGCGACCGCGACGCGGATCACGTCGCCGCCCCCTGCGCAACCTCGCCGGTGGTGAGAGCCCCGCCACGGCCGCCCAGCGGCTCGATCGCCGCATCGAAGTTGCGCTCGTCCGGTCCCACGCAGGCCACCGACAGCTCCTGTGCGACGAACAGCTCGCCCGCCAGCGCTTGCAGGTCCGACATCGAGACCGCGTCGATCCGCTCGATCACCTCGTCAACCGAGAGGATCGGCATCTCGTGAAGCAGCGATGCGCCGAGGTGGCCCATGCGCGCGGCGGTGGACTCCATCGAGAGCACGACGCGTCCCTTCAAGTTCTCCCGCGAGCGGGTCAGCTCCTGCTCGTCGGCCGGGCTCTCGACGCAGCGTTCGAGCTCCGTGGCGATCACCGACAGCGCCTGCTGCAGGTTGTCCGGCCGGGTGCCGACGTAAAGGCCGATCTCCCCCGCGTGCGCGTACATGTTCGAGAAGCAGAACACCGAGTAGGCAAGCCCGCGGCGCTCGCGCACCTCCTGGAACAGGCGCGAGGAGGACGTCGCGCCGAGCACGCCCTCCAGCACGCGCAGCGCAAAGCGCCGGTCGTCCTCGCGCGCGAGGCCCCTGCCGCCGAGGCACAGGTGGTACTGCTCGGTGTCTTTCTGCGCGAAGCGCACGCGACGGGCGAAGTCGGGAGCCTCCGGTGTCGTTGCGGCCTTGGCGTGGGGTTCCGTGCCCGTCGCGGCCGAGATCGAAAGTGAGCCCGCCAGTGCCACCAGCGCGTCGTGGTCGATCGAGCCCGCCGCCGCGATCACGATCTCCTCCGGGCGGTAGCGCGCCGCATGGAAGGCGTCGAGCTGCTCGAGCGTGACCGAGCCCACGACCTGCGCCGTGCCGATCACCGCGCGTCCCAGCGGGTGGGCGCCGAACACGGCCTCGCCCAGCGTGTCGAAGACCTTGTCCTGCGGGTCGTCTTCGTACATCGCGATCTCCTCGAGCACGACCTCGCGCTCGGTCTCCAACTCGCCGAAGCGCGGCTGGAAGACCATCTCCCCCATCACCTCGAATGCGCGCTCCAGATGGCGGTCGAGCACGCGCGTGTAGACCGAGGTCGCCTCCTTGTCCGTGCCCGCGTTGATCTCCGCGCCCATCCCGTCGAAGATCTGGTCGATCTCCTCCGAGCCGAAGTTCTCCGTGCCGCGGAACAGCATGTGCTCCAGCAGGTGGGAGATCCCCGCCTCGCCGTCGTGCTCGGACGCGGAGCCGGTGGCGATCGAAAAGCCGAGCGCCACCGAGCGCACGCTTGGCATGCGCTCGGTGACCACTCGCACGCCGGAATCCAGCGTGGTTATCTGATGCTCCGGGTGCAGCGGATCCTCAGTCGCGGTCGCGGCGCGGACGGCCCGACCCGCGGTCGCCCTCGCGACGCGGCCCACGCGGCCCGCGGTCCGAGCGCCCGTTGCGAGCCCCGCCGTCGCGCGAGGGACGGCCACCGCCGCCGCCTCCGCCTCCGCCGCCGGTGCCGACGCCCGCCAGTTCCTCGACCGACTTGCCCGCGATGTCCGGGTCATCCGCCAAGCGCAGGCCGATGCGGCCACGCTCGCGGTCGACCTCGACCACGCGCACGTTGATCTCGTCGCCTTTGTTCAGCACGTCCTCGACCGTGTCGACGCGTTTGCCCGGCGAGACGTTCGAGATGTGCAACAGGCCGTCGGTGCCCTTGGACAGCTCGACGAATGCCCCGAAGGTCGTCGTCTTGACGACTTTGCCGACGTACTCGTCGCCGACCTCGACCTCCTTCATCATCACCCGCACGCGCTCGACCAGGGCGTCGCCCAGCTCGCCGTTGGCCGAGTAGATCAGCACCTGGCCGTCGTCGTTGACGTCGATCTGCGATTCGAACTCGTCGGCCAGGCCGCGGATCGTTTCGCCGCCCTTGCCGATCAGCAGGCCGATCTGCGAGGGGTCAATCTGGATCGTCTGGATCCGCGGCGCGAACTGCGAGAGCTGCTCGCGCGGCGTCTTGATCACGTCGGCCATCTTGCCGAGGATGAACGTGCGGGCCTCTTTCGCCTGCGACAGCGCGTCGCGCAGGATCTCGAACGTGACGCCCGTGATCTTGATGTCCATCTGCAGCGCGGTGATCCCGCGCTCGGTGCCCGCGACCTTGAAGTCCATGTCGCCGAGGTGGTCCTCGACGCCCGCGATGTCCGTCAGCACGATGTAGTCGTCGCCCTCCTTGATCAGACCCATCGCGATACCCGCGACCGGGCGCTTGATCGGCACACCCGCGTCCATCAGCGACAGCGAGGAGCCGCACACCGAGGCCATCGATGAGGAGCCGTTTGACTCGAGGATGTCCGAGACCACGCGGATCGAGTAGGGGAACTCCTCGATCGAGGGGACCATCGGCGCCAGCGCACGCTCGGCCAGCGCGCCGTGACCGATGTCACGCCGCTTGACGCCGCCCATGCGACCGGCCTCCCCGACCGAGAACGGCGGGAAGTTGTAGTGGTGCCAGTAGTACTTTTTCGTCTCCAGGCCCAGCGTGTCGAGGCGCATCTCCTCCTTCAGTGTGCCCATCGCCACGACGCTCAGCGCCTGCGTCTGCCCACGCGTGAACAGCGCCGAGCCGTGCGTGCGCGGCGTGACGCCGACTTCGATCGAGATGTCGCGGATCTCGTCCTCGGCGCGGCCGTCGGGGCGCTTCTTGTGCACGGCGATGCGCTCGCGGATGATCGACTTCTCGAGCTTGTCGAAGGCCATCTGCACCGCTGCGCGCTGCTGCTTGGCCGCGACGAGCTGCTCCTCGGATGCGCCCTCGGATGCCGCAGGCGCGTGCTGCTCGAGGATTTCCGCCTCGACTGCCTTCGTGGCGTCCTGGCGGTCGAGCTTGTCCTCGACCTGCGTCGCGTCGTCGAGCGCCTTGCCGTGCGAGGCGCGGATCGCGTCGAGCACGCCCTCGTCGACTGAGATCGTCTCGAAGACTTTCTTCTGCTTGCCGACCTTCTCCGCCAGCTCGCGCTGCAGCGCGCACAGCTTCTTGATCTCGGCGTGGGCGATGTCCAGCGCGTCGAGGATCTCCGCCTCGGGGATCTCGTTCGCGCCCGCCTCCACCATCAGGATCGCCTCTTCGGTGCCCGCGACGATCAGGTCGAGGTCCGAGGGGCTCTCCGCGTCGGGGAGCAGGTCCGGCTCGTTCGGGTTGACCACGAAGTTGCCGTCGACCTTGCCGATGCGCACCGCGCCGACCGGGGTCGGCAGCGGGATGTCGGAGATCATCAGCGCCGTCGAGGCGCCGTTCATCGCGAGGATGTCGTAGGGGTGCTCGTGGTCGATCGAGAGCGGGATCGCCACCAGCTGCGTGTCATAGCGCCATTCCTTCGGGAACAGCGGGCGGATCGGCCGGTCGATCATGCGCGCCGTCAGCGTGCCCTTCTCGCCGGGCCGCCCCTCGCGCTTGAAGAAGGAGCCGGGGATTTTGCCCGCGGCGTACATGCGCTCCTCGACGTCCACCGTCAGCGGGAGGAAGTCCACGTCGCGCAGACTGCCTGCTACCGCCGTACAAAGAACCATCGTGTCGCCCTGGCGGACGACCACGGCGCCGGAGGCCTGCTTCGCCATTCTGCCGGTCTCGAACGAGATCTCGCTGCCGGCGATCTCCACGGAGACCCGGGTCACGTCACTACTCATATTCACTGCCTTCCTGTTCCGCCCGTCGGTCGGCGGTCTGTTTGCATTTCTCTTTCCGAACGGAAGGAGCTTAGCGAACCGCGGCGGCGCTCAGGCCACTGCAGACTCGCCGCCGAGGGCGCTCTGGACGCCCTCGCGCAGCAGCTTCAGCGCCGGCAGCTCGCCCGGCGATGCGGCCTGAAAGCTCCAGCGCACGACCCCCTCGGGGTCGATCACGACCAGCGCGCGCTCGGGAAAGCCGCCGGGGTGCAGCACGCCGAAGGCGGCGCAGACGGCCCCCTTGGGCTCGAAGTCCGAGAGCTGCTCGATCGAGACGCCCAGCTTCTCCTTGAAGGCCGTTTGCGACCAGGTCGCATCGCAGGAGACGCCGTAGAGCTTCACGTTTTTCTCCGCGAACTCACCCAGTGCGTGCTCGTACAGCTGCAGCTGGTCCGTGCAGACCGGGCTGAAGGCGAACGGGTAGAAGACGAAGACCGTGTACTGGCCCTTCAGGTCCTCGTTCGTGAAGGGCTCGCCGTCCCCACGCACCAGCTTGAACTCAGGGACCGGGGTGCCGGGAGCGAGAACGCTCACGGCGATTACTTCCTCAGGCCGAGCTCTTTGATCAAGGCGCGATAACCGTCGAGGTCCTTTTTCTGGAGATAGTCCAGAAAGCGGCGGCGGCGGCCCACGAGCATCAAGAGCCCGCGGCGCGAGTGGTGGTCCTTCTTCTGCGCGCGCAGGTGCTCGGTCAGGTGGTTGATGCGCTCGGTCAGCAGCGCGATCTGTACCTCGGTCGCGCCGGTGTCCTGCTCGTTGGCGCCGAACTTCGTGGCGATCTCGCGCTTGCGCTCTGTGGTGATGGCGGTGCTCATGGACGGCCGAAAACGGTAGCAGACGCTAGGCGCGCCCCTGCGCTCCGTGCTCGCCGACCAGCTCGCGCGTCTGCTCGACATCGCGGTGCATCTGCGCCACCAGCCCCTCCGCCGTGTCGAAGCGGCGCTCGCCGCGCAGGCGCGCCAGGAACTCCAGGCACAGCGTCTGGCCGTACAGGTCGCCCTCGAAGTTCAAGAGATACGCCTCGATCAGCTCGCCACGGCCGGTCTTGAACGTCGGACGCACGCCGATGCTCACCGCCGCCGCCCGCCCGCTCGCCAGACAGGCGTAGACCCCGTGCCCCGGACACACGAACTCCTCCTGCGGGATCAGGTTCGCCGTCGGGAAGCCCAGCTCGCGCCCGCGCTCGTCGCCGTGCACGACCTCGCCGCACAGCTCGAAGGTGCTCCCCAGCAGGCGGTTCGCCTCCGCCAGCTCGCCCGCCAGCACCAGGCCGCGGATGTGGCTGGAGGAGACGATCTCCCCGTCCACCTCCAGCAGCGGATGCACCGTCGTCTGGAAGCGCTCGTCCGCCTGCAGCAGCGTCGGGTCGCCCTGCGCCTTGTGCCCGAAGCGGAAGTTCTCCCCGATCGCCACGCGCTGTGCGCCCAGCGCCCCGACCAGCACGTCCTCCACGAACTCCGCCGCCGAGCGCTTCGCGAAGTCCGCGTCGAACGGGATCACCACCAGCTCCTGCACTCCCAACGAGGCGATCAGCTCCGCCTTGCGCGCCGGCGTCGTCAGGAGCTTCGGCGTGTGCTGCGGCGCCACCACCGAGACCGGGTGCGGATCGAAGCTCAGCACCGTGTCCGAGCCCGCGATCACCTCGCGGTGGCCGAGGTGCACGCCGTCGAAGGTGCCCACCGCCACGCTGCGCCCCTCGCTTCGCTCGACGTCCGGCAGGAGCGTGACCTTCACAGCAACACAGCCTAGTGAGCCCGAGCGCCTGGGAGCATTGCCAGCGCCTGCTCGAGCTCGATCAGTGGCGGGTCCGTCCAGTCCCGGCCCCGCTCCGGGGGCGCCACCGCCCGCTGCACCGCGAACGGCCCGATCGCCGTGCGCCTGAGCTGAAGGCAGTAGGCGTCGTGAAGGTCCGCGATCAGCGAGCGCACGTAGGTGCCCGAGCCGCATTCGATCTGGAAGCCCGCCCGTTCCAGACCAGGATGCTCGGCGTCCGGCTCGCGCCATGCCTGCTCGAAGCTGTGCACCGTCACGATCCGCTCCGGCATCTGCACCTGCTCGCCGCGGCGCGCGCGCTTGTAGGCGCGCTCGCCTTTGATCTTCACCGCCGAGTAGGCCGGCGGGCGCTGGCGCACCTCGCCCGTCGGCAGTGGCGGTGGGTCCGGCGGCAGCTTGCCCGTGATCGTCACCTCGCCCTCCGTGTCGCCCGTGCTCGAGGTCGCCCCCAGCTGCGCGATCGTCTCGTAGCGCTTCGCCAGCGCCATCAGCCGGTCCTGGGACTTAGTCGCGCGGCCCACCAGCACCAGCAGCAGGCCCGTCGCGAACGGGTCCAGCGTGCCCGCGTGCCCGGTCCGCGCCCCGTCCAGCGAACCGCGGACCCTGGCCACGACGTCGTGCGAGGTGATGCCCGCCGGCTTGTCGATCAGCAGCACGCCGTCCATCATCGAATCATCAAAAAGAGGTCATCCCGCCATGGCGCCCCGGCCGGGCGCTCGCGAGGCTCAGGCCAGCGTCGCCGCGGCGTGTCCGTCGGAGTTCGCGTGAAGCTGTGCCGCCACCGCCGGGCGCAGGAACGCGATCAGCTCATCCAGCGCCAGCGAGGTCGAGAAGCCCGCCGCGCGTCGATGGCCCCCGCCCCCCTGTTCGCGCGCGATCACCGAGACGTCCACGTCGTCGTCGGTCGCGCGCAGCGAGACTTTGCGCAGCCCGCGGCGCTCCTCGCCCGTCAGCTCGCGGATGAACACCGCCACCTTCGTGCCCTGGACCGCACGAAGCTGATCCACGATCCCCTCTGAATAGTGTTCCTCCGCCTCGATCCGCTCGAAGTCCTCCGCGCTCAGTGCCGCCAGCGTCAACTCGCCGTCGTCGAAGCGCTGCAGGTGCCCCAGCGCCCGCGCCATCAACGTCAGCTTCTGCACCGGCATCTCCTCGTACAGGCGCCGATAGACGTCCGCCACGTCGACGCCCGCTTCGATCAGCTCCGCCGCCATCACGTGCGCACGCGGTCCCGTGTTCTCGTACATGAAGCGCCCCGTGTCCGTGATCAGGCCGATGTACAGCGCCTGTGCCGCCACCGGCGAGGGGCTCACGTCGAGGCCGTGCATCAGGTCCCAGACGATCTCCGCCGTGCAGGAGGCGTCCGCCACCACGTGGTTCAGCGTGCCGAAATGCGTGTTGTCGTGGTGATGATCGATGTTCAAGAGGTGCGCCCCGTCGCGCAGCACCGCCGCCGAGTTGCGATCGATGTTGCCGCAGTCCAGGAACACCACCGTGCGCTCGGCGATGTCCGCCGGCGGCTCGTGGATCGCCTCGTCCAGCAGGAACACGCTGTACTCCTCCGGCAGCGGCAGATCGTCCGGCGAGACGAACATCACCGAGTCCTTCCCCAATGCTCCCAGCAGCTCGTTCATCGCCACCAGCGAGCCCAGCGCGTCGCCGTCGGGGTGCTCGTGCGTCGCCAGCGCAAAGCGCGAGTCCTCGAGGATCCGCGCCAGCACCTGCGCCCGCGTGTCCGCCACCACCGGAGCCGCGCTCATGCCTCGCCGATCTCCTCGAGCAACTCCTCGACGCGCAGCGCACGGTCCGTCGTGTCGTCGTAGGCGAACTCCAGCTCCGGCGTGCGCTTCAGCCGCAGCTCCGCCGCCACGCGACCCTGCAGATAGCCATGCGCGCTTTGCAGGCCCTCCAAGCTCGCCTCGCGCTGCTCCGGCTCCGAGGCCCGACCACCCTCGCCCAGCACGCTCACATAGACGCGCGCATGGCGCAGATCGGGGCTTGTCCTGACATCGGTCACCGTTACAAATCCCACCCTTGGGTCCTTCAAATTCAGGGCGACCGCGTCGCCCACCACCTGGCGAATCGCCTCATCTACTCGACGCATCCGTCCTGTGCTCATCCTACTCGCCTGCCTCTGCCTCGAAGAAGCGCTGATCGATTTCTCTCACGTCGCGTGGGCGCCGCGCAATCCATGGTGCCTCACTCGCGCCTCGGCCGAGCCGCCCGGCCCCGCCGAGCCGCTCGTGGCCCCCGGCTCTCGCCTCAGGAGGAGAGTTCGCGTTCCTGCAGCCGCGTCTCGTAGGTCTCCAGCACGTCGCCCTCGCGCAGGTCCTGGAAGTTCGCCAGCACGATCCCGCACTCGAAGCCGCTCGTGACCTCGCGCGCGTCGTCGTTGAAGCGGCGCAGGCTGTCGACCGTCGTGTCGTAGATCACCGTGCCCTCGCGCACAACGCGGACTTTCGCCCCGCGTGTGACCTTGCCCTCCGTGACGAACGAGCCCGCGATCGTGCCGATTTTCGAGGCGCGGAACAGCTGGCGGACCTCTGCCTGGCCCAGCGCCGTCTCGACCTCCGCAGGCTCGAGCATCCCCTGCATCGCCGCGCGCAGCTCGTCGATCGCGCGGTAGATCACCGCATAGGAGCGGATCTCGACGCCCTCGCGGTCGGCGATCTGGCGCGCTTCGCCGACCGGGCGTACGTTGAACGCCAGGATCACGCCCTCCGAGGCGGAGGCGAGCATCACGTCGGACTCGTTGATCCCACCCACCCCGCGGTGGATGATGTTGACGTTCACCTCCTGCTGCGGCAGCTTTGCGATCTCGTCCTCAAGCGCCTCCAGCGAGCCCGCCACGTCGGCCTTCACGACCAGGCTCAGCTCCTTGACCGTGCCCTCTTGGGCCAGCTTGAACACGTCCTCCAGCGAGACCTTGCGACCCGAGCGGCGCGCCAGCGCCTCGGTCTTCAGGCGGTTCGCGCGCTCGCCCGCGAGCTGGCGCGCGCGGCGCTCGTTCTCGACCACGCGCACGATCTCACCCGCCTCCGGCACGCCGTCGAAGCCCAGCACCTCGACCGGTTCGCCCGGCGTCGCGCGCTTGACTTTCGCGCCCATGAAGTCGTGCATCGCGCGTACGCGCCCGAAGTGCGCGCCCGCCACCAGCGCGTCGCCCACGCGCAGCGTGCCGCGCTGGATCAGGATGCTCACCACCGGGCCGCGGCCCGGGTCGAGCTTCGACTCGATCACCGTGCCCGAGGCCTCCGCGCTGCTGTTCGCCTTCAGCTCCTCCAGGTCCGTCACCACCTGGATCGTGTCCAGCAGGCCGTCGAGCCCCTGGTGGGTCTTCGCGCTCACGTCCACGAACTCGATTTCCCCGCCCCACTCCGCAGGCTGCAGGCCGTGCTGGGTCATCTCCGTGCGCACGCGTTCCGGCTGCGCGCCCTCCTTGTCGATCTTGTTCACCGCCACGATGATCGGCACCTCCGCCGCGCGTGCGTGGTCGATCGCCTCCTCGGTCTGCGGCTTCACGCCGTCATCCGCCGCCACCACGATCACCGCCAGGTCCGTCACGCGCGCGCCGCGGGCGCGCATCGCCGTGAACGCCTCGTGGCCCGGCGTGTCCAGGAACGTGATCTCTTTGCCGCCGTGGTGCACCTGGTAGGCGCCGATGTGCTGAGTGATCCCGCCCGCCTCGCCCGCCGCCACCTCCGTCGTGCGGATCGCGTCCAGCAGCGAGGTCTTGCCGTGGTCGACGTGGCCCATGATCGTCACCACCGGCGGGCGCGCGACCATGTCCTCCGCCGCGTCTTCGAACGTCGGCTCGACCTCCACGTCGTCCGCCGCGTGGACGATCTCGATCTTCTTTTCGAACTCGTCCGCCAGCACCTGGATCGCCTCGTCCGAGAGCGTCTGCGTCAGCGTCGCCATCTCGCCCAACGTCATCAGCTTCTTGATCACCTCCGGCACCGGCACGCCCAGGTACTCCGCCACGTCCTTGACCGTCGAGCCCGAGTTCACGCGAACCTCGTCCGTCGCCTCCATCGCCGTGTTGTCGATCGGCGCCACCGTGTCGTCGTAGGTGCCGCGGCGGCGCCGTCCACGGCGCGGGCGCCGCTGCGGCTGGTTCGCCGGGCCGCCCTGCTGGCGGCGCGAGGCCTGTGAGTCGATCACCACGCGACGGCGGCCGCCCGGGCCGATGTCGCCCGGGGTGCGCTCGCCCGTGCGCGAGTCGCGCGTCGGGCGCACGCGCTCGCCGCCCGCCTGGGCCGGCTGACCCGCCGCCGGTTGTGCCGGGGGGGTCGCGCCCGCGGGAGCAGGCGCCGCCGGAGCTGCCGGTTTCGCGGGGGTCGCAGGCGCGGCGCTTGCCGATAGCGTCTGCGGTGGCGTGGCGGGCGCTGGTTTGGGTGATGAAGCCGGCGCGGGTTTAGGCTGCGCGGCCGGTACTGGTTGCCTTGGCGTAGCCGGAGCGGGTGGCGTGGGCGCGCCGGGCGTTGGCGTGGTGGCAGCGGGCGGCGCACTCGCGGCCGCGCTCCCGTTCGCCCCGGCAGCGGCGCTCCCGCCGCCGAGGGCTTTCAGCGCGAGCGCCTCCTCCACCGAGGATGCCGCGGCCTTCGCCTCTACTCCGGCAGCGTGAAGCTTCTCCAGCAGCTCCTTGCTGGAAAGGCCGTGCTCCTTGGCTAGTTCGTGGACTCTCTTCTTGCTCACGGGCTCACCGATTCTACGAGCTTGGAGTCATTCAGCACGAGCTCGCCTGTGATCGGACGGCGCAGCGCGCGGGCGATCGCACGACGACGCGTCGCGAGCGCCAGGCAATCCTCGGACGGGCGCTCGCCACCGGTCTGCCGGCACAGATAGGCGCCGCGGCCCGGCATCAGCGCGCGTCGATCGAGGACGGCGTGTGGTCGGCCCGAGGCGTCCGCGGGGTCTGCCGCGATTCGCAGCAGCTCCGACTTCGGCGCGATCCGTCCACAGCCGACGCAACGGCGTCGGGGAACGTGAGCGCCTATGGCGCCGGCTCCTCTGCGGCCGTCTCCGTGGCCTGGTCGATCAGGGTCTCCTCGATCACGGCCTGCTCGATCGCCTGCTCGGCGCCGTTGCTCGTCGCGCCGCCAGGCGTCAGGTCCGCGACGTTGTCGCTGTCGATGTTCGCCAGCGCCTGGTGGCTCTCGATGCCGCAGTAGCGCGAGTTCGGAAGCGAGGCGTTCGGGCAGCGGCGTCCGTTGGAGAGGACCGCCGCGCAGCGCCCCTGCACCTCCTCCTCCTCGTAGCCGTGCTCGGCCTCCTCGGCCGCGAACTCGGTCTCCGAGCGGATGTCCACGCGCCAACCGGTCAGTCGCGCCGCCAGGCGCGCGTTCTGACCCTCGCGGCCGATCGCCAGCGAGAGCTGATCGTCGGGCACGATCACCGTCGCCTGCTTGGCGTCGTCGTCGACCAGCACCTCGCGCACGCGCGCCGGCGAGAGCGCCTTCGCCACGAAGCGGGCGGGCTCGTCGTTGAAGGGGATGATGTCGATCTTCTCGCCGCGGAGCTCCGAGACGACCATCCGCACGCGCGAGCCGCGCGGGCCGACGCACGCGCCGACCGGGTCGACGCCGTCGGTGTGGGAGATCACCGCGATCTTCGAGCGGTAGCCCGGCTCGCGTGCCACGTTTGCGATCTCGACCAGGCCGTCGGCGATCTCAGGGACCTCCAGCTCGAACAGCTTCTTGATCAGCTCGGGGTCGCGCCGCGAGACGATGATCGCCGGTCCCTTCGTCGAAGGCGAGACCTCCTTGATCACGGCCTTGATCCGCTGCGAGTGGTCGTAGCGCTCGCCCTCGACCTGCTCGGACTTCGGCAGCAGTGCCTCGACGCGTTCGCGCAGCTGCACGAGCGTGTAGCGCGAGTCCGACTGCTGCACGATGCCCGTGATCAGCTCGCCGACGCGGTCGCGGTACTCCTCGTACATCATGTCGCGCTCGGCCTCGCGGATCCGCTGCAGGATCACCTGCTTGGCGGTCTGCGCCGCGATTCGCCCGAAGTCGTCGGGGGTCACGTCGCGCTCGTCGATCTGATCGCGGTATTCGGCGAACTTCGCCGGGTCGATTTCGGGGTCCTCCGGTTCGCGCATCTCGCCCGTCTCGGGGTCCACCGTGGTTTCCTCGTCGATCGTCTCGACGATCAGGTGCGCCTCCAGGCGCTCGGGGATGATCAGTTCGATCACGCGGAAGTCCGCGGTCTCGCGGTCCATTTCGACGCGCGCGTACTTGGCCGAGCCCGGCTGCTTCTTGTAGGCCGACAGCAGCGCGTCCTCGAGCGCGATCATCAGCTTCTCGGGCTCGATGCCCTTCTCGCGCGCAAGCGCATGCATGGCCTCAAGGATTTCGCGTGACATGGATTACTCCTCGACGAGGTTGGATCGGCGAATCTCCGAATACGGGATCGCGATTACTCCCCCTTCGGCAGCCAGCGTGACCTCCTCCTCGGAGGCCCCCACCAGCTCGCCGGTGAAGCTCTTGACCGCACGCTCCGCGGCGCTGGCGTGAAGCGCGCCGCTCTCATGCACGACCGGGCGCGGGTGGCGGGTGCGCACGCGAGCGCGGCGCCCCACGAAGCGGCGGAAGTGGGCCGGCTTGGTCAGCGGGCGCTCGGAGCCCGGCGAGGAGACCTCGAGCGAGTAGCGCTCGCGCAGGTCGCTCAGCTGTAGCGTCACGCGCTCGCACAGCTCGAGCGAGACCCCGTCCGGATGGTCGATGAACACGCGCAGCGAACGGCCGCCGAGAACCTCGGCCAGCAGCACCTCGACATCGGGCTCGCTGAGCGCGAGCCGTCGTTCGATATCCGCCTGAATGGGTGTCATCAAATTGCTCCTTTACGCAAAAAAAGCGGGCCTGCGCCCACTTTCGGTACGACCGCCGACGTCTGCACGCCGGTTCGAAAGTTCTCAATCGAGCATAGCATCGGGCTGTCCGCGCGGAGCAGCTTTCCCTGCATGCGAGGGGATCCGGGCGCTCTGTGAGGCGCCGTCTCCGCGCTCAGGATCGCGTCGCGTCGCGTCGCGCGCGGTCACGGTACTTGCGGTAGTCCTCGCGTTCGGGACGCAGCGAGCAGGCGAGCGCCAGCGGCTGGCAGGCCTCGCGATGGCGGCCCAGCAGCTGCATCGAGCGTCCCAGGCAGAACAGCGCGTAGTCGTTCGTCGGCGTGTTCTGTGCGACCGCCTCGAACTCCGCGGCCGCGCCCTCGTAGCGCTGGGCGTGGAACAGCGCACGCCCCAGCGCCTCGCGGATCGAGGCCTTCTCCGGTTCGTGGTCGCGAGCTTTGCTCAGCGGGACGATCGCCGCCTGATAGTCGCCGTGGTCGAGCAGCTCGCAACCACGTCGATAGAGGTCATAGACCGTGTCCATGTGCGACGCATTTTAACGAGCGCCGCGCAGCGCCCATACCGCGTCGAGCACCGCCTCCGCGACTCGCGCCTTGCTCGTGCGCGCGACCGTCACCGTGGCGCCCGGCTCGAGCGATCCCACCGTCGAGGCGTGCGTGGCCACGAGCGTCGCCGGCGCTGTGCCGCTCGTCGCCGGCGCGCGATCGGCCGTCAGGATCGTGACCTCGTTCGCGTCGACCTCGAAGCCGATGTCCGCACGTGAGATGTCGTTCACCACGATCGCGTCCAGGCGCTTCTCGGCGAGCTTGCGCTTCCCGAGCTCGACTGCCCGATCGCCGTGCTCGGCCGCGAACCCGACCAGCGTCTGACCGGGACGACGGTCGGCCGAGAGGCCCGCGAGCACGTCGTTCGTCGCCTCGAGCTCGAGCGACAGCCCGCTCTGCCCCGCCTTCTTGATCTTGTCCTCACGCGGGCTGGCCGGGCGGAAGTCCGCGACCGCCGCCGCCATCAACAGCACGTCGCAGGAGGGGAACTCCGCTTCACAGGCGCGCTCCAGCTCCGCCGCCGTGCCCACCTCGACCCGGGCGATCGCCCGGTCGCTCGCCAGTGGCACGTTCGCCGCGATCAGCGTCACCTCCGCGCCACGCGCGCGCGCCGCTTCCGCCAGCGCCAGGCCCATCCGCCCTGAGGAGCTGTTGCCAACGAAGCGCACGCTGTCGATCGGCTCGCGCGTCCCGCCCGCCGTGACCAGCACCCGCAGGCCGCGCCAACTCTCGCGCGCCGTCGGGCCCGAGCCGTTCAGATGCACGGGTCCGGTCGGTGGCGCGGTCGATTCGGTGGGGGTGGACAGCGCCGCCTCGCACGCAGCCAGCAGCGCGGGCGGCTCGGCCAGCCGGCCAACGCCCTGCTCGCCCTTCGAGGCCAGGCGACCCACACCCGGCTCGAGGATCTGCACCCCGCGCTCACGCAGCGTCTGCACGTTCGCGCGCGTCGCCGCGTGCTCGTACATGTGGTTGTTCATCGCCGGCGCAACCAGCACCGGGCAACTCGCCGCGAGCGCGCAGCTGCTCAAGAGATCCTCCGCCAGCCCATGCGCCAGCTTGGCGATCGTGTTCGCCGAAGCCGGCGCGATCAGGTACACGTCGGCGTTCGCCACGAGCTGCAGGTGGCCGATCGGCTCGTGCGACGGTTGCTCCTCGCCCGGGAACGCGCCGCGCGCCGGGTCGCGGTCGAACTCGCTCACCAGCACCGGGGCTCCCGTCAGCGCCGCGAACGACGCCTCCCCCACGAAGCGGCGGCTGTTCGGCGTCTGCACCACGCGCACCGCGTGACCGGCCTCCGTTGCCAGGCGCACGAGCTCGAGCGCCTTGTACGCGGCGATGCCGCCGCTAACGCCCAGCAGGATGCGCGCCATGACTACGTTGTAGAGCTACTGGAGCGACCTAGCAAGTCGTGGACCGAGCTTTGCGCGAGCAGCCGGCCGCCAAGACGCCGCTCACCGGTCTCCTGGCCTACCGGTAGTGGTACTTGATCTTCCCGGCTGCGACCTCCTCGAGGGCGATCGTCAAATAGTTTTTCGAGCCGGTTTCGATCATCGGGGGCGGGAACTCATCGAAGGTGCCCTCGCCGAGGTTGTGGTAGTAGCTGTTGATCTGTCGCGCGCGCTTGGCCGAGACGACGACGCTCGCGTAGTTTGAATCGACGTTGGTGAGCAGACGGTCGATGCGGGGGGAGATCACGGTTGCTGATGCCTTTCCTCGGGGAGCCTCAGTGTAGTGGGCTCAGTCGAGCTCGCCCGCGACGATGCCGGTCAGCTGCGACAGCGCGTCTTCGAGCCGGTCGTTGACGACGACGTGCGCGAACTCGGGCTGCGCTGCCAGCTCCTGCTCGGCGACGCGCAGGCGCCGCTCGACCTCCTCGGAGTCGTCGGTGCCGCGCCCGATCAGGCGCGTGCGCAGCGCCTGCAGCGACGGCGGCGCGATGAACACCTGCACGGCCTCGGGCATCGCCGCGCGCACTTGGCGCGCGCCCTGGACCTCGATCTCGAGCACGACCGGCTTGCCCGCCGCGACGCGGTCCTCGAGCTCCGAGCGCAGCGTGCCGTAGGAGCGCCCGGCGTAGTCGGCGTGCTCCACGAAGTCGCCCGCCGCCACGCGCCCGTCGAACTCCTCGCGCGTGAGGAAGTGGTAGTCGACGCCGTCCTCCTCCCCCGGGCGCGGGCCGCGGGTCGTCGCCGAGACCGACAGCTCCAGGCCCGGCCGGCGCTCCATCAGGCCGCGAATCAACGTCCCCTTGCCGACCCCCGACGGCCCTGTGATGACGAACACGCGTGCCACGGCGCGCAACCCTAATGGCGCGAGCGGGGGAAGCCGCGGTCTAGCGGTGCAGCAGGGAGATCAGCTCCGAGCGCTGACGTTCGGAGAGTCCCCCGATCGTCTTGCTCGGCGCGATACGGCAGTGGGCGAGGATCTTGTTGACCTTCACGCGCCCGTACTTCGGCACCGCGAGCAGCATGTCGAAGACCTTCGCGGTCTCAACGTACTCGGGCGGATTCAGCAGCAGGGCGTGGATCGAGAGGCGCCCGGACTTGAGGTCGCGCTTGAGCTGAGCGCGCTTGATTCTGATTTGGTTGGCCCTTGCGAGCGCGTCCATTCTCTGGTTGAGGGATCGCTCTGGGGCCATTGATGTGTTTGAGGACGTCGTACTGGTCGCCGTCGCCATGGGCGGCGAGTCTACACACCCGAAGCAGGCGATCAAGACAAAGTCGGTGAATTCATCTGAAGCTCAACTTGAGGTGCAGGCGTGTCGAGCCTGCTGGACGGTGGCGGGCTCGGTTTGCACGGGTTTTCAGTGCCCGCCCGGCCCCGCTGAAACGTCCGCTCGTTGCGAATTTATGAGCGCAGATCGACCGCCGAGCGCCCGTACGTGGAACACGCGCGGCCCTCTTTTGCGGTCAACCGCGCAGCTCGCGGGCGATGTCGGTTGCCACAGTCGGATTGCGAAAGCTCTCGGTGCCGACGGCCACCAAACTTGCGCCCGCATCGAGCAGATCGCGCGCATGCGCGCTTCGCTGCACACCCCCCATCCCGATCACCGGGAGGCCCACCCGCGCCGCGACCGCCGCCACCTGCGCGAGCGCCACGACGCGGATCGCCGGGCCCGACAGCCCGCCGGTGCCGCCGCCGAGCCAGCGCTCGCGCGCGCCCTGCGTCTGTCTTGCGCGCCGATCGGCGGGCGCGAGCGCCATCGCGCGCAGCGTGTTGATCAGCGAGACCGCGTCCGCGCCGCCCGCCTCGGCTGCTTCTGCGCAGGCCGCGACGTCGGCGGTGTTCGGCGTCAGCTTCACGATCAGCGGCTTTCGCGTGCGCGGACGGCAGCTGCTCACGACCTGCTCGAGCTGGGCCGGGTCGGCGCCGATGTCGAGGCCCGTCTCGACGTTCGGGCATGAGACGTTCAGCTCGATCGCCGCGATCTCCGGGCGCTGCTCGCAGGCGGCCACGAGCGTCGCTAGCTCCTCGCCGGTCGAGCCCATCACGTTCGTGATCAGCGGCACCGGCGCCTGGCCGGGGGCGGCGGCCTCCGCGAGCAGCTCGGCGAGCCGCGGCAGGTCCTCGGCCAGGTAGTCGTCGAGACCCTTGTTCGGGAGCCCGATCGAGTTGATCATGCCGCCCGCGGCCTCCCACAGCCGCGGCGCGGGGTTGCCGGCGCGCGGCTGCAGCGTGATCGTCTTCGAGACATAAGCCGCGAACGGGAACTCGCGGGCGAGCGCGGCGCCGAACACGCGCCGCGCGGCGATCGCGTCAAACGTGCCCGAGCCGTTGATCACCGGATGCGCGAGCCGCAGGCCGCAGAACTCGACCTCGCTCGCGGGCCGGGAATCGGCCGCGGCGCTCAAGCGGGCGCCCCGGCGTGGGCGTCCACGTGCTCGAGCTCGGCGGCGTCGATCACCGGCCCGTCGAGGCACACCCGCAGGTAGCCGCCGCCGCGCTTTGGCACCGCGCAGCCGAAGCAGGCCCCGAAGCCGCAGGCCATGCCGGCCTCGAGCGCGAGCTGCCCGGGCACGCCGGCCTCGGCGCACAAGGCCCGCACGGCCTCGAGCAGCGGCGCGGGGCCGCAGGCATAGACGACCGCCCGCGGGTCGCGCTCGAGCTCGGGCGCGAGCAGGTCGGTCAACAGGCCCCGATGGCCGACCGAGCCGTCGTCGGTGGCTACGCGCGCCTCGCGCAGGAGCGCGGCCCCCTCGGCGCGCGCGGCGTCGCGAAAGCCGAGCAGCACCGTCACCTCGGTCGCGCCCTCGGCCTCCAGCACATCCTGCAGGATCGCCAGCGGCGCGATCCCGACGCCGCCGCCGACAAGGATCGCGCGCCGGCGCTGCGTTGGCGCCTGAAAGCCCTTGCCGAGCGGCCCGAGCGCCCACAGCGGGTCGCCCTCCCCCAGCTCGCACAGCCGCTCCGTCCCGGGGCCGACGTCCTCGAGCAGGAACTGCGACTCGCCCACGCGCCGCCTGGCGACCGAGAAGGCGCGGGCGAGGTAGGGCCGCTCGTCCTCGCCCGCGCCCCAGCGCTCGGCCGCAGTGAGCATCGCGAACTGGCCCGGTCGCGGCTCGGGCGTCTCGACGTCGGCGACGCGCAGCACGCGGTAGGCGCCCAGCCGATCGACGCCCAGGACCGTCAGCAGCCGACGCTCGAGCGGCGCGGGCGCTGCGCTCCAGTCGCTCACGCCGCGGGAACCCCGTCGGCGTGTGCGCGGTCGGACTCGCGCCGCTGGGCCTGGCGGCGCTCGAGCTTGGCGTCGGCGCCGCGGACGCCGTGAAGCTCCTGCAGGCACAGCACCTCGGGGGCGCCGCCGCGCTTGGCGCTCGCGATCGCGCGCGCGGCCGAGGTTCCCGCGGCGAGCGTGGTCAGGCAGGGAATCCCGTGCGCGACCGCGGCGCGGCGGATCTCATAGCCGTCGGTGCGCGCGCCGACGCCGGTCGGCGTGTTGACGACGAGATCGACGTCGCCGCGCTCGATCCAGTCGACCACGTGCGGCGAGCCCTCGCCGAGCTTGTTCAGGCGCGTGACCGGCACGCCCATGCGCGCGATCGTCTCGGCGGTGCCGCGCGTGGCGAGGATCTGAAAGCCGATGTCGTGCAGCGTCTGCGCGATCCCCGAGGCGGCCTCCTTGTCGGCGTCGGTGACGGTGATGAAGACGGCGCCCTGCATCGGCAGCGGCACTCCCGCGGCGGCCTGCGCCTTCGCGAAGGCGGTCGGGAAGTCGCGCGCGATCCCCATGACCTCGCCGGTCGAGCGCATCTCGGGGCCGAGCACGGCGTCGGAGCCCTCGAAGCGGTCGAACGGCAGCACGGCCTCCTTGACCGAGACGTGCTCGCCGAAGCCGACGCCTTCGCGCTCGCGCGGCAGCTGCAGCTCGGCGATCGACTCTCCGAGCATGATCCGGCAGGCGAGCTTGGCCAGCGGCAGGCCGACGGCCTTCGAGACGAACGGCACCGTGCGCGAGGCGCGCGGGTTGGCCTCGATCACGTACAGCTCGCCCGCGTGCACGGCGTACTGGACGTTCAGCAGCCCGACCACGCCGATCGCGAGCGCGAGCTCGCGCGTGGCGGTGCGGATCTGCTCGAGCATCTCCTCGCCGAGCGAGTGCGGCGGCAGCACGCAGGCGGAATCGCCGGAGTGGATGCCGGCCTCCTCGACGTGCTGCATGATCCCGCCGATCCAGACCTCGCGACCGTCGCAGAGCGCGTCGACGTCGACCTCGGTGGCGTTCTCGAGGAAACGGTCGAGGAATATCTCGCTGCCCTCGCCGGACTCGCGGCGCAGGTAGTCGGCCAGGCCCTCGCGCGAGTAGACGATCTCCATCGCGCGCCCGCCGAGCACGTATGAGGGGCGCACGAGCAGCGGGAAGCCCACGTCCTCGGCGCAGTCGAGCGCCTGCTCGACCGAGCGGGCCGTGGCATAGGGCGGCGCTTTGTAGCCGAGACGCTCGAGCAGCGCGCCGAAGCGCCCGCGGTCCTCGGCGAGGTCGATCGCGTCGACGCTCGTGCCGAGCAGCGGCACGCCTGCGGCCTGCAGCCCGGCGGCGAGCTTCAGCGGCGTCTGTCCCCCGAACTGCAGGATCAGCCCGCGCGGCTGCTCGGCCGCCACGACCGCGAGCACGTGCTCGAGCGTGAGCGGCTCGAAGTACAGGCGGTCGGAGGTGTCGTAGTCGGTGGAGACGGTCTCGGGGTTGCAGTTGACCATCACGGCTTCCATGCCCGAGTCGCGCACGGTCATCGCGGCATGCACGCAGCAGTAGTCGAACTCGATGCCCTGGCCGATGCGGTTCGGCCCCGAGCCGAGGATCACGACCGAGGAGCGCTTGGGTTCGCCGTGGCCGTTCTCCGAGCGGCTGACCTCGCTGCGCGCCGCGCGCTCCCAGCCCGAGTAGAAGTAGGGCGTGCGCGCGGGGAACTCCGCGGCGCAGGTGTCGACCGACATGAACGAGCGCTCGCCCTGGAACGGCGCCTGCGGGTCGAGTGCGATCGTGCGCAGCTCCGCGAGGAACCAGGGGTCGATCTTGGTCAGCTCGTTGACCGCTTCGATGCTCGTGCCGTGGCGCAGCAGCTCGAGCACGACCTCGTAGCGATCGGGCCACGGGCGCTCCAGGCGCGCGAGCAGCTGCTCCTCGCTCAGCTCGGCCACCGCGGGCGGCTTGTCCAGCTCGCGCGACTGCAGCGCCTTGGCGAAGGCCTGCTGGAAGGTGCGCCCGATCGCCATCGTCTCCCCCACGGACTTCATGTGCGTGGAGAGTTCGGGGTCTGAGCCCGGGAACTTCTCGAAGGCGAAGCGCGGCCACTTCACGACGACGTAGTCGATCGTGGGCTCGAAGCAGGCGGGCGTGACGCCGGTGATGTCGTTGTCGATCTCATCGAGCAGGTAGCCGACCGCCAGCCGCGCGGCGATCTTCGCGATCGGAAAGCCGGTGGCCTTCGATGCGAGCGCCGATGAGCGCGAGACGCGCGGGTTCATCTCGATCACGAGGATCTCCTCGGTCTCGGGATTGACGGCGAACTGCACGTTCGAGCCACCGGTCTCGACGCCGACGGCGCGGATCACGGTCAGCGCCTGGTCGCGCAGCTGCTGGTAGAGGTGGTCGGTGAGCGTCTGCTGGGGGGCGACCGTGACCGAGTCGCCGGTGTGCACGCCCATCGGGTCGACGTTCTCGATCGAGCAGACGATCACGACGTTGTCGGCTGCGTCGCGCATCACCTCGAGCTCGAACTCGCCCCAGCCGATCACCGACTCGTCGAGCAGCACCTGGCCGATCGGCGAGGCCTCGATCCCGCCGGCGGCGATCCGCTCGAACTCCTCGGGCGTGCGTGCGATGCCGCCGCCGCGCCCGCCGAGCGTGAAGGCTGGACGTACGACACAGGGCAGGCCGACGTCGGCGGCCGCGGCCTGCGCCTCTGCGAGCGAGGTGGCGATCGCGCTCTTGGGCATCCGCAGCCCCGCCTTCACCATCGCCTCGCCGAACAGCTCGCGATCCTCGGCGCAGGCGATCGCCTCGTAGTTGGCGCCGATTAGCTCGACCTCGAAGCGCTCCAGCGTGCCGTCGTCGTGCAGCGCCTTGGCGAGGTTCAGCGCGGTCTGCCCGCCGAGCGTGCCGAGCAGCGCGTCGGGGCGCTCGCGTTCGATCACCTGCGTCACCGGGCCGGGCAGCAATGGCTCGATGTAGGTGGCCTCCGCGAACTCGGGGTCGGTCATGATCGTGGCGGGGTTCGAGTTCACGAGCACGACCTCATAGCCCTCCTCGCGCAGCACCTTGCAGGCCTGCACGCCGGAGTAGTCGAACTCGGCGGCCTGGCCGATCACGATCGGACCCGAGCCGAGGATCAGGATCTTCTGGATGTCCTCGCGCTTGGGCATCAGTCGGCCTCGATCCGTGCGAGGAACCGGTCGAACAGGTACAGCGAGTCGTGCGGCCCTGGCCCGGCCTCGGGGTGGTACTGCACGGTGCCGCCGGGCACCTCGAGCAGTTCGAGGCCCTCGACGGTGCGGTCATAGAGGTTGACGTGCGAGAGCGCGGCGGCGCCGAAGTCGGTCTCCCAGCGCACGGGCTCGTCGTGCTCGATCGTGCGCACGCCGCCGGGGCCGACCGCGGCGAAGCCGTGGTTCTGCGAGGTGATCTCGACCCTGCCGGTCTGCAGGTCCTTGACGGGGTGGTTCGCGCCGCGGTGCCCGAAGGGCAGCTTGAAGGTCTCAAGGCCCACGGCGCGGCACAGCAGCTGGTGCCCGAGGCAGATCCCCCACACCGGCTTCTGCCCGACGATTTCGCGTACGGTCTCAACGACGTAGTCAAGCGCGGCGGGGTCGCCGGGGCCGTTGGCGAGGAACACGGCGTCGGGGTCCTCCGCCAGCAGCTCGGCGGCGCTCGAGGTACAGGGGTGAAGCGTGACGCGCGCGCCGCGCTCGACGAGCTCGCGCACCATCGAGGCCTTGATGCCGGTGTCGATCACGGCAATGTGCGGCCCGTCGCCCGCCTGGCCGTGGCGGGTGACTTCCCTGGGGGTGACGAGCGTGGCGAGGTCTTGGCCCGCCATCGGTGGCTCTGCCGCGATCAGCTCGCGCGCCTGGGAGACGGCGATGCTCGCGGGGAACACGCCCCCGCGCATCGAGCCCGCGTCGCGAATGTGGCGCACGAGCGCGCGGGTGTCGATCCCGGAGATGGCGCTGACGCCGCAGTCGGTGAGCCAGTCGAGCCAGCCGCGCTCGGCGGTGGGCGCGTCCTCGCGGTTGCAGGCCTCGCGCATGATCGCGGCGCGCGCCCACGGGCGCTCGGACTCCATCGCGGGCGTGCTGATCCCGTAGTTGCCGATGTGCGGGTAGGTGAAGGTAATGAGCTGGCCCGCGAAGGATGGATCGGTCATCGACTCCTGATAGCCGGACATGCCGGTCGTGAACACGACCTCGCCGACCGCGGGCTGCTCGGCCCCGCAGAAGTCGCCGTCGAAGCGCGTGCCGTCCTCGAGCAGGACGTAGCCGTCTTCTGTGCTCCTCACGCTGCTCACAGAATCAGTTTTTGGACTTCTTTGAACTCCGGGGTGCCCGCGCGCCGCAGCAGCTCGAACAGCGCGCTCTCGACGGTGCCGACGACGGCCCCGGCGCGCTCGAGGCGCTCGAGCCCGCGCTCGTAGTCGAGCTGGTGGCGCGAGCCGACGGCGTCGGCGGGGACGTGGACTTCGACGCCCTGGCCGAGGAGGTCGTGGGCCGTCTGAGAGACGCAGACGTGTGTCTCGATGCCGCAGACGATCGCCTGCGAGCGGTCCTTCAGATCGAAGCCCTCGGCGCGAGCAGCGGAGAAGATCGTCTTCTCGATCAATATCTCCTCCCCCACTTCCAGCTCGGGCGCGGTCTGTCCCAGGCCTTTCGGGTACTGCTCGCTGACGAGCGCGGGCAGCCCGAGGATGCGCGCGGCGGCCAGCAGCCGACGGCAGGACTCGGCGACACCGGCGAAGGAGGCGTAGGGCCGAAAGCCCTCCTGCACGTCGACGACGATCAGCGCGGCGCGCTCGCGCTCGAGCAGGGCCATC
Source organism: Solirubrobacteraceae bacterium (assembly GCA_036267655.1). Lineage (GTDB taxonomy): Bacteria > Actinomycetota > Thermoleophilia > Solirubrobacterales > Solirubrobacteraceae > Palsa-744. The sequence continues at coordinate 101,627 of DATAVP010000027.1, forward strand.
AGCGGCTCGCCGGCCTCATGCGCCCACCACGGAGAAGGCGCGCTCGCGATAGACAACGGCGCCGCCGGAGAGCGTGAGCAGCACCTTGCCCTGGAGCTTGCGTCCCGCGAAGCAGCAGTTCTCAGAGCGGCTCTCCCAGCCGCGCTCGCCCGCGATGAACTCGGCGTCGAGGTCGACGAGCGTCAGGTTCGCGGGCTCGCCGGGCGCGATCGTGTGGGTGGGCAGCTCATACAGGGCGGCGCCCGCGGTCATCCGCTGCACGAGCAGGCCGAGCTCGAGGATCCCGGGCAGCACGAGCCCGGTGTAGAGCGCGGCGAAGGCGGTCTCCAGGCCCGTGGTCCCCATCGGCGCCTGCTCGAAGGGCACCTCCTTCTCCTCGCGCGCGTGCGGGGCGTGATCGGTGGCGACACAGTCGATCGTGCCGCTGCGAAGCCCTTCGATCAGCGCCTGGCGGTCGGCCTCGCCGGCGAGCGGGGGGTTCATCTTCATGCGCGTGTCCATTCCGCGCACGTCCTCCTCGGTGAGCAGCAGGTGGTGCGGGCAAACCTCGGTGCTGACCCGGAAGCCCTTGGCCTTCGCGTGGGCGACGGCCTCGACCGAGGCGACGCAGCTGAGGTGCTGGAAGTGCACGCGGGCATCCTCATACCCGGCGATCGCGGCGTCACGCGCGACCATCGTGGACTCGCTGATCGTGGGGATGCCGCCGATCCCGAGCGCGGCGCTGACCGCGCCCTCGTGCATGGCGCCGCCGTGCGACAACGTGGGGTCCTCCTCGTGCAGCGCGATCACGCCCCCGCAGAGGCGCTGGTACTGAAGCGCCTTGCGCAGCATCCCGGCGCTGGTCACGGGACGGCCGTCGTCGGTGAAGGCGACGGCCCCCTCCTCCCGCAGCTCGGCCATCTCGGTGAGCTGCTCGCCCTGCAGCCCGCGCGTGATCGAGGGCATGAATCCGATTGATATGCGCGCTTCGCGCGCCGCTGTGTCGCGCAGCGAGCGGAGCAGCGGCGCGGAGTCGAGCACCGGGTCGGTGTTCGGCATCGCGAGCACGGCCGCAAAGCCCCCGGCGGCGGCGGCGCGGGTGCCGGTGTCGAGGTCCTCCTTGTGCTCCTGGCCCGGCGTGCGCAGATGCACGTGCGGGTCGAAGAAGGCGGGCATCAGGCGGTTGCCGCGGCCCTCGATCAGCTCCTCGCCGGGCTCGCTTGCGAGCGCGCCGGGCTCGCCCAGCTCGGCGATCTGCCCCTCGTGCACGCGCACGTCGCGGCGCGCGTCGATCTGCGTGCGGGGGTCGAGCACGTGGACATCCCGCAGCAGCAGGTCGACCACTTGGCGTGGTCCGTGTACGAGCGGTGCGGCCGCCATCACGCGGGCTGGGGCTCGCCGGGGGCGGGGTCCACGGGCGGGGCGGCGTGCAGGCGCCCGGTCGGGGGTGTCGCCGATGGCGCGGAAGCGGAGCTGGATGCGGGCGAGGCCGAGGAGGATGGCGAGGCGCCCGCGCTCGGTGCGGGCACCGCGGCCCTGGCGCCCGCGAGCAGCTCGTAGAGCACGGCCATGCGCACGACGACGCCGGCCTCTACCTGGGCGGTGATCACGGCCTGTGGCGAGTCGACCACCTCGCCGGAGAGCTCGACGCCGCGATTGACGGGTCCCGGGTGCATCAGCACCTGGCGCGGGGAGAGCCGGCGGCCGTTGACCTGATACCAGGCGGCGTACTCGCGGATCGACGGCACCCAGGTCTGGTTCATGCGCTCGTTCTGCATCCGCAATGCGTACACGACATCGGCGGAGGGCAGCTGCTCGAGCGTGAAGCGCACCTCGCAGCCGAGCGCCTCGATGCCGCGCGGGATCAGCGTGGGCGGCCCGGCGACCGTGACTTTCGCGCCCATCCGCTGGAAGGCGATGATGTTCGAGCGCGCGACGCGCGAATGCGCGACGTCGCCCACGATCCAGATGCTCGCCCCGTCGAGCTCGCCGAGACGGCTTTTCAGCGTGTAAACGTCGAGCAGCGCCTGCGTGGGGTGCTGGCGCTTGCCGTCGCCCGCGTTCACGATCGCGGCGCTGCACCATTTCGAGACGAGCTCCGAGGCCCCGGCCCAGGGCGTGCGCAGCACGATCGCGTCGGGCTTGTGGGCGCTCAGCGTGAGCACCGTGTCCTTCAGCGACTCGCCCTTCTCGACGCTCGAACCGCTCGCGGCGAAGTTGACGACATCGGCGGACAGGCGCTTGGCCGCGAGCTCGAAGGAGCTGCGCGTGCGGGTGGAAGCCTCGTAGAAGAGGTTCAGCACCATCCGCCCGCGCAGCGCGGGCACCTTCTTGATCTCACGGTCGGAGACCTCGGCGAAGCGGGCGGCCTGGGCTGTGATGCGCTCGATCGTCGCGCGATCGAGGTCTTCTATCGAGAGGAGATGATTCATCGGCGTGCCTCCTTGTCCCGGGCGGGCGCGTTCACGGCGCTCATGCGACCTCCAGCGACGCGGGCGCGATCGCGACCTGATCGATGCCGTCGAGCTCGCGCACGCGGACGTGCACGTGCTCGGCGCGCGAGGTCGGCAGGTTCTTGCCGACGTAGTCGGGACGGATCGGCAGCTCGCGGTGACCGCGGTCGGCGAGCACGGCCAGCTGCACGCGCTCGGGACGGCCGTAGTCGAACAGCGCCTCGATCGCCGCGCGCACCGTGCGCCCGGTGAACAGCACATCATCGACGATCACCACGGTGCGGGCGTTGAGGTCGAAGTCGATGTGCGAGGCGTGCACGATCGGGGCGTCGGGACGGCTCGCGACGTCGTCGCGGTAGAAGCCGATATCCAGGTCCCCAAGCGGGATCTCGGCATCGAGCAGCGCTTCGAGCAGGTCGCGCAGGCGCTCCGCGAGGAAGGCGCCGCGGCTGTGGATGCCGACGATCGCGAGATCCGAAGCCGCGGTTGCCCCGGCTCCGGGGTTGCGCTCGGCGATCTCGTGGGCGATGCGCGTGAGCGCTCGCTGTATGTCCCCCTCTTGGAGGACGACCTTCTCACTACTCTCGTCCATCGGTTCCTTCCTGGCCTCACGGGACCGGGTTAAAGGATCTTCAGGAATGTATCAGGGGCTTGTGACGCTTCCTTGGCCCGTGGCGACGGCCTCAGACGGTGCGTCGGCGCGGCTCTGGCCGCCCCCCGAGTCGTGGGTGCGATCGTTCTCGACGGCCTCGTCCTCGCTGCCGCTTCCGCCGGCGGCGCGCTCGCGCGCCTGGCGCTCGGACCAGCGCTCGAGCTTGGCGCGGCCGCGCTCGGGGAAGGGCACCTCGATCGTGTCGAAGTCGCGGGGCGCCTCGGTGGCGGGGAACACGGCACGCGCCTCGTCGCGAAGCTGCCCGCCCGCGTAGCGCGTGGATATGTGGGTCAGCGCCAGCAGCCTGACCTCGGCGTCGCGTGCGAGCTCGGCGGCCTGACGGGCGGTGCTGTGGGCGGTCTGCGAGGCGCGGTCGACCTCCTCCTCGGTGAAGGTCGCCTCGTGCACGAGCAGGTCCGCTTCGTGGGCGGCGATCTTCACCGCCTCGCAAGGCTCGGTGTCGCCGGAGAGCACGATCTTGCGCCCCTCGCGCTCTGGACCCATCACCTGCTCGGGCGAAACCCCGTCGACGGTCTCGCCGCGCTGCAGGCGACCGAAGTCGGGGCCGGGCTTGACGCCGAGCTGCTCGGCGAGTTGTGGGTCGAGGTGGCCGGGCCGGGTCGGCTCGACGATCGCGTAGCCGAAAGCCGAGCGGCTGCGATGGCTGACGGGGATCGCGGCGATCAGGTAGCCCTCGCGCTGCACGGTCTCGGCGGGATCGAGCTCGACGACGTTCAGCTCATAGGGCGGGCGGCCGTAGATCACGCGCATGTCGGCCATCAGCTCGTTCAGGCCGCGCGGGCCGTAGACGGTCAGCGGCTGCTCGCGTTCGCGTAGCGCGAAGGACTTCAGCATCCCCGGCAGGCCGAGCCAGTGGTCGGCGTGGAAGTGCGTGATGAAGATGCATTCCATGTCCACGAGCCCGATCGAACGCGTGAGCTGGCGCTGCGTGCCTTCGCCACAGTCGAACAGGATCCGGTCCCCGCCGATGCGAGCCAGGATCGCGGGCAGGCCGCGCCGAGCGCTCGGCACCGAGCCGCCGGTGCCCGCGAAGAACAGGGACAGGTCCATGGGGGCTACGGTAGCCGCACTTGCGATGGGCGTCGTCGCGGCGGGGCTGGGGGCGCGCTGAACAGGGTCCCCGTCAGGGCTGTCGGGGCTTCGATCTGCGCATTTGGGGTCTGGTATCAGCCCGCGGCCGCGGTCGCGGCCCCGTATCCGTTCTAGCCTTCGGCGCGTCGGCTGTCGCCGCCCTCTGCATCGCATCGGGCAATAGACTCGATGCTCCCAGCGCCCGTAGCTCAGTGGATAGAGCGCTCGCCTCCGGAGCGAGAGGTCGCAAGTTCGAATCTTGCCGGGCGCGCTGGAAATCTCCCTATTTGCAGGGATTATCCGGAGGCGGCTGCCAGGGCCTACGGGCTAGCGGGGCGGACCGCCCTCGCTCTCTAGCTCTTCGTCTGAGCAGATGTGGTCACCCGAGACGGGATGTCCGAGGTGGTGTGGACCACCCTCGGTTGGGTTGTCCCAGCAGTACCAGTATGAATTGGAGTACGAATTCGAGGACGTGTAGCAGCCGGTCGCCCCAAGCCCGAGGCAGCCCAGAGCACACGCGAGTGCGAGGCTAAGCCTCGGCCCTTTGGACACCCACCAGATGCGTCGAACGATTCGGTTGATGCGGCCCCTTCCAGTCCAGCGCGAAGCAAAGAAGGATGGTATTCCCCCGGCCAGACTCGAGTCTGCGACTACCGCTTCACACGCACGTCGTAGGAGCGAAGACGCTCGTCTCCCGAAGCCAGCGTCGCAGCCTCGCGACCGGCCTGTGCGATCAGCTGCCAACGGCATTCGCGACAGATATTTCCCGCTCCCGGCGACGGCTCGGGGCCTCGGGCCGATCGATCGACCAAATGGTCGGTCCGACTCGTCCAACGGCTCCGCCCGGGCTCATGTCGGCGCCCCCACGCGCCGATACCGCGGTCAAGCGCAACGCCGGGGAGAACGACGCTCACAGCCATCAGATAACGATGCCCGACAGCGACATAGCCCAACATGACCTCACCGTCGAGCACGCGGCCGAAGCGCTGCTGCGTGAGCACCCCGACGCGCTGGTCTGCGCGCTCTCCAGCAACGGCCTGATCGTGCCGATCCCCGGCAGCGTGCCGCTGCTCGGACAGGTCGCGATCGAGGGTCGCGCCGTGATCGACGGGGTTGTCGCCGCCGACCGCGCCGAGGTGATCTCGCTGTGGACGCGACTCGAGTCCGAGCTGGCCGTGAACGGCAAAGTGCGGATGCTCGACAAGCCCTCGCGCTGGGTGACCCTTCACTTCCTCGACCTGCGCGACCCCCACGGCGTGATGCTGTGCGTGATCCTGCCCAGCAACGAGACCGCGCCCTGCGCGGGACAGGATGCCGAGGAGCTGCCCGCTGCGCCTCGCTTCGCCACGCTGCTCGAGGATGAGGGCGCGAAGGTGATCGAGTGCGACGAGGCGTTCACGCAGATGTTCGGATACACGCCCGAGGAGCTGATCGGCAAGTCGGTGCTCGACCAGATCCACCCCGACGATCAGGGCCGCGCCGTCGAGGGCTGGCTGACCACGCTGTCCACACGCCGTGAGCAGCTCACGCGCCTGCGGCGTCGACGCAAGGACGGCAGCTGGGTGTGGGTCGACACCACGCTTCACAACTACCTCAACCGCGGCGATCGCAACTACGTGCTCGTCGAGCTGATCGACGTCTCCGCCGAGATGGTCGCGCAGGAAGCCCTTCAGGAGCGCGAGGAGCTGCTGCGCCGCCTCACCGACGCGATGCCCGTCGGCCTGATGCAAATCGATCGCGAGCGCAACGTCGTCTACTGCAACACGCGCCTGGCGCAGATCCTCAACGACGCCACCGAGGAGCAGCGCGAGGCGAGCCACGATCCGCTCGCAACCCAGGACGGGGATCGACCCACCCCCTCCGCGCGCTCGCTGCTCGGCACGCTCACGCGCGAGGGGCTCGCGAGCTTCGAGGCCGCTCTGGAGCACACATTGCAGGACGGCGTCGACGACGACACCGAAGTCGACATCGTGCTGGGCGGCGGCGAGTGGCGCCGCGCGCTGATCAGCCTGCGCACGCTGCGGCGCCCCAACGGTGAGATCAGCGGCGCGATCACCTCGGTGCTCGACGTCACCGACAGCGCCCGCGCGCACCAGGAGCTCGAGCGCCGTGCGACTTTCGACGCGCTGACCGGCTGCCACAACCGCGGCGCGATCCTCGATTTGCTCCAGCGCGAGCTGGATCGCGACGATGCCGCGATCACCGGCATCGTCTACGTGGACCTCGACCGCTTCAAGCCCGTCAACGACAGCTTCGGTCATGCCGCGGGCGACGAGCTGCTCGCCGAGGTCGCGATGCGGCTGCGCTCTCTGGTGAGACGCGAGGATTGCGTCGGACGGCTCGGGGGCGATGAGTTCGTCGTGCTGCTGCCCGACATCCGCGGCGTCGAGGTCGCCACCCGTGTCGCCGAGCGAGTCTGTGGCTCGCTGAGCAGTCCCTTCGAGCTGTCGATCGGGACCGTCGAGTTGAGCGCCAGCGTAGGCGTGGCCTGTGCCGAGGCCGGGACCCTCGACCCCGACGAGCTCGTCAAGCGCGCCGACCGCGCGATGTACCGCTCCAAGGAGCAGGCCGACGGCAAGCCGACGCTGGATGAGCGGTTGCCGTCCTCCCGTGCCACGCTGCGTTAGCCGCCGGGCCGCGCTTGCGCCCCCAGAACGTCGCATAGCCTTCTGAGGATGAGGGCCGGCGGTACAGAGCTGGAGGCACCGTGAAGGCGATCGTACGAGAGCTCGGGCGTGCCGATTGGCCCCGCGTGATCGAGCTGAACCGAGCCTCCGTGCGGGAGCTGAGCCCGCTCGATCAGAAGCGCCTCGGCTACATCCTGGCGCTCGCCCACCGCAGCCTCGTGGTCGAGTGCGGCCGCGAGGTCGTAGCGTTCGCGATCTCGGTCGCGCCCGGAACCGACTACGACAGTGCCAACTACGCCTGGTTCAGCGGGCGCTACGAGCGCTTCCTGTATCTCGACCGGATCGCCGTCCGTGAATCGCAGCGTCGGCGCGGCCTCGGAGCAAGGCTGTACGACGCGATGGAGCGGGCGGCCGAGCCATTCGGGCGGATCGTCTGCGACGTCAACCTCGAGCCGCGCAACGACGCCTCGCTCGCCTTCCACGCCGCGCGCGGCTATCGCGACGTCGGGCGGCTCGTGCACGGCGAGGGCAAGACCGTCGCGCTGATGTGCAAGGAGCTGTAGCGCTCAGAGCTCGAGGTAGCGCAGCACGACGCGCCCCAGCAGCAGCACGTCGCCGTTGTGCAGGTCCGCCTGCACGATGCGACGGCCGTTCACGAACGTGCCGTTGGAGCTGCGGTCGTCGAGCAGGCGAGGTCCCGTCGGGCGGTGCACCAGCATCGCGTGCCGGCGCGAGACCGACTTCTCATCCAGGTGCAGGTCCGCGGAGAGCCCGCGCCCGATGTGCATCACGCCCGTGCCCAGCGGGATCAGCAGCGTCTCGCCGGGACCCTGGACCTCCAGATAGCGCCCATGACCGCTCGGGCGCTCGGAGATCGCCTTGCGGCGCATGCTCTCATCCAGACAGGCAATCGCGTCGACGCGCTCGGTCAGACCTTCGGCCGTGGGTGAACGGATCGGTGTTTGCGTAGTCATTGCAGTCAGTCAATCCTTTGCTGGTCAGGTACCCCTGAAGATCGTCGAAGAAACTCCTAAATTCAGGTCCTGCAGCCGCTGACGGCCACGCTTCGTCGCTGGTGAGGTCTAGTTGCCCGCGGCGTCGAGCGAGCCGCCGCTGCGAGGTCCTCCGCGCCGGTTCTTCGACATCCGCTTCGCGCTCCACCAGCCCCAGCCGCCGACGGCCAGCACGGGCACCACGTAGAGCAGCGAGATGTACCAGTGAGTGAGACAGCCGAGCACCATCACACCCAACGCTACCACGCCTCCCGGTGCCCGGAAGCCTCCTCGGACGCCTTCTCGCCCGCTCCCTCTCCTGCGCCCGCCGGACCAGGGCGACTCACGCTCGGGGTCGCACCCGCGCCACCCCTCGCTTCACCCCCGAAACCCCCCGCGCCCACACCGACCGCGGCATGCCGTGGCGAGCGCCGTCGTCGGACGCCGAGCACGAACAGCAGGCCCAGAACCACGATCGCCGCGCCGACCACGATCGCGGCCACCGGCGCCGAGGAGGAGTTCGGGGTCCAGAACAGCTGGCCCGCCACGCTGCCCTTCTGCGCACCGACCACGATCGGCACGTGCCAGTCGAAGATCAGCGTGCGCTCGCCCTTGTCCTTGACCTGCGGCGGCAGTGCCGGCGACATCCAGTGGATGCGGTGGTCATGCCATTCGAACTGACCCGTGCGATCGACCACCGACCACTGCGGCGCCGCGGTGGGCGAGGCCGAGGCGGGCACGGTCACGTTGCCGTAGAAGCTTTGGTTCAGGTAGTAGGCGGGCGCGCGCTTGTTGACTTCGACCGTGCCGTCGGGCCGGATGCGCGCATATGGTTCGCCTTCGTAGCCCTCGATCGAGACGGTGCGCCCCGTCTGGTTGCGAAGCAGCAGGCGGTCGGAGAACTGCAGCACCTGCAGACCCAGCCCCCGCGTCGAGGGCGAGATCGACGTGATCGTCGAACGGTAGTTCGGGCTCGATCCCTGGTCCTGGAGCGGGCTTTGCTGCTGCTGCTCGGGGGCGCCCATCGCCGGCACGGGCGCCGCCGCGCTCGCGAGCAGCACGCATGCGGCCGACAGGGCAAGGATCGCGCGGGCGGACACCGCTTTGAACCGTAGCGTCACCACCGCACCGCGCGCCTCAGGTGCCCACGTCCGAAAGCAGCCACAGGCCGAAGCTCGTGAAGGCCACCATCACCGCGAGCATCCAGTACTGGCTGCGCACCGCTTCCTCCGGCTCGGGGTAGAGCACCAGCGCGCGATCGTGCGCCAGCGCCAAGCCGCCCACGTGTCCGGCGATCAGCGCCGCGACCTGCACGTACCAGATCGCCGCGTAGGAGATCACCTGATAATCGATCTGATAGCCGCTCGTGCCGAACAGGTTGCTGCCGTTGCCGAGCGGGTCCGAGGCCAGATAGCCGATCGCCTGTCCCTGCCAGATCAGCAGCGAGAAGTAGTGGGCCAGCACGTAGGCGAACGCGATCGGCACCAGCGTGTGCGCGAACGCCCGCGTCAGCTCGCCCAGATCGCGCCGCGCGCCGACGCTGCGCACCCCGAGGATGCCGACCCGGTAGATCGCCACGATCAGCGCGATGCAGAGCAGCAGCCCGATCGAGTAGGCCAGCTCCTGGGCGGGCGTCTGTCCGAGCCCCAGGTCCGAGAACGCGCTCTGCAGTTCGGGCTCGGCTTTGCGCCAGACGCCGCCGTTTGAGAAGCCGTCGAAGGTCGTGGTGCCGATCAGCGCGCAGATCAACGTGACCATTCCTGGGCCGACCTGCAGCCCCGCGATCCCGCTGAGCGGGCGGCGCAGGCAGAGTGAGCCCTGCTCGTCGCGCACCAATGGCGAGAGCCTGCCGAGCAGGTTGAAGTAGACGCCGAAGCCGTCCGCCGAGCCCGCCCAGCGCTCGACGCCGAACAGCAGCATCCCCACGAGCATCACCACGAAGTAGCCCAGCGACAGCGCTGCCAGCAGCGAGGGTTCGTCGCGGTTCACGAACACCAGCTCGAGCCAGGCGAAGCCGACGATGCCTGCGATCGCGGGCCACACGCCGAGCGCGCTCGGGTAGCGCAGCAGCGGCCCGCCGCCGGCCTCGGGACCCCCTCCCCCGTGCGCCCCGTTGCCGCCGAGGCGCCCGCGGCGCAGCAGACGCGCGCCGCCACGACACAGCCGTGCGCACGTGCGCCAGGGGCTGAGGACCGCGAACACGTCGCCGAACAGCACGCTCAGGACCGGCAGGCCGACCCAGAAGATCACGTACACGAACGTCACCGAGAAGTTCGCGTTCGCGACCTGGGCGCCCGCGAAGCCGCTGTAGATCACGAGCGCGAACAGGCCGAGGCCGATCGCCCCCGCGAGCGCTTCGAGCGTCAGGCTCGCGATGCGCGAGAGCCGCAGCAGCACACGGCGGTGCTCGCTCTGCAGCTGCGGCGTGCGCCACAGCGTCGAGAGCGCGATGAACGAGACGACCAGCACGATCGCGGCCGTCCAGCTGAACAGCCAAACCGGGATCGGAAGGTCGGCCTTGCCGACGATCCCGTGCGCCTGCGCGCTCGCCGGCATCCCCAGCGCCAGGAGGGCCGCGCCGCCGAGCAGTCGAGGCAGCATGCGGCGATGCGGGGCACTCATGCTCGCGCCAGTCTATGCAACGGCCCGCGAGCGCTCGCCGGTAGGCTGAGACTCCATGCACCCGCCGCTGCTCGCCGTCTCCACCGATCTAGAGGCCGCGCTGCAGCTGGGCCCGCTGCTGCTGATCGCGATCCTCTACGCACGACGGGTTCGCACGCTCGGGCACACCACCCATCCCGTGCCGGGATGGCGCCAGGCCTGCTTCTACACCGGCTTCGTCGTGATCGCCGCCGCGCTCACCTCGCTCGGCTCGGCCAGCCAGGACCTGCTCTACATGCACATGGTCGAGCACCTGCTGCTCGGCGACATCGCCGCGCTGCTGATCGTGCTCGGCCTGACCGGCCCGCTGATCGCGCCGATCCTGAAAATAGGCGTGTTCGACCGCCTGCGCGTGCTCGCACACCCCGCGATCGCCTTCCCGCTGTGGACGATCGACCTCTACGTCTGGCACATCCCCGCGCTCTACCAGGCCGCGCTGCGACACTCGGGCATCCACGCGCTGGAGCACGCGATGTTCCTCGGCTTCGGCATCAACATGTGGATGTGCCTGTTCGGGCCGCTGCCGATGCCGCGCTGGTTCGGCAACCTCGGACGGCTCGTCTACATCGTCGCGGTGCGTCTCGCCGGCACCGTGCTCGGCAACATCTTCCTGTGGTCCGGCACCGTCTTCTACCCCTTCTACAACCACGGCGACGCGATCCACCACATCTCGCCGCTCGCCGACCAGAACATCGCGGGCGCGATCATGATGGTCGAGGAGTCCTTTCTCACGCTGGGGCTGTTCTGCTGGCTGTTCCTACGAGCCGCGCGCGAGGGCGAGGAGCGCCAGAACCTGCTCGACTACGCCCAGCTTCACGGCCTCGAACTGAGCGAGGCGCGCGCCGCGCGCGCCGTCGCCGCAGGCCGCGGCGCCGAGCTCAAGCGTCGTCTCGAGGGCCGTGTCGAGACGGTTGAGCCCGTCGAGCGCGCCTGAGCCGCCCCGTCGCTTGGCGCGCTGCATCGCGCGGCACTGCGGTTGCCGGCGAAGCGCGCTCGCCACGGCGCTAGGCTGCACGCATGTGCGCAGGCTGCGCGATGGCAGCCGCCTCGGCGGCCACCGGCTTCAGGACCTGGCTTCAGACCCACCACTTCGGCTGGCTGACGCCCAAGCGGATGCGCGCACTGACGCTCGCCGCGATGTGCGCCGCCGGGCTCGTCTCGACCGTCGGCATCAGCGGCTCGACGGCGCCCCCCGCCCATGCCGCGCTCCACCATGCCGCCGCCGGGCACCCCGGCACGGCCCGCTGAGCCTAGCCCCGCTCGCGACGCTGCTCGCGGCGTATGCGCAGGCTGAGCGAGATCGCGCCCTGCAGCCAGACCAGTGCGCTGAGGCCCAGCACCACGAAGGCCCACGTCTGCGCCGCCCAGATCAGGACCATCGCGTAGGCCACGAGCGCGGGCGGCAGCATCTTCAGGTAGAAGCCGCGAAGCCAGCGAAGCGTCTGCGAGCGAGGCGCACCCTTCGGCGGCGGCTCGCCGAACAGCCTCAGGGCCAGCGAGCGCAGCTGTGGCTAGCCGCCGGCTACGGCGGGCAGGATCGTCAACTCGGCGCCGTCCTTCACCGGCGTCGCGAGCCCGTCCAGGAAGCGGATGTCTTCGCCCGCGACATAGACGTTCACGAAGCGGCGCAGGCCGCCTTCGTCGTCATACAGGCGCGCCCGCAGCTCGTCGTGGCGCTCGAACAGGCCGTCGAGCACCTCCTGGACGGTCGCTCCGTCGACCTTGGTCTCGGCCTCGCCGCCCGCCGCAGCACGCAGCTGCGTGGGGATCTTCACGAGCACCGACATCAGACCGAGACCGTCTGGGGAACGCCCGCCTCGAACGCCTCCACGCTGGGGGCGATCGTGTGCGTCTCGAACGTGCCGCGCACCGCGTCCAACGTCTTCAGGCCCTCGCCCGTGATCACGAGCACCACGCGCTCGTCGCGGTCGATCTCGCCGCGCGCCGCGAGCTTCGCCAGCGTCGCGGTCGTCACGCCGCCCGCGGTCTCCGTGAAGACGCCGGTCGTCTCGGCCAGCAGCTTGATCCCGGCGCGGATCTCCTCGTCCGTGACCGAGTCAACGCCCCCACCCGTGCGACGGGCCAGGTCCAGCGCGTAGGGGCCGTCCGCCGGATTGCCGATCGCCAGCGACTTCGCGATCGTGTCCGGCTTCACCGGGCGGCAGACGTCGTGGCCTTCCGCGAAGGCGCTCGCCACCGGCGAGCAGCCCAGCGCCTGGGCGCCGTTCATGCTCGGCAGCTCGCCCTCGACCAGCCCCAGCTCTTTGAATTCCTCGAAGCCACGCGCGATTTTCGTGAACAGCGAGCCTGACGCGATCGGGGCGATGCAGCGGTCCGGAAGCTCCCAGCCCAGCTGCTCCGCGATCTCGAATGCCAGCGTCTTCGAGCCCTCGGCGTAGTAGGGGCGCAGGTTGATGTTCACGAACGCCCAGTCGCGCTCCGCGCACAGCTCCGTGCAGAGCCGGTTGACGTCGTCGTAGTTGCCTTCCACGCCGACCAAGTTCGTGCCGTAGACGCCGGTCGCGAGGATCTTCTGCTCCTCGAGGTCCGCCGGGATGAAGACGTAGGAGTCAAGGCCCAGCGCCGCGCCGTGGGCGGCCACCGAGTTCGCCAGGTTGCCCGTCGAGGCGCAGGCGATCGTCTCGAAGCCGAGCTCGCGGGCGCGTGTGACCGCCACCGAGACCACGCGATCCTTGAAGGAGTGCGTCGGGTTCGCCGCGTCGTTCTTGACCCACACCTCGCCCAGGCCGAGGCGCTCGGCCAAGCGGTCCGCGCGGATCAGCGGCGTGCAGCCCGCCGGCAGGCCGACGCGTGAGGCCAGGCGTCCCGAGGGACCCGGAGGCCCTCCGGCGAGCGGCAGGAAGTCCGCGTAGCGCCAGATGTTCTGCGGACCGCCTTGGATCCGGCGGCGCAGCTCGCCGACGTCGCCGACCGTGCGGCTGTGGTCGTAGACCACCTCGAGCGGGCCGAAGCACTGGTCGCAGACGAACAGCGCCTCCAGCGGATACTCCGCCTTGCACTCCTTGCACTGAAGATGACTTACAGCCATTGGGGCTCCCTTCGCGTTGATCTCTTCGCCGTCACGGTGTGGCGAAGGGCGCGAAGCCCGCCACACATCTCTCTGGAATTGGCACCTTCCCGTCCGTGACATTGACGGTGGTTGCCGGGGTTTCATCGGGCCAGTCCCTTCACCCCTCTGGATGTGTCCAGCTATGTGCGCGGCAGTCTAGCAATCCTCCCGACGGACGCAAACCGCCTGGACGTCTGCACGAGCCGCCTGCTACCGGCCGCTCGTGGCAACCAATACCCCGCGAACGCCTCGCGGTAACGCCCGCGGGGCCTCGCGGTAACCCGGCGGCGGGCCCGGTGTAGCCCGTGTAAATGGAGACAAGCGCGCGCGAGCAGGAGCGCCTGGCCGAAGCGACCCCCGGCCTACGGCCCTACGAGACCTCCGAGAAGCGGCGGATGCTGCTGATCGTCAATCCCTACGCCGCCACCGTCTCCGATCGCCTGCGCCACCTCGTCGTCTACGCGCTGAAGGGGCGCTACGAGGTCGACGCCGTCGACACCGAGGCGCGCGGTCACGCCACCGAGCTGTGCCGCGAGGCCGCGCACGAGGGCTATGACGTGGTCGTCGCCTTCGGCGGCGACGGCACCGTCAACGAAGCCGCCAACGGCCTGCTCGGCTCCCCCACGCCGCTTTGCGCGCTGCCCGGCGGCTCGGCCAACGTGTTCGCCAAGATCCTCGGCATCCCCGGCGAGCTCGTCGACGCCACCGAGCACCTGCTCGCGATGGCCGATGACTGGCGCGTGCGCAAAGTCGACGTCGGCGTCGTCAACGACCGCCTGTTCACCTTCAACTCCGGCGTCGGCCTCGACGCCAGCGTGGTCGAGCAGGTCGACGCCCGCCCGCACCTGAAGGCGCGCTTCGGCCCCTACTTCTTCACCTGGAAGGCGTTCGGCGCCGCACGGCGCTATGTCCTGAAGGCGCCGCGCATGCAGGTCGAAACCGAGCACGGCATCCACTCCGCCGTCACCACCATCGTCCAGAACGGCGCGCCCTTCACCTACTTCCACGACAAACCCATCGACATCGCCGAGGGCGCTCGCCTGGACTCCGGCGCGCTCGTCGGCGCCCTGCTCGGGCGCGCCACCCCGCTTGCCATGTCCTCGATCGCCGTGCGCGCGCTCTCGCCGCGCGCCAGCGTCGTCGGCAACCGTCAGATCACCGGCCTGCAGGGACTGAGCGAGCTGACCGTGCGCAGCGCCGACGGACGGCCGCTGCCGCTGCAGGTCGACGGCGACTTCCTCGGCGAAGTGCACGAGGCGCGCTACTCGATCAAGCCGCGCGCGCTGAACGTAGTTGCCTGAACGCCGTCAGGCCGCTCAGTGTTCGCCTAACCCGCGCCGCCGGGCGTCACCCGGTAGGCGTCGAACACCGAGTCGATGTTGCGCATGCGGGTGATCGCGCTCTTCAGCGTGTGCGTGTCCGCGACCTCGATCACGAAGCGGTTCTTGACCATCGGCGGCGCCGACATGCAGCGGGCTTCCAGGATGTTCGCCCCCGACTCGCTGAACACGCGCGAGAGGTCCTCCAGCAGCCGGTGGCGGTCCCAGGCGTCGATCTGGATTTCGACCACGAACGCCGTCGACTGATCGCCCTCCCAGGAGACGCTCGTGAAGCGCTCCGGGTCCTTGCGCAGCAGCGTCGTGTTCGGGCAGTCTTCGCGGTGGATCGTGATCCCGCGCCCGAGCGAGATGTAGCCCACGATCTCATCGCCAGGCACCGGGCGACAGCACTTCGCCAGACGCAGCATCACGTCCTCGACGCCCTCGACCCTGATCCCGTACTGGCCCGAGGACTTCGTCGGGCGCCGGCGCTGGCGTCCGACCCGCAGCAGGTCCGCCGCCGCCGACTCGCCGTCCGCGGCCTCGCCCTGCTTCAAGCGCTGCATCACCTTGCTCACCACCAGCTTCGGCGAGACCTTCGCCGCGCCGAGCGCGATGTAGAAGTCGTCCGCCTTGCGGTAGCCGACCTCGCGGATCACGTCCGCCAGGATCGCCGAGCCCGTGAT
The DNA here is from genome assembly GCA_036267655.1 of Solirubrobacteraceae bacterium. GTDB lineage: Bacteria > Actinomycetota > Thermoleophilia > Solirubrobacterales > Solirubrobacteraceae > Palsa-744. Next base: position 117,158 of record DATAVP010000027.1, read on the forward strand.
CTTCTGCGCGGGCAGGCCCGCCTTGCGCAGGTGCTCCTGCAGCAGGTCGCGCCCCGTGTGCTCGGTGTCCTGGCGCGACTCCGCCTTGAACCAGGCCTTGATCTTGTTGCGCGCCCGGGTCGTCTTGACCATCGCCAGCCAGTCGCGCGAGGGGCCGCGCTCGCGCTTGGCCGTCAGGATCTCCACGATGTCGCCCGAGCGCAGCTCGTAGTGCAGCGGCACGATCTTGCCGTTCACCCGCGCGCCCACGCAGCGGTGGCCGATCTCGGTGTGGACCTCGTAGGCGAAGTCCAGCGGCGTCGCGCCCGCCGCCAGCGACTTGACCTGGCCCTTCGGCGTGAACACGAACACCTCTTCCTCGAACAGGTCCGTGCGCAGCGTCTCCATGAACTCGCGCGGGTCCGACATGTCCTTCTGCCAGTCGAGCATCGAGCGCAGCCACTTCAGCTTCGCGTCATCGCCCTGGGCCTCGCCGTCCTGGGCTTCCGGCGCGCCGTTTGAGCCCTGCTTGTAGACCCAGTGCGCCGCGACCCCGAACTCCGCCATCTCGTGCATCTCCTGCGTGCGGATCTGGATCTCCAGCGGCCTGCCCTCCGGCCCGATCACCGTCGTGTGCAGCGACTGGTACATGTTGAACTTCGGCATCGCGATGAAGTCCTTGAAGCGGCCCGGCAGCGGCTTCCACAGCGAATGGATCACGCCGACCGTGCCGTAGCAGTCCTTCACCGAGTCGACGATCACTCGCATTGCCGTGAGGTCGTAGATCTCGTTGAACTCGCGGCCCTTCTTCGTCATCTTTGAATAAATCGAATAAAAATGCTTGGCACGCCCGGCGATCTGTGCTTGGATCCCAAGCTCTGACAGCTCGCGCGAGAGGTATTCGCCCGCCTGGTTGACGTAGCCCTCGCGGTCGTCGCGCTGCTGGGCCACGAGCCCCTTGATCTCCTGGTACTTGCGCGGGTGCAGCGTCGCGAACGCCAGATCCTCCAGCTCCCACTTGATCGCGTGGATGCCCAGGCGGTGGGCCAGCGGCGCATAGATGTCAAGCGTCTCGCGCGCCTTGTCCATCTGCTTCTGCTTCGGCATCGCCTCGATCGTGCGCATGTTGTGCAGACGGTCCGCCAGCTTGATCAGGATGACCCGCACGTCCGTGGCCATCGCCACCATCATCTTGCGGTAGTTCTCCGCCTGCGCCTCGTCGTGAGACTGGAACGTGATCCCCGTCAGCTTCGTCACGCCGTCCACGATCGCCGCGATCTCCTCGCCGAAGCGCTCGCGCACCTCCTCGATCGAGGCCGAGGTGTCCTCGACCGTGTCGTGCAGCAGCGCCGCGCACAGCGTCTCCGTGTCCAGGCGCATGCCCGCGCAGATCCGCGCCACCCCCACCGGGTGCACGATGAAGTCCTCGCCCGACTTGCGCCGCTGCGAGGAATGGTGCTCGCACGCGAACACGAATGCGTCCTGCACGCGCGCGCGGTCGATCTCCACCGCCGAGTCCGCTGCGTGCTCCGAGACGATCGCGAACAGATCCGCCAGCAGGCGGCGCTCGGGCTCGGACAGGTTCAGACGCGGCAGCGGGCTCGCGCCGTTGGCGGAGCCGTTGCCCGTCGAAGCCGGCGGTGGGGTCGTCGGCGCAGTCGCAGCCGCCGCAGCGCCGTTTGCCTGCGGGCGCGGCTGCTCGACCAGCTCCGCGCTTTGCAGCGGTGTGTTCGGATCCTTTGCGACGGCCATCCTCATAGGTTAGGGGACGCTCGGGCCGGATTGAAGCGGGTCAGACGCGCGGCCGGCGCTCAGCAGAGGGCGAGCTGGCCGTGCGCATCCGCCTGCGGCGGTTGCTCTGGCTCGACCGGCTCCTGCAGCGAGCGCGCCTGGATCTGCGACTCGGCCGGGCGTGCGTGGCGCAGCACCAGGCGGGGCTCCGATACCCCTCCCCACTCGTTCACCTCGAGCGTGAACGTCGCTTCCGCGGCCTCGCCCTCCGGCACCGGCAGCGAGCCGCCGCCGCCGAATGCCACCGCGCGGGCGCGGGCGCCGTGCGACTCGACCGTGAAGCGTACGTGCTTGCCTTCCCCCATCGGTCGTCCGTCGCGAAAGCACGCGTCCGCCAGCATCAGCGAGACGCCCGGGTTGCCGTGTCCGAACGGCGCGAGCTGCTGCAGCTCCTCGGCCAGCGTCATGCCGAGCTCATCGCCGGCCACGATCGCGTCCACGCGCTCGACCGGCGCGAGCCGATCGCCGCTCAGCACGCGCTCGGCGTGCTCGTTCAGCGCCTGCGCCAGCGCCGGCACCTGCCCGCGCTCGACCTCGAGCCCCGCCGCCGCGCGATGCCCGCCGTAGCGGAGCATGTGCCGCGCGCACGCCGTCAGCCCCGCCAGCAGGTCGAAGCCCGCGATGCTGCGCCCCGAGCCCTTGCCCGTGTCGCCCTCGAGCGCCACCAGCACGACCGGACGGTGGTGGCGCTCGGCCAGTCGCGAGGCCACGATCCCGATCACGCCCGCGTGCCACTGCTCGCCCGCGAGCACATAGGCCGCCTGCTCGCCCAGCGTGCTCAGCTGCGCTTCGGCCTCGTAGCGGATCCGCAGCTCGACCTCGCGGCGCTCGTGGTTCGCCCGGTCCAGCTCGTCGGCGATCTGCGCCGCGCGCATCGGGTCCTCGGTCAGGACCAGCTCCAGCCCAGCGTCCGCGCGGTACATGCGCCCCGCCGCGTTCAGCCGCGGCGCCAGGGCAAAGCCCAACGCGCGCGCGTCCACGCGGCTCGGGTCCACCCGCGCCACCGCCATCAGCGCACGCAGGCCGGGCTTGCGCGTCGCCGCCAGCACCCGCAATCCGCGCCGCACGAGCGTGCGGTTCTCGCCGATCAGCGGCACCACGTCCGCGACCGTCGCCAGCGCCACGAGGTCCAGGTCCTGCTCGAGCTCGCGCGGGTCGCGCCCCGCCGCCTCGAATACCGCCAGTGCCAGCTTGTAGGCCACCGCCGTCGCGCACAGCTCCGCGCATGGGTAGCCGCACAGCGCCGGGTGCACCAAGGGCGCCTGGGGCAGCGCACCGTCCGCCCGCGGGGCGTGATGGTCCGTGACGATCACCTGCATGCCCAACTCCTGCGCCAGCGCCACCTCCTCGACCGCCGTCACCGCGCAGTCCACCGTCACCAGCAGGCGCGTGCCGCGCGCCTGCAGCCGCTTCACCGTCGCCGCGTTCAGGCCGTAGCCGTCGCTCGCGCGATCGGGCAGGTAGGAGTCGACGTCCGCCCCGAGCGCCCGCAGCGCGCGCACCAGGATCGCCGTCGAGCACACGCCGTCGACGTCGTAGTCGCCGTGGACCGTGATCCGCTGTTTGCCTGCGACGTGCTCGAGGATGCTCGCCACCGCCCGCTCGATGCCCCGCATCTCGCTCGGCGAATGCTCCTCCTCCGCCGCCAGGAAGGCGCGCGCGCCCGCGGGCGTCTCAAGGCCCCGGCGCACCAGCACCTGCGCAAGGGCGCCGCTGACGCCCAGCTCCCGTTGCAGACGCATCACCCGCTCGGGCGGGCAGTCGGCGATCTGAAAGCGCGGCTGCAGCATCGCAGCCACACTACGGTCAGCTTGGGACGGAAGCGGTCGGGCTCAGAGGTCCTCGACGAGGTGGGCCCGCGCTCGCTCCCTGCGCATGCCCTCCAGGTACACGAGCGCCAGGCCGATCAGCGCGCCCGGGATCGCGTACAGCGCCACCGCCACGTCCGTGGCGTTTTCGCCCGGGATCGTCAATGACGAGACCTTGATCCCGTAGATGATCAGGCCCACCACGATCGCCCCCACCAGCGAGCCGACGAACGCGCCCACGATCCCGCCCCAGAAGCGGTCGGGCAGGAAGATCGTGAAGTGCCAGATCGCAAGACCCATCATCACCCAGGCGAGCAGTCCCATCAGCGCCTCCCGTGCCGCTTGTTGCGCGAGCGTTTGCGCTTCGGCGCCGGTTTGTCGTCCTTCATCACAAGATCCTCCGGCGTCAGGTCGGCCGTCGGGTCCTGCTGCGACTCGGTGGGCCGCGGCTGCGGAGCCTCGGACTGCTCGGGCTGCTCGGACTGCGGCGCGCGCTTGGCGCGACGCGGCTTCTGAGCCACGCCCGCGCGCGCGGCGCCCGCGCCACCCTGCTCGACGTCGAGGTCGCGCACCAGCTCCTGGAACTCGTCGCGTGAGATCTCATCGCCCGTCTGACCCGGCGCCGCATTCGAGCCGAAGATCGAGACGTTGCGCTTGCCCTTCTTCTCCGGCTCGACGTCAATCGGCGCGCCGCCTGTCGCCGTCGCGTAGGCCGGCACCATGCCCTGCTCGCGGATGATCCGCGCGCGGCGACTGCGGTAGCCGCTCTCGCGCTCCTTCCAGTGCGTCAGCACCGGCGAGGCGATGAACACCGACGAGTACGCGCCCGAGGCCACGCCGACCATCAGCGCGAACGCGAAGTCCTTCAGCGTTTCGCCGCCGAAGAACAGCAGCGCGACCACCGGCAAGAGCGTGCAGAAGCTCGTGGCCAGCGACCTGGTCAGCACCTCGGACATCGAGCGGTTCACGATCTGCGAGAAGGCCGCTCTCGGCATGCGCGGCACGTTCTCGCGCACACGATCGAACACGATGATCGTGTCGTAGAGCGAATACCCCAGGATCGTCAACAGCGCCGCCACCGTCGAGGTCGTGACTTCGCGGCCCGTCAGCGAGTACACGCCTGCCGTTATCAGCAGATCGTGCATCAGCGCGATCAGCACCGGGATCGCGTACTTCCACTCGAAGCGCAGCGCGATGTACGCCGAGATCACCAGCAGCGAGGCGATGATCGCGATGATCGCGCTGTTCGCCACCGTCTTGCCGAACGTCGGTCCGATCGAGGTCGAGGAGAAGTTCTTCGTGCCCGCCGTGGCGCCGCTGCCGAACTTGGCATCGAGCGCCGCCTTGATCGATTGGACCTTGTCCGGCTTCAGCGTCTTGGTCGAGATCTGGTAGCCGGTCCCGCCGATGCTCTTGTTGTTGAATTTCTGGATCTCCGCGTTGCCATAGCCCGCCGCGGACATCACCTTCGAGACTTCGCTCTCGCTCACCGGCCGCACGAACGCGGTCTGGATGCGGGTGCCCGACTTGAAGTCGATGCCGAAGTTAAGCCCGCTGCCGCCGATCGCGAGCGCCCCGATCAAGAGGATCGTGCCCGACAGCGAGAAGAACCACTTCGAGGCGCCCATGAAGTCGAACGTCCAGCCTTTGCCACGCCGCGCCGTGCCGAGCGCCGCCGGGTGCGTGACCAGTTTCGAGCGGCTCATCGTGCCCAGCGCCGCCTGCGTGGCGAGCACCGCCGTGAACAGCGAGACCAGCGTGCCGATGCCGAGCGTCAGGGCGAAGCCCTTGACTTCCGCCGTTGCCAGCGCGAACAGGATGAACGCCGTCATGAACGTCACCACGTTCGCGTCGACGATCGCCGCAAAACCGCGTTTGTATCCCGTCGCGATGCCGGAGATCACCGATCTGCCGCCGCGGATCTCCTCCTTGACGCGCTCGAAGATCACGATGTTCGCGTCCGCCGCCACACCGATCGTGAGGATGTAGCCCGCGATCCCCGGCAGCGTCAGCGTGATCGGGATCAGCTTCACCAGCGCGAAGAAGTAGACCCCGTAGATGACCAGGCCGCCGATCGCGATCGCGCCCAGCACGCGGTAGAACATCAGCAGGAACAGGCACACGATCCCGAAGCCCACGAGGCCCGCGATCAGCCCCTGGTTCAGCGCCGTTTTACCGAGCGTCGCCGAGACCTGCGAGTTGGAGATCAGTTCCAGCTTGATCGGCAGCGCGCCCGACTGCAGCTCCTGGGCCAGTTCCTGTGCCGAGCTGATCGTGAAGCCGCCCGAGATCTGCGAGCCCGTCGCGGCGTCGATCCCTTCCGGGTACTTCGTGTAGTCGATCGACGGCGTCGTGATCAGTTGGCCGTCGAGCACCACCGCGAAGTGCTGCTGAGCCGCTTCCTTGCCCACGCCCGGAAGCTGCGCTTCCTGGCCACGGTGGGCGATTTCCTTCGTGACGTTCTCGAACACACTCTTGCCGTGCCCGGTGAATTCGAACGTCACGTTCGGCGCGCCCGTCCCGCCCGCGCCTTCGTCGAAGCTCTGGCGCGGGTTCTTCACGTCCGCGCCCGTCAGCACCGGGTCGTCCTTCATCACGAACCAGCTGTTCGGGCTTTTCTTCGTGACCTTGCCCGAGGCGCCTTCGATCGGACGCGCCTGCACGAGCACGGTCCCGGGGTTGATCCGCACCGCCTTCGTCTTCGCGCCCGCCGGGACTTTGTAGTCGGCGTAGAGGTTCTTTTCCGTTTCCTCCGGCCCGCGCAGCACCTTTTCGTGCTTCGGTTCCAGCAGATACCAACTGCCGTAGATGCAGCCGTCCTTCTGTGCCGGCGTGCAGCCCTGGCTCCAGGTCGTGTCGGTCTTGCGCAGTTCGGGCTTGCGCTTTTCGGCCCGCAGCACCGCCTGGTACTCGGGCAGGCCGAACTGCGCCGCGCCCGCGTTCGGGCCGCCGGTCGCGGTCGATTCTTTCGGCGAGGGCTGCCCGTTCGCGCCGATCACGTTCGGCTCCCAGTCGTAGAAGAACAGCTGGGCCGTCTTGCCGACCTCCTGTTCGGCGCGCGCCGCGTCTTTGACTTCCGGCAGCGCCACGTCGATTTCGTTCGAGCCCGAGCGCTGGATTTCCGGCTGGGAGACGCCCAGCTGGTCCACGCGCTTGCGCATGATGTCGATCGCGCGGTTCAGCGATTCGGAGTCGACTTTCGACTGCGCCGTCGGCTTGGCCTGGTAGACCAGCTCGACCCCGCCCTTCAAGTCAAGCCCCAGACGTGTCTTCTTCGTCGCGATCACCGCGAAGGACGCGGCGATCAACCCGGCGACGAGCAGAAGGATCAGCGTATTGCGGCGACGGTCGGTCATGGGCCTGTCGTGAGACTACTTGTCGGGGGTCAGCACGAGCAACAGCCCGCCGTCATCGTCGTATGCCGGGAACATGTCCGCCTTCGCCGTAGCCGCCACGTCGCGTTCGCCGGAGACCTGCACCGGGACCTCCATTTTGCGCACGCCCCACTCGAGCACGGTCTCCACCGGATCGTCGCCGTTTGAGAAACGCAGGCCGAGAACCTGCTCGACGCGCTGCCCGATCACCTCTTCCTCGTCTAAACCCGTGAACGCGAACGAGTTCTTGCCGCAGCCGATCACGCGGCCCTCGCCGTCGCAGACGAAGAAGGCGGCGTCAGGCGCCGGGTAGTAGTCGTCGAGTAGTTCGAACAGGAACGCGAAGCCGCACTTCGAGCAGCCCTTCGGCTGGCGCGTGAAACCGATGTTGCGGTCGAGCTCGGTCGTGCGGTGTCCGCAGTTGGGGCAGATGAACGGGTGTGCCATTGATCGCTACAGACTACGCAAGCCGCGAGCCGACCGGCCCCGCTGGCGCCAAGAGTTCAGGTGTTCGTATCACGGGCGAGGCGAGGCTCCGCTCAGAACAGCGACTGCCCGGCGCTCGCCGGTGCTTCGAGTCCGAGATGCGCGAACGCCGCCGCCGTTGCCGCCCTGCCGCGTGGCGTGCGCTTGATCAGGCCCTCCTTCAGCAGGTAGGGCTCGTACACGTCCTCGATCGTGTCCTGCTCCTCGCCGACCGCCACCGCCAGCGTCGACAGCCCGACCGGCCCACCCTCGAACTTCACGCAGATCGCGTGCAGGATCTCGCGGTCCAGGCGATCGAGGCCGCGCTCGTCGACCTCGAGCATCTCGAGCGCACCCTGCGCGGCCTGCGCCGTCACCACCCCGCTCATCCGCACCTCCGCGAAGTCGCGCACGCGCTTGAGCAGGCGGTTGGCCACACGCGGGGTGCCGCGGCTGCGCTCGGCGATCGCGATCGCGCCCTGCTGCTCCAGCTCGATCTCCAGGATCCCCGCCGAGCGGCGCACGATCCGCGTCAGGTCCTCGGTTCCATAGGGCTCCAACCGCGCCTGAATGCCGAAACGGTCGCGCAGCGGCGTTGTCAGCAGGCCCGTGCGCGTCGTCGCGCCCACCAGCGTGAACGGCGGCAGCTCGAGCGTCACCACCCGCGCGCCCGCGCCCTGGCCGACCGTGATCGGCAGCCGTCGATCCTCCATCGCCGGATAGAACGTCTCCTCCAGCGTTCGCGGCAGCCGATGGATCTCATCCACGAAGAACACGCTGCGCGGCTCCAGCGCCGTCAGGAACGCCGCGATGTCTCCCTTTCGCTCGAGCGCGGGACCCGCGGTTTGCACGAACGGGACCTCCAGCTCCGCCGCCACGATCTGCGCCAGCGAGGTCTTGCCGAGGCCCGGCGGGCCGGCCAGCAGCAGGTGGTCGAGCGCATCGCCGCGCGCGCTCGCCGCCTCGATCGCCACCGCGAGCTGCTCGCGCAGCGATTCCTGCCCTACGAAGTCCTCCAGGCGCCGCGGTCGCAGCGAGCGGTCGAGCTCGTCCTCCGCCACCAGATAGGGCGTCTGAATGCGTGCCGTCTCGGCCTCCGCGCTTGTCTCCACGCTCATCGGCGGTCCTGTTTCGTGCTCATGGGCCGGTCCGCGCCAGTCGCAGGGCGTGCGCCAGCAGCTCCTCCGCGCTCGCCCCCTCGGCGTCGAGCAGCAGGCTGTCGGCCTCGCCGGGGCCATAGCCCAGCTCGATCAGCCCGGCGCGTGCGAGGCTGCGACCGTCGGCCTCCTCGTCCTTGGCCGTGCGCCCGGGGCCGGTACGCGCCGAGATCATCGACTCATCGAGATCCTCGCCCTCGCTGCGCACCACGACCTTCTCGCGCAGCTCGACGATGATCCGCTCCGCGGTCCGCTTGCCGATCCCGGGCACCGCCTGAAAGCGAGCCGAGTCGCCGGCCGCGATCGCCGCGATCAGCTCGCGCGGGGCGCCACCCGAGAGCACCGCCAGCGCGACCTTCGGACCCACCGCCTGCACCGAGAGCAGCATCAGGAACAGGTCGCGCTCCTGCTCGGCGTAAAAGCCGTACAGCGCCAGCGCGTCGTCGCGCACGATCAGGTGCGCGTGCAGCGTCACCTGCTCGCCGACCGGCGGCACGTGGCGCAGCGTCTCGGCCGAGACCGCCGCGCGATAGCCGACGCTGTCGCACAGGATCACCACATGATCGGAGCGGCGCACCGCGACCTCGCCACGCAGCAGCGCGATCATGCGCCCGCCTTGGCCAGCGCACGCGAGAGCGGCGCGCAGTTCGCATGGCAGATCGCAACCGCCAGCGCATCCGCCGCGTGGTCGGGGTGCGGCTCCCGATCGAGTCCCAACAGCACCGTCACCATCTTCGTCACCTGGCGCTTGTCCGCGCGGCCGCTGCCGCAGACCGCGCTCTTGACCTGCTGCGGCGTGTAGCCCGTGCAGGGCAGCCCCCGCCGACCCGCCGCCAGCATCGCCACGCCGCGCGCGTGCCCCACCGCGAACGCCGTGCGCACGTTCTGGCCGAAGTACAGCTCCTCCAGCGCCATCGCGTCCGGCTCGTGCGTCGCGATCAGCTGCTCGAGCTCTGCGTGGATGTCCGCCAGACGGCGCTCGCGCGAGAGCTCCGCCGGCGTCTCGATCACGCCGCCGTCCAGCGCCACCAGGCGCCCGCCTCGACGCGCCACCACGCCGTAGCCCGTGTTCGCCAGGCCAGGGTCGATTCCGAGGACGATCATGAGTGGTGATTCTGCGCCCGGCTTCGGACGCCTGCCTCGCCTACGGCGTACGCTCCCAGCCGATGGACGCCGAGCCCACCGACGCCGAACCGATCGATTTCGCCGCCGAGGGCCTGCTCGACGGGCTCGAGGGTCAGCAGCGCGCCGAGCGTCTGGTCCTGCTGCGCCGGCTCGTCGCCGACGGCGTGCCACTGGCCGAGCTGCGCCGCTCGACCGCCCAGGGCTCGATCATCTACCTGCCCGCCGATCGCGTGATCGTCGGCGCCGAGCGCTACACGGCGAGCGAAGTCTCCGAGATGAGCGATGTCGAGGAAGACTTCCTGGTCGCAGCCCGCAGGGCCATGGGCCTGCCGATCCCCGAGCCCGACGAGGCCGTCTACACCGACGCCGAGGTCGAGTCCACGCGCATGATCCACGTCGCGCGCGACGCCGGGATCACCGACGAGGAACTGCTCGACCTGCTGCGCGTGCTGGGCCGCGGCCTCTCCCAGGCCGCCGAAAGCCTGCGCGCGCTGCCGCTCAAACTCGTGCTCGAGCCCGGCATGAGCGAGCCCGAACTCGCCTACCAGTACGCGCAGGCCGCCTCGGCGCTGTATCCGCTCGTCAACCCGCTCGTCGCCAACATGCTCGCCCTGCACCTCAAAAACGCCACGCAGAGCACGGTCGTCAGCGCATTGGAGCGCAGCGGCGGCCGGCTCCCCGGCTCGCGCGAGGTCAGCGTCTGCTTCGCCGACCTCGTCGGCTTCACCCGACTCGGCGAGGAAGTCTCACCCGATGAGCTCGGGCGCCTCGCCGTGCGCCTGGAAGCGCTCGCCTCCGAGGTCGTCGTACCGCCCGTGCGGCTCGTCAAGACGATCGGCGACGCCGCGATGCTCGCCTCCCCCCGGCCCGAGCCGCTGCTCGGCGCCGCGCTCGACCTGATCGACGCCGCCGACGCCGAGGGCGAGGAGTTCCCGCAGCTTCGCGCCGGCGCCGCGCTCGGGCAGGCGCTGCCGCGCGCGGGCGACTGGTTCGGACGACCCGTCAACCTCGCCAGCCGCATCACCTCCGTCGCGCGCCCCGGCTCGCTGCTCGTGGAGCGTGAGCTGCGCGAGTCCGCCGAGGGCGAGAGTGCGTTCCGGTGGTCGTTTGCCGGCGAGCGGCGGCTGCGCGGTATCCGGGGACCGGTGCCGCTGTTCCGCGCGCGGCGAGCGAAGCTCGAAGGCGCTTAGCCCGCGACTCGTTCCAGCATCTCGGCGGGCGCGTCGAAGTTCGCGTGCACCGCTTCGACGTCGTCGCTGTCTTCGAGCGTCTCGATCAGCCGCATCAGCGTTCCCAGCTGGTCTTCCTCGACCGGCACGAGCGTCGAAGGCCGGTAGGCCATCTCGGCGCTCTCGAGCTCCACGCCCGCGTCCTCCAGGGCTCCCCGCACCGCGGTGAAGTCCGCGGGCTCGGAGACCACCTCGAACACGTCGTCCTCCGCGGAGATGTCCTCCGCGCCGGCCTCGACCGCCGGCATCAGGTCGTCTTCGGAGTAGCCCGTCGCGTCGATCACGATCGTGCCCTTCTTGTCGAACAGGTAGGACACCGAACCGGGCTCGCCGAGGCTGCCGCCGTGCTTGGAGAACGCGTGACGGACGTCGGCGCCGGTGCGGTTGCGGTTCTCGGTCATCGCCTCGACCAGCAGCGCCACGCCGCCGGGGCCGTAGCCCTCGTACAGCACCGTCTCGATCGCATCGGCCTCGCCGCCCTCGCCGGTGCCCTTCGCGATCGCACGTTCGACGTTGTCCTTCGGCATCGAGGCTTCTTTCGCCTTGCGCATCGCCAGCTCGAGCGCCGGGTTGCCCGTAGGGTCCCCGCCGCCGTCGCGCGCCGCGACCATGATCGCGCGCGTCAGCTTCGAGAACTGCTTGCCGCGACGCGAGTCGACGATCGCCTTCTTGTGCTTGATGCTCGCCCACTTGGAGTGTCCTGACATGCCTCTCAGTCTACGAGTCGGGAGTGCGCGAGGGCGCCCTCCCCGGTCCCTCGGCGCGGCGGCCCCTCCCCGTCGCCGCATAGGATGGATCGCGGCGTGAGCACCCTCTCCCCCGAGATATTCAAGGCCTACGACGTCCGTGGGCTCTACGGCGAGCAGATCGACGGCGACATCGCCGAGCGCATCGGCCACGCCTTCGCCCACGTGCTGGCCGACCTCGCCGGGAAGCCCGTCGGCGAGCTGCGCGTCGGGCTCGGCCGCGACATGCGTCTGACCGCCCCCGAGCTGGCCGGGCGCTATCGAGAGGGACTGTTGCGCGCCGGCGCAAGCGTGATCGACGCGGGCCAGGTCGGCAGCGAGATGCTCTACTTCCTCGTCGGCTCGCGCGAGCTCGACGGCGGGCTGATGTGCACCGCCTCGCACAACCCCAAGGCATACACCGGCGCGAAGCTCGTGCGCGAGGGTGCGATCGCGCTGTCCGGCGACACGGGCATCCAGGATGTGCGTCGGCTCGTGGAAGCGGGTCCACCGGAGACTGCGGCGGACGCCGAGGCCGCCGCCGCGCGCGGTTCGTTGGAGGAGGTCGACCTGTATGAGGAGTTTCAGGCCGCCGCGCTGCGCTTCATCGACCCCGACGTGATCGGATCGGCGGCAAAGCCGCTGAAGATCGTGCTCGACGGCGGCAACGGCATGGCCGGACCGATGGTCGGGCCGTTGCTGGAGGGGCTGGGGCTCGAGCTGATCGAGACCTACTGGACGCCGGACGGCAACTTCCCCGACCACGAGCCCAACCCGCTGCTGCCCGAGAATCGCAAGCTGATCATCGAGCGCGTGCGCGAGACCGGCGCCGACCTCGGCATCGCCTGGGACGGCGACGCCGACCGCTGCTTCTTCATCGACGAGACCGGAGCGTTCGTCGACGGCGACTTCCTCACCGCGCTGCTGGCCGAGTCGCTGCTCGGCAAAGACCCCGGCGAGGCGATCCTCTATGACGTGCGCGCCTCCTGGGCCGTGCCGGACACGGTCAAGCGCGCCGGCGGCACGGCCTACATCAACCGCGTCGGGCACGCCTTCTTCAAGACGCGGATGCGTAAGGAGGGCTCGCTGTTCGGCGGCGAGGTCTCCGGCCACTACTACTTTCGCGACTTCTACTGCGCGGACTCCGGGACGATCCCGGCGCTGCTCGTGCTCGAGCTGCTGTGCCGCGAGGGCAAGTCGATGTCGCAACTGCTGGCCCCCTACCACGAGCGCTACTTCATCTCGGGCGAGATCAACTCCGAAGTCTCAGACGCCGACGCGAAGATGGAGGAGATCGCCGCGCGCTACTCCGACGCGCGCCAGGAACGCCTCGACGGGATCTCGATCTACTACGAGGACTGGCACTTCAACGTGCGCTCGTCCAACACCGAGCCGTTGCTGCGGCTGTGCCTTGAGTCGCTCGTCTCGCACGAGGACATGGTCAAGCGCCGCGACGAGGTGCTCGCGATGATCCGCGCCTCACCGACGGCCGGACCCTCCGCCACCGCCGCGTCGTGAGCGACGGCCCGGCCGTGAGCGGGGAGGACAGCGAGCGCAGGCAGCTCGCCCGCGAGCAGTTGGCGGCCGCGGCCGAGGCGGGCATCCACCGCCTGGCGATCCCAACCCCCTTCCAAGTCGGCCGCGTCAACGCCTACCTGATCGAGGATTCGCCGCTGACGCTGATCGACTCGGGACCGAACTCGGGCAAGGCGCTCGACGAGCTCGAACAGGCGCTCGCGGCGCGCGGCCACAGGGTCGAGGACATCGAGCTGCTGATCGTCAGCCATCAGCACCTCGACCACTTCGGGCTGGCCTCGATCCTCGCCCGGCGCTCCGGCGCCGAGGTCGCGGCGCTCGATCAGCTCGCGCCGTTCCTGGCAGGCTACGGCGAGCAGACCAACCTCGACGACGCCTTCGCCCAGAACCTGATGCTGCGCCACGGCATCCCCTCCGACGTCGTCACCGCCCTGCGCGCGGTGTCCGCGAGCTTCCGCGGCTGGGGTTCCTCGGTGCAGGTCACCCGGCCGCTCGCCCCCGACAGCGAGCTGAAGCTGCGCGACCGCACGCTGAAGGTCCTGCACCGCCCGGGTCACAGCCCCTCCGACACGGTCTTCCTCGACCAGTCCAGCTCGATGCTGCTGGCGGCGGACCATCTGATCGCCCACATCTCCTCAAACCCCCTGCTGACGCGCCCGCTCGGCACCGAGCCCGACCCGCAGGCACCGCGCCCGCAGGCGCTGCTCACCTACATGGCCTCGCTGGAGAAGACCCGTGAGATGGAGCTTTCGCTCGTGCTGCCCGGGCACGGAAACCCGATCTCGGATCACGCGGCGCTGATCGACGAACGCTTCCGCATGCACCACCGCCGCGCCAAGAAGATTCGCGGGCTGATCGAGGCGCGCCCGCGAACCGCGCACGAGATCGCGCACGAGCTGTGGGGCAACATCGCGGTCACGCAGGCCTTCCTGACGCTCTCCGAGGTGCTCGGCCACGCCGACCTGCTGCTGGCTGAGGGCAGCGTGGTCGAAGAGGAGTCAGACGGCGTCGTGCACTTTCGCTCCGCGGGCTGAGCACGAGCTGCCGCTCGAGGCGACGTCGCGCGCGACCGCCTCCGGCGAGCGAGTATCGGCGATCCCATCGCTCGGCGATCTCACGTTTCGCCGATCGACGGCGTTGAGAGTGCATGACAACTACACGCGAGGACCTCCGCTTCACGTCCGACGAGCATCAGTGCGCCGCATGGCTGTACCCGGCCGCAGACACGTCAACCACCGGCGCGGCGGGCAGCCCGAGGAATGACCCTGCTCCGCTGATCGTGATGGCGCACGGGCTGTCCGGGACACGCCGCGACCGCCTGGGGCCGTTCGCCGAGCGCTTCGCCGCCGCGGGCGTCGCCGCGCTCGTGTTCGACCACCGCGGCTTCGGCGACAGCGGCGGTGAGCCCGATCTGTTCGACCCGGCACTCCAGCTCGAGGACTGGCGCGCGGCGATCGCGTTCGGGCGCTCGCTGCCGGGAATCGACGCCGAGCGAGTGGCGACGTTCGGGTCCTCGATGGGCGGCGGCAACGCGCTCGCCGCCGCTGCCGGGGATCGGCGCATCGCGGCTGCCATCAGCCAGGTGCCGTTCCTCGACGTCGTGCTGCAGACGCACCGCTCCTCCCCACGCGTGACCGCGAAGGTGCTCGCCGCGGCGGCCCGCGGTCGCCATCTCCCCGTGCTCGGAGAGCCGCACGAGCCCGCGCTGCTGAACGCCCCGGGCGCTGCCGCGGGCTGGCGCCATGTCGTGGCGATCGGCGAGGACTCGGGCTGGCGCGACCGCGTCTCGACGCAGTGGCTGCTGGGACGTCCCTACCGACCGGCGCGCAAGGCCGCCAAGCTGCACTGCCCGTGGCTCGTCTGCGTCGGCGAGGCCGACCGCCTCGCGCGCCCCGGCCCGGCGATCGCCGCCGCGCGGCGCGCCCCACTGGGTGAGCTGCGCACGTACCCGGGCGTCGATCACTTCGACGTCTACGACGGTCCCGCACACGAGGCGCTGGTCGCCGACCAGCTCGAGTTCCTGCGTCGCCACCTGCTCGGAGCGCAGGCGGAGCGAGACGCCGCCTGAGCTCGCGCGCACACCGGCGCAGCGCCGGCGCGTCGATCAGTCGGGGCTTGGACTTGCGCCTTCGGCCGCGCCGTGCCTGTCGACTCGACCGGCCGCGGCATTCGCCCATTCGAGGAACAGGCCGTGCAGGCGGTCGTCCTTGCCAAGCTCGGTGTGAAAGGCGATCGCGAGCATGTGCCCCTCGCGCGCCACGACCGGATGCCCTTCGACCTCGCCGAGGATCTCCACGCCGGGACCGTGCTCGGCGATCCAGGGAGCGCGGATGAACACGCCGTGCACCGGGCCGCCGCTCAGGCCGGCGACCTCGACATCGGCCTCGAAGCTCCTGATCTGGCGACCGAAGGCGTTGCGCTCGGCGACGATGTCCATCAGGCCGAGATGTGCGCGGTCGAGCATGATCAGCCCGGCGCACGAGCCGAGCACCGGCAGCCCTTCGCGCGCGAGCGCGCGTATCGGCTCGGCCAGCCCCTCGCGGGCGACGCCCAGCGTGATCGTGGTCGACTCGCCGCCCGGGATCACGAGGCCCGCGATGCCCACGAGATCGGCGACCACGCGCACCTCGCGCACCCGCGCACCGAGCCCTTCGAGCACGCGCCGATGCGCCTCGAAATCGCCTTGCAGCGCCAGTACGCCAATCAAAGGCCCACCGGACACCGTCGGATCCACGTTGCCCGTAGGACCGTCGAGGGTCAAGCCGGACTAGGACGCAAGGGCGAAGGCGTGGTGGTGCCACGTCGAGCCCGAGGACAACGTCCGGCGCCGGTCATCGACCGTCCTACCAGCCGCGCTGGGCGAGAAGCTGCTCGCCCTGCAGCTTCGAGCTCTCGAGGCTCTCCATCGCGGGACCGAGCCCGCGAGAGGCCGCGGCGACGCGCTCGGCGTCCTGCCAGTGGGTGGTGGCCTCGACGATCGCGCGTGCACGGGCAGGCGGGTCCTCGGACTTGAAGATGCCCGAGCCCACGAACACGCCTTCGGCGCCGAGGGCCATCATCAGTGCCGCGTCGGCCGGCGTGGCGATCCCACCGGCGCAGAACAGGACGACGGGGAGCTTGCCGTCGCGGGCGACCCCTTGGACGAGCTCCAGCGGCGCCGCGAGGTCCTTGGCGGCGGTCGCAAGTGCGCCCGGCTCGAGCGTGCTCAAACGCCGGATCTCGCCGGTGATCATGCGCATGTGGCGCACGGCCTCGACGATGTCGCCGGTGCCGGCCTCGCCCTTGGAGCGGATCATCGCGGCCCCCTCGCCGATGCGCCTCAGCGCCTCGCCGAGGTTGGTCGCGCCGCACACGAACGGCACCTTGAAATCCCACTTGTCGATGTGGTTGGCCTCGTCCGCGGGCGTCAGCACCTCCGACTCGTCGATGTAGTCGACCTCCAGCGCCTCCAGCACCCGCGCCTCCATGAAGTGCCCGATCCGGGCCTTGGCCATCACCGGGATGCTGACCGCGGCCTGGATGCCGGAGATCATCTCGGGGTCGGACATCCGCGCGACACCGCCGTCGCGGCGGATGTCGGCGGGCACGCGCTCGAGCGCCATTACCGCGGCGGCTCCGGCCTGCTCGGCGACGGTCGCCTGCTCGGGCGTGACCACGTCCATGATCACGCCGCCCTTCAGCATCTCGGCCAGGCCGGTCTTGACCTGGAAGGTGGCCTCGTCGCGCATGCGGCTGAGTTTATCCGGCTGTCACACACACCGGGGATGGGATGCACGCGCCGTTGACGGCATCCTGCCTTTTGGTCGAGCCGACCTCCGCTCCTCGCTACAGCTTGTGAACGCTCCGGTCGCCACGACCGGTACATGGCCGGCCATCCGGGCCGGCTGTGCTCTTACCCAGCGCCGACTGGGCTACTTGAGCCTAAAGGCCTTGATGCGGTCGTCGTACTGCGCGGTGTCCTGCGCGTAGACACCGTAGGCGAGCGCTTGGATCAGGCTCAAGAGGGCGGTGTGCGAGCGCACGTAGGCCGGGCTGTTCGATGAGTAGTAGAGCTTGATCTGGGCGAGCTTCGCGACCTCGGAGAGCGTGGCGTCGGTGATCGCGGCGGTCTTCGCCTTGCGATGGCGGGCGAGCTTCATCGCGCGCACGACCAGCGGATGCGGGCGCCCGGCGGAGAGTCCGATCACGAGCGTCGAGGACTCGATCCGCCCGAGGCGGCTGAGCGCCTCCTGCGAGGGGCTCGCGACGACGTCGACGCGCAGGTCGAGCAGCATCAGCAGGTGGCGCAGGTAGCTGGCGAAGAAGGCCATCTGATCGGTCCCGGCGACGAGCACCTTCTCAGCCGAGACGATCGCCTCGATCAGCGATTCGACCTCGCTGCGCGAGACCTTGCGGGCGGTCTCCTCGACGTTCAGGTGATCCGCGGTCAGGGCCGTCTCGAACTCGTTCTGGTCGAGTGAGAACAGCGGCGCGGAAGGGCTCGCGGTGCCGACGTCGGACTTGGCGTGGACGCGGCGGTATTCCTCGCGCGCGGCGGCCTGCAGCTCGGGGAAGCCCTCGAAGCCGAGCGCCTGTGAGAAACGTACGACCGTGGAGCTCGAGGTGTTCGCGCGGCGCGCGAGCTCCTCCGCGGTCTGGAAGGCGGCCTCGTCGAGGTGGTCGACGATGTACTGGGCCACGTCCTTCTGGGAGCGCGAGCACTCCTCGAAGCGGGCGCGGATGTACTTGGACAGGCTCTGGTGCTCGCTGGTGCCGTTGATCGGCGAGCCGTTCGTGGTGTGGGGCTCGCTGGTGGGAGTCGCTGTGCGCTTCATCGGCGCATTGGTTCGACGTATCGACCTCCCACTCCTGCCAAGGAGTCGCACTCGCGTGTGAACTTCGTTTCAGGCGGTCGGACAATCGGGCCCTCGCAATGCGCGGATGATCCGCCCCAGCGGGCTCTCGCGTACATAAGCTCACACGATGCGACGCACTGCTGAAAGGGAACGGGGGAAGCGGTGAGAATCGCGATCGTCGGCGCGGGGGTCTCGGGGCTGGTCGCGGCTCATCTGCTGCACCGCGAGCACGAGATCGTCGTCTATGAGGCGGGCTCCTACCCGGGCGGGCACACAAACACGATCCGCGTCGACACCGCGCACGAGACACACCACGTCGACACGGGCTTCATCGTGATGAACGACCGCAACTACCCGAACTTCACGCGCCTGCTCGACCGCCTGGGCGTCGCCCGCCAGCCAACGCACATGAGCTTCTCGGTCAAGGGCGAGGAGCACGACTTCGAGTACAGCGGCACGCCCACGGGATTGATCTGCCAGCCGCGCAACCTTCTGAGCCTGCGCTTCCAGCGCATGATCTTCGACCTGCTGCGCTTCAATCGCGCCCTGCGCGCCCTGCTGGACGGCGGACCGGAGGGCGCCTTCAGCCAGGAGTCGATGCAGGACTTCCTCGCGCGCCATCGCTTCTCCCGCGCGTTCGTCGAGCGCCTGATCGTGCCGCAGGTCTCGGCGGTGTGGTCGGCCGACCCGCGCCAGGCGGGTTCCTTTCCCGCGCGATTCATCGCGGAGTTCTTCTCAAACCACGGGATGCTCGGCTTCCGCGACCGCCCGCGCTGGTCGACGGTCGCGGGGGGCTCGGCGCGCTACGTGGAGGCGCTGACGACTCCGTTTCGCGAGCGCATCCGCCTCGGCGCGCCGGTCCAGGAGATCGCCCGCCACGCCGACCGCGTCGAGATCTCGGCGAGGGGCAGCGGCGCCGAGGTCTATGACCACGTGGTGATCGCCACCCATTCAGACCAGGCTTTGCGGATGCTGCGCGATCCCTCCCCGCGCGAGCATGCGCTGCTCTCCTCGATCGCCTACCAGCCCAACGAGGCGGTCCTGCACACCGACGGCACGCTGCTCCCCCGCCGCCGCGCGGCGCGCTCGGCCTGGAACTTCCACCTGCTGCGCGAGCCCAAGCCGCTGAGCACGGTGACCTATTACATGAATCGCCTGCAGCGGCTCTCGGCCGACCGCGATTTCTGCGTCACACTGAATCGCACGGAGGCAATCGACCCGGAGAAGATCATCCGCACGATTCCCTACTCGCACCCGATGTACACGCCCGACGGCGTCGCGGCCCAGGGCGAGCACGCCTCGATCAGCAACCTCGCACAGCGCACCCACTACTGCGGCGCCTACTGGGGATGGGGTTTTCACGAGGACGGCGTCAACAGCGCGCTGCGTGCCTGCGCGCCGTTCGGGGTCGGGCTGTGAGTGCGGTCGCCTCACCCGACGCGCGCGCCCGAGCGGCGGCGGCGAGCCACGCGGCGAGCGCGGCGGCCGAGGTGGTCGCGCGCCCGCCGGTGGCCCCTGTCTCGTGCCTGTACGAGGGTTCGGTTCGCCACCGCCGCCACGGCTCGGTGCGCGACGAGTTCCAGCACGAGCTGTGCATGCTTTACCTCGACCTCGACGAGCTGCCGGAGCTGTTCGACGGGCGCCTGCTGTGGTCCGCGCGCCGACCGGCGCTCGCCTGGTTTCGCCGCGGGGACTACTTGGGCGATCGCGAGCGGCCGCTGCGCGAGAGCGTCGCGGCGCTGGTGCTCGAGCGCACGGGCATCGTGATCGACGGCCCGATCCACCTGCTCACCCACCTGCGCTGCCTGGGCCACTGCTTCAACCCGGTGAGCTTCTACTACTGCCACGACGCGCGCGGGCGGATCCGCGCGGTGATCGCGGAGGTGACGAACACACCCTGGGGCGAACGCCACGCCTACGTGCTCCCCGTCCCGGCCCCCGACAGCGCAAGCGCCGCCCCCGGCGCTGGACAGGTGATGCGCGGCGAGTTCGCGAAGGCGCTGCACGTCTCGCCGCTGATGGGCATGGATCACACCTATGAC
Organism: Solirubrobacteraceae bacterium; assembly: GCA_036267655.1. Taxonomy (GTDB): domain Bacteria; phylum Actinomycetota; class Thermoleophilia; order Solirubrobacterales; family Solirubrobacteraceae; genus Palsa-744. The sequence goes on from DATAVP010000027.1 coordinate 137,224, forward strand.
TGGCGCCTGACCGTGCCGGGCGAGCGCCTCTCGGTCCACATCGAGTCGACGCGCAGCAGGGACCGGGAGCTGGTGTTCGACGCGACGCTCTCGCTCGCCCGCCGCGAGCTGGACGGGCGCGCGCTGCGCCGCGCGCTGGTGCGCTACCCGCTGCCGACGCTGCGCCTGACGGCGCGGATCTACACGCACGCGCTGGCGCTGAGGCTGCGGGGGGCGAGCTGGCACCCGCACCCCGGCAAGGACAGCCGTGGCGGGGGTCGCGCGTGAGCACGATCGAGCACGCCCAGGCGAGCAAGACCCAGCGTCGGCGAGCGCCGGAGCCTGCGCCGACCCGACCGAGGCTGCTCGACCGGATCGCACGCCGGCTCGTGCTGGCGCTGCTGGCGCGGATGCGCCGCGGCGAGCTCGTGCTGATCGAGGGCTCGCACCGTCATCGCTTCGGCAGGCGCACCCCGGCGCGGCCGGCCGCGGCGCAGCTTCAGGTGCACTCCCCCCGCTTCTACCGCGACTTCCTACGCGGCAGCCTCGGGCTGAGCGAGTCGTTCGTGGAGGGCGCGTGGGACAGCGAGGATCTGGTGGCGCTGACGCGCGTGGGCGCGCTGAACATGGCGGGGGTCGACAAGCTGCGGCGTGCCTTCGCGCCGCTGCTGACGCCGCTGCAGCGCGCGGGCGCCTGGCTGGCGCGCAACACGCCCGCGCGGGCGCGCAAGCAGATCGCGGCGCACTACGACCTCGGCAACGAGCTGTTCTCGCAGTTCCTGGACCGTACGATGATGTACTCCTGTGCGGTCTTCGAGGCACCGGAGGCGACGCTGGAGCAGGCCTCGCTGGCGAAGCTCGAGCGCGTGTGCACCAAGCTGAAGCTCTCGCGGGATGACCACGTGCTCGAGATCGGCACGGGCTGGGGCGGCTTCGCGGAGTACGCGGCGAGCAACTACGGCTGTCGCGTGACGACCACGACGATCTCGGCCGAGCAGCACGCCTACGCGACCGAGCGGATCCGCGAGGCGGGGCTGCAGGATCGCGTGAAGGTGCTGTTCGAGGACTACCGCGACCCGGCGCTCGACCGCAACGGCCCCTACGACAAGCTCGTCTCGATCGAGATGATCGAGGCGGTCGGCTGGCAGTTCTTCCCGACCTTCTTTCGCCGCTGCTCGGAGCTCGTGGCCGAGGACGGCGCGATGTTGTTGCAGGCGATCGTGATCGAGGATCGCGCCTACGAGGTCGAGAAGGCGTCGAGGAGCTTTGCGAACACGCACATCTTCCCCGGCGGCTGCCTGCCCTCGCTGCAGGTGATCGCGCACAACGTCGCGCGTGTGACCGACTTCCGCGAAGCGCACCTTGAGGACATCACGGCGCACTACGCGACGACGCTGCAGCGCTGGCGCGAGCGCTTCCTGGGCGCGACCGAGCGACTCTCCGAGCTCGGCTACGACGAGCGCTTTCGGCGCATGTGGGAGCTGTACCTGAGCTACTGCGAGGGCGGCTTTCGCGAGCGGCGCATCCAGGACGTGCAGCTGCTGCTCGCCAAGCCCCAATTCCACTGAGGCGCGGGCGGCGCGACGCGGCGCGGGACCCGCGATAGGGTCCGCGCGATGCGCCGCAACCTGTTCGAGGACCTCCACGAAGACTTCCGCGCGAGCTTTCGCACGTTCCTGGAGCGCGAGGTGGTCGGCGAGGAGGGACGCTATGGGGAATGGGAGCGCGAGGGGCTGATCCCGCGCGAGGTGTTCGCCCTGGCGGGGCGCGGCGGCTTTCTGGGCATGGCGGTGCCCGAGCGCCACGGCGGCGCGGGCGCCGATGACTTCCGCCTGAACCTCGTGATCGGCGAAGAGTGCCAGCGTGCGGGCGTGGGCAGCTTCGGCCTGGGGATCACGCTGCACAACGACATCTCCCTCCCCTACTTCCTGAGCTACTGCGACGAGCAGCAGCGCGAGCGATGGCTCCCGGGGATCGTCTCGGGCGAGCTGATCACGGCGATCGCGATGACCGAGCCGGGGATCGGCTCGGATCTGGCCTCGATGAGCGCGCGCGCCAAGCGAGAGGGCGATCATTTCGTGCTCGACGGCTCGAAGACGTTCATCACGAACGGGATCAACGCCGACCTGGTGATCACGGCGGTGAAGACCGACCCCACCGAGCGCCATCGCGGCATCAGCCTGCTGATCCTGGAGCGCGGGATGGAGGGCTTCGAGCGCGGGCGCAACCTCGAGAAGATCGGACAGCACGCCCAGGACACGGCGGAGCTTTCGTTCGCGGGAGTGCGGGTGCCGGTCGAGAACCTGCTGGGCGAGGAAGGCGAGGGCTTTCGCTACCTGGTCTCGAACCTGCCCCAGGAGCGCCTGTCGATCGCGGCCTCGGCGGTGGCGGCGGCGGAAGCGGCGCTTGGCTGGACGCTGCAGTACGTGCGCGAGCGCCAGGCGTTCGGCCAGTCGATCGGCTCCTTCCAGGCCTCGCGCTTCACGCTGGCGGAGGTGCGCGGCGAAGTCGACGTGGCCCGCGCCTACATCGACCGTTGCGCGCAGGCGCTCGACGCGGGCGAACTGACGGCCGAGGACGCCGCGACGGCGAAGTGGTGGTGTACCGACCTGCAGGGCCGTGCGATCGACCGCTGCCTGCAGCTGTTCGGCGGCTATGGCTACATGTCGGAGTACCCGATCGCGCGCGCCTACGCCGATGCTCGCGTGACCAGGATCTATGGCGGCGCCAACGAGATCATGAAGGAGATAGTCGGGAGATCGTTGGGGTTGTGACGGCGGCCCACTGGCCCGCCTGCGGCGGTCGAGACGCTGGGCGGCGTCGCAGCGCGGACCGAGAGCGTCAGGCGGCGGGCGGGCCGGTCGGATCGCCCGCCGCGAGGTCGAGCTCGGCGGCGAGCTCCACGAAGTAGTCCAGGGCCGCGGGGTTCGCGAGCGAGTCGACGCTCGCGGCCTCGCGCGGCGGGGCGCCCATCAGGATGCGCTTGACCGGCACCTCGAGCACCTTGCCCGAGAGCGTGCGCGGCACCTCGGCGATCTGGCGGATCTCGTTGGGGACGTGGCGCGGCGAGCAGTCCTCGCGGATGCGGCGCTTGATCCGGGCGCTCAGCTCGTCGTCGAGCGTGATGCCCTCGCCGAGCACGACGAACAGGATCATCCGCAGTTCGTCCTCGCCCGGGCGCGCGGGGATGTCGACCACGAGCGCGTCGAGCACCTGTTCCACGGCGGCGGCGGCGCGATAGATCTCGGCCGTGCCCATGCGCACGCCCTGGCGATTGATCGTCGAGTCCGAGCGGCCGTAGATGACCGCCCCGTGGCGCGGCGTGATCCGGATCCAGTCGCCGTGGCGCCAGACGCCGGGGTACATCGCGAAGTAGCTGTCGTGCAGGCGCTCCCCGTCGGGGTCGTTCCAGAGATACAGCGGCATCGAGGGCATCGGCTCGGTGATCACGAGCTCGCCGACGCGATCGACGTGGCCGACGCCCTGCTCGTCCCAGGAGTCCACGGCGCAGCCGAGGATCCGGCACTGCAGTTCGCCTTCGTAGACCGGCAGCAGCGGGTTGCCGCCGACGAACGCCGTGCAGACGTCGGTGCCGCCGCTCGTGGAGAACAGCCAGACCTCTGAGCCGACGTGCTCATAGACCCACTTGAAGCCCTCGGGCGAGAGCGGCGAGCCGGTCGAGCCGATCGCGCGCAGCGCCGAGAGGTCACATTCGCGCCCGGGCTCGAGCCCCTCCTTCTCACAGCTCGAGATCAGCCCGGCGCTGAGACCCATACAGGTGATCCGCGCGCGCTCGGCCAGGCGCCACAGCGCGCCGAGATCGGGGTGCGCGGGGCTGCCGTCGTAGAGCACGACCGCCGCGTCGGAGAGCAGGCAGCCGACGAGGAAGTTCCACATCATCCAGCCCGTGGTCGTGAACCAGAACATGCGATCGCCGGGGCGCAGCTCCATGTGCAGGCGCTTCTTCAGCTGCTCGATCAGGATGCCGCCGTGGCCCTGCACGATCGCCTTCGGCAGGCCGGTGGTGCCCGAGGAGTAGAGCACCCACAGAGGGTGGTCGAAGGGCACCTGCTCGAACGCCGGCGGCTCCCCTTCGCCCCGCGCCGCGAGCTCTGAGAAGCTCAGCGCGTGTGAGGCCAGATCGGCGGGCGCGGCCTCGGCGGAGAGATAGGGCAGCAGCACCGCGTGCTCGACCGTCGGCATCTCCGCGAGGATCGTCTGCGCGACCGCCATGCGGTCGAAGTCCTTGCCGCCGTGGCGATAGCCGTCGACGGTGAAGAACACCTTGGGCTCGATCTGCGCGAAGCGGTCGATCACGCTGCGCGCGCCGAACTCCGGCGCGGCGCTGGACCAGATCGCGCCGAGCGAGGCCGTCGCCAGGAAGGCGATCAGCGTCTCGGGGATGTTCGGCATGTAGGCGACGACGCGATCGCCGCGCCCGACGCCGAGCGCGCGCAGACCGCCCGCGACCTGCGCGACCTGGGCGCTCAGCTCGCCCCAGGTGAGCTCACGCAGCTCGCGCAGCTCCGAGCAGTGCATGACCGCGACCGCCTCGGGATCGCGCCCGCCGCCCGCGCCGTCCTTGTGCGCGGGACCGAGCAGCATGTTCTCGGCGTAGTTGAGCTCCGAGCCCTGAAACCAGCGCGCGCCCGGCATCGTGCGCTCGGCCAGCGGCTGCTCGTAGGCGCGCGAGCTGCGCACGCCGAAGAACTCCCAGACGTCGGCCCAGAACTCCTCGAGCTCCTGCACCGACCAGCGCCACAGCTCCTCGTAGTCGGAGAACTCACGCCCGCGCCGCGCGGCGACCCAGCCCATGAAGCGCGTCATCTCGGCGCGCTCGCGGTCGGCGGCGCTCGGTTCCCACAGCGGCGTCTCGCCCGGCGCACCGGGGGTCGCCTGATCGGGTGCGCTGGACATGAGGGTATTCTCGCGGTTTGTGGACCTGTTTGGCTTGCGCGCCGAGTTTCCCGTCCTTCGGAACCTCGCCTACCTGAACGCGGGAACCGACGGCCCGCTGCCGAGCCGAGCCGTCAGCGCGGTGGCCGAGGAGCTCGAGCGCGAGGCCGCCGACGGGCGCGCGATGGCGCACTTCGAACGTCGCACCGAGCTGAGCGGTTTCCTGCGCGGCGCCTACGCCCGCGCGCTCGGGGCCGAGCCAGGCGAGGTCGCGCTGACGACCTGCACGAGCGACGGTATGGCGCAGGTGATCGCGGGCCTGTCGCTCGGCGCGGGCGATGAGATCCTGACCAGCGACGAGGAGCACCCCGGCCTGCTGGGCGCGCTCGGCGCGGCGCGCGAGCTGCGCGGCGTCTCGATCCGCGAGGTGCCGCTGGCACAGCTCGCCGAAGCCGTCGGCCCCGACACGCGCCTGATCGCCTGCTCGCACGTCGGCTGGATGAGCGGCTCCTACGCCCCCGCGGAGCTGGCGCAGGTCGAGGTGCCGGTGCTGCTCGACGGCGCGCAGGGCGTCGGCGCCGTGCCGGTGGACGTCAAGGCGCTCGGCTGCGCCGCCTACGCGGGCGCGGGGCAGAAGTGGCTGTGCGGACCCGACGGCCTGGGGATGCTCTACGTCGAGCCCGAGCTGCTCGAACAGATCGCCGTCACGCGTCGAGGCTATGCCAACCTCGAGGACCCGAACAGCGGCGTCGACGCCGCCCTGCACGCGGATGCGCGGCGGCTGGACACGATGTCGCTCAGCGCCGAGGCCGTGGCCTGCGGCCTGGCGGCGATCGAGCTGCTGGAGTCCGTCGGCTGGGAGACGGTGCACGAGGCGTCGCGGGCGCTCGCGACGCGCCTGGTCGAGGCGCTCGGCGAGCGCGGTCGCGCTGTCGCGGCGCGCGACCAGACGACGCTCGTGTCGTTTGAGAGCCCCGACCCCGAAGCGGAGCGCGAGCTGCTGAGCGAGCGCGGCTGCGTCGTTCGCAACATCCCGGGACGGCCCTGGCTGCGGGCGTCGGTGGGCGCCTGGAACGACGAGAGCGACCTCGAGCGCCTGCTCGCCTCGCTCTCGGCATGAGCGCCTCGCCGCAGGCGGCGACACTGCCGAGATCGCGCCGGGGCCTCGCCGGGGCGCTTGACCGTCTGCGGCTTCACCACCTCGCGCTCGCCGCGGTGCTGGCGGGCTCGGCGGTGCTGAACCTGCACCGCATCTCCCAGAACGGCTACGGCAACATCTTCTACTCCGCGGGCGTGCGCTCGATGCTGCGCTCGTGGCACAACTTCTTCTTCGTGTCCTTCGACCCCGGCGGGCTGATCACGGTCGACAAGCCGCCGCTGGGGCTGTGGGTGCAGGCGCTGAGCGCGAAGCTGTTCGGGTTCTCCTCGCTGAGCCTGCTGCTGCCGGAGGCGATCATCGGCGTGCTGTCGGTGGCACTCGTGTACCTGGTGCTCGCGAAGCGGCTCGGCGGCTGGGCCGGCGTCGCGGGCGCGCTGGCGCTCGCGATCTTTCCTTCGTTCGTGGCGATCTCGCGCACGAACAACGTCGACGCGCTGCTGATCCTGCTGATGATCCTCGCCTGTGAGGCGGCGCTGCGCGCGTGCGAGAACGGGCGCTGGGGCGCGCTCGTGTGCAGCGGCGTGCTCGTCGGGCTGGCCTTCAACACGAAGACGCTCGCGGGCTGCCTGGTGATCCCGGGGATCGGCCTCGGCTTCCTGCTCTGCGCTCCGGGCTCGCTGCGCCGACGGCTGCTGCAGCTCTTGGTCGCGGGCGCGGCGATGCTCGCGGTCTCGGCGGCCTGGATGGCGGCGGTGGAAGCGACGCCCGCCTCCAAGCGCCCGTTCGTCGGCAGCTCGACCGACAACACCGAGCTCGGGCTGACGTTCAGCTACAACGGCTTCGGGCGCGTGGGTGGGCAGACCGGCGGCCCCGGGCAGATCCCGGTCGGCGCGGGCGGCGTCGCCAAGCGCGTGTCGACGCCCGGCAAGGGGGGCGCGGCGGCACCGAGCCCGGTGCACACGGTCAAAGCGCCGAGCGCGCCGCCGACGTTCCTCCCGAACGGCCGCGAACGCAACCCGATCGCCTTCGGAGAAGGCGTCGGCCCGCTGCGACTGTTCGAGCGCGGGCTCGGAAACCAAGGCGCATGGCTGCTGCCGTTCGCGCTGCTGGGGCTGATCGCGCTGGCGCTGCTGGTGCTCGGCCGCGAGCGCGAGCGCCGCGACCCGCGCCTGGCCCTGCTGCTCGTGATGGGCGCCTGGTTCCTGCTCGAGGCCGGGGTGCTGAGCCTGTCGAAGGGCATCGTCCACCCCTACTACGTCTCGGCGCTCGGCCCCGGCGTCGCGGCGATGGTGGGTGCGGGCGCCTACGCCTTCGCGCAGCTTGCCAAGCGTCGCGACTGGCGCCTGGCGCTGCTGGCGATCGCGGCGGCGACGACGGTCGCGGCACAGCTCGCGCTGCTGCACCGCGACCACTACATGGCGTGGTTCACAGCGCCGCTGATCGCGGTGACGGGGCTTGCGCTGCTGACGGTGCTCGGGCTGGCGCTGCTGCCGAGGCTGCGCAGCCTCGCGGCGCCCGCGGTGGCGCTGGTGCTGGGGGCGCTCTGCATCGCCCCGGCCGTCTACGCGGCGAGCAACTGGCTCGCGCCGGTGCAATCGACGTTCCCGGCAGCGGGGCCGCGCGCCGCCAGCGGGCCGGGCGGCTACGGCGTCAACGACGAGCACGTAAGCGTCGACCGGGCGCTGTTGCGCTACGTCGAAGGGCACGGCGCGGGCACGCGCTGGTCGGTGCTGGCCGACGCCTCGAACACGGCCTCGCCGATGATCCTGCTCGGCGGCCTCGCGGGCTCGCTCGGCGGCTTCAGCGGCACCGACCCCGCGCTCGACGGCCCGGGCCTCGCGGTGCTCGTGCAGAGCGGGCAGGCCCGCTACGTGCTGCTCGGCGGCGAGTTCTCAACGCGCGGCGGCACGAAGGCCACCGAAGCGGTGCAGCGCCTCTGCCGGGTGGTGCCGACGCGCACGTGGCTGCCGCGGCCGCTGGAGCCGAACGGGCTGATCCTGTTCGACTGCCGGGGCCGCGTGAGCCGGCTCGCCGCAGCCTGAGGCAGGGCGACCGCGGCGACGGCCACGGCGACGCGGCGTGCGACCGCTGACGCAAGCTCCGGCCTGCTCGGACGCTCAGGCCGCGACGGCGAGCTCGCGGTGAAAGGCGCGCGCGAACAGCTCGCGCTCGCGATTCGCGGCCCAGCGCGGCACGATCGCCTCGCCGTCTGAGATCAGCCGCAGCTCGAGCACCTCCTCGTGCAGCTCGATCTCCGTGGCGCGTACGAGCTGGTCGCGCGAGCGCTCGAGGTCCTCGGCCAGGCGCAGCAGCACCGCGCAGCGGTCCAGGCGCTCGGCGTCGCCCTCGCCGAACAGCGCGCGCAGCGGCCCGGGATCCGGCATGCCCTTGCGGTGATAGCGCGCGGCCTGGGCGATGATCGCTACCTCGATCGGCGTGAAGCCCGGCAGCCCGGCGTTCAGGATCAGGTAGCGCGAGTGCTTGTGGTGGTCGTCGTAGTCGACCGACATGCCGATGTCGTGCAGGATGCTCGCTGCCCACAACAGCTCACGCTCGCGAGGATCGCCTTCGTGTAGGCCGAGGCGCGCCAGCTCGTCGAACATCCCGAGCGCCAGCGAGGCGACGTGGCGCGTGTGCGCGACGTCGAGGTGGTACTGGCCCGCGAGGTTCAGCACGCTCGCGCGGCGCACGTCCTCGAACAGCTCCTCGGGCGCGAGCAGCCGCTCGAAGAAGACGCCCTCGCGCAGTCCCGCCTCGGTCGTCTCCAGGCCCTCGAAGCCACCGGCTTGCATCACGCCCTGCACGACCACGGCCCCCGCCAGGACGATGTCCGCGCGCGCGGGCTTGATCCCCGCGACGTTGGCCCGCTCGGCAGCGGGCAGCTCCGCGAGGCGCTCTACGAGCTGATCGAGCGCCTCGCGGCTCAGCACCATGCCCTGCACGCCGTTGGAGGGCAGGCCCGCGGCGCGCTGAGCCGCCGCGGCGAGGTTGCGCACGGTGCCGCCGATCCCCACGAGCCGCCCGCCGCCCGCGGCCGTGACCTGCGAGAGCCACTCGGCCTCGGCGAGCTCCTCGGCCACGTGCTCGCGCAGCGCCTCGAGCTGCTTGCGCTTCGCAGGGCCGTTCGGCGGCAGGAAGCGCTCGCTCATGCGCACGGTCCCCAGCCGCCAGGAGGCCGAGCCGCGCGAGAGTCGCTCCTGCACGCGCACGAGCTGCAGCGAGCCGCCGCCGAGGTCGAGCACGCAGCCCTCCGACAGTGCCGTCGAGTTGACCGCGGCCAGATAGCCGTAGCGGGCCTCGGCCTCGCGCGAGAGCACGCGAATCGGCAGCGCGGTGCGCTCGCGCGCCCGACCCAGGAACTCCTCGGCGTTCGTGGCGTCGCGGATCGCGCTCGTGGCCACGGCGTCGATCGAGGCCGCTCCCAGGCCGCCGGCCTTCGCGAACTGAGCGAACACGTCGAGTGTCGCGAGCGCGCGCGCCACCGGCTCCTCCCCCAGCTCGCCGCTGCCCGCCAGACCCTCGCCGATACGCACCGGCTCATAGATCTCATCGATCCGCTTCCACCAGCCATCGCCCGCCATGAACACCACCAGGCGAAAGGAGTTCGAGCCGAGATCGATCACGGCCAGGCGCTCGTCGGGCTTCACGGCGCTGAGCGTATTCACCGCAGCGGCGGGCTCGGGGGGCCCGGGGCGAGCACGAACCGGCGGGTGACGGGCAGGGCTGGATCGACTTCGGCGAGGCCCGAGCGGCCTCGCTCAGGCGGGGCGGTCCTCGGGCGAGGCGATCACCTGCATGTGCTCGGCCACGCTGGTGATGCTCAGCAGCCGCTGCACCTGGGGCGAGCCCTGCGTGATCGCGAACTCCTGTCCGCGCCCGCGCGCGCCCTCGTGCGCCAGCAGGATCACCCGCAGCCCGGTCGAGTCCACGAACTTCAGCTCGTCGAGGTCGAGCACCAGCAACGAGGCCGCCGCCACGTCGGCCTGCTCCAGCGCGCGTTCGAAGATCGACGAGCTGGCAAGGTCGAGTTCCCCGGTCAGGTGCAGCACGACCCGATCGTCGGTGCGTCGCGCGTCGACCCGCAGGTGCTCCTGAGCGCCCACGTGCGAATCGTACCGCACCGCATTTGCCCGCTCACCGGCGCCCTCCGACCATGCGTCCGGGTCGCGCCACGGGTCCGGCTCGCGCGAGGCCCGGCGATACAGCGGCGCGACGAACCACAGCAGCGCGAAGGGCACGGCCACGAGCGCCGCCGTGACCGCCCCGACACCGGCGCCGAACAGCTTCGTGGTCACGAGCAGCACACTTCCGCACATCGCGAGCGCCAGGAACGCCAGGCCCGCGATCGACACGCGGTTTGCGAGGAACACCAGGTGGCGCTTGTCGTCGGCACGGAACAGCAGCCGGTGGTAGGCCGCCGGGGCGAGCGTGCAGACCGCGGCGAGCGCCGCGCAGAGCAGCGTCGCGAAGTAGACGCCGCGCTCGAACGGGCCCACGCCGACGAAGCCCGTGTTGAAGGGGACGATCAAGAGGAACGCGAACAGCACCTGCACGCCGGTCACGACCACGCGCAGCTCCCCGGTCATCTCCTCGAGGTTGCGATCCAACCGCTGCAACGGCGTCTCGGGGCGCCCGTCGCGCGCCGCGTCCTGCGGCAGGCCGGATCGTGGGTCGGTTGGGGCGTCTGGCATCGGAAAGCTGGGTCCTGTCGCCGGCATCGAGCGGGCACGGCGCGACAACCCGGCCCGCAAGGGATCGATACCCACTCTCCGCGCTCGGCAAGCCTGAGAGCCCGAGCGTCGTTTTTCGCCGATCGAGACCGGGTATCGAAAGTGCAGTCAGCAAACCCCTGGACCCAGGAGCCGAGAATGCCACCGCGCGGCGTGAAAAAAGGCAGCAAGCGCGCTCGACAGTACGAGCACGTCAAGCAGAGCGAGCGCCGGCAGGGCGCCTCCGAGGAGCGAGCCGAGGAGATCGCAGCGCGGACCGTCAACAAGGAGCGGGCGCGCAGCGGCGAGTCGCGCACGCGCTCGCGCGCCTCGACCGAGGACATCTCATCCGGACGGCGGGGCGGGCTGCGCTCGGGCAAACCCGGCCCGCGTGGGCGCACCCGCGATCAGCTCTACGAGGAGGCGCGCAGCCTCGGGGTCGACGGGCGCTCGAGCATGAACAAGGCGCAGCTGCAGCGCGCCGTCGAGAACAAGAAGCGCTAATCCGAGGCCCCGCGAGTCTCGCGGGCGGGTCGGGGGTCGAGCGGCGCGCCTGCGGCGCTACAGCTAGGCGGAGATCCGCATGTGGACCCTGATCACCGTGCCGTCAGGGCTCGAGCGGATCTGCACGAGGTCGCAGAGGTGGTTCACCAGCCACAGGCCACGGCCGCCGTGCTGGTCGACCGGCGGCGGCAGGCGCCCGACGAGCGGGTCCTCGATGAAGCCACGGTCCCGCACCTCGCAGACGAAGGCGTCGGGCTCGCGCCAGATGCGCAGCGTCCCCCCGCCGCCGCCGTGCTGCACGCTGTTCGTGACTAGCTCGTTCACCGCCAGCACCAGGTCTTCGCGCGGGGACTCCGCGAGCCCGGCTTCGGTCGCGCGCTTGGCCACGAGACTGCGAATAGCGCCCAGCCCATGTGCCGTGAACGAGAGCTGCTCGCGCTCGGCGGGCGGGTTCGGCAGCGAGCCGCCGAACGGGCCCGGCGCGCGGTGCAGGGGGCGATAGGCCGAGTTGCGGCGGCTCACGCCTTCGTGCATTGCCGCCGGGTGGGTCATGCGCGCCGTGCGAATCGCCTCGGCGCCGAGCGCATCGAGGTCATAGGGGCACAGCAGCCGCCAGGACGGGCCGTAGGAGAACGCTCGGTTCAGCAGCGCCTCGTAGCGCTCGCACTCCTCGAGCTCATCCTCCGAGCGCCCTGCCCAGACCGATTCGCCGATCCCGCGCACCGGACACCCCTCGACCTGGCACTCGGCCAGGAACTTGCGCCAGGCCGGGATCAGCCGCGCCGGGTTGCGCCCCAGCTCGCGCATGTCCAGGAAACGCACGCGGCTCGCGTCCGCGCCGAGCGCGCGCTCGAGCAGCTCGGCACGCTCGGGAACCACCGCGACCAGCACGGCTTCCCGAGCCTCGAGCGCCTCCCGCACGAACGGAAGCGTGCCTCCCAGAAAGCCGTCCTCGCCGTTGTAGAACAACGCCTCATGGCGAAAGGAGTCCTCCACCAGCCCAACCTTGACCGCCGCCGCCGAAGACAGCTCGCAGCTTTGGGATTCAGGCATCGCGGATTTCGTGCGGGACATCGTCGATTTCACCGTGGAGAGAGCCAGTGGTCTGAGGTTCGGCGGGCTCGGCGTCCGTGCCGCGTGCGTCCAGCGTCCGTGCCGCGCGTGCCTAGCGTCCGTACCAGCGCCGTCCGCCGCCGTCGGCGACGCCGCCGACGAAGAAGCCGATCAGCCAGAGCAGCACCGCGATGATCAGCACGTACCAGAGCACGTGAGCCGCGAACCCGAGTCCCCCGAAGATGGCCAAGATGAGCACGAGTGCAATCAGGGCAGCCATTGTCGTTCCTCCTTGTCAAAGGCCCGACGCAGGTCGCGTCGGGCGCTGGCTCTGATCTACCCCGTCTCGTCGCTGATCAATCGGAGCGTCGGCAGGCGCCGACCCCCGCTGCACAATCGGGCTCGAGGCTGGACGGCTGTTTTCCCGAGTGACCTCCGGGTATCGGTTTTGAAAGCAAGAAACCACAAAGGAGGCTGTCGATGCCCGATGAGTTGAGCGGAAAGAAGATCGCCTTCCTCGTCGCCCAAGAGGGAGTCGAGCAGGTCGAGTTGACCGAGCCCTGGCAAGCTGTCGAGCGGGCCGGTGGCGAGCCGGTGCTGATCGCGCCCGAAGCCGGCGAGGTGCAGGCGATGGAACACCTCGACAAGTCCCGGACGTTCTCCGTCGACGAGACGCTGGGTGAGGCCGACCCCGGCGACTACGACGGGGTTGTGCTGCCAGGCGGCGTGGCCAACCCCGACCAGTTGCGCACCGAGCCCGCGGCGGTCGAGTTCCTCCAGCAGTTCTTCCGCGCGGGCAAGCCCGTCGGTGTGATCTGCCATGGACCTTGGACGCTCGTGGAGGCCGATCTCGTGCGCGGGCGCACGATCACCTCGTGGCCCTCGCTACAGACCGATATTCGCAACGCCGGGGCCGAATGGGTCGACGAGCAGGTGGTCGTCGACCAGGGACTGGTCTCCAGCCGCAAGCCCGACGATCTGCCCGCGTTCTGCCAGAAGATCGTCGAGGAGTTCGCCGAGGGCAAGCACGATGTCGCGCCCGCGGGCGCGACCGCCGGCAGCGTCTAGTTCGCGCTGGGCCTGTTCGAGAGGCCCGGGCGGCGCCCGCATGGTGTGGGCGTCGCCCGGAGCGCTTCAAGCCCTCGTCACACCGAGCACCGGTGCGTCACTCAACCGGTGCCCGTAACGGCGACGGCGGAGTCCTCTTTCGCCGAGCGCGGCCCAGCCGCCGTCAGCGGTTTCGCGATCTCCTCGAGGCTTCGCCGCTCGGCGTTGATCCCGAACACGAGCTCGGCGATCCCGCCGATGAGCATCATCACCGCACCCAGGCCCAGCGCCAGGAACACCTGGTCGTAGCTGCCGGTGTTCACCAGGCGGCTGAAGACTTGCGGACCGATCACGCCGCCGATGCCGGTGCCCACGGCATAGAAGACCGCGATGCAGAGTGCGCGCGTCTCCATCGGGAAGACCTCCGAAACCGTCAGGTAGGCCGCGCTCGCGCCCGCCGAGGCGAAGAAGAACACCACGCAGCAGCAGGCCGTGAAGGAGATGTCGTCGAGCTGGTGTTCCTTGAACAGCAGCCCCGTCACGATCAGCAGCACCCCCGAGAGCAGGTAGGTGCCCGCGATCATCGGCTTGCGCCCCACGACGTCGAACAGCGGGCTCAACAGCAGCGCCCCGAGGAAGTTGCCCGCCGCGAACACCGCGATGTAGTAGGGCGCGTTGCCCGAGGGCGTGTGGAAATACAGGCTCAGCACGTTCGCGAAGCCGAACAGGATCGAGTTGTAGAGGAACGCCTGCCCGATGAACAGCGCCAGGCCCAGGACCGTGCGCTTCGGGTAGGTCTTCACGACCGTCGAGACGATCGTGTGCAGTGGGATCGCCCGTCGCTGGTGGACAGTCAGCGGCTCGCCCTCGGGCTCCGGCAGCGCCTCGCCCGTCTGCCGCTCGACATCCTCTTCGATGCCCTTGACGATCTCCTCCGCCTCCTGCTCGCGGCCGTGGATGAACAGCCAGCGCGGGCTCTCCGGCACGTTGCGGCGCACCAGCAGCACCGCCAAGCCGATCACCGCGCCGAGCACGAACGACAGCCGCCAGCCGAGGTTCGTCGGGAAGATGCTCGTGTTCAGCATCAGCACCGCCAGCAGCGAGCCGCCGATGCCGCCCAGCCAGTAGCTGCCGTTGATCGAGACGTCCACGCGTCCGCGGTGGTGCTTGGGGATCAGCTCGTCGATCGCCGAGTTGATCGCCGCGTACTCGCCGCCGATACCCATGCCGGTGATGAAGCGCACCACGAAGAACCAGCCCGGGAAGAAGGAGACCGAGGTCAGCAGCACCCCGCCCAGGTAGATGCCCAGCGTCAGCATGAACAGCTTCTTGCGCCCGAAGCGATCGGTCAGCTCGCCGAACACCAGCGCGCCCACGCAGGCGCCCGCGATGTAGAGCGAGGCCGCCCAGCCCGAGACGTCGGCCTGGGAGATGCCCACGCCCGCCCCCGGTTCCGCGATCCTCCCCGAGATCGCGCTGACCACGTTGACCTCCAAGCCGTCGAGGATCCAGGCCGTGCCGAGACCCAGCACGATCAGCCAGTGGAAGCGCGCCCACGGCAGGCGATCCAGCCGCGCCGGGATGCTCGTGCGGATCGTCCCCGTCTCGCGCTCCTCGCTCACCGTCTGCGTCGCCATCTCGCCCTCCTCTCGATCATCGTCTGCAAGCGTTCTTGCAGCCCGCCGAGCACCCCCTCTGTCGTCGCGTGTGGCGCGCGCCAGACACGCTCGACGGGTGCATCCCGCCAATACCCGTCGCGGCTCGGCGCCAACCCGCGGGGCCGCCGCAGCCCGCTCCGACATGGGCCAGAACGCAAGCCATCGATGAATTAAGAAAAAGATGTTTAGAACCGCGTGAGGCGGGCATGAAAGACAGTGGAGTTGTCCTCCCTCAGGCGGTGATCGCTACCCCCGGCGGTCACCGCCTATTTTTTGCCCGCGAGGCTCAGCGGGGGTCGAGAATGCGCAGCTCGAGCATCTCGAAGGCGCCCTCGCTGCGCACGTGGCGCTCGTCGGTCAGCTTCTCGATCACCGGGCCGACCTCGCCCTCGCTGCTGGCGATCAGCCTTCCCGCGCTGCCGCTGCCCAGGGGCCCCATCCGCAACTGCAGCTCGCGTGTGCCCACGTCGACCACGACCGTCAGGTGCTCGCGCGCGCTGGACTCGAAGCCGTCCGCCACCAGCACGTCCGCCAGCAGTTCCGTGTCCGAGATCCGGTCCGTCGTGAAGCGCGCCCTCGCCGCCAGCACGCACATCACGCGCGGCAGCACCTTGCGCGCCAGCGCGCTCGGCGCCACCGACAGGCCCGTCGTCGTCGCCAACTCCGCCGCGGACACCGCCGGCGGCTGGAAGCCCTCGTCGCCCAGCGAACGCACCGCCGCGGTGCTCGGCGTCGCGAACTCCATCCTCACTTCCGTGCCGCCGCCCGGGACATCCTTGAACTCGACGCGTGGCGCCAACGCCTGGATGATCGAGAGGCCGATCCCCAGCGCCGCCTCCTCCTCGCTGCGAATGTGCGGGCGGATCCCCGTGCCATGGTCGCGGACCACCACTTCCACCGCCTCCGCCATCAGGTAGAGCTCCACCTGCAGCGGGCCTTCCGCGCCCTCGTAGGCGTGCAGCACCACGTTGTTGCAGGCCTCCGTCACCGCCGTGCGGATGTCGTTCAGGTCGACCCCGTCGACCCCCACCGTCTCCGCCACGCCGCTCAGCGCCTCACGCACCAGCAGCACGTTCTCCGGCTGATTCGAAAGCGTCAGACAGACGTTGGGGGCCTCGGCCATCAGCGCACGACGATCATCGTTGTGTGCCGATGCGCGGGCTTCTCGTCCAACCGATGAGTCGGCAGCTCCGAGGCCCTTTCGGCGCTCTAGCTCTTCGTATCCGTCAAGGCGCGCAGCTGATCCAGCGACCGCCGCAGCAGGCGCGAAACCTGCATCTGTGAGATGCCGACCCGCGCCGCGATCTCCGTCTGCGTCAGATCGTCCACGAACCGCATCCGCAGGATCTGGCGCTCGCGTTGCGGGATTCGGCCCAGCACCGCGCTCACCGTCGCGTCGAGCTCGACCAGCTCGTAGCGCTCGTCCTCGTGGCCGATCGTGTCGCCGTAGGGGACGGGGTCTTCCTCGCCGCCTCCACGCGGCGCGTCCAGCGAGACCGTCTCGTAGGCCCGGATCGCCTGCAGGGCGTCGATCACCTCCTCGGCGTCGATCTCCAGGTACTCCGCCAGCTGGTTGACCGTCGGTGGGCGCCCGGTCTCGTTGGAGATGCGCTCTTGTGCGTCGCGAA
>DATAVP010000028.1:0-20466 GCA_036267655.1 Solirubrobacteraceae bacterium
GCCTCGCTGCTGGCTTCAGAGGCCGCGCTGGCCGAGCTGACCGAGCGCGCCGCCCAGCCGAGCGCCCGCGCGGGCGAGGAGGCGGCAGCCTGATGGACCACTCCCAGGTGATCATCCGCCCGGTCGTCTCGGAGAAGAGCTACGTGCTCTCGGCGGCCAACCGCTACACCTTCCGCGTCCACGACGACGCGCACAAGACGCAGATCCGCCAGGCGATCGAAGCGCTGTTCGACGTCCATGTCGTCGAGGTGCGCACGTCGAGCGTCAAGACCAAGCCGAAGCGTCGTGGCACGACCACAGGTCGCACGCGCAGCTGGAAGAAGGCGATCGTGCAGGTGCGCGACGGCGAATCGATTCCGGTCTTTCAGGGCCTCCAGGGTCTAGAGGGGTCCTGATGGCCGTGAGCGCTTCGCCATACTGCGTCCTCGCTCGCTCGCGTGCAAAGCACGCCACGCTCCCTGCGTCCTTGTCTGACTCGACTCCCAACCACCAGGACAAGTAACCGTGCCGATTCGCAAGCCAAAGCCGACGAGCCCAGGACGCCGCTTCGTCTCCTACCCCGACTTCGCGGAGATCACGAAGTCGAAGCCGGAGAAGACGCTGATCGAAGGTCTGAAGAAGAGCGGCGGGCGCAACGCGCACGGCCGCAAGACCTCGCGCCACCGCGGCGGCGGTGCCAAGCGCGCCTACCGCCGGATCGACTTCAAGCGCCGCAAGGATGGCGTCGAGGCGAAAGTCGCCGCGATCGAGTACGACCCCAACCGCTCGTCGTACATCGCGCTGCTGCACTACGTCGACGGCGAGAAGCGCTACATCCTCGCGCCGCAGCGCCTGACGGTCGGCATGACGGTCGCATCGGGCGACGGCGCCGACATCGCTGTGGGCAACTCGATGGAGCTCGCGCGGATGCCGGTCGGCACGGTGATCCACAACGTCGAGCTGCAGCCGGGCCGTGGCGGGCAGATGGCGCGCTCGGCGGGCGCGTCCGTTCAGCTGATGGCGAAGGACGGCGACATGGCGACGCTGCGCTTGCCTTCGGGCGAGATGCGCATGGTCCGCGCTGAGTGTCGCGCGACGGTCGGCGCGCTCGGCAACACCGATCACCAGAACGTGAAGATCGGCAAGGCCGGTCGCAAGCGCCACATGGGCGTGCGCCCGCAGACGCGCGGCACGGCGATGAACCCTGTCGACCACCCGCACGGCGGCGGCGAGGGCTCGACGACCGCGGGTCGCCACCTGGTGACGCCGTGGGGTGTCCCGACACTCGGCTATCGCACGCGTAAGAAGAACAAGAGCTCGAACCAGTACATCGTGCGCGGCAGGCGTCGCGGGAAGGGCAAACAGCGATGAGCCGCTCCTCAAAGAAGGGCCCGTGGGTAGAAGAGCGCCTGATGAACCGCATCGAAGCGCTCAACACTCAGAACAACAAGAAAATGCTGCGCACCTGGTCGCGCGCGTCGACGATCTTCCCCGAGATGGTCGGGCACACGATCGCGGTGCACGACGGCAAGAAACACGTCCCGGTCTTCATCAGCGAGTCGATGGTCGGCCACAAGCTCGGCGAGTTCGCGCCGACGCGCGTGTTCCGCGGCCACGCAGGCTCAGGAAGGGTTAGATGAGCGCCGAGGAGGAGAAGGACGACGTGGCGGCGCCGGACACGCCTGAGGCGAAGAAACCGGCTGCCAAAAAAGCGGCTGCCAAAAAACCCGCCAAAGCCGCGGCCAAAGGCGCGGAGTCGAAAGCGAAAGACGCGACAGCCGCCGAGGAGAAAAAACCGGCTGCGAAAAAAGCGGCCAGAAAACCAGCCGCCAAAAAAGCTGCGGGCAAAGAGCCGGCCGCCGCGAAGGAGGCGCCTGCGAGTGAGCCGAAAAAAGCGAGCCGCAGCAAAGCGCCGGCGAAACCGCGGCGCAAAGTCGTCCGCGCACACGCGCGCTATGTACGCACCTCTGCGCGCAAGGCGCGGATGGTCTGCGGGCACCTGCGCGGCAAGTCGGTGCAGGAGGCACGCGCTATCCTCGCGTTCACCCCTCGTGAGGTGGCGCGCGACTGGAGCAAGCTGCTCGAGTCGGCAGTGGCAAACGCCGAGAGCAACCACGAACTGGTCGAGGAAGACCTGATCGTGCGTGAGGCATATGCCGACGAGGGGCCGACGATCAAGCGCTTCAGGCCGCGCGCGATGGGACGCGCCACGCCGATCCGCAAGCGCACGAGCCACCTGACGATTGCGCTGACCCCAGACGCTGCACCCCGGACCACCAAGAGAGACGGCTAGAGAGAAGAAGAATGGGACAGAAGGTTCATCCAGAGGCTATGCGCGTGGGTTACATCCACGACTGGAAGTCGAACTGGTTCAACGAAAAGAACTTCGCCGAGTACCTCGCGGAGGACGTGCGCATTCGTGAGCACATCACGAACAAGCTCGCCCACGCCGGTCTCTCGAGCATCACGATCCGCAAGGACTCGAACGAACTCGAGGTCAACATCCACACCGCCCGTCCAGGCATCGTGATCGGCAAGTCGGGCAGCGAAGTGGACGCGCTGCGCCGCGATCTGCACAAGATGACGAACAAGCAGATCAAGGTGAACATCCTCGAGATCAAGCGCCCAGAGCTCGATGCGTCGCTCGTGGCGCAGTCGATCGCAGAGCAGCTGCAGAACCGCGTTGCCTTCCGCCGCGCGATGAAGCGCGCGCTGACCAGCGCGATGCGCTCGGGCGCGAAGGGCGTGAAGGTGCAGGTCTCCGGACGCCTCGGCGGCGCGGAGATGGCGCGCACGGAAAGCTACTCAGACGGTCGCGTGCCGCTGCACACGATGCGCGCCGACATCGACTACGGCTTCTACGAGTCGCGTACGACGTTCGGGCGGATCGGCGTGAAGTGCTGGATCAACAAGGGCGAAATCATGCCCGAGGGCTACACGGGCGCAGACCTCACCGACATCACGGCGCCGGCGCCGTCGGGCAACGACCGCGACAGCCGCGGTGGACGTGACGGTCGCGATGGCCGTGGCCGTGGACGTGGCGGAGGAGGCCCGGGCGGCGGCGGCGGTCGCGGACGTGGACCTGGTGGACAGGGCGGTCGCGGCGGCGGTCCTGGCGGCGGACGCGGTCCCGGCGGCGGCGGCTTCGGCGGTCGCGGCGGCGGCCCAGGCGGCGGCGGGCGTGGTCCCGGCGGCGGCGGTCGCGGCGGCTCGCGGCCCGGTGGAGGCGGTCGCTGATGCTCTCGCCAAAGCGTGTCAAGCACCGCAAGCAGCACCGTGGACGCCGCGCCGGCGCCTCGCGCGGTCAGGTCAAGGTGCAGTTCGGCGAGTACGGGCTGAAGGCGCTCGAGGGCGGCTGGCTGACCAACCGCCAGATCGAGGCTGCCCGTATTGCGATGACGCGCAAGATCAAGCGTGGCGGCAAGGTCTGGATCAACGTCTTTCCCGACAAGCCGGTGACGAAGAAGCCGGCTGAGACGCGGATGGGCTCGGGCAAGGGCTCGCCCGAAGGTTGGGTGGCCGTGGTCAAGCCTGGGCGTGTGATGTTCGAGCTCGCAGGCGTGTCTGAGCCGCTCGCGCGTGACGCGATTCGACTGGCGGCGCACAAGCTTCCGGTGAAGGCCAAGTTCGTGCTGCGGGAGGACTGACGCTGCGATGAAGGCGAAGGAGATGCGCGACATGGAGGTGAGCGAGCTGGCGAAGCAGATCGCCACGCTGCGCAAAGAGGTGTTCGGCCTGCGCTTCTCCAGTGCGACAGGAGAACTGGACGACACCGCCGGCCTGGGACGCGCCAAGCGCGATCTGGCCCGTGCCCTGACGGTCTCGCGCGAGCAGGCGCTTCGCGGCGAGGACAACTGAGACACAGGACCTGCGAGGAACGAACGAACGACATGGCTGACGAGCAAGAGAACGAGACCCCAGAGACTCCCGAGGACGCGCCGCAGGCCGCCGAGGCGCCTGACGCTGCCGCCGCTGAGGCTCCGCAGGAGGATGCCCCGGAGGCCGTCGCCGACGCCGCCGACGCGCCCACGCCTGAGCCGGCCGCGCAGGCCGAGCCGAGCGAGCCTGCCGAGGTGCTCTCGCCGAAGGAGCGCCGCCGCCGCTCGCGCTCGAAGCACGAGGGAGGCGCAAAACCTGCACGCACGCCAGAGGAGCGCCACGCCGAGCGCGTTGCGGAGCGCAAGCGCAAGGCAGTGCGCCGTCGCGCGCGCCGTCTGCAGGAACGCGAGAAAGCGGCGGAGCGGCGCAAGTCCGCGCCCGCGCCCGAGCCGCTGGCTCCGGTCCATGCATCCACTGAAGGCAGTCGCCGCGTGCGGCAGGGCATCGTCGTCTCAGACAAGGCGGAGAAGACGATCACGGTGCGCATCGACATCGCCCGTCGTCACCGCCGCTACGAGAAGATCGTGCGCAGCTCGAGCACGTTGCACGCGCACGACGAGAACAACGATGCCCACGAGGGCGACACGGTCCGCGTGATCGAGAGCCGACCGCTGTCGCGCACGAAGCGCTGGGCGCTCGTCGATGTCTTGGAGCGGGCTCGATGATCCAGAACGAGACCAGGCTTCGCGTGGCCGACAACACGGGTGCGCGCGAGATCCTCTGCATCCGCGTCAAGGGCGGCTCCCAACGACGCTACGCGTTCGTCGGCGACGTGATCACGGCGACCGTCAAGCAGGCCAATCCCCAGGGGGCGGTCAAAAAGGGCGAGGTCGTGACGGCTGTGATCGTGCGCACGAAGAAGCCGATCGGGCGCGAGGACGGTACGTACATCGCTTTCGACGAGAACGCTGCGGTGATCATCGACGACCAGAACAACCCGCGCGGCACGCGCGTGTTCGGGCCGGTCGCGCGCGAACTGCGCGAGCGCAACTTCATGAAGATCGTCTCGCTGGCGCCAGAGGTCCTGTGATGGCTGCCGCGAAGACGAAGAAGGCCGGCAAGCGCCGCTCGCTGAAGATCCGCTCGGGCGACCACGTGAAGATCACGGCGGGCAAGGACCGTGGCAAGACGGGGAAGGTGCTGCGCGTCGAGCCGACGAAGGAGCGCCTCTACGTAGAGGGTCTGAACATGGTCAAGCGCGCGGTACGCCCGCAGCTGAACCAGAACTCCTCGCTTCCGAACGCCGGCGCCCAGCTCGGCGGCGTGATCGAGCGCGAGGGTCCGGTGCACATCTCCAACGTGATGCTGCTCGACGCGAAGGGCAACCCGACGCGCGTGCGCATCCAGCGCGATGGCGGCTCGCGCGTGCGCGTGGCCAAGAGCACCGGAGCGGAGCTCGACTGAGATGGCTGCGACAGACACGACAGCAGCCCCGCCGGCACGCCTGAAGGCGCGCTACTTCGAGGAGATCCGCCCCTCGCTGATCGAGCGTTTCGAGTTTTCCTCCGTGATGCAGGCGCCGCGCCTGGAGAAGATCACGTTGAACATGGGCGTCGGGCTCGCCAAGCAGGACTCGAAAGTGCTCAAGGCCGCCACCGAGCAGCTCGCGACGATCGCCGGCCAGCAGCCGAGCGTCAGGCGTGCGCGCAAGTCGATCGCTGCGTTCAAACTGCGCGAGGGCATGCCTGTCGGCGTCGCCGTGACGCTGCGTGGCGAGCGGGCCTATGAGTTCCTCGACCGTCTCGTGTCGATTGCCATTCCGCGGATCCGCGACTTCCGTGGCTTGAACCCGCGCTCGTTCGACGGCCGGGGCAACTACACGATGGGCGTGCGCGAGCAGATCATCTTCCCCGAGATCGACTACGACGCGATCGACCAGGTGCGCGGCCTGGACCTGACGATCACGACCAGCGCCGCCACCGACATCGAAGCCTTCGCGCTGCTGCAGGCGCTCGGCATGCCGTTCGCCTCCCAGGGCCGTCCCAAGGGCTATGACCCCGTGGCAGACGCCGCCGCCGAGGCCGAGCACGCCGAGGCTCAGGCGCAGGCCGCCGCCGAAGCCGCGACACCCGCCGCACCGGCACCCGCGGCCGCCAAGCCGGCGCCCGAGCCCGAGCCCGAGCCCGAGCCGAGCGAGGAGCCCGAGCCGACAGCGGCGGAGCCCGAGCAGGCAGCCGAGCCCGAGCCGAGCGAGGAGCCCGAGCAGGCAGCGGAGCCCGAGGCGCCCGGGCAGGCCGAGACGCCCGAGGAGCCGCAGGCGGTCGCCGAGGCGGCAGCGGACGCAGAGGCCGAGCAGGCGTCAGACTCAAACGAGCAGCAAGCGGACGACGACACCGCCGAGAAAGAGAGCAGCGACTGATGGCCAAGACATCGCAGCGCGTGAAGCAGGCGCGCAAACCGAAGTTCAAAACGCGCGCCTATACTCGCTGCAACCGCTGCGGGCGCCCGCGCGCGGTGTATCGCAAGTTTGGGGTGTGCCGCATCTGTTTGCGCGAGCTCGCCCACAACGGCCAGATCCCCGGGATGACGAAGTCCTCCTGGTAGCCGTCTCCACGACCTTTCAAGCAACTTCAAGAGAACCCGAGCAGCCATGTCCATGACCGACCCGATAGCCGACTTCCTGACGCGAGTGCGCAACGCGATCCACGCTGCGCACGAGACCGTCGAGATCCCGGCGTCCAAACTGAAGAGCGAGCTCGCGAGGATCCTGACCGAGCAGGGCTACATCGAGTCGTTCACGGTGATCCCGGCGCCCGACGGCGGCGCTGGTCAGCTGATCGAGATCCGCCTGAAGTACACCGAGGACCGCCGCTCGGCGATCTCGGGGCTGCGGCGCGTCTCGCGCCCGGGTCGGCGCACCTACGTCGACGCGAAGCACATCCCGAAGGTGCTCGGCGGCATGGGCACCGCGATCGTCTCGACCTCCCACGGCGTGATGACCGGCCACGACGCGCGCTCGGCGGGCGTCGGCGGCGAGGTCCTGGCGCAGGTCTGGTGAGCTGAGCGATGTCACGTATCGGCAGACAGCCCATCGCGGTTCCAAGCGGAGTGACCGTGGCGATCGAGCCCGGCGAGGTTCGCGTGAACGGCCCGAAAGGCGAACTCTCGGAGCGCATCCACCGCGACATCGAGGTCAAGCAGGACGGCGAGCAGCTGCTGGTCTCGCGTCCGACCGACCGCGGCGAACACCGCGCCCTGCACGGGCTGACCCGCTCGCTGGTCGCGAACATGGTCCAGGGCGTGACGAGCGGCTATGAGAAGCGCCTGGAGATCCAGGGCGTCGGCTACCGCGCGCAGCTGAAGGGCAAGAACCTCGAGCTGGCGGTCGGCTACTCCCACCCGGTCCCGATCCCGGCGCCGGACGGGATCGAGTTCGAGGTGCCGCAGCCGACACGCGTGGTGGTAAAAGGCATCTCCAAGCAGCTCGTCGGCGAGACGGCGGCGATCATCCGCAAGCAGCGCCCTCCCGAGCCCTACAAGGGCAAGGGCATTCGCTACGAGGGCGAGTACGTACAGCGAAAGGTCGGCAAGCGCGCATGAGCTCGTATGCCGGCGCCATCCTGCGTCCTCGCTCGCTCGCGAGCTATCGCACGCCACTCTCGCTGCGTTCTTGTCTGGCTTGGCCTACGAGTCCATGCGGGCGTAGCTGCGAAAAGCCCGAGGTCATCCGATGAGCGTGATCACAAAGCCTCAGCGCCGCCTCAAACGCCGCCGCCGCGTGCGGGCGAAGGTCTCGGGCACGGCGCAGCGTCCGCGCGTGTCGGTGTTCCGCTCGAACAACGGCATCTGCGCACAGTTGATCGACGACGTCGCGGGCCGTACGCTCGCGGCGGTGAACTGGTACGAGCCGGAGCTGAGCAAGCTGAAGAAGCCCGAGCGCACGAAGCGCGGCGGCGAGCTGCTGGCCGAGCGCGCGAAGGCGGCCGGAATCTCCGAAGCGGTGTTCGACCGCGGGGGCTACCGCTACCACGGCAACGTACGCGCATTCGCCGAGGCGATCCGCGAGGGTGGGATCACGGTCTAGGCGCAGAGCCGCCCGCGACCGCTACCCTCACACACCTGCCATGTCGATAACCGTAGACAGATCAGTTAGCCCCGCGGGCCTGGACCTGCAGGAGCGCGTGGTCGAGATCAACCGCGTCGCGAAGGTCGTCAAGGGCGGCCGGCGCTTCTCCTTCACCGCGCTCGTCGTCGTCGGCGACGAACGCGAAATCGTCGGGGTCGGCTACGGCAAGGCGAACGAGGTCCCGCTCGCGATCCAGAAGGGCGTCGAGCGCGCGAAGAAGGACCTGTTCCGCGTGCCGAAGCACGGCAGCACGATCACCCACCAGACGACCGGCATCTTCGGCGCGGGCCGCGTGTTCCTGAAGCCCGCCGCCCCGGGAACCGGCGTGATCGCAGGCGGCGGCGTGCGCGCGGTGCTCGAGCTCGCGGGCATCCACGACATCCTCTCCAAGAGCCTTGGCACGCAGAACCCGATCAACCTCGTGAAGGCGACGATCGCGGGCCTGCGCGGCCTGCGCACCCCGGCCGAGGTCGGCGAGCTGCGCGGCCTCTCGGTCAATCAGGTGCTGGGTCTGACCAGCGAGCCCGCGAATGGCGCGACGGCGAGCGCCGCGGGCCAGGCCACCGACGGGTCCCCCGGCGCAGCGGCCGCTAACGGCGCCGCGGCGCCCGAGGAGCAGGCGGCGCCCGAGACAGCCCAGGCCGAGGCGCCCGCGCCCGCGCCCGAGGCCACGCCGCCCGAGCCCGCCGCGGAGGCGGGCGAGGGGGCGAGCGCGTGATGGCCGAGCTCACCGTCACCCAGCGCCGCTCGCGAAACGGCTCGAACCAGAAACAGCTCGACACGCTTCGCTCGCTTGGTCTGCGCCGCATCGGGCACACCGTGCAGGTCAAGGATTCCGAGCAGGCGCGCGGGATGCTCCACGCGGTCCGCCACCTGGTCGAGGTCAAGGAGGGCAAGTCGTGAGCCCGGCCGAGGAGGAGAAGCCTCAGCGCATCGGGCTGCACAGCCTGGCCCCGGCGCCCGGCAGCCGCCGCCCGCGCAAGCGCATCGGTCGCGGCGAAGGCTCCGGCACCGGCAAGACCTCGGGCCGCGGCCAGAAGGGTGCGGGCTCGCGCTCGGGCTCCAAGCGCCGTGCGCGCTTCGAGGGCGGGCAGATGCCGATTCACATGCGCATGCGAAAGCTGCGCGGGCCGCATATGAAGAAGTCGATGCCGTTCGAGCCCTTCCGCACCCACACCCAGCCGGTCAACATCGACGCGCTGCAGGAGCGCTTTGAGGCCGGCGCCGAGGTGACGGTCGAGGCGATGCAGGCGAACGGTCTCGGCACCCGCAAGGGCGTCCCGATCAAGGTGCTCGCCAAGGGCGAGCTCTCCAAGGCGCTGACCGTGCACGCGCACGCGTTCAGCGCCGGAGCGCGCGAGCGCATCGAGGCGGCCGGCGGCACCTGCACGCTCGTCGAGCTCTAGCGGGAAGGGTGCGCCGTGCAAGCGGCAGCACGCCCGGCTGCATCGACTAGAATCCGCCGCTCCGCGGGAGGGAGTGCAGCGGCGCTCTGAGCCGCGGAGCCAAGCCCATGCTCTCCACGATTCTCAACGCCTTCCAGGTTGCGGACATCCGCAAGAAGATCGCCTTCACGGCGGGGATGCTGCTGATCTACCGATTCGGCTCGCACATCCCGGTGCCGGGCGTGAACCTGACCGCGGTGAACAACATCCAGAAGGAGTTCGGCGGCTCCAACATCCTCGGGCTGCTGAACCTGTTCTCGGGCGGCGGGCTCTCGCGAATCGCGCTGTTCGCGCTGGGGATCATGCCCTACATCACGGCCTCGATCATCCTGCAGCTGCTGCAGGTCGCGGTGCCCTCGCTTGAAAAGCTCTCCAAGGAAGGCGAGGTGGGGCAGGCGCGGATCACGCAGTACACCCGCTACCTGACCGTCGGGCTGGCCTTCGCGCAGTCGATCGGCTACGTGTTCCTGTTCCACACGCTGCAGGCGAAAGCCGGCGAATCGGTGGTCACGCACTTCGACGCGCCGCACATCTTCCTGATCGTCGTCTGCCTGACGACCGGCTGCGTGCTGTTGATGTGGATCGGCGAGCTGATCACCCAGCGCGGCATCGGCAACGGCATCTCGCTCTTGATCTTCGCCTCGATCGTCGCGCGCCTGCCGAGCGGTATCCAGACCTGGTGGACCTCGCAGGACCAGGTCTTCAAGGTGATGATGCCGTTCCTGGTGCTGGCCGTCGTCGCGGGGATCGTGTTCGTGCAGGAAGGCCAGCGGCGCATCCCGGTGCAGTACGCCAAGCGCGTGATCGGCCGGCGCATGACCGAAGGCGGGCAGACCTACCTGCCGCTGCGCGTGAACATGGCCGGCGTGATCCCGGTGATCTTCGCCGCGAGCATCATGGCCTTCCCGCCGACGGTAGGGCAGCTCGTGAAAACCCACTGGGGTCAGTCGATCTCGGACTTCTTCTCGCCGAACGGTTGGCACTACGTGGTCGGCGAGTCGATCTTCATTCTGCTGTTCACCTACTTCTATACCGCGGTCACTTTCAACCCGGTCGACCAGGCCGACAACCTGAAGAAGTACGGCGGCTTCATCCCCGGCGTGCGCCCCGGGCGTCCGACCGCCGAATTCCTCGACCGCATCCTCGCGCGCCTGACGTTCCCGGGCGCGCTGTTCCTCGCGGCGGTGGCCGCGCTGCCGACGATCCTGATCGCGCGCACCCACCAGAACATCCCGCTCGGGGGCACCTCGATCCTGATCGTGATCGGCGTCGCGCTCGAAACCATGAAGCAGCTCGAGGCGCAGCTGATGATGCGAAGTTACGAGGGCTTTTTGAAGTAGCTCCCCGGGGGGAGGTCGGGAGGGGCCCTGGCCCCTTCCCGGTCCAGTACGAGGGCTTCTTGAAAGTGAGCGGGCCGGGGCCTTTGAATCGAGGCCCGCTCGCTGCGGCCCTTCGGCGAGCTCCGCTCCTGAGCCGGTGGCGCAAACAGCGCTATCGATAGGCTGCTTCGGGTCGTGTCCGAACTGAACCTGATCTTGCTCGGCCCGCCGGGTGCGGGGAAGGGTACGCAGGCCGACCGTCTGCGCGAGGATTTCGCCCTGCCGCACGTCTCGACCGGGGACATGCTGCGCGCCGAGGTGGCCGCGGGCAGCGATCTCGGCAATGCCGCCAAGCGCTACATGGACGCGGGCGAGCTGGTGCCCGACGAGGTGATCGTCGGCATGATCGGCAAGCGCGTGAAAGAGCCCGACGCCGCCGACGGCTTCCTGCTCGACGGCTTCCCCCGCAACGCCGAGCAGGCCGAGGCGCTCGCGCAGGCGCTCGAGGGCCTGGAGCGCAAGCTCACGGCCGCGCTGCTGATCGAGGTCCCCGACCACGAGCTGATCCGCCGTCTGGCCGGACGCCGCGTGTGCGTGAAGAACCCGGGCCACATCTACCACGTCGAGTTCGACCCCCCGAAGCACGAGGGCATCTGCGATCAGGACGGCTCGCGCCTGATCCAGCGCGACGACGACAAGGAGGAGACGATCCGCCGCCGTCTTCAGGTCTACCACTCCCAGACCGAGCCGCTGATCGAGCACTACGACGCCGCGGGGATGCTGCGCCGCTTCGACGGCACCCGCGACCCCGACGAGGTGCACGCGCGGATCAGGGCGATGATCGCGACGCTGCGCCTGGAGGAGAAGCTCTAGTAGGAGCTGTTCCGGGTGGCGCATGCGCCACCCGGCGGGAGCGCACATGTGCGCTCCCGGGCGAGGGCGCAGATCTGCGCCCTCGGGCACGGTCGCATGCGACCGTGCCAGGCCGGGCCGCATGCGGCCCGGCCCAGCTAAGCTCAACCCAGTGATCATCAAGAAGTCGCCGCAGGAGATCGAGAAGATGGCGCGCGCGGGCGAGGTGCTCGTCGCGACGCTGGCCGAGCTGCAGTCGCGCGTGGCCGCGGGGGTCAGCACCGAGGAGCTCGACGAGGTCGCCGAGCGCTTCATCCGCTCGCGTGGGGCCGAGCCGACGTTCAAGGGCTATCGCGGCTTCCCCGGCTCGATCTGCGCCTCGCCGAACGCGATGGTCGTGCACGGGATACCGGGCCCCTACCGCCTCAAGGACGGTGACATCGTCTCGATCGACGTCGGCGTCACGCTCGACGGCTGGGTGGCCGATGCGGCGCGGACCTTCCCGGTCGGGGAGATCGGCGCGGTCGAGCAGAACCTGCTCGGCGCCACCGAGCAGTCGCTGCTCGCGGGCCTGCAGGAGTGCCGCGCGGGCAACCGCATGGGCGACATGTCAAGCGCGATCCAGCGCGTCGCCGAGGACGCCGGGCTGTCGGTGGTGCGTTCGCTCGTCGGGCACGGCGTCGGGCGCAACATGCACGAGGACCCGCAGGTCCCGAACTACGGCAAGCCCGGCAAGGGGCCGCTGCTGGAGGAGGGGATGGTGCTCGCGGTCGAGCCGATGATGACCGCCGGGCGCGCGGCCGTGCGGGTCGGCGGCGACGGCTGGGCGATCTTCTCCCAGGACGGCTCGCCCGCGGCCCACTTCGAGTTCACGATCGCGATCACGGGCGAGGGGCCGCGCGTCTTGACGCCCTGGCATCTGGCCGCCGGGGCGAGCGCGAACGGGCAGCTCGCCGAGCGGACCGCCCAGCACGCCGCGAGCTCCTGAATCGACCCCGCTCCAGGGGCGGGTGCCCGAACGAGTTGCTACCATCCGGAGTCCTGCTCGGATGAGGTTCGTATATCCTCACCGAGCAATCTCCACGACCGGGTAGCGGCGGCCGCAACGGCAGCCAGAGCCGGGTCGGCGGAACAACTGCCGAAAGGGATCATGAAGGTAAGACCGTCGGTCAAGCCGATGTGCGAGAAATGCAAGATCATCCGCCGCCATGGGGTGGTGCTGGTGATCTGCCAGAACAAGCGCCACAAGCAGCGTCAGGGGTAAGGCGACGATGGCCCGTATCGCAGGCATCAACCTGCCCTTGAACAAGCGCTCGGAGATCGGGCTGACCTACATCTACGGGATCGGCCGCTCGACCTCGAACAAGATCCTGGCCGAGGTCGGCGTCAGCCCGGACACCTACGTGCGCGACCTCACCGAGGACGAGGTCACCAAGCTGCGCGACGCGATCGACGAGAACCTCACGGTCGAGGGCGATCTGCGGCGCGAGCGCTCGCAGGACATCAAGCGACTGCAGGAGATCGCCTGCTACCGCGGCCTGCGCCACCGGCGCGGCCTGCCGGTGCGCGGTCAGAAGACGAAGACCAACGCGCGCACCCGCAAGGGTCCGAAGCGGATGTCGGTCGCGGGCAAGAAGAAGGCAGGCAAGAAGTAATGCCCGCCGCTCCCAAACGCGCACGCGGTCGCCGCAAGCCAAAAAAGAACATCCCGATCGGTCAGGCGCACATCAAGACTTCGTTCAACAACACGATCGTCTCGTTGACCGACACCACCGGCAACGTGATCGCCTGGGAGTCCGCGGGCGGCGCGGGCTTCAAGGGCTCGCGCAAGTCAACGCCCTTCGCCGCGCAGGTGACCGCCGACGCCGCGGCTCGCAAGGGCCTCGAGCAGGGACTTCAGAAGGTCGAGGTCTACGTCAAGGGGCCGGGCTCCGGTCGCGAGACCGCGATCCGCTCGCTGCAGGCCGCGGGCCTCGAGGTGACCGGCGTCAAGGACGTCACGCCGCAGGCTCACAACGGCTGCCGCCCCCGCAAGCGCAGGAGAGTCTGAGATGGCCAGAGACACCGGGCCCCAGTGCAAGCAGTGCCGCCGCGAGGGACAGAAGCTGTTCCTGAAGGGCGAGCGCTGCCTGACAGACAAGTGCGGCGTCGAGCGCCGCTCCTACCCGCCGGGCGAGCACGGCCGCGGTCGCCTGAAACAGAGCGAGTACCGGGTGCAGCTGCGGGAGAAGCAGAAGGCCAAGCGCTACTACGGCGTGCTCGAGCGCCAGTTCGCGGGCTACTACGTGAAGGCCTCGCGCCAGCCGGGCATCACGGGTGAGAACCTGCTCGCGCTGCTGGAGTGCCGCCTCGACAACGTCTTGGTGCGCCTTGGGTTCGCCGCTTCCCGGCGCCAGGCGCGTCAGCTGATCCGCCACGGCCATTGGACCGTCAACGGTCGGCGCGTGAACATCCCGAGCTATCAAGTGCGCGAAGGCGACGTGGTCGCCATCAAGGCGGAGACGCCGGCCACGCAGGTGGTCAGAGACGCGACCGAGCTCACCGGACAGATTCCTGCGTGGCTCCAGGCCGACCACGAGTCGCTGACGGCCAAGGTGCTGCGCAAGCCGGAGCGGCGCGAGGTCGCCGCGCCGGTGCAGGAGCAGCTCATCGTCGAGCTGTACTCGAAGTAGTAGGACCTTCCATGCGTGTGCCCGAGCCGGGCCGCGCGCCCGAGCCGCCGTCTGATCGACGCCGGTGAGACACCAAACGACGTTAGGACCCTGATGCTCGACTTCCAAATCCCCCGGATCACAAGCGAGTCCGTGGAGCAGAACCGCGGCACGTTCACGATCGAGCCGCTTGACCGCGGGTTCGGCTACACGTTCGGCAACTCGCTGCGCCGTGTGCTGCTGTCCTCCCTCTCGGGAGCCGCCGTCACGAGCGTGCGCATCGAGGGCGTTGCGCACGAGTTCTCGACGATCAACGGCGTCAAGGAGGACGTGACCGACATCGTCCTGAACCTGAAGGGCGTCGTCTGCCGGATGCACTCCGACGCCAGCGAGGTCGAGGCGCCGCTGGTTGTGACCGGCCCGGGCGACATCACCGCCAAGGACATCGACCTGCCCGCGGGCGTCGAGATCCTCAACCCCGACGTGCACATCGCGACGCTCGAGAAAAAAACGAAGCTCGAGCTGTACATGACGATCGGCCGCGGCCGTGGCTATCGCCCGGCGGAGGAGAACAAGTCCTCCGACCAGCCGATCGGCGTGATTCCGATCGACTCGATCTTCTCGCCCGTGCGCCGTGTGGCATACGCGGTCGAGCAGGCGCGCGTCGGCCAGAAGACCGACTTCGACAAGCTGACGCTGGACATCGAGACCGACGGCTCGATCGATCCGCAGGCCGCGCTGCGCGAGGCGGCCGAGCTGCTGATCAGCCAGCTGGCGATCTTCACCGACGCCGACCGCATCCAGGAGCTGCGCGCGACCCCGGGCGGTCAGCTCGACGGCCACGGACTCGCGGTCGCGGGTGGCGCCCCGGCGGCGCTGCAGGGCGAGGAGTACAGCATCCTGATCGAGGAGCTCGAGCTCGGGGTGCGCTCCTACAACTGCCTCAAGCGCGCGGGCATCCAGACGGTGGGCGACCTGATCTCGAAGTCCGAGGGCGAGCTGAACGCGATCCCGAACTTCGGCAAGAAGTCAATCGACGAGGTCATCGAAACTCTCCACGCGCGAGGCTTGGACCTGCGCCAGGACTGAGGGCCGCCGGCCGGCGCGAGCTTTGTCCTCGGTCGCTCGTGGGCGGAGCACACCATGCTCCCTGCGTCCGCGGCTCGCTTCACCATCGACCTTCCCAGGCGACTAAACTCACCCACTCATGCGACACCAGAAGACGAAACACAAGCTCAGCCGCGACAGTGCCCATCGCAAGGCGCTGCTGATGAACCTGAGCAAGGAGATCATCGAGCACGAGCGGATCAAGACGACCGAGGCGAAGGCCAAGGCGGTCAAGCCGCAGATCGAGAAACTGATCACGCTCGCGAAGAGGGGCGATCTGCATGCGCGCCGTCAGGCGCTCTCGACGCTCTCGCAGGACAAGTTCGCGGTGCACAAGCTGTTCGAGGACCTGGCGCCGCGATACGCGGAGCGTCCCGGCGGCTACACGCGCATCCTGAAGCTCGGGCCGCGTCGCAGCGACGCGACCGAGATGGTCTTCATCGAGCTCGTCTGAGGCGGGTCGTTCGCGGCGGGCGTCGCGGGCGGGGCATCCGAGCGCCGGTGTTTCGGTGATGCGGCGATGGTCACGAAGCTGACGCTCGAGTACGACGGCGCGGGCTTCGCGGGCTGGGGGGTGCAGCCGCAGGAGCGGACCGTTCAGGGTGAGCTCGAACGCGCGCTGCGCACCGTGCTGGGAGACACCGGCAGCGACGGGCGGCCGCTGAGGCTGACGGTGGCGGGCCGCACCGATCGCGGCGTGCACGCCTGGGGTCAGGTGGCGAGCTACGCGCACGAGGCGGTCGACCCGCTGCGCCTGAACGGGCTGCTCGACGACGATCTCGCGGTGCTGGCGGCCGAGCCGATGCCGGAGGGCTTCGACGCCCGCCGCGACGCGCGCAGCCGCACCTACTGCTACCGCGTGCTCGCGCGTCGCGCGCGCGGCGTGTTCGAGCGCAACACCGCCTACTGGTGGACGGGAGCGATCGAGCGCGAGGCCTTGGCCGAGTGCGCGCGGCTGCTGAAGGGCCGTCACGACTTCACGGCCTTCACGCCCAGCGACACCGAGCACAGCTGGTTCCAATGCGAGGTGCTGCGCGCGGACTGGCTCCTGAAGGGCGAGCTGCTGGCCTTCTGGGTCGAGGCCGACATATTCCTGCGCCACATGAACCGGGTGCTCGTGGGGACGATGCTCGAGGTGGCC
The DNA here is from genome assembly GCA_036267655.1 of Solirubrobacteraceae bacterium. Classification (GTDB taxonomy): domain Bacteria; phylum Actinomycetota; class Thermoleophilia; order Solirubrobacterales; family Solirubrobacteraceae; genus Palsa-744. Next base: position 16,440 of record DATAVP010000028.1, read on the forward strand.
GCGGGGCGCATGAGCATCGAGCATTTCGCGGGGCTGCTGGAGGGGCGCCCGCGGGTCGAGGCCGGGCGCACGGCGCCCGCGCACGGGCTGGCGCTCGCGTCGGTCGGCTACGCCTGAGCGTGAGCGGCGCCGGCCGCTTTCACGGTGCCGGATGCCGCGTGCTTGATGCCCAGGGAGCCTTCGAGCTTTGCCACCGCTGCTCTGAACGGCGCGAGCGTCGAACGAATCCGCGTTTTCAGACGCGCATTCCGCCTGGCGAGGGCACGCTGCTTGGGTCCCTCGGTGAGCACGAGCAGTTCCTCGGGCGAGGCGCCTCGTGTGCGGTGCGCTCCTTCGGAGGGAGATGTCGGTGAGTCGAGCGCTTCGCTTTCGCCGACGCCGGGTGGCAGCGTGCGATAGCCGCTCGCGACCCAGCTGCGCATGTGGGCGCAGAGGTCGCGCAGCGTGGCGGGGACCAGTCCTTCGAGCCCCGCACGTTCTTCGCTCACCATCCGCGTGATCGCGGGCTTGCTCCAGCGCAGCGGCCTGAGCGCGGCGGCGGCGGCGTGCGCGGCGTCGCGGTCGCTGCTGAACCAGCTCGTGAGCATGTTTTCGAACAGCTCCAGGCGCAGTTCGCCGTACTGCTCGAACTGACTCAGCTGTGCGTGGGTCGGGCGCGCCGGGCCTTCGAGCAGCTTGGCGAAGTCGGGCGCGCCCGCGAGGACGCCGGGGCATTCAGCGCTCACGCGCCCGGCATAGACGACGCTCGCGGCATCGGAGGCGGTGCGGTTCGCGAGGATCTCGCGGTCGAACTCGTGCTGCACCGTGAGATATCTCTCGGTGGCCCGGCGGTCGGCGCGGGCGGCCGGGGGCGAGGCCCCGCGCGTGAGGGCCGCGGCGGGCGCGACCGGCGCCACAGCCCCGATCGCGCCGAGCACGACTGGCAGCAGGGCCGCAAGCGCGCGGCGCAGCTTGGGTCTCACGGCCGCGGGCATGGCCTGAGCATAAAGGGACCTCGGGACCGCGTCGGTCCCTATGCTGGACGCCGGACAGATGCTGAACGTGCTGCTGACAAACGACGACGGGATCGAAGCCGACGGGCTGCAGGCGATGCGCGTCGCGCTCGAGGCGCTGGAGGGCGTGCGTCTGGCGGTGATCGCCCCCGACGGCAACCGCTCCGCGATGGCGCGCTCGATCACGACGCGACGGCCGCTGTGGGTGGAGGAGACGCCGTTCGCGGACGGCACCGTCGGCTACGCGACCGACGGCACGCCGGTGGACTGCGTGCGCCTGGCGAGCCTCGGGCTGATCGAGGACTTCAAGGCGGACCTGGTCGTCTCGGGGATCAACCACGGGGCGAACCTCGGCGATGACATCACCTACTCGGGCACGGTCGCCGCGGCGCTGGAGGGGGTGGTGCTGGGGCTGCCCTCGATCGCGGTCTCCCAGCAGTCGAAGGCGCGCGCGCTGGACTACCGCTTCGACGGCGGCTTCGGCTTCGAGGTCGCCGCGAGCTTCGTGGCGCGCTTGGTGCAGCGCATCGAGGACGTGCCGCTGCCCGCGACGACGCTGCTGAACGTCAACGTGCCCGCGGGGGAGCCGAGCGGCGTCGAGGTGACGAGCCTGGGCAAGCGCATCTACCGCGACGAGCTGAAGCTCGAGCGCGAGGAGGAGCACCGCCGCCGCTATTGGATCTACGGCTCCGACCCGGGCTTCCACGACGAGCCGGGCACCGACCTGGCGGCGGTGGCCGCGGGGCGCGTGGCGGTGACGCCGATCCACTTCGACCTGACCGACCGCGCGGGCCTCGAGGCGCTGAAGGGCTTTGACCTGAAGGAGCTGCTGGAGCCGGTCGCGCACGAGACGCCGTGAGCGGGGGCTCGCAGAGGTGAGCCCCGCCGACGCCGCGGTCAAGGCGCGCGCGCAGGAGCTGCGCGAGCAGCTGGAGTACCACTCGCGCCGCTACTACGTGCTGGACGATCCGGAGATCGGCGACGACCGGTACGACGCGCTGCTGGATGAGCTGCGCTCGATCGAGCGCGAGCACCCGGAGCTGCTGAGTGCGGACTCGCCGACGCAACGCGTGGGCGGCGAGCCGGTCAGCCGCCTGGAGAAGGTCAAGCACCTGGAGCAGATGCTCTCGCTGAGCAACGCCCGCTCGGAGGAGGAGCTGCGGGCATGGGTCGAGCGGATGCGCAACCACCTCGCGCGCGAGGGCATCTCCGAGCCGCGCTTCGAGTACGTGGTCGAGCCGAAGATCGACGGCCTGGCGATGAGCCTCGTCTACCGCGACGGCGTGCTCGAGCGCGGCGCCACGCGCGGCAACGGCGAGATCGGCGAGGACGTGACTCACAACCTGCGCACGATCGGGGCGATCCCGCTGAAGCTGAAGGACGCGCCGGCGCTGGTGGAGGTGCGCGGCGAGGTCTACATGTCGCTCGCGGACTTCACCGCCTTGAACGAGCGTCGCGCCGAAGCGGGCGAGTCGACCTTCATGAACCCGCGCAACTCGGCGGCGGGCACGATCCGCCAGCTCGACCCCGCCGATGCTGCGAAGCGCCCGCTGTCGTTCTGGGCCTACCAGGTGGGTGTCACGGAGGGATTGGCCTTCGAGCGCCACTCGCAGGCGCTCGACTGGCTGCGCGAGCACGACTTCCCGGTGAACCCCGACATCAAGCTGCTCGACAGCGAGCAGCGGGTGGTCGAGCAGTGCCTGTCCTGGCAGGAGCGCCGCGGCGAGCTGGACTTCGAGATCGACGGCGTGGTCGTGAAGGTGGACGACCTCGCGCTGCAGCGGCGGCTGGGCTCGGTGGGTCGCGACCCGCGCTGGGCGATCGCCTGGAAGTTTCCGCCCACGACGGCGGTGACGCGCCTTGAGAAGGTGATGTGGAACGTGGGCAAGTTCGGCGACATGCGCCCCTACGCGGTACTCGCGCCGGTCGAGGTGGCGGGGGTGCGGATCGGGATGGCGACGCTGCACAACGAGGAGGACCTCGCGCGCAAGGACATCCGCGCAGGCGAGGAGGTGATCATCCTGCGGGCGGGCGACGTGATCCCGCAGGTGGTCTCGCCCGCGCCGCACGTGGTCGAGCAGAAAGGGCGCCCACGGCGCCCGAGACCCCCGGCGAAGTGTCCGTTCTGCGGCACGCCGACGATCAAGCCGCAGGGCGCGGTGTTCACGAAGTGCCCGAACCCCGTCTGCCCGGGGCGCATCTGGCAACTGTTGAAGCACTTCGTCTCGCGTGGGGCGATGGACATCGACGGCCTCGGCGAGAAGCAGGTGGAAATGTTGATGGAGCGCGGGCTCGTGAAGTCGGCAGGCGACTTCTACCGACTAACAGAGGAGCAACTCGTCGAGCTCGAGGGTTTTGGTGAGCTCTCCGCGAAGAACCTGCTCGCAGCCCTAGAACGCTCGAAGGAGCGGCCGTTCTCACGCGTGCTGTTCGCGCTTGGGATCGAGGAGGTGGGGGAGGTGACAGGGCGCAATCTTGCCCAGCGCTTCCGCGACATCGATCGGCTGATGCAGGCGACCCCCGAGCAGATTGCAGAAACGGCGGGCGTCGGCGAGAAGATGGCGGCGCTGATCTCGACGCAGCTCGCGGACGAGCGGATGCGCGCGCTGATCGAGGATCTGCGCGGGTTGGGGCTGCAGTTCGCCGAGCAGGGACCCGCGCCCTCGGAGGGGCCGCTGAACGGCAAGACGCTCGTGCTCACGGGCACGCTGCCGGAGTGGTCGCGCGAGCAGGCGACCGAGCGGATCATGGCCGCGGGCGGGCGCGTGACGGGCTCGGTCTCGAAGAAGACCGACTACCTCGTCGCGGGCGAGAGCGCCGGGTCGAAGCTCGCGAAGGCCGAACGCATGGAGGTGGCGGTGCTGGACGAGGCGGGGCTGCGCGCCTTGCTCGGCAGCTAAGGGCCTATCCCTGTAGGGCGGCGGCCGCTCGCACGGCGTGTGCGCGCTTGAGGGCGATCATGCCGCTGGCGAGTTGGAGGAGGGCGAGATGGTTCTCATCCTTCTTTGACCAGCGGATCAGGATCGCGCGGTTGC
>DATAVP010000029.1:0-118757 GCA_036267655.1 Solirubrobacteraceae bacterium
CCGGGCATCCGCCGCAGGTACTCCTCGCGGGCGGCGAACAGGCCGAAGGAGGGGCCGCCGAAGTCCAGGCGGTTGCCGAGCGACTGCCCCTCGCCGACGGCGACGTCTACACCGCACTCGCCGGGCGGGCGCAGAATGCCGAGTGTCAGCGGGTCGACCTGCGCGACCACGACGGGACGGGTCGGCTTGGCCTCGGGTCCGCCAACGCCTGCGCGGTGGGCTGTCTCGCTGAGCGCCTCGGCGTCCTCGACGGCGCCGTAGAAGTTGGGCTGGGCGAAGATCGCGGCGCTGGTCTGCTCGTCGATCGCCTGCTCCCAGGCCTCGAGGTCGGTGACGCCTTCGCGGAGCGGTACCTCGACGAGTTCCATGTCATAGCCGTGGGCGTAGGTCCGAAGCGTCTCGATCGTGTGGGGGTGAAGGCCCGCGCTGTAGACGAAGCGACTGCGGCCGTTGTGGAGCTTGGCCAGATATCCCGCGGCTGCGACGGCCGAGGGGCCCTCGTAGGTGGAGGCATTGGAGACCGGCAGCGCGGTCAGCTCGGAGATGGCCGTCTGGTACTCGAACATCACCTGCAGCCCGCCCTGGGAGATCTCGGGCTGATAGGGGGTGTAGGGCGTCAGGAACTCCGAGCGCTCCATCAGCATGTCGATCAGCGAGGGCACGTAGTGGTCGTACATGCCCGCACCCAGGAAGCTCAGCTCGTCCTCGGTGCTGGTGTTGCGCGCGGCGAGCTCGGCCAGGTGGCCGTAGACCTCCTGCTCGGTCTTGCCCTGCGCGAGCTCGAGCTCGCGGTCCAGGCGCACGGCCTCGGGTATCTGGCGCTCGAAGATCTCCTGAACCGAGGAGACGCCGATCGCGGCGAGCATCGCCTCGAGATCCGCGGGTGTGATGGCGGTGTAGCGACTCAAGTGACTGCGTTCAGCCTAGCCACCGAGACCGGCGGCATAGGTGCTCGCGTCCTGCAGCGTGTCGCGCTCGCTCGCGTCGGTCAGGCGCACCTTGATCAGCCAGCCCGTGCCATAGGGGTCCTCGTTGATGGCCTGGGGCGAGTCGGAGAGAGCCTCGTTGACCTCGACGATCTCGCCGGAGAGCGGCGCGATCACATCGGAGACGGCCTTGACGGACTCGACCTCGGCGTACGCCGCGTCCTTCTTGACGGCGGCGCCGACCGAGGGCGCCTCGAAGAACACGACCTCGCCGAGCGAGTCCTGCGCGTACCAGGTGATGCCGAGCGTCGCGAGCTGCGGATCGCTCGGATCGATCCGTGCCCAGTCGTGCTCAGGGTGGTAGAGCAGGTCCTCCGGGTAGCTGGCCTCTGCCATTCAAGAGCCCTTTCGATAGAGCGGCTTCTGCTTTACGACGGCGCGGCGCATCTTGCCACGTACGTCGATCTCCAGCTCGGTGCCGAGGGCGGCGCGCTCGGCGGGCACGTAGGCCATACCGATGCCAACGCCGAGGCTCGGCGACATCGTGCCGCTGGTGACCTCGCCGCCGCCGAGGACGGGGTTTCCCTGGCGGGCGATGCCGGGGCCTTCGATCTCGAATGCGATCAGCTTCTCCTCGGGCCCCGCCTCGCGCACGGCGCGCACGCGCTCGGAGCCGACGAACCCGGTGTCCTCCCGGCAGCACCAGCCGAGCCCGGCCTCGATCGGGCCGCGCTCGACCATCAGGTCGTTGCCATAGAGGTGAAAGCAGACCTCCAGGCGCAGCGTGTCGCGCGCGGCCAGGCCCGCGGGCACGGCGCCGCGACGCACGAGCTCCTGCCACAGGCCCGCGGCGTGCTCGGGGCGGCACAGCAGCTCGACGCCGTCCTCGCCGGTGTAGCCCGTGCCGCACACGAGCGCCTCCTGGCCCGCGAGCCGTCGTCGGGCGGCGCGCAGGCGGGCGGGCAGCGGTCGGTCGGAGATCGCCTGCACGATCCCGCGCGCGAGCGGACCCTGAACGGCGAGCATCGCGTAGTCCTCGATTCGGTCGAGCACCTCGGCTTCAGGGAACTCGGCGGCCTGGGCGAGGAACCACTCCAGGTCGCGCTGGTGGTTGGCGGCATTCGTGACCGTCAGGAAGCGGTCGGTGTCCAAGCGGTAGGTGAACAGGTCGTCGAGCACGCCGCCGTCCTCGCGGCAGAGGACGCTGTACTGCGCGCCGCCCCCGTCGAGCTCGAGGTCGATCTGCGCGACGTCGTTGGAGAGCAGCCGCTGGAGCAGTGCGAGCGCCTGCGGTCCGGAGACTTCGATCTCGCCCATGTGCGAGACGTCGAACACGCCGCAGCGCTCGCGCACCGCGAGGTGCTCGGCGCCGACGCCCTCGTACTGCACCGGCATCTCCCAGCCCGCGAACTCGACCATCTTCGCCCCCGCAGCGACATGTTGGTCGTAAAGGGCGGTGCGCTGAAGCGTGCTCGGCACGGCTCGCAGGCTAGCGGGGCCACCGCCGGAGCCTCGGCTCAGCGCGGCCGGTCGGCGGCGGCACGGCGTCCTCGAGGGCGTACATGTACGCCCTCGCCGGCCGCCTATCGCGGCCGGCACCGCCACAGCGGTCTACCGCTCGTACTTCTCTTATTCGCTGCGATCGCGGTTCAACGAAGGAACGGCGGCACGTCGATGTCGTCGTCTGAGATCTCGAGCGACGAGCGCTGACGGTCGTCGATCCGCGGGCCGCGGTCGCGTCCGCGCGAGCGGCTCTCTTTGCGCGCGCCGCGGCCGGGACGATGGTCGAAGCCGGTGCCGATCACCGTCACCCGCACCTCGTCGCCCATGGCCTCGTCGATCACAGCGCCAAAGATGATGTTCGCGTTCGGGTCCGCCGCGTTCTGGATCGTCTCCGCGGCGTCGTTGACCTCGAACAGGCCGAGATCCTTGCCGCCGGTGATGTTAAGGAGGATCCCCGTCGCGCCGTCGACCGACTCTTCCAAGAGCGGCGAGGAGATCGCGGCCTTCGCCGCGTCGGCGCTGCGGCTCTCGCCGCCCGCGGTGCCGATGCCCATCAGCGCCGAGCCCGCGTCCTGCATGATCGTGCGAACGTCCGCGAAGTCCAGGTTGATCAGGCCGGGGATCGTGATCAGGTCCGTGATCCCCTGCACGCCCTGGCGCAGCACGTTGTCGGCCTCGCGGAACGCGTCCAGCATCGAGGTGCGACGCTCGACCACGGTCAAGAGCTTCTCGTTCGGGATCACGATCAGCGTGTCGACCACCTCGCGCAGGCGCTCGATGCCCTCGGTCGCCTGGCGCCCGCGCTGGGAGCCCTCGAACTCGAACGGGCGTGTCACCACGCCGACCGTCAGCGCGCCGATCTCGTTCTTCGCGATCTCCGCGATCACCGGCGCCGCGCCGGTGCCGGTGCCGCCGCCCTCGCCCGCCGTCACGAACACCATGTCAGCGCCCTTCAGCGCCTCCTTGATGTCATCGCGCGACTCCGACGCCGCGCCGAGACCCACATCGGGGTTCGCGCCTGCGCCGAGACCCTTCGTCGACTCGTGGCCGATGTTCAGCTTGATGTCCGCGTCGCACATCGCGAGCGCTTGGGCGTCGGTGTTCGCGGCGATGAACTCCACGCCGCGCAGCCCCGCGTCGACCATGCGGCTGACCGCGTTCGTGCCGCCGCCGCCGACGCCCACGACCTTGATCACCGCCAGATAGCTACCGCTGCTCTCCATGATGGTTCTGTCCGAACCCTTCAGTAGAAAATTAGGGTTCGCAGCATACAAGCTGCCGAACCGCCGAGTTGAGCACGTTATGCAGGGATCTTCGCCCTGTCAACGACGGCGTCCAGTTCCGCAACGATCGTTGCAGAACCGCGATCCCTCGACCAGCGCATGAGCTTCCGCGCCAAGCGGCATCAACCTCGAGCTGAGGTTGAGAGTCGACATCGTCCGCGCTATTCGGCGGGTTCGCCGCTCGTTTCACCGCTCGCCTCGCTGGAGGCTTCCCCACTCGCTTCGCCTGTTCCTTCGCCTTCCGAAGCCGATTCTGAGGTGTGTTCGCCTTCGCCGGAGGACGCTTCTTCCGAGGCGCCCGAGGCCTGTTCGGAGGCCGAGCCGCCCGCCGCCGTGGCCAGCCCTTCGGCGAGCGTTTCCTGCGATTCGGAGCTGCTCGGCGCACCCGCTTCGCCCGCACCCGCTTCGCCTTCGATCGCGGGCGGAGCCACACCCGCCGGGAAGCCCGCCGCCGGGCGTTCCGGCAGACGCACGTCGATATAGGAGGCCCCCGCCGAGCCCGAATCCGCCAGCACGCGCGCGAGCGAGGCCCACTTCGCGTGTGCCCGCGAGACGTCACCGAAGTAGGCGAGCAGGCCGCTGCGCATGCGCAGCGTCAGGCCCTTCGGGCCGCTGTAGGCGCGTTCCACCGACTTCGCCAGCCGCGCGGGCGCCGCGCCGAGAACCGTGAGCTGGCCCTGCAGCGCCGATTCGCGCACCCGCTCGCCCGGCGAGAGCTCAACCTTGCTGCTCAGCGTCGGCAGCGCGCCCGAGGCGCGCGCCGTGCCAAGCACCACGCCGTTCGCCGCCACCGCCGTCTTCACGCCGCCCGCGTCCAGCGTCGCCACCGGCGGCTGTTCGATCACGCGGATGCTCAGGCTGTGCGGAAAGCTCGTGTGAACCTGCAGATCGCCCACCACCGGGTAGCTCGCCACCGCCGCGCGCAGCCGGCCCGTCTGCACGTCCAGCGTCGTCATCCGGCGCGCCGCGCTGCTCAGCGCCGCTTCGATCGCGCCCGAGTCCGCACCGTGGACGCCGCTCACGCGCACGTGCTGCACCGACACGAGCGATGACTGGCGCAGCCACAACCATCCCCCGCCAAGCAGTGGCATCGCGATCGCCGTGGCGATCAGGGCGATGCGCAGGCGCCTGTGTGCGCGAACGTAGGCCCAGCCCGCACCCAACCCCGCCGCCGATGCGCGTGCGAGGCGCAGCAGCCGTGCGATCGCCAGGTCGAGCGCGCGAGCTCTGCCATTCGATCCTGCCCGCCGCCCGGCGCCGCCTCTGACCGCACGCCTCGAGCGCGCTTTCCCGCGCGCTGGGGGTCGAGTCAGGCTGCCGATTCCTAGCCGGCCGGCGAACGAGCGATCCATCGGCCTCTTCCTTCGATGCGCGCCTGCATTTCCCTACACGCTCCGCTGCGCGGGCTGTAGTTCGAGCCACTCCTCATAGGAGTCCAGCAGAACCCTGAACGGATCGAGCCCCGCGAGACCGAGCAACCCGAACGCCCATGGCCATGGCTCGCAGAAGTAGACCGTGGGATTCCAGACGTGTCGACTCGCGCCCTGGCGGACCTCGATTTGAACCCTCGCTCCCCTGCCGAGCGTTCGCAGTCCGCCGATCGGGATCTCGCTCTCGACCGAGCCCGCCAGATCGATGCCTGCGATCTCGGCGACGTGCCCGCCCATGCGGATCTCACTCGCCCCACTGTCCAGCAGGCACGCCTGAGGAGCCAACTCGAGCCCCTCCACCACCAGATCGACAATCGGACGGGGCCTGCCCGCGAGTCGCGGAAGACTCTGGAAGGCAAGCCTCACAGGGGTGCCGCTCCGCCCGCCTCGAACTCAGTCGCCGGCACGCGAAACATGCTGTCGGCCCGCTGGCGGTTTGCCGCCAGCCAGCCGACGACCGTACCCGGGTCTGGGCCCGCGAAGAGAACCTCGGCTCCGCGGGTTGCCACCCACATGCCGATGAACGGCTGCAGCTCCTTTGCGCCCGGTCGCACGACCGTCTCTCCGACCGATTGCCGCCGAGCGGGACTCTCGACAGAGGGGTCGACGTACTGTTCGGGTTTCGCGGGCTCCCCGATCAGAACCTGACGGGGCTGGCGGCCGACCACGAAGCCGAGCCCCATCAGGATGCGCCGTGCCTGATGGGTCGTGAAGTCCGCGCGGTCGATGTTCGTCAACTCGCCGATCACTTGCTTCGGGGGATAGCGGTGACCGCCCACGACCACGTAGTGGCTCGTGATCGCCTCGGGCGTCACACCTCGCATGCCGGCCTCGACCAGGTCTCCTTGCAGCTCGAATCGCTGCTTTGCGACCGTTACCACCCTGCGCGAAGTGGTTGGCATGTTTCGTCTCCAGTCGTCTTCTCTGATTCGTATTTACAGCAGATCGTAACACGACATCGCCCGACTCCTGAGCGTGCCAGGCCGGCGGCAAGCGCGCTACCAGGGAAAACGCACCTCGCCGAGCGTCTGCACCTCGGGCTCGAGCTCCACCCCGAAGCGCTCCAGCACCCGACCGCGGCCCTCGGCCATCACCGCCAGCACGTCAGCCGTGCTCGCGGCGCCCGTGTTCTCGATGAAGTTCGCGTGCTTCGGCGAGAAGCGCGCCCCGCCCACTGCCAGACCGTTGCAGCCCGCCTCCGAGAGCAGCAGGCCCGCGCTGCGGCCCTCCCCCCGCTGCTCCTCCGGGTTCTTGAAGGTCGAGCCAAACGTCTTTATCCCCTGCGGCTGGGCCTCGTGGCGGCGCGTGCGCATCTCCGCCAGCGTCGCGGTAACAATCACTGGATCGGAGTCCTGGAGCCAAAAACAGGCGCGTGTCACGATCTGGCCGGGCGCGATGTTCGAGCTGCGATAGGCGAAGCCGAGCTGCTCGGGCTCGCGCCGTTCGCTGCCGCTCGCCGTCACGATCTGCACCCACTCCAGCACCTGCGCCAGCTCGCCGCCATAGGCGTTCGCGTTCATCCGCACCGCCCCGCCAACCGTGCCGGGGATGTTCACCCCGAACTCGATTCCCGCGAGACCCGCTCGGGCCGCGCTCGCCGCCACCGCCGGCAGCCGCGCGCCGCCACCACACACGATCCGCGGCACGTCCAGCTCGATCCTCGCCAGCTCGCCGTCGAGCTTCACCACCAGGCCCCGCACGCCCTCGTCCGCGATCAGCAGGTTCGAGCCCGAGCCCACGACGCTGACCGCTGCCCCAACCGCCTGTGCCCAGGCGAGCAGCTCGCACAGCACCGACTCGCTGCCCGCCCGCGCGAAGAACTCCGCCGCGCCGCCGGTCCTGATCGTCGACAGGCGCGCGATCGGGTGATCGCTCCGCACTCCCTCCGGCGGCGCCGGGACACCCCCGCCCGAGCTCGCCGCGCTCACCCGCCCACCAGCCGGCGTCCCAGCCGATCGACGTCGCCCGCGCCCATCACCATGCAGACGTCGCCCTCGTGCAGGACCCCCTCCAGCACCGGCGCCGCCGCCTCGATGCTCGCCAGCCAGTAGACCGGGCGCCCCTGCGCCGCGTCAGCCGCCGCCTCCGCGATCAGCAGGCCGCTCACGCCCGGGTGATCCTCCGAGCGCTCGCGCGCCGGGTAGACGTCCAGCACCGCGACCACGTCCGCCCGTGCCAGGGCAGTCCCGAACTCGCGTGCCAGCAGCGCTGTGCGGGAGTAGAGGTGCGGCTGGAACACCGCCACCACGCGCTCGCGGCCGAGCGTGCGGGCCGCCTCCAGCGTCGCCGCGACCTCCGTGGGGTGATGCGCGTAGTCGTCATACACCATCGCCCCCGCGCTGCTGCGCCCAAGCAGCTGAAAACGTCGGCCCGCGCCACCGAACTCGGCCAGGCCCGCGACCGCCCGGCCCGGGTCCGCTCCCGCCAATCGCGCCGCCTCGAGCGCCGCCGCCGCGTTCAGCGCGTTGTGCGCGCCCGGCACCGCCAGGCGCACCTGCCGCCCACGCCACTCGAAGCGCGCCCCCTCCGGCACGAGCGTCGGCGCCGGCACGTCGAAGGCGACAAGCTCTCCCACGCTCCCACGCTCCGCCGCGAGCGCCAGCAGCTCGGGCCGATCCCAGACCACCACCGCCGCACGCGCCGCCGCCAGGAACTCCGCGAACGCCCCGCGCAGCTCGCCCAGCGAGGCGAACGTCGCGTGGTGGTCGAGCTCGACGTTCGTCAGCACCGCGACCTCCACCTCGAGGCTCAGCATCGAGCGGTCTGACTCGTCCGCCTCGATCACGAGCCATTCGCCCTCGCTCCAGCGCGCGTTCGCCAGCTCGCCCCCGGGAGGCGCGCCGATCAGCCAGCCCGGGTCCAGCCCCGCCGCGCGCAAGGCGTGGACCAGCATCGAGGCCGTCGTCGTCTTGCCGTGCGTGCCCGCCACCGCGATCGTCCGCCGCAGCGCGCTCAGCTCGCCCAGCAGCTCCGCCCGCGGACGCTCGGAAAGGCCCCGCTCGCGCGCCGTCGCGCGCTCGACGTTCTCCGCCGGCACCGCCGAGGAATAGACGAGCTCGACCTCATCGCCCACGGGCACGTTCTCCGCCGCGTGGCCGATCTGCGCCTGCAGCACCCCGTCGGCCCCCAGCCGCTGCAGATAGGGGCTGCTCGCGCCATCCGAGCCGCTCACCCGCGCCCCGAGCGCATGCGCCGCCCGCGCGTAGGCGCTCATGCCCGCACCGCCAACGCCCACGAAGTGCAGTCGGCGCCCCCGCCACGGCCGCTCGGAGCCGCTCATGCCCGTGCGGCCTCCAGCAGCTCCTGGGCCACCTCGCGGGCCGCGTTCGGCCGCGCCAGGCCCCTCGAGGCCGCGGCCATCGCCTCCAGACCCGGGCCGTCCGCCAGCAGCTCCGCGACTTGGCGCGCCAGTCGCGGGGCCGTCAGCTCGGCGTCCGGGATCACGATCGCCGCGCCCGCCTGTGCCATCCAGCGCGCATTCGCGCTCTGGTGATCGCCCGCCGCCTGCGGGTAGGGCACCAGGATCGCGGGCACGCCCTGCGCCGCGATCTCGAACACCGAGCCGCCCGCTCGCGCCACCGTCAGATCCGCCGCCGCCAGCGCGTCCGCGAAGTCGGGCTCATCCAGGTACTCGCGCAGGTCATAGCCCTCCGGCAGGCCGCGCGCCACCAGCTCCGGGTAGTCGCGCCTGCCGGAGATGTGCAACACGCGGAAGGCCCCGCCCGCCAGCGCCCGCACCGCCGCGCGGTTGATCGAGCGGGCACCGAGGGAGCCCCCGAACACGAGCACGCAGGCCTCATCCGCGCCGATCCCCAGTCGCTCACGGGCGCCGTCCGGCGCGCGCGACTGGGCAGGGATCGGCCTGCCCGTGACGCGGTAGCGCTCGCCCTCGCGCCCCGCCAGCGGAAACGACAGGCACACACGGCGCACGAAGCGGGCCAGCAGCCGGTTCGTCAGCCCGAGGTGGCTGTCCGCCTCGGTCAGCACCACCGGGATCCGCAGCGTCAGCGCCGCCAGCGCCACCGGACCCGCGACGTAGCCGCCGCCGCCCATCACCGCGTCCGGGCGCAGACGCCGCAGCAGGCCTCGCGCCCGCGGCACCGCCAGCGCCGCCCGCAGCAGCGCGCGCAGCGCCTTCAGCGGGTTGCGACGGCTCAGGCCCTCGACCGCGATCGAGTGCAGCTCGAAGCCCGCCGCGGGCACCAGCCGCGCCTCGGCGCGGCCCGCGCCGATGAACTCGACCTCGGCGCCCTCAGCCCGCAGCGCGGCGGCCACCGCGAGCGCCGGCACCACGTGCCCCGCTGTCCCGCCGGCGGCGATCACGATCTTCGGTGCTGTAGCCACGGTCCAATCCTTCCGTTTCGCGCGCTCGCGCGTCGGCCGAGCGCCGGCGCGGGCTCGAAACCGCGCGCACGTGCGCCGTCCCGCCCGAGGCCACGTTCAGCAGCAGCCCCATCCCCGCGAGCATCACGATCAGGCTGCTCGATCCATAAGAGACAAACGGCAGCGGCACGCCCGTCAGCGGCGCGAGGCCCAGCACCGCGAACACGTTCAAGAGCGCCTGGGAGACGATCAGCGAGGTCACCCCCACCGCGATCAGCGCGCTCTGCAGGCTGCGCGCGCCCTTCGCCGCGCGCAGGCCCGCGTAGGCGATCAGGCCATAGAGGAACAGCAGCGCGCACACGCCCACCGCCCCCAGCTCCTCGGCGATCACCGCCAGGATGAAGTCCGTCGGGGCCTCGGGCAGGTAGAAGATCTTCTGCACCGACTGCCCCGGCCCGACGCCGAACAGCCCGCCCGAGCCGATCGCGATCTGACCCTGCACCGCCTGAAAGCCGCTGCTCGAGGCGTGTGCCCAGGGGTCCAGGAACGACGTCAGGCGCGCGCGTGCATACGGTTTTACGATCGCGTAGAGCGCCACCAGCACGAACGCGCTGCCGCCCACGATCGCCAGGTTGCGCATCGGGATCCCCGCCGCGATCAGCAGCGAGGTCGTGATGAACGCGATCACCATCGCCGTGCCGAGATCCGGCTGGGTGACCACCAGCAGGCAGGCGCCGCCCACCACCACCAGCAGCGGGTTCAGCAGCTCGCGCAGGTCGTGCACGCGCTCGGGGCGTCGCGCCAGCAGCGTCGCCCCGTAGAGCACCAGCGCGATCTTCATCAGCTCCGAAGGCTGGAACTGGAACGGGCCCGGTCCCAGCCAGCGGCGCGCGCCGTTCACGCTCACGCCGACGTGCGGGACGTGCACCGCGAGCACCAGCGCGAACGAGATCACCAGCAGCGGCGCCGTGATGCTCTGGACTTTCGCCACGCCGTCGCGGGCCAGCACCCGCATCACCACCAGGCCGATCGCGCCGTAGATCAGGTACTTCACCAGGTAGCCGCTGCCCGTCCCCTGGCCGCGCAGCAGCGAGGTCGCCGAGGAGGCGCTGTAGACCATCACCGCGCCGAACGCCAGCAGGCAGAGCGTCGCTGTGATCAGGATTCGCTGCTCCAGCGGCCGGCTCGCGGACTTCGCGCCCTTGCGCCCACGCTTTCCCCCTCCTTGGGGCCGTGAAGCCCGATCGGACCCAGGGCGCCGTGCCGCGGCTGATGGCATCGTGAGCTGACTTCGCTGCCCGCGCCCCTAACCCTGCAATTTTTCGACCAACTCGCGAAATCGCTCGCCCCGTGCCTCGAAGTCCGTGAACTGGTCGAAGCTCGCGCAGGCCGGAGAGAGCAGCACCACCGGGCCTGAATCGCCCCCCGTCAAGGCCGTCGAGGCCGCGTCGCGATCGCCTTCAAGCGCCCGCCCGGCGCACGCCAGCGCACGCTGCAGATCGCCACACTCCGAGACTGGCACACCTCCCAGGTTCGCCAGCGACACCGCGATCGTCGCCGCGTCTTCGCCGATCAGATAGACCGCCGCGCAGCCGTCGCGCACCGGCTCGCGCAGGCCCGTGAAGTCCTGCCCCTTGCCCTGCCCGCCCAGGATCAGGTGCATCGGGCGCCCCGCGAACGCCTCCAGCGCCACCAACGTGCTCGCCACGTTCGTCGCCTTCGAGTCGTTCACGTAGAGCACGCCGCCAAGCTCGGCGATCTCCTCCAGGCGATGAGCCACGCCCGGGAACGTGCGCAGGCCCGCCGCGACCGCCTCCGGCTCGATCCCGCGCGCCAGGCACACCGCCGCGGCCGCCATCGCGTTCTCGACGTTGTGGCGCCCGCGCAGGCTCATCTGCGCGAGCGAGACCAGCGCGCCGTCCTGCCACCACAACTCGCCGTCCAGCTCGAACAGCGCCGCCGAGGAGTCCCAGCCGAAGTCGATGCCACGTCCCTCGCCCGGGACCGCCGCCACGGGCGCGCCGCTCACGCCCCGCGCGCCCGCCCAGGCGAGCCGCTCGGCCAAGTCCGTGGGAGCCACCGCCACGTCCTCCGGTCCCTGGCGCGCGAAGACCTCGAGCTTCGCCTGCGCATAGGCCTCGAGCGTTCCGTGGCGGTCGAGGTGATCCGGCGTGATGTTCAACAGCACCGCCGCCTCCGGCGCGAACTCGAGCGTGTCCTGCAGCTGAAACGAGGACGCCTCGCAGACCACCGTGGCCTGTGGCGGGAGCCTCCCCACCAGCGAGCTGAGGGCCGTGCCGACATTGCCCGCGACCGCCACCGGCAGGCCCGCCTCACGGTGGATGTGGCCGATCAGCTCGACCGTCGTCGTCTTGCCGTTCGTGCCCGTCACCGCCACGAACTCGTTGGCCAGCAGCCGCCATGCCAGCTCGAGCTCGCCCAGCACCGGAATCCCGCGCTCGCGCGCCGCTTCGATCGCCGGCGCCTGTGCCGGGACGCCCGGGCTCTTTACGAGCACGGCGACGCGATCCAACAGCGCTACCCCATTTTGATTATCAATAAATAGATCCACCCCCGCCTCGCGCAGCGCCTCCGTACCCGGGGGCGTTCCCGCGTCGAGCCCCAGGACCTCCTCCCCGCGCACCCGCAGCGCCAGCGCTGCCGCCGCGCCCGAGCGCGCCAGGCCCACGACCAGGTACGGACCCGCTGGAATTCCGGGCCGCGGCCTCACCTCAGCCGATGCTCTGCCTGTAGATCGTGAAGCCGATCGCGCAGCAGATCGCCGCCACGATCCAGAAGCGCAGGATGATCTTCGTCTCAGACCAGGCCCGCAGCTCGAAGTGGTGGTGGATCGGCGCCATCAGGAACACCCGTTTTCGCGTCGTCTGGAAGGAGATCACCTGGATCGCCACCGACAGCGCCTCGATCACGAAGATGCCGCCCAGCAGCACCAGCAACAGCTCGGTCTTCGTCATCACCGCCAGCCCCGCGATCGCCCCGCCCAGCCCCAGCGAGCCGGTATCGCCCATGAAGATCGTCGCCGGGAACGCGTTGAACCAAAGGAAGCCGATGCAGCCCCCCACCAGGCAGCCCGCCAGCATCGCCAGGTCGTCCTCGCCCGTTATGAACGTGATCCCGATGTAGGCCAGCAGCACGATCCCCGCGCAGCCCGCCGCCAGCCCGTCCAGGCCGTCGGTCAGGTTCACGCCGCTGGTCGTGCCCGCCACCACCAGGTAGATCAGCAGCGGATACGCCCAGCCCAGGTCGATCTGGTAGTCCACGAAGCGCAGCCTCAGCGTCGGCGCCAGGTGCGCCTGGTAGCGGGCGATGTACCACAGGCCCAGCGAGATCGCGATCGTCACGATCAGCTTCGTGCGTCCGCGCAGGCCAAGCGAGCGGCGCTTGACCAGCTTCGTGTAGTCGTCCGCGAAGCCCACCAGCGCGCAGGCGATCATCGCCCCGAACACGCCTACCGAGCGCCAGTCGTAGTTGCTCAGGATCAGGAACGGGACGCTGACCGCCAGCAGGATGATCACGCCGCCCATCGTCGGCGTCCCCGCCTTCTGGTGATGACCCTGCGGCCCGTCCTCGCGAATGTGCTGACCGAACTCGCGCTCGCGCAGGAACTCGATGAACTTCGGGCTCAGGAACAGGCAGATCAAGAGCGCCGCCGTTCCGCCGAACAGGATCCGGCCCATCAGCGCCCCTGCGCGCTCGCCAGCGCCTCGGCCACGCGCTCGAGGCCCACGCCGCGCGAGCCCTTCACCAGCACCGTGTCGCCCGTCTGCAGCAGCGGCGCCAGCAGCTCCGCCGCCGCGCCCGCGTCGCCCGCCGCGTAGGACTCGCCCTCGAACTCGCCGCGGATCTCCGCCGCCAGCGGACCAACCGTCACGAGTAGATCGAGGCCCTGTTCCGCGGCATACAGTCCGATCTCGCGGTGAAGCCGTGGCGCCTGCGGCCCCAGCTCGAGCATGTCGCCCAGCACCGCCACGCGCCGCGCCGGGGCCGACTCCGCCAGATCCTCGATCGCCGCCCGCATCGACATCGGGTTCGCGTTGTAGCAGTCGTCGATCAGCACCACGCCCTCCGCCAGCTCCAGACGCTGGCCGCGCAGCGCCGAGAAGCGCACCTGCAGCGGCCCCTGCGGGTCCACGCCCAGTGCCAGGGCTGCCGCCGTGGCCGCCAGCAGGTTGCGCAGATTGTGGGCCTGGCCGAACGACGGCTGCAGCTCGAGCTCGCGCCCATGCGCGCGAATCAGAACGCCTCCGTCGGACAGCACTCCTGCCAGCGTCACATCTGCCCGCTCGCCGAACGTGATCGTTTTCAGATCCGCCCGCAGGTGCGGCGCAAGCAGCGGGTCCTCCACCGGCACCACCACCGTGCTGCCCGCCTGCATGCCCGCGATCAGCTCCGCCTTCGCCGCCGCGATCGCCTCGAGCGTACCCAGCAGCCCCAGGTGCACCGGGCCCACGTTCACGATCACGCCCACGTCCGGCTCCGCGATCGTCGTCAGCTCCGCGATCTGGCCCGGTCCGCGCATCGCCATCTCCAGCACCAGCGCCTGCGTGTCTCCCGGCGCCGACAGCAGCGCCAGCGGCAGGCCGATCTCCGTGTTGTAGTTCTGCGGGCTCGCCACCGTACGCCGATGCGGGCCTAGCAGCGCCGCCAGGATGTCCTTCGTCGAGGTCTTGCCCGTCGAGCCCGTGATCCCCACCACCTTCGCCCCGCGCGCCCCCAGCTCCCGCCGCCAGGCAAGCGCCAGCGCCTGCAGCGCCGCGAGCGGATCGGCGTGGACCAGCACCGCGCCCGCCGTACTCGCCGCACGCGCCGCCTCCGCGTGCTCGGGTGCGACCAGCACGCCCCAGGCACCCGCGCGCAGCGCATCCGCCGCGTGCTCGCCGCCATCCACGCTCCGACCGCGCAGGCCCACGAACAGATCGCCCTCGCCCACCGTGCGCGAGTCGATCACCGCGCGTCGCGGCCCCGTGGGGTCGGCCATTGGCCTTCCGCCCTCCCCGCCGGTGCCGGCGCCGATGCCGTGGGCTTGCCCGTGGCCTGCGAGACCGGTCGCCAGCTCGGCGCCTGCGGCATCCGCCAGCCGCTGCAGCTCCCACTCCCTCACGAACGACCCCCGCGCAGCCGCAACGCCGTGTGCGCCACCGCCACGTCGTCGAACGGGACCTTGCGCCCGCCCGCGAACTCCTGTCCCTGCTCGTGACCCTTGCCCGCGATCACCAGCACGTCGCCCA
The DNA here is from genome assembly GCA_036267655.1 of Solirubrobacteraceae bacterium. GTDB lineage: Bacteria > Actinomycetota > Thermoleophilia > Solirubrobacterales > Solirubrobacteraceae > Palsa-744. The sequence goes on from DATAVP010000029.1 coordinate 14,715, forward strand.
TACGCGCCGCGTCGATCGCCGCGTCGATCGCGACCGCGCGATCGGCGATCGAGCGCACCCGCGGGGCCGTCGCCACGTCCGCTCCGGGGTCGTCGCCTGCCGTAGCGCGAGCCACGCCCGCCATGATCTCCGCGATGATCCGCTCCGGATCCTCCGAGCGCGGGTTGTCCGAGGTCACGATCGTCAGATCCGCCAGCCTTGCAGCGATCTCGCCCATCAGCGGGCGCTTACCGCGATCGCGATCGCCGCCCGCGCCGAACACGCACAGCACGCGCCCGCCGCTCGCCCGCGCCCCCGAGCGCCCGCCCGACTCGATCAACTCGCGCGCCGCCGCCAGCACGTTCTCCAGCGAATCCGGCGTGTGCGCGTAGTCGACCAGCACCGCGAAGCCCTGACCCTCCTCGACCGGCTCGAAGCGCCCCGGCACGTGCACGCCCGCCTCCAGCGCGCCCACCAGCACGTCCAGCTCGACGCCCAGCGCGTGCGCCGCCGCCAGCGCCGCCAGCGCGTTTGCCACGTTGAAACGCCCCGGCATCGGCAACCTCACCGCCCGCTCGCCCAGCGGCGTGCGCAGCACGAACGAGCAACCCGCGAAGTCGCAGCTCAGCTCCGTCGCCGCGTAGTCGGCGCCCGCCGCCTGCTCCTCGATCGCCGCGAATGTCACGACCCGTCTGTCGGCGTCGGCCTGCAGCTCCTCGGCCAGACGCCGACCGTAGGCGTCGCCCAGGTTCAGGACACTCACGCCCGGCCGGTGCTCCGCGAACAGCTTGCGCTTCGCCAGGAAGTAATCCTCCATCGTGTCGTGGAAGTCCAGGTGGTCCTGCGTCAGGTTCGTGAAGATCGCCGCCGCAAAGTGCGTCGCATCGGTTCTTCCCAGCTCCAGGGCATGCGAGGAAACCTCGATCGCGCAGGCGCCGTCGCCGCCGTCGAGCATCGCGCGGAAGTCCGCCTGCAGCTCGATCGCCTCCGGCGTCGTGCGCGCCACCGGACGCTCCTGCCCGCCCAAGATCGAGGTGACCGTGCCCAGCAGCCCGCACTGTACGCCCGCCGCTTCCAGCAGCGCACGCAACAGATAGGCCGTCGTCGTCTTGCCGTTCGTGCCCGTCACGCCCACCACCCGCAGCTCGGCCGTCGGCTCGCCGTAGAAGCGCGCCGCCAGCGGCGCCATCGCCGCCCGCGCCGAGTCCACCAGCACTTCCGGTACCCCGAGCTCCAAGCGACGCTCGACCATCAGTGCCGCCGCGCCCGAAGCCAGCGCCTGGGGCGCGAACTCGTGGCCGTCGCTCTGGAAGCCGCTCACGCAGAAGAACAGCTCCCCCGCCCGCACCGCGCGGCTGTCGTAAGCCAGGCCCGTGATCTCGACCTCCGCGCCCGCGCCGAGGTCGCCGGGGGCTGCGCTGCCCAGGCCGGCGGTCAACTCGTCGAGCCTCATCGGCCGGATGCTATCCAGGCGGGATGCGCAGGTAGGGCAGCGCGAAGCTCATGATCTGCCCGAAAGCCGGCGCCGCCACCGTCCCGCCGAAGATCGAGCCGTTCTGCGGTTCGTCCACGATCACCGCGCACAGCAGCTTCGGATGCGAGGCCGGCGCGAAGCCCATGAACGACGCCACGTACCGGCTTTTCGAGTATTCGCCCGTCGCCTCGTCGACCTTGCTCGCCGTGCCCGTCTTGCCCGCGAGCTGGTAGCCCGGGATCGAGACCTCGCTCGCCGTGCCGCCCGGCGCCAGCACACCCTCGAGCATCTGGCGCAGCGAGGCCGCCGTCGCGCTCGAGATCACGCGCCGGCCCGCCGGGGTCGGCTGCGTCTCCGAGCCCACCTTGCGGATGATGTGCGGCGGGCGCAGGATGCCGCCGTTCGCGATCGCCGCATAGGCCGCCGCCATCTGGATCGGCGTCACGAGCTGGCCCTGGCCGATCGGCAGGTTGCCCATCGAGGAGCCCGAGTACTTGCCCACCGGCAGCACCTGGCCGATTTCCTCGCTCGAGAGCTCGACGCCCGTGCGCTTGCCGAAGCCGAACTTGCTGACCCACTGCGAGAAGTCGTTCTTGCCCTCCAGCGCACCGATCTTGATCGCGCCCACATTGCTCGACTGCGCCAGGATCTGCGCCGTCGTCAGCGTCTCGTCGCCGTGTTCGGTGTCGTCGTGGATCGTGCGATCCGCCACCTGGATCTGATCCGGGATGTAGAAGCTGCTCGTCGGCGTCACCAGGCCCTGCTGCAGCGCGCCCGCCACCGTCACCGCCTTGAACGTCGAGCCCGGTTCGTAGTCGAAGCTGACCGCGCGGTTCTCCAGCGCTTCCGGCGAGGAGGCGCTCGGGTCGTTCGCGTTGACCTGCGGCCAGTTGGCCATCGCCAGGATCGCGCCGCTGTTCGGGTCCATCACGATCGCCGTCGCGTCCTTCGGGCTGAACACGCGCCCGACCGCGCCGAGCACGTCTTCGGTGCGCTGCTGGATGTTCGAGTCGAGCGTCAGCGAGATCGGCGTGCCCTGCTCCTCGGGGTGGACTTCGTTGATCGACACCGGCTGGCCCAGCGCGTCGCTGACCACGTGGCGCTGGCCGCTGTGGCCGTGCAGCAGCGCATTGCGCGAGTACTCGAGCCCCGACAGCCCGTTGCCTTCGGTTCCCACCACGCCCAGCACCTGCGCCGCCAACTCGCCCCGCGGATAGACGCGCCGCATCACCGGGGCACCCGCGATGCCCGCGATCTTCAGCGCCATCACCGCGTGCGCCTGCTTCGCGGGCAGCGCCCGCTTCAGATACACGAAGCCGCTGCGCTCGGACAGCTCGCGCAGCACTTCGTCCTGCGGCTTGCCCAGCAGCGGCGCGAGCTTCTGCGCCGCCTGCAGCGGGTTCCTCACCAGATACGGCGTCGCCGAGATGTCCTGAGCCGGCTCGGAGACCGCCAGATCGATGCCGTTGCGGTCCGTGATCGTGCCGCGCTGGGCCGGGACCGCTTCGTAGGTGAGCTGCTGCGTCGCCGCCGCCTTGCGCAGGCTGCCGCCCTTCAGCGCTCCCAGATACAGCGTGCGTCCGCCCGCCAGGATCAGGAGGAGGAAGAACAGTCCGAACAACCCTCCGATCCGGCGCTGGACGATCGTCACCGACTCATTCCCCCGTGGCCGCCGCCGAGATCCCGCCCGACGGTTCCGCTTCGCTGGAGGCCGCGCTGGAGGATTCCGATTCGCTCGTGGCCGATTCGGTCGAAGGGGATTCTGTGGAGGTCAATTCACTCGTGGCCGCGCTCGATTCCGCGGCTGCTTCTCCGGATTCGCCCGAGGAAGCGCCGGTTTCGCCTTCGGATTCGGCTTCGCTCGAAGTTTCCGCGCCGCCCGCTTCGCCCGAGGATTCCGCTTCACTCGCGGCCTGCGATTCGGCGGCGCTGGTTTCGCGCGCCTGCGTCGCCGCGTGCTCCGCGCCCGCAAGCGCCGCCGCTGCCTTGCCGACGTCGCCGTGTCCGCCCGCCGAGAGAAACCGCAGCCCGCCCGCCGGGACGAACGCCATGCCGAGCTTCGCCGCGTGGGCCTCGACCCGCGTGCCCGCCGCCAGTTCGGAGTTTTCGATGCTCAGCGTCGCGTTCTCACGCTGCAGCAGCGCCTCGTGCTCGAGCGCGCGGCCGATGCCGCCGTTCAGCTTCAGCAGGCCGAGCTGCAATGTGACGATGCCGATCAGCGCGAAGGCCACCAGGCCGATCCACACGCGCCCGCGTATCAGTCGATCCAGCAGGCGATGCTGGGCCAGGCTCTCGAGCCCCGAGAGCAGGCCGATGACCAGACCCTGACCGGCCGGGCCTGCGTGGCCTATCCGGCCCGCATCGCCTGCGACTGCGCCTGCCGGCGCGCGGCGCGGCGCGGCGGTCGGGCGCGCCGGACCCGAGATACGGCGCGGCCCGCGCGGGGCGCTGGGTCGGCGTGGCTTTACCGCCGGAGCCGCGGCCGCCGCGGGCGGCGGGGTCATCTTCCGTCCTCGCCTTCGGCAAGCTTGCGTGCCGCGCGCAGTCGCGCCGAGGAGGCGCGCGGGTTGCGCTCGACCTCCTCGGAGGAGGGCACCACCGAGCGGCGCCTCAGCAGCGCTGCCTGCGGCTCGCGCCCGCAGGCGCAGACCGGCAGGTCGGGCGGGCATATGCAGCCCTGCGCCCGCGCGTGCAGAAAGCGCTTCACGCGCCGGTCCTCCAGCGAATGGAACGAGATGCCCGCGAGCACGCCGCCCTTGCGCAACAGTCCCCATGCCAGCGGCAGCGCGCGGTCGAGCTGGTCGAGCTCCTCGTTCACCGCGATCCGCAGAGCCTGGAATGAGCGCTTGGCCGGGTGCCCGCCCGCGAAGCGTGCCGGCGCCGGGATCGCCGAGTTGATCGCCTCGACCAGCTCGAGCGTCGTCTCGATCGGCGCCTGCGCGCGGCGGCCGACGATCGCGCGGGCGATCGCGCCCGCGTGGCGCTCCTCGCCGAAGTCGCGCAGCGCGCGGGCCAGGCGGCGCTCGTCCCACTCCGCCACCACCTCGCGCGCGCTCAACTCCTGCGCCGGATCCATCCGCATGTCGAGCGGAGCCTCATAGGAGTAGGAGAACCCGCGCTCGCGCGCGTCGACCTGCATCGAAGACATCCCGAGATCGAAATACGCCGCGTCGGCCCGCAGCCCCTCGCTCGCGAGCTGCTCGAGCGCCTCGGCATAGCCCGCGCGGATGAAGCGCACCGCGCACTCGACCTCATCGGCCAGCTTTGCGAAGCGCTGCTCGGCCAGCGGGTCGCGGTCGATCGCGATCAGCGTCCCGCCCGCGCCGAGCCGCTCGGCCACCAGCCGCGCGTGCCCGCCGTCGCCGAAGGTGCAGTCGATCGCCGTCTGCCCCGGCTGCACGTCCAGCAGCTCCAGCAGCTCCTCCGCGAGCACCGGCACGTGTCCGCAGGCAATGCCGGTCTTGCCGGTCGCCGAGTTGGCCCGCAGCGCCTGGTTCCGCGCCGCGGACACCGAGGCGCTCGACGGCCGCCCGCGCGCCGGGCGTCGTCCTGATCGTCTCATCTCAAACAGTGTCGTCGACATGAGCCGTGATCTCGGCCACGCCGCTCAGCAGCGTGGGTCGGTGTTCGGTCCAGGCGTCCTTGCTCCAAAGCTCCAGGCGATCGCCCGCGCCCACGACGACGACCTCCTTGTGCAGCTGCGCGTGCTCTGAGAGGAAGCTCGGCAGCATGATCCGCCCCGCCGCATCCAGATCCGCATCCTGCGAGCTCCCGTAGAAGAAGCGCTCGAGCTCGGCGCGGCGCGGCGACAGCGGCGGCAGCTCCGCCAGCGCGCGACGGCTGTAGCTCTCGTACTCCTCCGGGCGCCACACGCCGACGCAGGGCTTCTGGTCGACCGGCATCGCCATCACGACCCCCTCCGCGAGCGCCGCGCGGTAGCGCGCCGGGACCGTGAGGCGGTTCTTCGCGTCGAGCGTATGGTCGAACGTGCCACGAAAGGGGACCACTGAAAGGACTCCGAAGTTGATTACCGAGCCGAGGTGGAGGAGTGGGAGGAGCCCCTCCACCCCGGCTCGCTGTCGCGAACATATCCCACTTCCCCCCACAACGCAACCCTAATTGCACATTTTCTCCCACCATCCCCTCCCAACGCCGCCTTTTCTGAGAAAACGCCTGCTCAAGGGGACTTTTCGCGACGCGCGCCTCGGACCGCGATCGGGGAGTCGAAATGCAATCCAGGCTGCAGATCGTTCCGTTGAGAGCGGACTTGCAGGCGATGGCCACGCCACGGCGTCGCCCGGCCTCCCTCGTGCCCGCGGTATGCGGCCCGGCGCATAACGTCCAGCAAGCGCGTCGGGTCGGCCACGCCAGCCGGTACGATCGCGCCCGATGCCGCGAAAGCTTCAGCTTCTGCTTTCGCTCGTGCTGCTCGCCGTGTCCGCTTTCGCAGGCACCGGCTGCGGCTCGGGCAGCTCGGGGACCTCGATCGATCCCGCCGATGCGGTGCCCGCCTCGGCGGCGCTCTACGCCGGTGCGATCGTGCGCCCCGAAGGCAAGCTGCAGAAGGCCGCAAGCACTGCCGGGCGCACGCTCACCCACCAGGCCGACCCCTACCTGCGGCTGCTGGGCGCGCTGCAAACGCCAGGTTCCTCGGCACCTGACTTCGAGCACGACATCGCCCCGTGGCTCGGGCCGCACGCGGGCATCTTCATCAGCTCGGGCTCCGGCTCGAGCGAAGCCGCCACCTCACGTCTGCTGAAGCTGCTCGAGCAGGGGCTGCTCGGCAGCGCCCCCGGCGGCGGCTCGTTCCCGTTCGCGGCACACACCGTCGAAGGCGCGATCCTGCTCGACACCCGCGACACCGCCAAGGCACGCTCGTTCCTGCAGACGCTGGCCTCGCGCGCCCGCGCGCACACGAGCAGCTATCGCGGCGTCTCCTATCAGGCCGCGAACGGGATCGCCTTCGGGATCGTCTCGCGGCTCGCGGTGATCGGCACCGAGCCCGCGCTGCACGCCGTGATCGACACGACCGCCGGCGGCGGTCTCTCGCTGGCCCACTCCCCCGGCTACGCCAAGCTGCAGACTGCGGCCCCCTCGAGCGTGCTCGCCCATCTGTATGCGAACCCCGGCGCCGTCAGCGAAGGCGCCGGCCGCGCAGGTGCGCAGGGCTCCGCCTCGGCGCTATCGCTGCTCGCGGGCCAGCGGCTGCTCAACGTCTCGCTCGTGCCCTCGACCAGCTCCTTCGCCGTCGATGTCGACGCTGCCGCGCCCGACGCCGGCACCGCCCCGGGCGGGCTGTTTGCCGCGAGCTCCGCCGCCTCGCGCGCGCTCGGCGAACTCCCCGGCGAATCGTGGCTGGCCGTCGGCCTCGGCGACATCGGCAGCACGCTCGGCTCGAACACACAGGCGCTGCAGGGCCTGGCCTCGCTGGGCAGCCTGATCACCGGCTCCGACGGCTCCGAAGCCCCGGCCGCCGGGCTCAGCGTCAAGGGCCTGCTCGAAGGGCTGCTCACGCCGCTGCGCGCCCTCGCCTCCGGCGGCGCCGAGACCAAGCGCGACTTCACAAGCTGGATGGGCTCGGCGGGCCTGTTCGCCGCCGGCACCGGCCTGCTCGAACTGAAGGGCGGCGTCGTGATCGACTCCAAGGACCCGGCGCTCTCGCGCGCCGCGGTCGACAAGCTCGCCGCGAGGCTGCGCCAGGACGGAGGATCCGCGCAGCGCACCTCGATCCCGGGCGCCGATGCCGCCGTCGCCGCCCACATCAGCGGCTTGCCCGTGGTCCTCGACATCGCCGACGGCCATGACGCCGGCGGCCGAGCGAAGTTCGTGATCGGGATCGGCGAACAGTCCGTCGAAGCCGCGCTCGACCCATCCAGCACGCTGTCGGGCGCCTCCTCCTATGGCACCGCCGCCGCCACGCTCGGCGAAGGCATCCAGCCCAGCGTGCTCGTCGAATTCCCGACGCTGCTCGGCCTGCTCGAAGGCGTCGGCCTCAGCGAAGACCCAAGCGTCTCGCCCTTCGTGCCCTACCTGCGCTCGCTCGGCACGCTCTCCGGTGGCGGCAAGGACCTCGGCGGCGGGGTCGAACGCTTCCGCCTGGTGCTCGGGCTTCAGGGCAGCGGCTGAGACGCCCCGAGCGGGCGGCGTCGGTCGTCATCAGCGCGCGTCGAAGGCCCGGTAGAACGCGACGCGCCCACCGCTGACGCGGTCCACGCCGTAGCGGGCGAGCGTGGTTTCGCCGCTGGCGAGCACCGAGTAGCGGCCGAGCACCGAGTCGCGGTTGCTCGTGGCGAAAAAGCGGTCGATCACGCTCTGACGGTCGTTGCCGCGATCGCCGGCGCGGCGGATCGCGTCGAGCACGACGCTCATCGCCTCATAGCCATACAGCGCATAGGGGCCGGGTTCCCCGCCGAAGTGCCTGCGGTAGTCCGCGAGCACGCGCGTCGCCGCGGGCGGATAGTCGCTCAGCGGCAGGATCGGCGTCGTGAGGTAGGTCTGCGATGCCGCTGCCCCGATCGCAGCCGTGAATTCAGGGCTCGCGAGCGTGTTCGAGCCAAGCAGCAGCAGGCGCGGATCGGCGCGATGCAGCGCGCGCCACAGCGCGGCGGCGCCGCGCTGTGGCCCGCCCGCGAAGAACACCGCATCGGCGCTCGAGCGCTCGATCTTTTCGACCTCGCCCGCGTAGGCCGCGGCGGTGGGGGCGGTCGTAGTGATGCTGTCGTGCGCCGCCACGCCGATCCCGGCGCGCTCGGCATCGCCGCTCACGATTTCGGCCAGCGGCACCTCGAAGGGGTCCTGATCGTCCACCACGTAGAGCTCGTGCACGCCCAGCGAGCGCATCAGCTGCACCTGGACGCCGGCCTGCGCCGGATCGCCCGGCTGCAGGCGGCCGAAGTTGCGCTTGCCGCTCGGGTAGAACCGCTCGGGCTCGTCCTGGCCCGCGTCGAGCGAGGAGGTCAGCCCGACGTAAGGGCTGCTGGGGCTTATCTGGAGGATCCCCGCGGCGTTGATCAGCGGCAGCGAGACGGCCGTCGCCGCGGAGCTGTACTCGCCGAGATAGGCGATCGTGCTCGTGTCCTGAGCTGCGGTCTTGGCGTTCGTCGAAGTTGCTTCGGGGTCGAGCTTGCCGCTCTGCGGGTTGGCGTCGTCGAGTGAGACGTAGCCGACTTTGAACTTGCCGACGTGGCCGCCTGTGGCGGCCAGCGCGAGCCGCTCGCCGTTGACGATTTCCACCGAGCTCGCCGCGGCCGACCCCTGCAGCGGCAGGCTCGAATAGACCGCTAGCTGATTGCCGGTCGCTTCCGAGGCGCCCGAGACGCCTACCCCGCCACATCCGGCGACGATTGGCGCAACTGCGGCGAGAGCGGCCAGACAGAGCCAGCGCGCACGCACTGCTCGGCTAGCTGCGACGGCCGGGAAGGTAGCCGGAGAGGATCTTCAGAGAGGCGCCGACGAGGATGATCACCGTGGCGAGCATGAACGCGTCGAAACCCTTCGCGCCCAGCGCCCACAACACGATCCACACGACCAGGCCGGCGGTGACGGTGAGGATGAATCCCATGCCGGCGGAATCCTAGCTGGCCGATCGCCCGTCGGTCGCGGCGAGGCCCGCGGCCAGCTCGGCCACGAGCGCGCCGACGGCACTCGACGGATCCTCGGACTCGCCCGCCGCGCGCACCAGCCGCGTGCCGACGATCACCCCGTCGGCGCCGGCCTGCGCGGCCTGCGCTGCCTGCTCGGGTGTGCTGATGCCGAAGCCGAGCGCCACCGGCACCGTCGTGCTCGCCTTCGCGCGGGCCACGACCTCGGCGAAGCGGTCTTGCAGCGCCGCGCGCTCGCCGGTGATGCCGACGACCGAGACCGTGTAGAGAAAGCCGCGTGCGCCTGCGCCGATCTCCCGCAACCGCTCGTCCGGCGTCGTCGGCGCGACCAGCGGCACGAACGCAAGGCCGCGCTGCTCGCAGGCCGCGCGCACGCTGCTGGACTCCTCTAGCGGCAGATCGGGCACTATCAGCCCGCACGCGCCGGTCCGCGCCAGCCGCTCGAGGAATGCCTCGACGCCCGGCGCGAAGACCATGTTCGCGTAGCACATCAGCACCACCGGAACGCTCGGCGCGAGCGCGCGCGCGACCTCCAGCACGCCGCCGACGTTCGCACCCGCGGCCAGCGCCCGTGTGCCCGCCTCCTGAATCACGGGGCCGTCCGCCAGCGGGTCGCTGTAGGGGACGCCGAGCTCGAGCAGGTCGGCGCCGCCACGCACGCATGCTTCGCCGATCGCGACCGACTCCGTCAGCGTCGGGTAGCCCGCCATCAGATAGGGCATCAGCGCGGCTCGGCCCCGCGCGCGGGCGAACGCCTCCGCGATCCGCTCAACCCCCGTAGTGGGCTCGAGGCCCTGTGTGCCCTGCGCCTCGCGCGTGCCCTGCGCCCCCGGGGCGCCTTGCGTGCCCTGCGCGCTCATGCGCTCGCGAGGACCTCTGCCAGATCCTTGTCGCCTCGCCCCGACAGGCAGACCAGGTCGAGCTCGCCATCGGCTTGCGCGAGCACCCAGGCCAGCGCGTGGGCGGTCTCCAGGGCCGGGATGATGCCCTCCAGGCGGGTGATCCGCTTGAACGCCTGCAGTGCCTGCTCGTCGGTCACCGCGACATAGCGCGCGCGGCCGCTGTCGCGCAGGTGCGCGTGCTGGGGCCCGGTGCCCGGATAGTCGAGGCCCGCCGAGATCGAATGCGCTTCGACGATCTGGCCCTCCTCGTCCTGCATCACCGCCGAGCGCGAGCCGTGCAGGATGCCGGCCCGCCCGCCGACGGTCAGCGGGGCGCCGTGACGCGGCGTGTCGATGCCCTCGCCTCCCGCCTCGACGCCGATCAGCTCGACCTCGGCATCGTCGATGAAGGCCGCGAAGGTGCCGATCGCGTTCGAGCCCCCGCCCACGCAGGCGACGACTCGCGAGGGCAGCCTGCCCTCCGCCTGCAGCAGCTGCGCGCGGGCCTCGTCGCCGATCACTCGCTGCAAGTCGCGAACGAGCGCGGGATAGGGCGCGGGTCCGACCGCCGAGCCGATCACGTAGTGGGTGCTCTGCACATTCGTGACCCAGTCGCGGATCGCCGCCGAGGTGGCCTCCTTGAGTGTCTGCGCCCCCGCCTCGACCGGCTGCACGCTGGCCCCCAGCAGTTCCATGCGCTGCACGTTCGGGCGTTGGCGGCGGGTGTCCTCGACGCCCATGTAGACCACGCACTCCAGGTCGAGCAGCGCGCACACGGTCGCGGTCGCCACGCCGTGCTGGCCCGCGCCGGTCTCGGCGATGATCCGGCGCTTTCCCATGCGCTTGGCCAGCAGCGCCTGCCCGAGCGCGTTGTTCAGCTTGTGCGAGCCCGTGTGGTTGAGATCCTCGCGCTTGAAATACACCGGGCGCGCGAGCTGCTCGGAGAGGCGTCGCGCTCGATACAGCGGGCTCGGCCGCCCCGCGAAGTCGCGCAGCAGCGCCCTCAGCTCGCTCTGGTAGCCCTCGTCGGCGCGGGCCTGCGTCCAAGCCTGCTCCAGCTCCGCCAGTGCCGGCATCAGCGTCTCGGGCACGAACTGGCCGCCGTAGGCGCCGAAGTGGTGCTCGACCGCCGAGCCGGTCGCAGTGCCGCTCACGCGGGACCGCCGACGACCGCGGGCGGGGGCTCGGACGCGGATTGGGGCGCGGGCTCGGGCTCGGCTGGGAGCTCGGACGCAGATGGGGACTCGGACGCAGATGAGGGCTCGGGCGCGGGCGGGGGCTCGGGCTCGGGCTCGGTTGCGGACGCGGGCTCCGCCGGCTCGGCGGAGCGTGCGACCGCCGCGAAGAACTCGCGCAGCCTGCGTGGATCCTTGCGCCCGGGCGCAGCCTCGGTGCCGCTCGCGGTGTCGACCGCGTAAGGGTGGGTCAGCTCAAGCGCCGCCCCGACGCTCTCGGCGTTCAGCCCGCCGCTGAGGATTAGCGGCACCTTCGAGCGGCGCGCGCTCACGAGCGTCCAGTCGAAAGTCTCGCCGGTTCCACCGCGCAAGCCTTGCCTGCCCGGCTCCTTCGCGCGCGCATCGAGCAGGTGGAAGTCCACGTGGAAGCGCTCCAGGTCGCGCACGTCGCCCGCCAGGGAGACCTGCGCCGCCTTGATCACCCTGGCCCCCGTGCGGCGCGCGGCCTCGGCGCAGAACGCCGGACCCTCATCGCCACTGAACTGGAGCAGGCTCAGCTCGAGCGCCTCGGATCGCGCGACGACCTGCTCGAGCGGGGCGTTCACGAACACGCCGCACAGCTCGACCTTGCGACGCAGAGCAGCGGCGATCCGTTCGGCCTCGGCGGGCGAGCAGCGCCGAGGGCTGTCCGGGAAGAAGATCATCCCGAGTGCCCAGGCGCCCAGCTCGACGCTCAGCTCGGCGTCCTCGAGCCTGGTGATCCCGCAGATCTTCACCTTTGGGGGCTCGCGCATGCCCCCAACGGTAGCGGCTGACTACCCTTCCGGAGTGCTGGCGTTCGGCACGGAGTTCGGGCGGCTGCCGAGCTTGACGCTCACCGTCTTGTGTTCATAGCCGCCTTTGCCGTTGCCTCGCAGAAGCCCGACCGAGATCGTGTCCCCCGGCTTCTTCGCCGAGATGTCAGCGGCGAGGTCTTCGGAGCTGTTGACGGCTTTCCCGTCGATCGAGGTCACGATGTCCCCGCCGACGGCGACCTGACCGTTTTCGGTGCTGCCGCTGACCGTGCCGCCCTTGATGCCCGCCTTTTCGGCCGGCGTGCCCTTCTGCACGCTCTGCACGAGCGCGCCGCTTTTGACCGGGAGGTTCAGCGCCTGCAGCGAGCCGTCGATCGTCAGCGAGGTGAGGCCGATGTAGGCGCCGCGGACGGTGCCGCCTTTCTCGAGCTCGTCGATCTCGGACTTGGCGGTGTTGATCGGCACCGCGAAGCCGATGCCGACGCTGCCGCCGCCCGAGCCGCCGGTCTCGATCTGGGAGTTGATGCCGATCACGCGGCCCGCGTCATCGAGCAGCGGCCCGCCCGAGTTGCCCGGGTTGATCGGCGCGTCGGTCTGCAGGACGTTGTCGATCGTGAAGCCGTTAGGAGCCGTGATCTGGCGCTGCAGCGCTGAGATCACGCCGGTGGTGAGCGTGCGTTCGAGGTCGAAGGGGTTGCCGATCGCGAGCACCGGGTCGCCGACCTCGGCGCCGCTCGAGTTCCCCAGCGTCAGCGGATGCAGTTGCAGCCCATCGGGGTGGATGCGGAGCACCGCGAGGTCGTTCGAGGGGTCCTTGCCGACGACCTGGGCGTTGACGGTCTTGCCCTTTTCGAGGCTCACCGTGACCTTGATCGCGTTCTCGACCACGTGGTAGTTCGTGAGGACGGTGCCGTCGTTGTCGATCACGATGCCCGAGCCGGTCGCCTGTCCCTGGCGCTGCTGTTCGCCGCCGCCGAAGAGATTGAAGGGCGATTCGCTTTTCTGCACGATCGTCGAGGTCACGAATGCGACGCCCGGGGCGTCTTTGACGTAGATGTCGTGCGGCGTAAGCCCTTTGGTCTGCTGCGAGGCATTCGACGGAGCGATCGGCGCCGCCTGCACGGTCGTGACGGTTTTTTCGTTGCCGTCGAGCCCGCCGAAGGCGGCGACGACCGCGACGACGATCGCCCCACCGAGCAGGGCTGAGATGAATGGGATGGCGAAGGAGCGCTTCATGCTCGGAATGATCGGCAGGCCCTATGAAGGCGAAATAAAGCCTACTGTCGCGCCCGGTAAAAACTCGGCAGGAGAGGACCCGAGCGCGAGCTTCTCAGGGCCCGCCGGGCAGTCTCGCAGTTTCTGACTCATCCCCCGAGTCCCTGCGATGGGCTTCGCGGGCCTCGTGCTCGCGCCCCTGCCCCTCGAGCTTGCCGCCGAGCAGCGAACGCAGCGCCCGCTCGGGGTCCGGCGCGCGCATCAGCGACCCGCCGACGAGCACGGCGTCCACGCCGTCCTGCTCAAGGCCGCGCAGCTGCTCAGCCGTGGAGATGCCCGACTCCGAGACGACCGCGACGCCGGCGGGAATGCTGCCCCTCAAGAGCCTCGTGCGCTCCAGGTCCACGCTGAAGTCCCGCAGGTCTCGGTTGTTGATGCCGATCAGCTCGGGACCGACCTCGAGCGCCCGCTGCAGCTCGGCGCGATCGTGGATCTCGACCAGCACGTCCAGGCCGAGAGCGCGCGCCTCGTCGTGCAGCGCGGCAAGCTCGGGGTCGCCAAGCGCAGCGACGATCAACAGGACCGCGTCGGCGCCCGCCAGGCGCGCCTCGAGCAGCTGGTAGCGCTCGAGGATGAAGTCCTTGCGAATCGCCGGAAGCTCGCACAGCTCGCGCGCGGCACGCAGGTCATCGAGCGAGCCGCCGAAGTTCGGTTCCTCGGTCAGGACCGAGAGCGCTCGGGCGCCACCGCGCCGGTATGCGGCGAGCATCTCTGCGAGGTCGGGTTGCTCGCGCAGCGAGCCCGCCGAGGGCGAGCGGCGCTTGAACTCGGCGATCACGGCGATCCTCCCGGGCTGCGTGAGCGCGTCGCGAAACCCGCGGGGCGAGCTAGTCGGCGTCGCCTCGTCCACCAGCAGCTCGGCCCGCCGTTCGAGCACGGCGGGCGGCAGCTCGCGCTTGCGCCGCTCCAGCTCGGCCCGCGTGCTCTGCAGAATCCCGGCGAGGACCGTCGGCGTCGGGCCGCTCACGACACGGCCCCGCTCGGCGCATTGGCGTGACTCGCCTGCACGTAGCGGTCGAGCGCGTCTGCGGCCGCTCCATCGGCGAGCGTCGCGCGCGCAGCCTCGACGCCCTCGGCGATCGAGGCGCTCGCCCCCGCGGCGTAGATCGCGGCGCCGGCATTGATCACGGCGAGCTCGACACTCGCCGTAGCGGCGGCGCCATCGCCGGCGAAGATCGCGCGCGTGACCGCCGCGTTCTGCTCGGGCGTCCCTCCCGCGCAATCGCGTTCGAGCACCGCGGTCGAAAACTGCTCGACCCCCACCTCGCCCGGCGTGAGCGTGTAGCGCACGAGCTCTTCGCCGTTGACCTCGACGACTTTGGTCCCGGCCGCGACCGACAGCTCGTCGAGCCCGTCCTCGGCCGAGGCCACGAGCGCGCGCTCGACACCGAGCCGCGCCAGCGCCCCCGCGATCGTCTCCAAGAACGCCGGGTCCGAGACCCCGATCAGCTGGCGGGACGCGCCCGCCGGATTCGTCAACGGACCGAGGAAGTTGAAGATCGTGCGCACCGCGAGCTCGGCCCTCACCGGCACCACGAAGCGCGTCGCCTGGTGATGGGCGGGTGCGAACATGAACCCGAAGCCCGCCTGCTCGATGCAGCGCGCGACCCCATCCGGATCGAGGTCGATGCGCGCCCCGAGCGCCTCGAGCAGATCGGCCGAGCCAGACGAGCTGGTCGCCGAGCGATTGCCGTGCTTGGCCACCGCGCAGCCCGCCCCGGCGGCGATCAGCGCCGCGGTGGTCGAGACGTTGAAGGTGCGCCGTCCGCCGCCCGTACCGGCGGTGTCGAGCAGGTCCCTGCGCGTGGTCGGGACGCGGGCCGCGAGATCCCGCATCGTGCGCGCCAGCCCGGCCAGCTCGTCGACGGTCTCGCCCTTCGTACGCAGCGCGATCAGAAAGGCGGCGATCTGCGTTTCGGAGACGTCGCCGTGCATGATCTCCGAGAGCACCTCGGCGGTCTCATCGGCACTCAGGTCGCGGTGCGAGGCGAGCGCGTCGATCGCGCGCGTGAGGATCGCGTTGGGCATCAGCCCTCGCCGAGGAAGTTCGCGAGCAGCTTCCTGCCTTCTGCGGTCAGCACCGACTCGGGGTGGAACTGGACGCCCTCGGCGGGCAGCTCGCGGTGGCGCACGCCCATCACGACGTCGCCTCCGCGCGCCGATTCCTCGAGGCAGTCGGGCAGCCGCGGATCGACGACCAGCGAGTGGTAGCGCCCGACCGTGAGCGGCGAACCCACGCCCGCGAAGATCGTTCGGCCGTCGTGCTCGATCGTGGTCGACTTGCCGTGAACCGGGTGGTGCAGGCGCACCTGGCCTCCGAACGCCTGCGCAAGCGCCTGATGTCCGAGGCATACGCCCAGCGTCGGTACGCCAGCTTCGGGCATGCGTCGCACGAGCTCGAGCGTGATCCCGGCCTCGTTCGGCGTGCACGGGCCGGGCGAGACGACGCAGCGTTGATAGCCGCCCTGCAGCAGCTCGTCGACGCTCGCGCGGTCGTTGCGGACCGTGCGCACATCGGCGCCGAGCTCGCCCAGGTACTGCACGAGGTTGTAGGTGAAGGAGTCGTAGTTGTCGAGTACGAGGACGCGAACGGACTCGCGTCCATCCGTGAAGTGACCGACCGAGGGAGCGTTCTCCTGTGATCCAGGAGCAGACTCGGGAGGTCCAAAGCGCAGCGAAGCAGGATGCGAAGCGGAGCGATCTCGGGTCAATTTCAGGGCCACTCCGGCTGATCGCACGCCAGCGCGACGGCCCGAACCACGGCCTGGGACTTCGCGAGCGACTCCTCGTACTCGTAGTCGGGCTTGGCGTCGGCCACGGTGCCGCCGCCCGCCTGCACGTGGGCGACGCCGTCCTTGACGACGACCGTGCGGATGTGGATCGCGGTGTCGAGATCGCCGCCGTAGCTGAGATAGCCGATCGCGCCCCCGTAGCCGCCGCGCTTGATCGGCTCGAGCTCGTCGATGATCTGCATTGCTCGCACCTTCGGCGCGCCGGACAACGTCCCGGCGGGAAGCACCGAGCGCAGCGCGTCCATCGCCCCGACGTCCGCGCGCAGCTCGCCGGAAACCGAGGAGACGATGTGCATGACGTGGCTGTAGGACTCGATCTCCATCAGCTCGTCGACCACGACGGTCCCGTACTCGCAGACGCGTCCCAGGTCGTTGCGCCCGAGGTCGACGAGCATCACGTGCTCGGCGCGCTCCTTCTCATCGGCGAGCAATTCGCCCGCGATCCGGCGGTCCTCCTCGGGTGTCGCGCCGCGATGGCGCGTGCCGGCGATCGGCCGCGTGCTGACATGCCGCCCGTTGACGGTCAGCAGCGGCTCCGGACTCGCCCCGGCGACTTGGAAGTCGCCGAAGTCGAGGTAGTACATGTACGGGCTCGGATTGACCGCCCGCAGCCCCCGGTAGATCGAGAAGGACTCCACAGGCACCGGCGCCGACCAGCGCTGAGAGGGGACGACCTGGAAGGCGTCGCCCGCGTAGATGTACTGGACGATTCGCTCGACCATCGCTTCGAAGCGCTCGCGTGTGAGGTTCGACTTGAACTCGGGATGCTCCCGCCGCGGGGTCCTCGCGACCGCATCCCCGATTCGCTCGGCACCCGGCACAGGGCCTGCGAGCCGGGCCCGCACGTCGTCGATCGTGCTCACGGCCGCGGCATAGGCAAGCTCGATGTCGGGCTCGGCCTGCAGGTCGACGTTCGCGAGGATCGTGATCGTGTGCTTGAGGTGGTCGAAGATCACGAGCAGATCGGTCAGCATCAGGGCCATGTCCGGCAGGCCGAGCACGTCCTCGTTCGGTTCGCCGAGCGGCTCGACGGTACGCACGAGGTCAAAGCCGAAGAAGCCGACGGCGCCGCCGGTGAACGGAGGCGCCTCCTCGCCCGCGGGCGCCTGGCTGAAGCCCGCGACCTGTTCGGCAGCGAGCGCATAGGGATCGCCCTCGTCCCCCAGCGACCAACGCAGCACGCTCCGCGGCCTGATCCCGATGAACGAGTAGCGCCCGACACGCTGGCCCTGCTCGGCGGACTCCAGCAGGAAGGCGGGCTGCTCGGGTGCCAGCTCACGCAGCTTGAGGAAGGCAGAGACCGGCGTCTCGCAGTCGTCGATGAAGCGATGGCGAAGCGGCACGAGGTTGTGCTCCTTGGCCAGCTCACGCACATCGGCCAGGCTCGGCTCGACGCGTGGGGCGTCGGTCAGCGTGTCAGCTGCGGCGCTCATCGAGCACCCGCTCGGCGTCGGCGAGCGAACGACCCCTGCCGCGCATCAGCACGAGCAGGTGGTAGATGACGTCAGCCGCCTCTTCGTCCACGCGCTCGTCGGACTCCTCGCGCGCGGCGCGTGAAACCTCCTCGGCCTCCTCCATCACCTTCGCCCCGACCAGCGCCCGATCCTCGAGCAGCTCGACGGTGTAGGAGCCCTCGGGCCTCGCCTCGGCCCGCTGGACGATCGTGCGCTCGAGTGCGGGCAGCACCTCGCTCGGCGCCGCAGGACTCAGCTCGCCACGGTGAAAGCAGGTGCGCTCGCCGGTGTGGCAGGCGGGACCGGCGGGCTCGACCATCGCGAGCACGGTGTCGCCGTCGCAATCGATCCGCAGGGCCTGCACGCTCTGCACGTTCCCGCTCGTGGCGCCCTTGTGCCAAAGCTCTTTGCGCGAGCGGCTGTAGAGGTGCAGCTCGCCGGTCTCGCGCGTGCGCGCCAGCGCCTCGGCGTTCATGTAGGCGAGCATCAAGACCTCGCCGCTGCTCCAGTCCTGCACGACGCATGGCACCAGGCCGCGCTCGTCATAGACGAGCCGGCCCTCGATCGCTCCCCCTGGCGCCGCTGTGTTCATCCGCACGATTGTAGGTCGAGGCCGCACGGGCAGGCACCTCGCCGCGCGGGCGAAGCAGTGGCTACGCCGCTGCGATCGCTTTCAGACACACTCCTGGAAGCGATGGCCTCGGTGTTCGACCGCGAGCTGCTCGTGGTGAGCGGAAAGGGCGGCGTCGGCAAGACGACGCTGGCGGCTGCGCTCGGGATGCTCGCGGCCGACCGCGGCCTGCGCACGATCGTGGTGGAGGTAGGCGAGCAGGCGCGTCTGCCCGCGCTGTTCCAGGACAGCGCACGAGCGCCGGAGGAGTCGCCTCAAGCAGGTGTGGAGACGCAGCTCGCGCCCGAGCTCTGGAGCCTCTCGCTCGATCCCGACCGGGCGCTGCTGGAATGGCTGCAGTCGCTCGGAGGCCGGGTTTCGGGCCGGGTGCTGGCCTCGAGCGGCACCTTCCAGTACTTCGCGGCCGCGGCGCCCGGCGCCCGCGAGCTGGTGAGCATGGTCAAGATCTGGGAGCTGACCCGTGGCAGGCGCCGGCGCGGACGGGGCCACGGCTATGACCTGGTGGTGCTCGACGCGCCCGCGACCGGCCACGCGCTCGGCCTGCTCGACTCGCCTCGGACCTTCGGCGCGATCGCCCGGGTGGGACCGATCGCCGCTCAGGCCGAGCGACTGCGTGAGCTGCTCGAGGACCCCGAGCGCTCGGACTACCTGGCGGTCGCGCAGGGAACCGAGCTCGCAGTCACCGAGACGCTCGAGCTGCAGGAGCGACTGAACGAGCAGCTTGGCCGCGATCTGCGGATGGTCATCGTCAACGGCATGCTTCCCCAGCGCTTCAACGCCCCCGAGCTGCGAGCACTCGAAGAGCTGCTCGCCGGGCCGGCCGACCCCGCAATCACGCCCCGAGCCCGCGCCGGCTCGACCGGCGCCGGAGGGAGCGACTCGCGCGCCGGGTCGCGACCCGCGGCCGAGACGAAGCTGATCGGCTCAGCGCTCGCAGCCGCCGAGGCGGTCTCCGAGCGTGCCCGCTCACAGCACAACCAGCTCTCGCGCCTGCGTCGGCGCAAGTTCGAGGTGGTCGGCGTGCCCTTCCAGTTCAGCGCCGCGCTCGACCTCGCCGCAGTACGACGAATCGCCGACCAACTGAAGCGCAAGCTCTAGTGGAGTCGGGGCGCACGTGCCTACAGCCGCGGCCCTCGCGCCGCGGGGCAACCGGGAGGCCCTCCCAGCAGCTACTGCGCGATGAGCCTGTACTTGCGGGTGCCGGGGTTGCGCTCAAGCAACCCGACCGCCAAAAGTGTCGTGACATAGCGATGTGTGGTGCTCGTGTTCATGTCGAGCATGCGGGCCAGTTCGGCAATCCCGAGATACCCGCCGTCGGCGGGGAAGCATGAGAGCACTAGGAGTCCGGATAGCAATGAGCGAGAGAGCCGCCGATCGTCCATCTGGGCTGGATAGGCCCACTCCTCGGAGTCCAGCGACAGCGGCCACTCTGGATCCTTGACCGCCGACAACAGCACCGACAGCGTCCCTCCTTGGCCCGCGCTGCGCACTACCTGGTCAACCTGCGACTTCGAGAGCTCGATCAGCACTGCGTCCCCTCCCGGCTCGCCCTCGGTGCGAGCCGAACGCCGTGTGGGGCGTTCGGCTCGCTGCCACTGGCGAGACGACGCGGCTTTGGATGCAGTCCCGGATGCGCCGGCCTTCGCACGCCGAGAACGGCGCGGCTTCTCTCTCCTGGCCGGCATTACCCCGGTTCCGTTGTCATCCATCATCGCGTTGGATAGATGATGACCTCGGGTGCGAACGGCGCAAAGACTGTTCTGAATATTCAGTTCTGACTAGTTCTTGCAATATGCAGGAATTTTTCATGGCTTGGCTCCTTGCTAGGCGCGTTGTGCGAAGGCGATCCGCCATAGACGCAGTATCGGCAGCAGCAGGCGGGTGAGCGAGCCGCCCGCCTCGACCAGGCTCGCGGTGCTGGCGCGCAGATCCGGCGAGCGGGCGCTGTCCTTGGAGAGGTACATGGCGACCATGCAGGCCGCGATCAAGGCGTGGCGGTGACCGTTGCGCAGACGACGAGCCTCGACCACCGAACGCGTCACGAGCGTGCGCACACGCTCGCCGGCCAGCGCCTCGCTGCCGTAGTGGTCTACGTATCGATGGCTGCCGTCGCGTTCGTCTTCGACCTGATCGACGTAGCTGT
The DNA here is from genome assembly GCA_036267655.1 of Solirubrobacteraceae bacterium. GTDB lineage: Bacteria > Actinomycetota > Thermoleophilia > Solirubrobacterales > Solirubrobacteraceae > Palsa-744. The sequence goes on from DATAVP010000029.1 coordinate 34,914, forward strand.
CGAGCATCGTCGCCGCGCCGGAGATCCACGGGAAGTAGGCGGCACAGGTGCGCTCGATCTCCTCGTCGGTGCAGGCGGGGTCCGCGGCGAGCGCGAGAAACGCGTGCACTGCGAGCGATGCGCTGGCCGCGCTGCTCAGCTCGAACCAGCTGAGGCGCTGCTCCTCGCCGAACTCGCTTGCGACCCAGGCTCTGAGCGCGGCGTCGCGATCCGACGGATCCACATCGTGATTGAGCGCCTGGACCTGGGCGCGCCGCGCTTCGCGCACGACCAGGGGTCTCACGCAGCCGTAGGAGGGCAGCGCCGCGCAGCTGTCGCGGCACGTTTCGACGAGCTGGCGCAAATATCCGCCATCCTCCCGCCACGGGTGATAGCGGTAGTAGTCGGAGATCGGCACCGCGGGGTCGAGCGCCTCAACCAGCGCCTTGTGCAGCTGAAGTCCATTTTCGGTTCCTTCGCAGGCGCCGCGCTCGCTCACACTGTCGAGGAAGTCCCAGATGATCTGGTAGGCGACCAACAGTCGCAGCAAGTTCGGGTCGCGACGGCGGGGCAGGATCGAGAACAGCGCTGCTCCGTCGGCGTTCTCACGCTTGCGGTCGATCGAGTCGAGCGCATCTTCCCGAATGGGTCCGTCCGGGATCATCAGAGCGCGCTTTCGCCAGACGCGTATCTCGCGCGATACGGCCCTCAGGCCCCAGAGCAGCTCCCTTGCGGCAGCCGCCAGAAGGACCCAGACCTGCCGCGGAGAGAGTGGAAGCGGGTTGGGCATCTATCCATGGATCGGAATGCTCCCGGATAGTAGTTGTGGGGTCGGTCGTCATTGTCTGGAATCGGATTACTCCGGCATGCCAACCGTCGGGCGCACCCGTGCAGCCGCATATCCGGGCACCGCAACGATCGCCACGGCGACCGCGGTGATCAACACGAAGCTGCTCACGGCCGCACCGAGCGGTGCCGATTCGATCACCGGAAAGCCAGTCACAACCGACAGCGCCCTGGTGAGCAGCAGCTGGCCGAAAAGCCCGAACACCGCTCCCAGCGCGCAGCCGCTGCCGAGCAGGATCGCGCTCTCCCACAGCAGCGCGCGCCACAGCACGAGACGACCGAAGCCGTCGACCTTCATGTCGGCCAGGCGCACCCGCCGCTGCCAGATCATGGCTCCCATCGCAGCGGCCATCGCCAGCACGGCGGCGATCAGCACGAGGCTCCGGATCTGGGAGAGGCGCGAGAGTCCCTGCGCCGCCTGGGAATAGTGCAGACGCTCCCTCTGCTCGGCAGTTTCAACGCGCATCCCCGACTGCGAGCCAAGCGTTGCTTCGGCCTCGTGTTTGACCGCGGCGGTCGCAGCGCCCCGCGAGACATCTAGCTGGTAGGCGCTCGGGTCGAGGCTGCCCCACGCCCGTGCGTAGTCGTCGGCGTTCATGATCGCCGCGCCCGGCGGCCAGCCCAGGTTGGTGCTCAAAGCCGCGACCCGGAAGGTCATCGGCTGTGGGGTCGGCAGAGTGAATGCATCGCCCACGTGCAGATCGTGTTCGTCGGCGATCGCTCGAGAGAGGACCACCCATCCGTTCGAGTGCAAGCGTGCATCGGCGAGCCCGAGATCGCCGCTTACGAGCTGACTCGCCGATACCAGCCCGGTGTCGGCACGCGGTTGTGCGAGCACCCAGATGCGTCGCTCTCTCCAGTCGAGGAAGCTGCCGCGGTAGAGCCTCACCGAGCGCACACCCGGGAGCCGAGCGAGCGCCTCGGCGGCCACGTCCTTGAACGGGGTGGTGACCAAGGCGTTCGAGGTTCCGCCCGGCGCGATCCAGATGTCGGCACGGGAGTCGGTTCCACGCGTGGAGGCATCGAGCCCTCGTTCGAGACTGCCACGCGCACCCTCGATCGCAACGCTGCCGAAGACCGCTATCGCACCCGTAGCGGCTATCGCCAGAGATCGCGCGCGGTTGGGTCGCGAGCGCAGCTCGATCAGGGCGAGGTAGGTCGCGGCGTCGGTGATCAGATGCTGCAGACGCGCCCAGCCGCGAATCGCGAGGTCCAGCAGTGCGGGCAGGCACAGCAGCAGCGCTGCCGTCAAGCTGAACACCCCGACGATCGCCGCCTGCGGAGCCGCGAGCAGAATCGCGGTGGTCGCTGCGAGACAGACGATCGCCAGCGAGAGCAGCCATTGCGAGCGTCGCCGCGCCGTCGTGCCCGAGGTCTGCGCGATCCGCATCGGACGCTCGGTGATCGCCGCCCGCAACGGCACAAGCACTCCCGTACCGGCCGCGAGCAGGCCCCCGAGCACTGCCAGCACGACGCTCGACCAGGTGACGATCCGTTCGGTGCCGATCGGGAAGGCAAACGACAGGTAGCCGGGATTGGAGCTGAACAGCCCGACGGACAAGACCTCGCCGAGCAGCAGCCCAAACGCCGACGCGATCACGCCGAGCACCAGCGCGTCGAGCCCCAGCACCTGCACGATCATCCTGCGCGTGTAGCCGTCGAGGCGCAGGTCTTCGATCAGGCTTCTTCGCTGAGGGACCGTGAGCATCAGCGCGTTGAATGCGAACAGGAAGCCGACCAGCGCGCTCAGCGCCGAAAACAGGCCTGTTGACTGATCGACCGGCCCGGCGGCGCGGCGAAACAGGGCGGTGGTGATGTCCGCCGGGCGAACGTTCAAGCGTCCGGCCGCAACCCGCTCGAGCTCGGCTCGGACGGTCTTGTCCAGGCGCGGCGGCGAGCGCACATAGATGCTCGTCAGGCGGCCTTCGAGTCCCGAGAGTCGCTGCACAGTACCCAGCGAGGCCAGGGCGATCGGACTTTCACCAAGCGACGCTTCGCTGCCGCTGAACAGCTGCGTCACGAGCAGCGCTTTTGACTCGGTCGAGCCGATCTGCAGCCCGACCGACTGGATCGAGTTCACGCCGATGCTGCGAGCGATCGTGGCCGACAGCGTGAACACGCTCGCCTTGCCGAGCGGCACGCTGCCAACGTGACGCGCGATGCTGCCGCCGAAGCGCGCGAGGCGTGGATCGGTGCCGACCAGATCGACCGAGCGTTCTCCGGACGGGCCAACCACGTTCGCGTTCTGCTCGAGCACCGGCGCAACCGCCTGCACGCCGGGGAGCTTGGCGACCCGCGACATCAAGCTCTCGTCAAAGCCGTGGCTGTCGCGTGAGGCGATCTGAAAGCGCATCTGTCCGACGATCCCGTTTGTGAGCCGCTGCACCGAGCCGTCGAGGCTGGTGTTGGCGACTTGCGAGGCGAACAGCAGGGCGACGCCGATCGCGATCCCGAGCACCGCGAACAGTTCCTGCGTCAGGCGCGCACGAAGGCGCACTCGATAGAGACGCACGATGCTCGAGAACCTCATCGCCTGCCCCCCAGGTCTCGGTCAGCTTGCCTTCAGCGAGGCGCTCAATCGATCGGGCTCACGCTCGGCGAGCCGACCGTCGCGCAGCGCGAATACCCGATCGGCGTACGCAGCCGCCTGCGGGTCGTGCGTCACCAGCACGAGCGCGACCTGACGCTCGCGACATGTCTCTGCGAGCAGTTCGAGGACCTGCCTGCCGCGCTCGCTGTCGAGAGCTCCGGTGGGCTCGTCGGCGAGCAGCAGCTTTGGTTCGGTCGACAGCGCGCGGGCGATCATCACGCGCTGGCGCTCGCCCATCGAGAGCTGCTCGGCGCGATGCGTGCGGCGCTCCTCCAGGCCGAGTCGATCGAGCAGCGGAATGATCCGACGCCGCGCCTCGCGCGCGCCGATGTCGGTGCCCATCAGCTTGAGCGCGGCGTTGTCGACCGCGGTCGCGCCCTGGATCAGGTTCAGGGTCTGGCGCACGAAGCCGAGCTCGTGCAGGCGGTAGTGCGCTGCCTCGCGATCGCTCAGGCCCGAGACGTCGCGGTCGTCGAGCACGACCGAACCGGCGTCGGGGTGCAGCAGGGCTGCGATCAGCATCAAAAGCGTCGTCTTGCCCGAGCCGCTGGGCCCGTAGAGCGCGACGAACTCGCCGCCCGCGACGCGCAACGACACGCCGTCGACCGCCCGCACGGGTGTTCCGGATGCGACGGGGAAATGCTTGACGAGCTCGCGCAGCTCGAGCATCAGCGTTTGTGTCTGAGGCCGGCGATGGGACCGCCCGCCGGTGCTACGCCGGGCATCTAGGCCGAGCGCTGGTATCCGGAGAAGTCGATCACGTTGTCCTCGCCGTCCGGCGCGTCGGGAGGAGGCGTCAGCAGCCGTCCACCACTCAGCGCCCTGAGCTGATGCGAGCGCAGCGCGGTCGGCATATCGGGCACCGTCATCAGGATGGCCAGATCAGTCTCCTCGACAAGCGCGCGAAGCAGCATCAGAACCTCCTCGCGTTCGCGCACGCCGAGGTTGGCAGTCGGGTCGTCGATCAGCAAGAGTCGCGGTGCGCGAGCGATGCCGTGGGCAATCGCCGCGAGTGCACGCTCGCCGTCTGAGAGGCTCTCCCAGCGCTGCCCCGCACACTGGCCCATCCCGACTCGGCGCAGCGCCTCGTCGGCGAGCCGATTGGCCTCGCGCTGGCCGTGCTCGATCAGCAGCGGCAGCGCGACGTAGTCGAGCATGCAGAGCTCGCTGCGGGGGCCCGAGCGCCGCACCCAGCCCAGCTCGCCTCGACGCAGACGGGCATGCCCCTGTTCGGAGAGCGAGGAGAGATCCTCACCGTCGAAGCGGACCGTCCCGTGGTCGGGCGTCTCCAGTCCGGCGGCGATCCGCAGCAGCGTGGTCTTACCGGCGCCGCGCTTGCCCCAGACCCCCATGAACTCGCCGGGGCAGAGCTCCAGGCAGGCATCGGCGAGCACCCGCACCTCCGACGGACCTCGCCAGTAGCTCTTGCTGACCGCGTCCAGCGAGAGCAGCGCATCCGCCATCAGATCCTCCGCAGCCGGTCCACCTGGCCCGCGCCGTCGGAGACGGCCACTGGCCTCGAGGGCTCATGCTCGTCGCGCAGCTGTTCGAGCAGCTCGCGCGCGCTCTGCAGCCATTCGATCCTTGCGTTCCAGAACGCGATCTCGGCCTCGGCGGCAAGCACTCCCATCAGTCGCGACCAGTCGCGCGAGGAGCCGGGCACCTCCTCGGCCAAGTGCTTGAGGTCACGCAGCCGACCGAGGCAGACCAGTTCCTGCCCGCCGATCATGTCGATCAGACGCGGCACGTTGCGCGGACGACAGAGCGCGATCTTCATGTGCAGCTCGTCGCGAAGCGGCGGCATCGGCGAGGGATCGAGCATCCAAGCCTCGAAGTGGTCGAGGCCCTCCTCGGTGGCCTCGTAGATCGTGCGCGGCGCAGCGCGGCGGGCAGGTCCTGCACCGAGCTCGCCCGCGCTGCGGACCAGCTCGTCGCGGCTCAGCTGATCGAGCGCGGAGTAGACACCAGACGGAGCGAAGCCGGACGAGCCAAAGCGCTCATCGAGCCGCTGAGCAAGCTGATACCCATATCCGGGACGCTCGATAACGAGCCCCAAAACCGCGTGCTTGGCCGACATTCTCGCCCTTCCTGGTCAACTGGCGTCCATGCAGAAGGTACTCGAATTGATTGATTCGTGCATTCCAAACATGCCATGAATCAGACCGAGTGGAATTTTTGGGCCAGCCGATGCGGCATATCTATCGGGATTCCGACTGATGGCGTCGATGCTCGGCACGCCGCCGGCGTCAGGTTATCCCCAGCCGGTCCAGCAGGCCCTCGTCGGCCCGCCAGTCGCGGCGGATGCGAACCGAGAGATCGAGGTGCACCTGCTCCCCCAGCTCACGTTCCAGCTCGCGCCTGGCGGCGCTGCCGATCGCCTTGATCATACGCCCGCCTGCGCCGATCAGAATTCCCTTCTGCGAAGCGCTTTCGACCCATATGAGCGCACGCACTCGAGTAAGGCCGGGGCGCTGGGCCTCGACCTCTTCGACCATCACCTCGACCGCGTGCGGCAGCTCTTGGAAGGTGCGCCGGATGACGGCCTCGCGTACGAGCTCGGCCAGCAGCACGGACTGCGGCTGATCGGAGACCGCGCGCTCCCCGAACATGAAGGGTCCCTCGGGCATCCGTGCAGCCAAGTGCTCCATCAGCGGTGCTACGCCGCTGCCGGTTCGGGCGGAGATCGGAAACACCTCCTCGCCCACCTCGAGCTCAGCCGCCTGCGTAAGCGCGGCGGCGGTAGCGGCGCGTGAGAGGCGGTCGATCTTGTTGACGGCGATCGTGACCTCGGTCTTTGCGTCCGCGAGCACGCTCGCGAGGAAGCGATCGCCGGGGCCAACGCCCTGCTCGCCGTTGAGCACGAGCAGCGCGACATCGGCGTCCTGAAGCTCCTGCCGCACGCGGCCCGCCATGCGTGTGGTCAGCGCATCGCGCGGACGCTGCACGCCCGGCAAGTCAACCAGCACGATCTGACAGTCGCCCTCCGAGCGCACCCCCCGAATCGCTCGTCTGGTCGTCTGGGGCCGGTCGGAGACGATCGCGACCTTGTCTCCCACCACGGCGTTCACGAGCGTCGACTTGCCCACGTTCGGACGCCCCGCCAGTGCGACGAAGCCGCTGCGGGTGCTCACGTCGGCTCCTGCGCCAGCAGCTCGCGCTGCAGTTCGAGCATCTCGCCTCCGTCGGTTTCGTGGTCCATGCCGAGCAGGTGCAGCACGCCATGCACGATCGCCTCGCGCACATCGGCGGTGTGCTCGATGCAGATCACCACGTCGCCGAGCTCACGCCCGCCCTGCACGGGCTCGGCGCCGTCGATCGGAAACGACAGCACGTCTGTCGGCTTGGGTAGTGAGCGATGCTGGAGATTCAGCTCGGCGATGCGCTGCGCATCGACGAACTCAATCGCCAGATGACCCTGCGAGACCCCCGCGAAGTCGGTCGCGAGCGTGCACAGCCGCCGGATCTCCTCCAGCCGCGGGATCGCCTCCTGGGCACGAGGCGAGTGGGGCGCAGCATCAACGCCGAATACCTCGACCTCGATCATCGAGGCTCAGGCGCGACGATCGGCGGGTCTGAGCTCGGGAGCCTCGCGCTTGGCGTGCACGTCGTAAGCCTCGACGATTCGCTGGACGAGCTTGTGACGCACCACGTCCGCCCCGCCGAAGCGAACGAACTCGATCCCCTCGATCTCCTCGAGCACGTCACCGACGACGACCAGCCCCGAGCGTTGGTCGCGTGGAAGGTCGACCTGGGTGACGTCCCCCGTGACCACCATCTTCGAGCCGAATCCGAGCCGCGTCAGGAACATCTTCATCTGCTCCGGCGTGGTGTTCTGGGCCTCGTCGAGGATCACGAACGAGTCGTTCAGCGTGCGCCCGCGCATGAACGCCAGCGGCGCGATCTCGATCACGCCACGCTCGATGTGCTGAGACACCTTCTCGGGGTCGAGCATGTCGTGCAGAGCATCGAACAGCGGGCGCAGATAAGGGTCGACCTTGGCCATCAGATCGCCGGGGAGGAAGCCGAGCCGCTCGCCCGCCTCGACCGCTGGTCGAGTGAGGATGATCCGATTGACCTCGTGGCGCGAGAGCGCCGCCGCGGCCATTGCCACGGCCAGAAACGTCTTGCCTGTGCCGGCAGGGCCGACGCCGAAGGTCACGGTGTTGCTTCGCACCGAGTCGACGTAGCGCTTCTGGTTAACGGTCTTCGGCGCGACGCGCAGCCCGCGATGGCGCCAGACGACGTCCTCGAGCACGCGCGCGGGCGACTCGTGCGCATCGAGCGCACCCGTCACCGCGGCGATCGTGCCGGGGCCGATCTGATGTCCGCGCGCGATCAGCTCCGAGAGCTCGCGCACGACGCGCTCGCCCGCGTGCGTCTCGCCCTCCTCGCCGTCGAAGGTCAAGACGTTGCCTCGCAGGAAGACCTTGCAGTCCAGGTGCGCCTGCAGCGCACGCAGCACCGCGTCCTGACTACCCGCCAGCTCGACGGCAACGTCGTTGGGGAGCTCGACCTGCGTCCTCATCCCTGCAGGGACGCCCTCACCAGTCCGGAGACGCGCTTGCCGTCGGCGCGGCCGTCCACGATGGCCATCGCCTGCTTCATCGCCTGCCCCATGTCCTTTGCCGACTGGGCTCCGCTGTCGCGCACGGCCTGCTCGACGATCGCCTGCAGCTCGGACTCGGAGAGCTCGGCGGGCAGATAGGCGCCGATCAGCTCCGCCTCGGCCTCCTCGCCCACGGCGAGATCTTCGCGTCCGGCCTCCCGATAGGCGCGGGCGGCCTCCAGGCGGCGCTTGCGCTCGCGACGCAGCACGGCCAGCTCGTCGTCGGAGCCCTCCTTGACGGCCTTCTGCAACTCGGACAGCACGAGGCGAAGGGCGCCGACGCGTTCCTTCTCACCCGCGCGCATCGCCCCCTGCAGATCTGTCTTGATCTGATCGGCTATTGCCATCCCCAACTCAGGATACGCGCGTCGGACGATGATCGGGGCGATTGGCCACGAATAAGGGCTCCAATCCCGCCCGACGCTCGAGGTCGCGACGCGGGGCCGCGACAGAATAAGGTGCGGCAGGTGGACCATTCGCTCTACGCAGAAGCCCTGGCGCCGTTCCTGTCGGAGGTCGAGCGGCTGCGCCCGGCAAACGCAGAAGTGATTGACGCGCACACGCACCTCGGGCTCGACGAGGACGGGCGCTCCCTGACGCTGGCCCAACTGCTCGAGCAACTCGATGCCGCAGATGCGCGGCGAGCGTGCGTGTTCCCGCTGCACGACCCCGATCGCCACCCTTCCTACCAACTGCCCAACGACCGAGTGCTGGGCTGGGCCGGTGAAAGCGAAGGACGGCTCGTGCCCTTCTGCCGCCTGGACCCGGCGGAAGAGCCGGCCGTCGAGGCCGAACGCTGCCTGGCCGCCGGAGCGCGAGGGATCAAGCTGCATCCACGGGCGCAGGCCTTTCAGTTCGACGGGCCCGAGATGGAGGAGGTGTTCGCGATCGCCGAACGGGCCTCCGTACCGATCCTGATCCACGCCGGGCGCGGGCTCCCGCCGCTGGCCGAGGGCCTCGTCGCGCTCGCGCTGCGCCACCCGGGAGCGACGCTGATCCTCGCCCACGGGGCGATCTGCGACCAGGGCATCCTCACGACGCGTCTGGCCGAGCACCCCGGCGTGCTCTATGACATCTCCTGCTTCTTCCCGCTCGATGTGATCGAGCTGTTCGCGCGCGTACCCGCGGAGCGCATCGTGTTTGCCTCCGACCCGCCCTACGGCCTGCCCGCGACGACGCTCTATCTGGCGCTGCGCATCGCACAGCAGGCCGGACTTGATGAGGCAACCACGAAGGCGATGCTCGGCGGCACAATGGCCTCGCTGATCGACGGCGAAGCTCTGCCGCCCGTCTCCCCGCCGCGCCGCGGACCATCGATCACCCTGTCGGGTCGCCTCGCGCGCGTGTATGGCTACGCGAGCCTCGTCGGCCCGGCGCTGTTCACGGGAGTTGCCGAGCAGGCTCAGGCTATGCTCGAAATGGCGCTGGCCGCTTGCCGCGATCCTGACCCCGGGAGCGACGGCGAGGCGCTTGAGACAATCGGCGGGGCACTTTCGGCTGCGGGCACGCTGGTCGGCGAAGAGGATGGGCTACGCGCCTCGATCGACCTCGTCTATCGCGCGATCGTGCGTGCGGCCACAGAGATGGCCGACGCCGAGATCCAGCCCGCCTAGCGGGTAGCCGAGCGCCGGTGCGTCGCCTGCAGCTCGGCGAGCTGCAGCTCGCCCTGCCAAGCCGACGGCAAACGCTGCCGCATGCCGGCCTGGCTGCGCCTCACGCGGCGCTCAGCCAGAGCGCAGCCCACTCCCCGCGCTCGAGCCGACGACGCTCGCGGAGTGCGAAGCGTGCCGCGAACGCCTCGGCAACCTGATCGGCCTGCTCGACCAGCAGTCCGCTCGCGATCAGCTGTGCCGGCGCACGCTTCATCGTGCGCGCCAGCTCGAGCAGCAGCGGCAGCAGCAGGTTCGCCAGCACGACCACCCCGGCACGATCGCCTGCGGAGGGATCGGGCCACGGAAGCTCCTGCCTGCGCAGGTCGAAGCGCTCGACGGTCATCTCGACTCGGTTGACGGCGGCATTCTCGCGCGCAGCCTCGACGCTCTCGACCTCGTGATCGAGTGCGAGCACCGGTGCGAAGCCAAGCCGCGCCGCGGCGATCGCGAGCACACCCGAGCCGCACCCGACGTCGAGCACCGGAGCGCCCGCAAGCCCGGCAGCCGCGAGCTCCAGCAGCAGCTCCAGGCACATGTGCGTCGTGGCATGTGCCCCGGTGCCGAACGCTTGACCGGGATCGAGCACGATCTCCTCGACGCGACCCTCGCCCCCCGGGCTTGCGAGCTCCCAAGGGGGACGTATGTGAAGCGCGGGCACCCGGCCTGCGGAATCGCCGCCGGCTTGGCTTGGCGGATCGATCAGAACCGGGCGATGGAACTGGCGCCAGCGCTCCTGCCAGTCATCGGCCGTCTCGCTGGTCGAGATCTCAACGAGCGCGTCGCCCGCCGCCGCCCTGAGATCCGGCAGGCTCGGGAGCTCGCCGGACGCACCGTAGACCGCGTACTCGATCAGCCCCTCCCCCACCTCGGCCTCCTCGACTCCGGCCGGCGCGAGCTCGAGCAGTTCGGCGAGCACCAGCTCTGCCTGGTCTCGACGCACCCGAACGGCGAGGCGAATCACGCAGCCTGACTGCCCAGCGCGCGGCGCAGCTTGGCGAACATCGATTCCTCCGAGCGGAGGTTCTCCTCGGTCAGCGTTCCGCTCAGTTGCTCGAGCAGCGCACGCTGCTCGTCGCTGAGGCGACGCGGGATCACAACGTTCACCACCACCCGCAGATTCCCGCGTCGACTCCGTCCCAGCGAAGGCATCCCCTCGCCGCGGATCGTCAGCACCTCGCCGGGCTGCGTGCCGGGCGAGAGCTCGATCGAGGCGCTGCCCTCGAGCGTCGGCACCTCCAGCGTGCTGCCGAGCGCCGCCAGCGGAGCCGGGACGTCGAGTGCCGTGATCAGATCATCGCCTTCACGGACGAAGCGCTTGTCCTCCTGGACGCGAACCAGCACGTAGAGGTCGCCGGGCTGCGCGCCGAGTTCGCCCGCGTGCCCACGCCCGCTCAGGCGAAGACGCTGCCCGTTCGCGATGCCCGCCGGGACGTCCACGTCGATCTTGCGCTTGGCCGCCCGGCGACCCCTGCCACGACAGTCGCGACAGGGCTGCTCGGGCACGCGGCCATCGCCCTGGCAGACGTCGCACGCGACCGTACGAACCATCTGACCGAAGGGGGTGCGCGTCGCGGCCTGCAACTGGCCCGCGCCGCCGCAGCGCTCGCAGGTCTTGATCGGCGTCCCCGGCTCGGCGCCGTTGCCGTGACAGTGCTCGCATCGGTCGATCGCCTCGTAGCTGACCTCGACCTGAGCTCCGTGTGCGGCTTCGAGCATGTCGATCTCCACGGCCACCGCGACGTCGCCGCCCGGCGCCGGACCGGCCCGTCCGCCGAACGACCCTCCCGCGCTACCGCCGAAGAACGCCTCGAACAGGTCGCCGATCGAGCCGAAGGAGTCGAAGTTGGGCGAGTAGCCGCCCGAGCGAAGGCCTTCGTGCCCGTAGCGATCGTAGGTCGCGCGCCGTTCCTCATCGGAGAGGATCTCGTACGCCTCGGCAGCCTCCTTGAACTTCTCCTCGGCGTCGGGGTCGTGCGCGTTGACGTCCGGATGCAGCTCGCGCGCGAGCTGCCGAAAGGCTTTCTTGATCTGCTCGGCCGAGGCATCGCGCTCGACGCCCAAGACCTCGTAGGGATCGCGCGGCACGCTCGTAGCGTCAGTTCTCGGCATAGGCATCTTCGACAAAGCGCGAGAGCTCGTGCGCAGCCTCGCGCACGGTCACGATCGCCCCCGCATAGTCCATCCGCACAGGGCCAATCACCGACACGGCCCCGAGCTTGCGCTGAGCGATCCCGTAGCCAGTGGCGACCAGGGCGAGCGAGCGCATCGCCGGAATCTCGTTCTCGTGTCCGATCCGCACGTACACACCCGACTCGCCGAGTGCCGTGCGCAGCACCTGCAACAGAGAGACGCGGCGCTCGAGCAGCCCCACGAGCCCCTGAAGCTGGGTCGCATCCTCGATCTGACCGGCGGAGAACAGGCGCGCGGTGCCGTCGACGTACAGCTCATCCTCGGCCTCTGAGGCGAGATCCCCAAAGGCCGGCACGAGCCGCTCGAGAAACGCCACCTCGACAGCCGACAGGCTCGGATCGCTCAGGCGCTGCTGCAGCATCCGCGCGCCCAGGCCGTAGCCCACCAGGCGCTCGCGCAGATACTCGCCGGCCCAGGCCAGCAGGCCCGGGTCGACAGGCCGATCGAACGTGGCAAACAGCTTTGAGACCCCGCCGGTCGAGGTGATCACCACGAGCATCACGACCTCTGGCTGAAGTGTCAGGACCTCGATGTGGCGGATCGTGGTCGAGTTCAGCGACGGCGCCGAGACCACCGCGAGCAGGTTGGTCATCTGCGAGAGCGTCTCTGAGGTGGCGCGCATCGCCTCCTCTATCTCACGCCGGATCAGCGAGAGCTCGAGCCGACGGCGCACCTCAAGGCCCTGCCCCGAATCGAGCATTCGATCGACCACGTAGCGGTGACCCGAATCCGTTGGAACCCGCCCCGCCGACACGTGTGGATGCGCAAGCAGACCCTGCTCCTCGAGCAGCGCGAGTTCGTTGCGAACCGTCGATGGTCCGCAGTCGAAATCGGGATCGGCGGCGATCGACCGTGAGGCGACCGGCTGCCCGGTTCGCAGGTAGTCGTCCACCACCTTGCACAGGATCTGCTCCTGGCGAGAGGTGAGCATCATCCAATTGTAGGCTGCGACTCGACGCCCAGACGGTCGTCCAGGGCGCTCAGAGCTCGATCTCGGCCTCGGCGTTTCGGATGATCTGCTTGCCGTCCTGTTCAGCCACGGTGTCGACGAGCGCACGGCCGTCGCCCGCCTCGCGCACCGTGCCCGTCACGACGACCTCTTGCTCGGGCACGCCCATGCCACGGAACTGAACGCTCAATCGCTTCAGCTGAGCCGGTCCACCGGCCGCCTCGGTCTGCGCGCGAGCCACCTGCGCCATCGTCCACAGACCGTGCAGGATCCTCCCGGGCAGGCCCACCGCACGAGCGAACTCCTCATCGATGTGGATCGGATTGAAATCGCCCGATGCACCGGCGTAGCGATTCGTCAGGTACTTGTCCGGCGTGACGCTCACCTGCGGGATCTGCTCTCCAGTCTTCAGCTCACTCATCGGTTTCACACTCCCCGCACGATGTTGGTCCAGGTACCGCGGCAGACCTGCTCGCCGCGCTGATTGATCGAGATCGACTCGAACACATAGAAGCCGCGCCCGTCCGCTTCGGAGATGTCCTTGACGCTCGCGGTGGTCGAGACCTCATCCCCGGCCACGACCACCGGCCCCCACTCGAACTCCTGGCCACCGTGCACCATCATCGCGAAGTTGAGCTCGATCTCGGGATCGAAGATCGGCGGCCCGACCGCGGGAGCGCTGTAGACGACCGCGAACATCGGTGGCGCCACGACGTCGGCGAAGCCCGCGGCACGGGCAGCCTCGACGTCAAGGTGCAGCGGGTTCGTCTCGCCGACGGCACGGGCGTACTCCTTGATCTTCTCTCTGCCCACGGCATACACCACGGGCTCATAGGTCTTGCCGATCGCTTGCTTGTTGACGGGCACTTGACTCCTTGAGGTCTGAGGCCGGACTGAACTCTGAAGTGGGGCTGGCTGGCGCGCCAGTTTACGCACAGGCCGCGCTTTGGGGCGATCCGCCGTAAACCCGAGCCCCCTTGTCGAAGGAGTTCATCTCGACGGCAACGGCGGTGGCGCCGCGGAAGCCCGGCCGGCTTCCGCGAACGCCGCACACCTCCTAGAAAGTGACGTCGAGCTCATCCCCCACGCCGACACCGACCAGCTCGCGGTCGCCGTCCTCATCATCGCCCTCGCCATCCTCCGTCCGGCCGTTGGCGCCGTCGAGGAACTGAACGACGTCCGCGACGATGCTGACCGCCTGCCGACGCTGCTGCTCGGCGGTCTCCCACTCGCGCCACTCCAGCCGCCCGTCGATGCCGACGCGGCTGCCCTTTCGCGTGTAGCGGCTGACGCTGTCCGCCGTGACGCCAAAGACGGACACGTCGAAGTAGTTGGGCCGCTCGACCGCCTGGCCATCGTCATCGCGCCGACTTGCGTTGCATGCGATACGCAGGCTGCACACGCTCCGCCCTGAAGGGAGCGAGCGCAGCTCTGCGTCACGCGTCATACGGCCCACCAGGACAACTCGGTTGATCGTTATGTAGGACATTCTTGGGTCTCCGTGCTCGATGGTTGACCCCCCGCCAAGCAAGCTAGAGACCGCTTGGGATGCTTCGTGCGCTCGGGGCGCCCGCGGGTCCCTGGCCGAGCGCGCCGAGCGGCAGCACGACGATGCGCTCCTCGGCCTGTGCGGCGTGAATCGCTCGCAGTAGAGCCCGCTCGACCGGGGCAGGCGCCAGGTAGAGCACGCCGCCCACGTGGCGGGCTCGTGCCCAGGCGCGACAGATCGCCCTCAGACGACTGGGCGCCTTGATCGTCAGCTCGACCTCGACCGCGATCGCGCCTCTTCCTTCCTCCGTGCTCGGCAAGACCGCGAGATCGGGTCGATGCATCAGCACACGCTCCGCCGACCAGGAGATCGCCGCGCTGGCCAGCGGTGCGCCGGCGCGGCGCTCACGCATCCGCAGCTCGCGCTCGCCGATCACGATCTGGTCGGGATAGCGGCGATGGAGCTCGGCGGCCACAAGCGCACAGGCGATCATGTGCTCGGCACTGCCGGCGCTGACGCGACACGGCTCGATCCCGTCGACCCCTGCCGCGCGCATTCCACTGCGGGCCACGGTGTAGAGCGCCGGCCTGTCGAGCAGCAGACGATGCCGCCGGAGCAACCCGTCACGCTCTGCCGCACTCAGCCTGGCACGAGCTGAAGCGAGCGAGCTCGCATCGCGATACGCGAGGGCCTCCGCCGTCACCGCGCCGATTCCCGCGGCCCAACGCAGCAGCTCGACCCGCTCCGGCGAGCGAGGTCCGATACGGGGGCTCATCGCTGCACCTCCTCTCGCGGCGGAAAGACCTGCGCGATCTGCACACCAGTGGCATTCCCCAGCGTGACCGCCGCGAGCCACCCAGGTGGGAGCTGCATCAGCTCGGACGAGCCGAGCACGTTCTCACGCACTCGAGTGCGTGAGCTCCTTCCTCGATCCTGCTGCGTCGTGCGCCACGTCCCCCGAGTGCCGGTCAGGCTGCTGATCAGCTCCGCGGAGGCCGGCACGACCTGACGATGCGCGAGCAGCACGGTGAGGTTGCCGAGCACCTGCTCGAGCAGGTGCTCGCGCCCCGGCAGGCGCAGATCGGTCAGCTCCTGCGTGCTCAGCACGAGGCTCAGGCCCGCCGAGCGCGCACGACCGAAAAGCCTCACGACGTTCTCGGCCGCAACGGCCGAGAACTCGTCAATGACCACGACCGTCGGCGTCGGATCGCCCTGCAGCTCAGCGACCGTCGTCAGCAGATCCTGAACGATCGCCGCCCCCAGCATCTGCATCAACAGCGGCCGCCTATCGGCGTCCAGATCGAAGTAGACGACCGCGCGCGCCCTTATGGCCTCCTGCAGGTCGAACCTGCCGCCCCGACCGTTCTCGGGGTCGAGCCAGGGGCCCAGGTCGGACTCGGCGAGGATTGCGAGGCGATCGCGCGCTCCCGCCAGGTCGCTGAGCTGACGCGTCGTCAGCGAGTCGAGGTACGCGTGCACAGGGCGTGCCGTCGACTCGGGAAGGCCGCGAGCCAGCACCTCGAGGGCCTCTGGATCGAGGCTGCTCACGATTGCGCGCAGGCTCACTTCCCCACCACTTGCTCGAAGCCCGCGGACGACATGCCCCAGGAACCGCTGCGCTTGGCGCAAATAGTGAGGCTCGGTGAAGCGCTCGCCCGCAAGCACCTTGTCCGCGATCTCGGTGTCGGTGCCACGGGCGAAGGGGTTGTAGACAGACGGGCCTTCTGCGGTCCAGACGATCAGCTGCTTGCCTGCCCTCCGCGCGGCATCCGCAACGGCCTCGCGCATCGCACGATCACCCTTGGGGTCGATCACGACCGCGCCCATGCCGCGTTCGATCCCACGTGTGGCAAGCCAAGCCTGCGTTACGGTCTTGCCCGAGCCGGTCGCACCGACCAGCAGCGTGTGGGTGCCTCCGCGAGCGCCGCCGAAGGGGATCGAGACGGACTTGCCGGTGCTCGTATGGCCGAGGATCAGCTCCCCACCACGAGACCAGCAGCGAACGCCGAGCCTCCCATTGCGATTCTTCGACAGGAGCCTGCGCAACAGGGACCACAGGGCCACGAGCGGAGTCCGCCTGAGCGCAGCGGCGCGTGCCAGATCGGCGCCGGCCTCGAGGTCTTCGCGGTGCCAGCGCCGACCCCTGAGAAGCGTGAACAGGACGGCGCATAGCGACGTCGAGGCCAAGCTGTGCGATACGGGTCGAAGTGGCAGGGCGAGCAGAGCCACAACCACGGTCCAGCCCCAGTGCAGACGCCCTGCGCGCATTGCGCGTGCCGCGAGAGCACCGAGCACGAAGCCGAGTAGAAGCTGGCCCGCGAAGCCCATCAGCAGGTGAATAGGTCTACCCAGTGTTAGTAGGTCGCCATCAGCGGCGAGCAGAGATTTCGGTCCGGACATCAGGTCCTTCCTTTCTGAGCACAGGCGACGATCGGCCTCGACAGCCGAAGCCATGGCGGGTGCTCGTGGGCGGTCGTTAACGAGCGACGGCGGGCCATATGGCCCGCCGTCTGGAAGTGGTGCTGGATGGCGGGCGAGCAGCCCGCCGTTAGTCAGTGCAACTCGATCTCGGTCAGTGCACTTCGACCTCGTGCGGACTGAGTCCGAGCCCGTCGCGCGCGATCAGTGCGAGCACGTCGCTGTGGATCCAGGGCGTGGGCGAGCGACGCGAGGCCTCCGGCAGCAATCCCAACCGTCGCGCAAGCCAGCTTGTCTCACCGCTTTCGTTGCCTGCGGCGTCGCGCTTGATACGTCCGCATCGCATCGCGATCTCGCTCATGCTCTCGCCACGGCGTTCGATCGCGTCGAGTGCCGCCGCGCGCAGCCCACGGTTCAGCACGATCGCGCTCTTCTGCGTCCGCTCGAGCTCGCCGCGCAGGACGGCAACCGACACCTCACCGCGGCGCCGATGCCATGCGATCGCAGCGCTCGTCACGGTCCGGATCGGCTCGTAGCTTTCAAGTGAGGCGACCGCCTCGCGTACGCTGACTGGCTCGAGCTCAGGGTCCTGGCGCCTGGCCTGCGATGCAGCGCGCGGATGAGGCCGCGGCTCAGAACAGTCCAAATCCGGATCGGCCTGGACCCTGCACCAGCGCAGCTCCGGGATCAGCATTCCGGTCGCGAGGCACCCCAGCTGATATCGACGTCCGGACTCGTCGCGCGCAACCGGCTGCTCCGCCTGGAATGGCTCGATCGATTCATCGCCGAGATCCTCATACGCCGGAACCGACTCCAGATCGGAGGCAAGCAACGGGCGGCAGGCGCAGTGCTCGCGTCCCACGCGCTCAAGGAAACATCTGCTTACCAAAGCGGCGTTCTCGGTTGGCTCATCCGATGCGATGTGGGCCAGCAGGCGGGGATCGGTGAGCGTGGCCGCGTTGCGATCGAGCACGAGCAGACTCCCGCCGGCGCCGGGCTGAAGGATGATCTCGCGCGGTCGCCCTCTCCGATCGACATATCGGCCGAGCGTGGGGCGGCCCTTGCGGGCGATTCGCTTCGGCCGAGTCGCATTCGAACTCGAGTGGCGTCGGCCTCCGTGGGGCGGCTGCTTGCTGCCGGCGCTCCGCGCCAGAGTGGAGTAGCGAGGAAGCGCAGGTGTGGCGGTGGAATTCATGGTGGACTCCTGTCGTGTCGTGTGGACTCCCCTCGCGACTGCCTCACCGAGGCGATCGCGGCTCTTGAATAGGCGCTCCGCACAGGCGTCGTCAAGCGCTCGAAAGAGCGCATGCGAGAGCTGAGACGCGAGTCCGAGAACCCCTTAAGGGGTCTCGGAAGGAGGCGGCGAGACAGACGGTGACCGCCGAAACTTGGCGCGATAACGCTCGATTCGAGCACACCGCAGTCGCAGGACAGTCATCTGATCTTCAATGCGGCTGAGCGCCGCTGTCGCGGCTGAGACAAGAGAAGACGGGGAGTAGTGGACGCCAGCGTAGCCCGCGGTTGCGAGGCGCCGCAACCGCGTCGGTCAGTGGGTCCGGCAGCGAAGCAGAGATCACCGCGGCAGCGCCCAGGATTTGGCTTGCCGGAGCCGAACTACTGGGGCCAGTGCCTGCAGTCGAGCGCATCGGAAGACGCCGGGCGACTGCGGCGCACACGGGGCACCTGCCCCACCGCGCAGGGGGACTGCAGACAACGGGGACGCAACTGCGGTCGAGCAGAGCCCAACGCGTGGGCGGATCTGCGCCAGGTCTTGCGCCCGGAGAGACGCCATCGCCGCTTAGGCCAGCAGCTCCCGCCGCTCGACCGAAGCCTCGGCGCCTGCCGGATCGCCGTCCGCTTCCTCGACGCGAACCGCCGGCGGGAGCTCGGGCACGCCGTAGCCGCGAAGCGATCCGTTGTGGACATCACGCTCGGCGACAAACAAGGTCGAGCGCCGGCCGCTGTACTCCCAGTCGAGGGGGTGCTCGCCAGCGTATGCGCGACAGGCGCGCAGAGCAGCATCGGCGAGCAGGGCACAGCGGCGGGCACGCGAACGGTCGCGACAAACGAATACGAGCAGCGCTGCCGTCCGACGACGCTCCGAGTAGCGAGGCAGGTGCGTGGACCACCCAGTGAGGAAGTGGTCGTAGCGCTCGAGCTTGGCCGCGCCGGAGCCGGTCGGCAGGCGATCGTCGAGCTCAACCATGACATCCAGCGCCTGAGCCCTGAGCGCGACGGTCGCGTCCGGTCGAATCGTCTCGAAGCGATCGACCTCCACGATTCCCGCCGCACCGGTGCGTACGAAGTCGTGTGCCACGCGCCCGCCCGGCAGCCGCAGATCTGCCGGCCCAAGGGCACGTCGAGCAACACCGCCGGCCTGCGGCGGATTCAGCGCCGATTCCTCCGAGCCCCGCAACGCCGCCTCAGCGCCGCTCGCCCGCACCAGGGCGAGAACCCAGCCGGCGACATGGACATCGTGCCGCGCCTGGCGCAAACGCGACCCGTCTCGCTCGCGTGAGGACGCCCGTCGCTCGCCGCCTGAGGACCATCCCTTCGTCTGCGGTTCGGAGGGCGCGCCCTCTCCCTCGGCCGACACGAGCTGCTCCCATCCAGGGCGACTGATCACGTAACACATTGGCACCCCGCCACCATCACGACGATGAAACTGGAAGCGTTCGACCAGGCCGGCGTCAGACAACCGCTTGAGTCGTCGCTGCGTTGTCGTGACCGCACGCTGGGGATTGAAGTGTCGGTGCAGCTGACTGCTGAGCACGTGGCTAAGACGCGCGATCAGCCGGAGGATGTCGAGGTCGAGCGCATCTGGCTCAAGCGCCAGTGGCGAGTCCACGGGTCGAGCCCAATGGACGCTCTGGGCCCGGTCGAGCTCGACCAGCTCGCGATAGCTCTCCGCAGGCACGGTCGGGGCCTCTTGGTCGGCGAGCTGCTCGCGGACCGCGGGGCCTGCTCCGTGGACGGGCGGCTCCTTGTTGACGAGCGGCTCCCGGGTGTCGGGCCGCATCCGGCCGGCGAGTCGCGGCTGGCCGGCGGGCGCCTCCGAGCAGGTCGTGCGTTGGCCGCGCGACCGCTCGGCCGTTCCGCCTTCCTGCCCCGCGGGACCGGCAAGCTCGCGGCGCTGCCAGTTCGGCTGACGCAGATCTCCCAGGTATCTCCCGCCTCGTTCGTGCTGGCGCTCGGCGTGCAAGGCGAGCACACCGCGATCGACGCGCAGCGGAAGCGTTCGGCCGACGAACGGCGACTGGCGTCCCTCGGTGGTCGTCCAGCTCGCAATCGCGTGATGCTTTGGCAGATGCAGCCTCGCGTCGGGACGAGCGAGCTTGGAGATGTGCCCGATTCCGGGGCGCACCGTGTCAGAGAACTCCGCCATCGTCAGACTCGCGTCGGCTCTCGCCTCGCGCGCCGAGGCGGTGGCGAAGTAGACGCGGTGGGCAAACAACGCATCGAGTTGATCGCGGATGTCGCGGTCGCTCCACTGGGCATCGGTCTGCCAGCAGGCGACGGTCTCGAGGCCCGCCGAGCGCTTGAGCGCCATCGTCTCCGCAAAGCCACGGTTGAGCACGAGCGGAGCCTCGTCGACCTTCAGAGCGACAGCGATCCGCTCCTGCTCGCCGAGCCGATCCTGCTGGCGGGCGAGCGCCGCATCGAGCATTCCCACCAAAAGCTGCATGAGAACCGAGGTATTCCCCGCGCCCATCACGCCGAGCGCACCCTTGACCACAAGCACCTCACTGCCCGCAATCACCCGATCGAAGTCGACGGTCAGCGATTCGTTCAACAACACCCGCTTGATCGAGGCGGAGTTCAAAAGGCGCGCGAGCTTGTTGACCGGCGCGTCGAGCTTGGCTGTCGTCATGCTGCGGGCGTCGGCGAGCTGAGCCGTCAGCTCGGTAGTGAAGAACGTCGATATCTCGCTGAACTCAGGTAGCGTGCGCACTCGGGCGCCCACCGTACGCCTGTAGGCGTAGCCGTCCTCTCCGACTGAAAGCAGCCGCGCCGCGTCCCACAACGTGGAGCTGCGATCGAACGCGAGCACCGCGATGATCGCGTTTCGCAGGTAACGGTCAGACGAGGCCCTGATGTCGGCGTCGGAGAAAAGATGCTTCAGCGCTGCCACGACGTAATCGGCGATCACATCGGCCGGAGCGTCGACGGCAAGCGGATTGAAGCCGCAGGTCGGATGGGCGAAGTCCAGCAGCGTGCAGGTGCGAGCCGCGGGAACGAGGCTCACGGCAGCGTTGGCCGCGTCGCCCTTCGGGTCCAACACGATGATCGAGCAGCGCTCGCGGCGCAGATCCTCAGCGACGGTGGCGACCAGGTAGCTGGACTTGCCCTGCTCCACCGCACCGGGCACCGCCGTGTTCTGCTTGCGCAGCTCGACTTGAATCGACACAGGTCCGATCGCATCCTGCAGCGTCCCGCCGCCACGACCGGGCCGGAAGATCGCAGGCGGCGCGGGCGCGAGCGGCGTCGCGCCACGAGCAAATGGCACGGTCAGATAGTCGATGGAGGGCGCGTGCCAGATCGACGCGAGCTCCGCGCTCGCGAAGACGCCGCGATGAAAGCCGGGAAGCGGGTTGCCCTCGCCGCGCTCGATCCGCCGGCGGTAGAGTCGAAGAGCACCGTGACGGATGCTGGCGCCTCGCTCCACGAGCCGGTTCTCAGCGCTTTCGACTCGCAACTCGGATGCCACGAGCTCGCACGTCGAGCGCTCCGCCGCGATCACGCGGATGTCGGCGAAGAACAGCGGCCGGTGCTGGAGATCGAGTCCGCCGCGCAGCTCGACGTCATCGACCAGCGAGCGGTCGCGGCCAATGAAGCCCATCGCGCGCTCGCGCGCCAGGCGCCGCTCGTGCATTTTGAACCGCCGCCGCGCGAAACGCTCGAACCACACCGGCGCCGGCACGAGCGCAAGCTGCACGACAGCCGGCGCGCGACAGGCACCCATCACGGTCAGCAGTCGGTTCATCGCGGGCTCCCGCTCGTGCTCGAAGCGGTCAAGCGACTTGACCCTGCGGATGAACGCCTGATCCTTCTTCAGGCGCAACAGCACGCCGGTGGCGTCGACCGACAGCAGGCCAGTGGCCGCAGCCGGGGCACCGAGCGCCTCGGGCGGTGGCGCCAGACGGCAGTTCGGGTAAGCCGACCGCAAAGCCGCCTCGACCATCGACTCGGACCCGAGCGGGCAGGTCACGGCCAGCCATGCGAAGTGCCGCCCACCGCCCGATTCGGCCGAGGCTCGATCGGCTCGGGCGTAGTGCACCTCAAGCGCGACCGTCGCCGGCCCGAACGCCACACGCCGCCACCACCGCGGCAGCATCCGCTTGTGCAGCGCGGCGTACATCCGCGCCACGGCATCGGCACCTGGCTGATCGGTGCGATACGGCTCAACGCGCAGACGTATGTAGCGACGCCGGCCCCGCGCCCACCAGCGCAGCGAGATGGATGCGAGGACCGCTCCCGCCGAGACCGCGACGCCAACCAAGAATGCCGCGATGACAGAGTGAAGTGGCGCCCAGCTCCAAGCGGCCGATATGACCCGCAGCGGGATGCCCAGCAGTCGATCGGGCGAGAGATTCGAGCCACTACCGGGCTTGCCGCGCAGAAGCCTCCCCGGGGCGCCGCTCAGAAGCCAGCCGACCGCCAGGAAGCCGACGAGCACGGCGAGCAAACCCAGCAGTCGCCAGATGAGGAAACGGAGCACTCGCCCACTTCTCCGACCTCGGGCACACGCCGGGACGCCCGTGGTGACTGGTCACTAACGCGCCGGCCATCTGGCGGAGTCAGGCGGTGTTTCTGCTGGACTTCTTGACCGGTCTTACACGACGCGTCAGCGAGGCCGCGTCGCCCGCTCTACGCGCGCGCCGCGCTGCGTCAGGCTCCAGGCGTTCGAGCCGCCCTTCTCCTGTCCATCGCCCGTGTTCTCCACTAGCTCGAGACGAGCCAGGCGAGCCAGCAGCTTGGAGATCTGTCCCTGGTCCGCGACCCCCGAACGCTCCGCGATCTCGCGATTGCTCGCGCCGGCGTGTTCGCCGATCACCACGAGCACGCGCACGGTGCGGTAGGTCAATCGCATGCTCAGACCCGCCATCGGGTCGCCGCTTCGCGTCAGCACCGGAGGAGTGTCCTCGCTGCGACGCGTTTCAGGCGCCGGGCGCGTCAGTTCGCGACTGGCTGCACGCGCTCCAAGGTACGGCAGGACGATGATGTTCATCAGCGAGCCCAGAAGGATCGAGAAGCGTTCTGAGCCGTCTTCCAATGCACGCGTGTGTAGCACGGCCAAGACCGCGCCCACGACGCCTTCGGCAGCGACCTCCGGCGGTTCGCGCACGGCGTTGTTGACGAAGCGGCCTCGATCCACGACCTCGGCGAGGTCCTCGAGCAGCTCGGCACGCCTTTCCAGGACACGCGGACCGGCGCCGAGCGCCTCGACCAAGCAGAGGCGAGCGAGCGCCGGCTCTTCGTCGAGGAACACCAGCAGCTCCGCCAACCCGGCACGGATACCGTCGCGCCAGCCCTCCTCCCCGTCGTAGGCCTCGCGAACCAGCCTGCCCACCTGAGAAACCGCCTGCTCGAGCGCGGCCAGGAAGCAGTCTTCGCGATCGGCGAAGACGTCGTAAAAGGTCTTGCGTGAGACTTTCGCCCGACCGATCACCTGGGCGACCGTCATACGACCGTAGCCAACCTCCTCTACGGCCTCCAGCGCTGCGGCAAGCATTCGACTGCGTTGAATCTCTGTGACCCTCCCACGAGGGAGACCACTGGGTCTAGAACGCAACCGCGCCGACGCGGTGCGTGTCTGGTGGGCATAGGCCATTTCTTCCTCGCGTTCGTGCTTTTCGACTGTAAAGAAAGGTGTTCTTGCCCACTTATTGCGCGAGTCCGGCCCGTGCTCCATCCCCAAGAAGCGCCACAACTCGCAGGTTTCCTACAGGAGATTCAAGGATCTAGAGCGTTAAGTCGAGGCGCGTCTCCAACTTTTTCCCGGTGATTCGAACATTCGCGGCCCATAGGGTGGATTCGTAGGTCAACACCGTTCCGATTTCGTGACGCAGCGTGACCCTGGCGTCAAGTGACGCAAGCAGACGTCGGGGTCGAATTTGCTTTGCCCGAGTTGCGCAAAACACCTCATGTAGGTAAAGACAACGCGTGCCCTGGTGCGGTCTGAGCGCTCCGAGCGCACCCGACGCCCATGGGCGGTGTGAGAGAGCAGGATCAACTGCCAATGCCCCCGCCGCGGGACGGCATGAGCATCGGACGGCCCGTCGTCGCTCGTTCGACTAGCCTAACCTCCGCAAATGTCGTCAAACAGACAGCGGTCGCTTGCGTTGATCACGGCGTCTCTGGCGAGTGCGGCCCTCTGCGTGCCGACCGCCTCAGCCGAAACCTACGGCAAGCTGGTTGTGCGTCACAACGCCTTGCCGGCGGGGGCGCTCGAAACCCAGTTCAGCCACGTCCGCCCCCCGCGCTCGTTCGTGCTCGTAGTCACCGAGCCGACCAAAGAACAGCTCAACTTCACCTGGTCCCTGCACTGCGCCAGCTCTGGCCGTCGTGAAAGCGGCGGCGCCTCAGGGCACGCCAGCGTCGCCGGCGGACACTGGGTCAAGCGCATTCGCGCCGACTGGATCAAGCATCCCGCCTCCTGCTCCGGCAGCATCGTCGGCATCGCCCCCGCCGGCGCCGTGCTGGTGCGGGTCTTCACGACCTGAGTCCCAGCCTCAATGGGCCGCTCCAGACGAGCCCATGGAGCCCGTGAGTCAGGTGGGCCAGAAGATAAGAACGCCCCGCCAAGCGGGGCTTCAAGTACCGCTACCGGGATTCGAACCCGGGTTTCCGCCATGAGAGGGCGGCGTCCTAGTCCCCTGGACGATAGCGGCGCGCTTCTGCTGCGACGAGGCTAGCAAAGCGCTCGGAGCCAGTGCCGAGCTCAGCGTCCCATCGAACGCCCAAGCCCTCCGCGAGGCCCGACCGCGATCGCCTCACAGGGCGCATTCGAGCGCGAAACCCGCACGCCGTCGGTACCGCTGCATCCGTAGCCAACCGCGAATCGCGAGCCCGAGACGTGGCGCCCCGAGGCCCGGCGCGCATCGCCCGTGGCACAGGGGGACATCTGCGATATCTTCGCCTCTCGCCCGCACGCGGATGTGGCGGAATTGGTAGACGCGCACGGTTCAGGTCCGTGTCTGGGAAACCAGGTGGAGGTTCGAGTCCTCTCATCCGCATAGAAGCGGGCCGAGCCGGTAATGCTCGGCCCAGCCGCACCGCGACGGCCGAGCCAAAGCCGAGGCCCAACCAGCAACGCCGAGGCCGGGGCTCAAGGCCCAGGCCGAGATCCAGGTCCAGGCGGGTGGAGCGGCGGCATGCGGCAGGACCATGTCCCGTCCTGAACCGGCCGCGCAAAAGAAAACGGCCGCCGGTTGCCCGGCGGCCGTTTCAAACACTGCTAAGCGTTTGCGCTCAGCGCCCGGTGTTGCGGCGCTGACGGCGCTGGGCCGTCACGATCGAGAAGCCCATCGCGAGGAGAACCACGCCTGCACCGACCGTCCAGCGGAGGTCGAAGCCCGTGAACGGAAGCGTCGAGGCTTTCGCCGTCGGTTCGCTCGTCGCCGTAGGTTCGCTCGAGGACGTTTCGGGCGCCGTCGTTTTCGTCGGTGTGCTGCTTTCTTTCGACGGGGACGTCCCAGTCGACGGTTTGCTGTTGTAGCCCGACAGTCCTTCTTTTTCGGCCGCAAATGCCGAAGTCGGCACCACGAGGGCCATCATCAGAGCGAAAGCGACCGGCAGCACCGCAAGCTTGCGCAACGCGCTGGATGATCCTTTCCTCTTCGTTGCTGCTTTCTGCGGCCTACTCGAGGCCACGACATCGGTCCGAGTCATGCCAACCTCCCGGTGATGGTTTGGGTGAACGCTCCAGCCCTGTGAGGGCCTCTTGCCCTTCGTCGGGCGATTCTAGTCGGAAAACGTCTTATTTTGTTCGCCGTTCGCAGGCGGTTGCCTGCCTGACAGGTCGAACATCTATCAACAGCGTCGGTCGGCGAATGCTCCGAGGACGCCATCCCTCCACATCGGCGGCCGCTCAGCGCGCTTGAGCAGCGCCAGACCGCGTGCACTCGGCGCGGCGCAGACTAGACGCGGACGCGGCCTTCCAACTCGCCCTCGCTGAGGCTGCCGCGCAGCACCTTCTTGTCGAACTTGCCGACGCTCGTCTTCGGGATCTCACCCAGGAACGCGAACTCATCCGGGAGCCACCACTTCGCCACGCGTCCGCGCAGATGCTCGACCAGCTCAGGCGCCGTCGTCTGCGCGCCCTCGCGCAGCACCACACAGCAAAGCGGCCGCTCCGCCCAGCGCTCATCGGGCTTCGCGATCACCGCCGCCTCGATCACGTCCGGGTGAGACATCATCTCGTTCTCGAGCTCCACCGAGGAGATCCACTCGCCGCCCGACTTGATCACGTCCTTCGCGCGGTCGGTGATCTGCACGAAGCCCTTGCCGTCCACCGAGGCGATGTCTCCCGTCCGCAACCAGCCCGAGTCGAACTTGTCTTCCGCGGAGTCGTCGCGGAAGTAGCTGGAAGCGATCCACGGACCGCGGACCTCGATCTCGCCCGTCGACTCGCCGTCCCAGGGAACCTCCTCGCCGTCGTCGCCGACCAGGCGCAGCTCGACCCACGGCAGCGGGCGGCCCTGCTTGGCGCGATCCTCCCAGTAGGCGTCGTCGTGCTCGCCCTCCTGCGGTCGCGAGTAGGTCGCGACCGGACTCGTCTCGGTCATCCCCCACGCCTGAAAGATCCGCACGCCGTGGCGCTCCTCGTAGTCCTTCATCAACTGCTTCGGAACCGCCGAGCCGCCGCAGGCCGCGTTGGTCAGCGACGAGAGGTCGACATCCGGATGCTCATCCGCGTAGCGCAGCAGATCCGCGAAGATCGTCGGCACGCAGCCCATCAGCGTCGGACGCTCGGCCGTGATCAGCTGCGCCAGCGGCTCCGCGCCCAGGAAGCGGTCTGGCAGGATCAGCTCCGCCCCCGCCAGCGCCGCTCCGTAGGGAAGGCCCCAGGCATTGGCGTGGAACATCGGCACGACCGCCAACACCCGATCGGAGCGCGAAAGCCCGTTGGCGTCGGTCATCAGCGTGGCCGAGGAATGCAGGCTGATCGAGCGGTGCGAGTAGAGCACGCCCTTCGGATTACCGGTCGTTCCGCTCGTGTAGCAGAGCGCCGCCGCCTGACGCTCGTCGAGCTCCGGGTAGTCGAAGTCGCCGGCGCCCGCCTGCTCCAGCAACTCCTCGTAGCGCAACGCGTTCGGCAAGCTGCCCGCATCGCCCTCGCCCATCACCACGTAGTGTTCGACCGTCTCGAAGCTCGGGGCGAGCTTCTCGAGCATCGGCACCAGCGAGTCGTCGACGAAGATCACACGATCCTCGGCGTGGTTGACGATGTACGTGAGCTGCTCCTCGAACAGGCGGATGTTCAGCGTGTGCAGGACCGCCCCCACACACGGAATCGCGAAGTACAGCTCGAGGTGGCGCTGGTTGTTCCAGGCGAACGTCGCGATCCGCTCGCCCTGCTTCACCCCCAGCTCGCCCAGCACGCGGGCCAGCCGATCGATCCTCTCCGAGGTCTCCGCGAACGTGCTGCGCTCGACCACCCCCGGTGACCGCAGCGTCACGACCTGAGACTGCGGACTGCACGCGCGCATCCGCCGACGGATGTGGTGGAGCGTCAGCGGGAAGTCGTCCTGCATCAGACCGGCCAGGCGCTCGCCTACCCCGACCGCCTGAGCCTCCCCGCCGTTCATCGCCCCGGACGCGGCAGATCCCTGCACGCTCATCTCCTCTGCACCCCTTCCTCGCGAGGCCTCAGCTCATGCAACTGACTGTAAACGCATCGCGTGCGCTCGGCGATGTCATCCCAATCGAAGCGCAGGACGTGCTCGGAGGCTTCGGTCACAAGCCGCTCGCGCAGGGCCTCGTCGACCAGCAGCCGCTCGATCATCACGCCCAGATGCTCTGGATCTCCTCCGTTGAAGCGCAGCCCGACACGCTCCCCCACCGGAACCACCTCCCGCAACCCGCCCGTGTCGGCGACGATGCAGGGGCAGCCCGAGGCCATCGCCTCGAGCGCGACCAGGCCGAATGGCTCATAGATCGACGGGACCACGCACAGATCGGCGATCCGATACAGCGAATGCAGCACGTCATCGCCGATCCAGCCGAGGAAATCTCCGTGATCTGAGAGGCCAAGGCGCTCCGCCTGGGCCTTCAGCTCGTGCTCGTGGGTGCCGCTGCCCGCGACCAGGTAGCGCACGTTCTCGACCTGATCCACGACGCTCGGCAGCGCCTCGAGCGCGAGCTGAAAGCCCTTCTCATAGACCAGGCGACCCACGAGCAGCACGAGCTTCTCGTGCGGAGCCGCGAACTTGCGCCGCAGCGCCTGCAGATCGCCGGCCGGCTGGAGTTCGCTCGGGTCGATCCCGTTTGGGATCACCTTGATGCGCCGCTCGTCGATGTCGAAGATGTCCGCCACGTGCCCGCGCATGTAGTGCGAGCAGACGATCACCGCCTCGGCGCGCCCCGCCATCCAGCGCTCGACCGAGTGGATATGCGACTGCGGCTGGTCCTGCACCCAGCCCTGGTGGCGACCGTGCTCGGTTGCGTGAATCGTGGTGACGTAGGGAATCCCCGCGCGCTCCGCCAGCGCCGCCGAGGCCTGCGCCACGAGCCAGTCGTGCCCGTGGATCAGGTCGTAGCTGTTTTCCTCCGCCAGCACCTCGCCCGCGGCCAGCATGTCGCCGTTCATCTGCTCCACCCAAGCCACGAAGCGATCGAGATCGCGCGGCCAGCTCGGCTCGGGAACACGGTGGATCCTCACCCCCGCCAGCTCGTCCACGCCCGGTTGGCCGGTGGCCGGACCCTCGCCCACGCCACGGGTGAGCACGTCGACCGCGACCCCCTGGCGGACCATCGCCTCGGCGAGCTTGCGCACATGTCGCGCCAGACCGCCCTCGATCACCGGCGGGTACTCCCAGGAGAGCAGCAGCACGCGATTGCTCATCCCTCAGACCCTATCTCGCACGCGTCCCAGCGGCCTGATCGGCTCACCTGGGCCGCTGCGAGCGGGACGTCCGCACCGCCTCGCTCGTGTGCACTCAGATCCCGATCAACTCGAGCTCGTCCAGACGGCGGGCCGCAGCCGACGGCCACACGCGATCGTGCTCCTGATCCAGCACGCCGGTGTCGAGCAGGCCGCTCAACGCAATCGCCAGCTCGTCCCGCTCGACGCCCATGCCCTCCTGCAACTCGGCACGCGACCACTGCCGCGTGCCGTCGTCCTCGCTCAGCAGCACGAGCACGACCGCCCGTTCAAGTCGTCTGCCACCGTCCGTTCGGGGATCGCTCGATTCTGTGTTCATTGGGAGCCATTCCTTCCCGTGCCCGGCGCCCGTCGCCGCGCTACTCACGCCGGATCGCCCCAATTTCGATCCGCTGGAGAGTACACACAGCTTGGAACGGTTCAGTCCGGCGTGCCGCGGGCCGCCTCGCGCCCCGACTCTCGATCCCGCTCCCATCCGTACCCCTCCGGGGTATATTGGAAAGATGGTCCGATCGGGCATCGAAGCCGCGCTCCGATCGGGGGTCCAAGCCCTTCTGAGGTCAAGCTCCCTGCTGCGGTCGAGCTCCCTGCTGCGGTCGAGCTTCATCCGGCCGCGACCCGGGTTGCGCGGATGACCGTGCTCGACACGATCTGGGATGGGCTGTCGAACGCCCTGCTGATGGCATGGACCGTCTGGTGGGCGCTGGTCTTCGGCTTCGCGATCTCGGCAGTCGTGCAGGCGTGGGTTCCGCGCGAGCGCGTCGAGCGTGCGCTCGGCGGCGGCGGGCCACGCCCCGTAGCGCTCGCCACCGGCCTCGGCGCGGCGTCCTCCTCGTGCTCCTACGCCGCGGTCGCAATCGCCAAGTCGCTGTTCGCGAAGGGCGCCTCGGCGACGAGCGCGCTCGCCTTCCAGTTCGCTTCGACCAACCTCGTGATCGAGCTGGGGGTCGTGATCTGGCTCCTGCTCGGCTGGCAGTTCACGCTCGCCGAGTTCATCGGCGGACTGCTGCTGATCGCGATCATGGCGCTGCTGCTGCGCGCCTTCGTCTCACGCCGGACCGAGCAACAGGCTCGAAGCCACGCCCAGGAAGCCGACGCGGGACACCAGCACCACGCGGCGTCGACGCAGATGCCGCTGCGCGAGCGGCTCACCTCGGCGAGCGCATGGTCGGACGTCGCCCACAACTTCCGCAACGACTGGGGCATGCTCTACCGCGAGATCGCGGTCGGCTTCCTGCTCGCCGGATTCATCGGGCTGCTCGGCGACGACTTCTTCAACGGTCTATTCCTCGCGCACGCACCCGGACCTCTGAAGCTGATCGAGAACGTACTGGTCGGCCCGCTGATCGCCGTGCTGAGCTTCGTCTGCTCCGTCGGCAACGTACCGCTCGCCGCGGTGCTCTGGTCCGGCGGGATCGGCTTCGCCGGGGTTGTCGCCTTCATCTTCGCCGACTTGATCGTGCTGCCTATCGTTGCGATCTACCGCAAGTACTACGGAACCGCGTTCACACTGAGGATCGTCGCGCTGATGCTCGTCACGATGGTCATCGCCGCGCTCGCGGTGGACGGCGTGTTCGGCCTGCTCGGCCTGATCCCCGACGTTCGTCCCACGCGGGCCGACATATTCGGCAGCGTCAAGCTCGACTACAAGCTCGTCACCAACGCGATCGGCGCCGCGATCTTCCTGAGCCTGTTCGCGTTGACGATGCGTCGCGGCGCCACCGACCCCGTCTGCGGCATGAAGGTCGATCGCGGGCGCGCTGTCACGCTCGAGATCCACGGCCGCAGGCATTACTTCTGCTCGGAGCACTGCGCATCGAGCTACGCGGCGAGGACCGAGGAGCGCGCCGCCGCAGCCGACCCGGTCGTTTCGGATGCGCGATGATCAGGGAGTGTCCGTAGAGACGGCCGTACGCTCGAGCGCCGTTCCCGAGTTCTACTTCGGCGCGATGTCGCCCTACTCGTGGTTCGCCGCCGAGCGAATCGCGCGGCTACTGCCCGAGGCTCGCTGGCACGGCGTCTTCGCCGGCGCGGTCTTCAAGCAGAACGACCGCGTCTCCTGGGGAATAACCGAGCGTCGCGACGAGGGGATCGCCGACTGCGACGCACGCGCCGCGCAGCACGGGCTCGGACCGATCGTCTGGCCCGATCCGTGGCCGACCAACGACGTGCTCGTCGCTCGCGCGATGGTCTTCTGCATGCAGAGCGAGGAGGACGATGCGCTGCTGCGCGCGTTCGGCCTCGCGGCGATGCGCCTGAGCTTCCTGGAGGGCGTCGACCTCGGCGAGGCCGACGCGGTGATCGAGTCCGGCCGACGGGCCGGCATCGAGGAGGGCGCGCTTGCCGATGCGCTGCAGGATCAGCAGCTCAAGGGCGCGTTGCGTACCGACACCGACGCGGTCGTCGCGGCCGGCGTGTTCGGCGTGCCGACCGTCACCGTGGGCCCGGAGCGCTTCTGGGGCGATGACCGCCTCGAGGACGCCGCGGGCGCCTTCCGCGCCGCGAGCGGGCTCTGATCTAGAGATCGAGCTCGAGCTGTCGCGGCGAGGGTCGCAGCGGCTCGCTGCTCGCCCGGGGCCGGCCCCGCCTGGACCAATGCCCCACCACTTCGCGACTGCGGCAGCTGTGGTAGCTGATGCGGCGATCCAGCGGGAGCAGTGCCAAGCCCCCGGGAGCCGGCGCCGTGACCAGCGCGTGAAAGCGGCGACCGCCGCGATCGACCTCCACGATGTCGCCGGTCTGGATCCCCTCGAGTCGCATGCCCGCCCCACTCCAGCAGGATTGCGCGCGGCCCACGCTCGCGACCGGCGCGACCCCTCGCAACCTCCGAACACTAGGCTGGGCGCCGTGCGCTGGTTCGTGGACGGAATGAACGTGATCGGCACTCGCCCCGACGCCTGGTGGAAGGACCGGCACGCGGCCATGGTGCGACTCGTCCACCTGCTCGAGAACTGGGTCGCGGCGACCGGCGAGGATGTCATCGTCGTGTTCGAGCAGCCCCCACGACCACCGATCTCCTCAACCGTGATCGAGGTCGCCCACGCGCCGCGCCCGCGGCGGGACTCGGCCGATGATGAGATCGTGCGGCGCGTATCGGCCGAGAGCGAGCCGGGGGCGATCCGCGTCGTGACCTCGGACCTGTGGCTGGTGGACCGCGTCCACGCCGCGGGCGCGACCGTGCAGTCCTCGGACGCCTTCAGGGCCTGGCTCGAGGAGCTTTGATGGCGACTGCGGCACAGCGACGCGAGGCGCAATCGGCCGAGGGGGTCAGCCGATGGCCCCGGTGACGCACTACACGCGCAGCGGCGACGCGAGCATCGCCTACCAGGTCATCGGCGACGGGCGCCTTGACCTGATGTTCATGACCGGCTGGATCTCGCAGATCGAGCAGCTGTGGGAGTCGCCCGGCCTGCGCCGGTTCCTGGAGCGGCTCGCCGTCTTCGGGCGCCTGATCCTGTTCGACCGGCGCGGCACCGGACTGTCGGGCAAGGTCGATCATCCAACGCTCGAGCAGGAGGCCGAGGACGCGCTGGCGGTACTAGACGCCGCGGGCAGCGAGCGCGCGGCCCTGTTCACCTACGGGCTCGGCGGCCCGGTCGCGGCGCTGCTCGCTGCCGAGCACCCCGAGCGCATCGGTGCGCTCGTGATGTACGCGTCGATCGCACGTGCGCTGTGGGCTGCCGACTACGACTGGGCGATGACGCGCGAGCAGCGCGCCGAGTGGAGCGAGCGCACAGTTGAGGCATGGGGGGCGCCGGATCACCCCGGCCTGAGCGTGATGGCGCCGACGATGAGCGGCGATCGCGCGCTCACGACCTGGTTCGCGCGGATGCAACGCCTCGCCGCGAGCCCGGGCGACGCGCGCGTGCTGCTCGACGCCGCCGGTGACCTCGATGTCCGCGAGCTGCTGCCGAGCATCCGCGTGCCCGCGCTGGTCATGCACCGTGCTCAGGACATCGCCTGGGACCCTCGTCACTCCCGCTACCTCGCAGAGCACATACCCGGCGCTCGCTACGTCGAGCTCGAGGGCGAGGACTCGCTGCCCTTCCTGGGCGACAGCGACGCGATCGTCGAAGAGATCGAAGAGTTCCTCACCGGTGGGCGCACGGGCGGCGAGCCCTACCGAGCGCTGCTGACAGTCATGTTCACCGACATCGTCGACGCCACCGCGCGCGCCACGGAGCTCGGCGACGGACGCTGGCGCGACCTGCTCGCGCGCCACGACGAGGAGCTGCGCAAGGAGCTCCAGCGCTTCGACGGACGCGAGGTCAAGACCGTGGGCGACGGCTTCCTCGCGACGTTCTCCGGGCCGCCCTCGCGCGCCTTGCGCTGCGCGCTGGCGATCACCGAGCTCGCCCGCGAGCTCGGCATCGAGGTGCGCGTCGGCATCCACACCGGCGAGTGCGAGCTGATCGGCGAGGACGTCGGCGGCATGGCCGTGCACATCGCCGCCCGCGTCAGCGCGCTGGCCGCGCCGAGCGAGGTGCTCGTCTCCGGAACCGTGTTCGGCACCGTCGTCGGCGGCCCCTTCCAGTTCGAGGATCGCGGCCTTCATGAGCTCAAGGGCGTGCCCGGCCGCTGGCCGCTGTTCGCGCTCGGGGCCTGATCGGGGCACGGCGGCGCGCCGCGACCAAATACGATCGACACGCGATGACCGATCAGCGAAAGGATCGCCGAAGCGCGCTGGTCTTCGGCGCCCGCAACCTCGGCCGGGCAGTGATCGAGAGGCTGCTCGCCGAGGACTGGCAGGTCGCCGCGGTCGCCCGCTCGCAGGAGACGCTCGCGGCGATCGCCGACGCAGGCGCACTGGCCCTGCGCGCGGACATCACCGACCAGGCCAGCGTGCGCGAGGCCGTCGAGCAGACAGCGGCGGCGCACGGTCACGTCGACCTCGCGCTGAACGCGGCATCGGCATACGGAGGAACCCGCAGCGGCCCCTTCGGCGGCGGTCCGATCGCCGAAGCGGGCGCCGACGCGTTCGACTCCTGGGCAGCCGCGCCCGCCCGCTCGGCCTTCGCCTTCCTCTCCGGCGCCGCCGGACACCTCATCCATCAGGAGCGCCCTGCGACGCTGATCCAGGTCACCGGAGGCTCCTCGCGGCGAGCGCTCCCGGGTCGTGGGCTGTGGGCCGCGGGGGCGTTCGGCGTGCGCGCGATCACCCAGGCGGCCGCGCTCGAGCTGCGCCCGCAGGGCATCCACGTGGCGCTTCTGATCGTCGACGCGGGCATCGAACCCTTCAGCGCGGCCGAACGCGGCGAGGGCTCGAACAGCTCGCTCGCAGACCCGCCCAGCCTCGCGGAGGCCGTCCTGTTCCTCGCCGAGCAGGGCCCACGCGCGGCGACGCACGAGCTGCAGGTGACCCCGCTCGCCGAGACCTGGGTGCCCTGAGGACGTGAACACCCCGAGCCTGGAGGGACTGAGATGAGGATTCGTGCCGCGCTGCTGGAGGAGTTCGGCAAGCCGCTGGTCGTGCAGGAGCTCGACTTGGCCGAGCCGCGCGCGGGTGAGGTGCTCGTCAGGCTCGTGGCCTGCGGCGTGTGCCACACAGACATGTACACCGCCTCGGGCGTCGACCCCTCCGGCTATGCGCCGACCGTGCTCGGGCACGAGGGCGCGGGCGTGGTCGAGGCGGTCGGCGAGGGCGTCGCCGACGTCGCGCCCGGCGACCACGTCGTGACGCTGTTCTCGCCGCAGTGCCGCGAGTGCATCCACTGTCAGAGCCCGCGCACCAACCTCTGCCTGGCGATCCGCGAGCAGCAGAACAAGGGCTTCCTGCCCGACGGCAGCACACGCCTGTCGCTGGCCGGGGACCCGATCAGGCACTTCATGGGAACCTCCACGTTCGCCGAGTACGCGGTGCTGCCGCAGATCGCGCTCGCGAAGGTCAACCCCGAGGCGCCGCTCGACGGCGCCTGCCTGTTCGCCTGCGGGCTCTCGACCGGGCTCGGCGCCGCGATGTATACCGCCAAAGTCGAGGCCGGTGCCACCTGCGTTGTCTATGGCGCCGGGATGGTCGGCCTCGGTGCCGTCGCGGGCTGCCGCCTGCAGGGCGCCGAGCGCGTGATCTGCGTCGACCTCTCAGAGCAGCGCCTGGAGCTCGCGCGCGGCCAGGGCGCAACCGACACCTGGCGGGCCGACGGGCAGGTCCTCGAGCGCGTTCTGGAGGAGACCGGCGGCTTCGGCGCCGACTACACCTTCGAGGCCACGGGGCTCGTCTCGGTGATGCGCGAAGCCGTCGAGGCCGCGCGCATGGGCTGGGGTCTGTGCACCGTGGCGGGCGTCGCAGGCAAGGGCGAGACGCTCGACGTGGTGCCGCGCCTCTTGATCACCGGCCGGCGCGTGTGCGGCTCCTCTTTCGGCGGCGTCAAGGGCCGCGACCAAGTGCCCGAGCTCGTCGAGCGCTACCTCGCCGGTGAGATCGACGTCGACCCCTTCATCTCACACCGGATGCCGCTCGATGAGGTCAACCGCGCCTTCGAGCTGATGGAGGCCCAAGATGGCATTCGCTCGGTGCTCGAGTTCGGGTAGGGTCGCTCGCGTGAGCCCACTCGGTCCGTCAACCTCCGCGCTCGAGCTCGCAGCCGCCCTGCGCTCGCGCGAGCTGTCCGCCGTCGAGCTGCTCGACTCCTGCCTCGCCGCTGTCGACGCGCGCAACCCCGAGCTGAACGCGGTCACCTGGCGCAACGACGAGCAGGCGCGAGACGCGGCCGCCCAGGCCGACCGCCGCCTGGCCGACGGCGGCGACGCGGCACCGTTTCTCGGGGTTCCGCTGCCGATCAAGGACCTCACGCCGGTCGCGGGCTGGCCCGTCACGTATGGATCCAACGGCGCACCCGAAGGCCCGAGCCAGGACTCCGAGCTGGTCGTGGACGCGCTCGTGCGGGCCGGGTTCGTCCTCTGCGGGCGTACGAACACGCCCGAGTTCGGCGTCATCACCGCCGCGGAGAACAGCCGCTTCGGAATCAGCCGCAACCCCTGGGACACGGAGCGCTCGCCGGGCGGCTCGAGCGGCGGCGCAGCCGCCGCGGTCGCCGGTGGCATGTTCCCGATCGCCCACGCCAACGACGGCGGCGGCTCGATCCGCATCCCCGCCTCCTACTGCGGCCTGGTCGGGTTGAAGCCGAGCCGCGGGCGCGTGCCGCGCCTGGCGCAGAGCTGGCTGGGGGCAGTCGTCGAGGGCGTCGTCGCGCACACCGTCGCCGACTCCGCCGCGGTGCTCGACACGATCGCACGCGTCGATCCGCTCGCCTGGTACAACGCCCCCGTCCCGCAGCGCGCCTTCAGCGAGGAGGCCCGGGCAACACCCGCGAAGCTGCGCATCGGCCTGATGGCCCAGGCGCCGCTCGGCATCCCGACCGACGAGGGCTGCGTCGCGGGCGCCCGTGCGGCTGCGGCCGCGCTCGAAGCGCTCGGACACGAGGTGCAGGAGGTCGAGGTCCCGACGATCTCCGCCGAGATGATCCCCTCGTTCATCGTGCTCACGCAGGGTGGCCTGGCCGACTACGAGGGCGTCGACTGGTCCGCCACCGAGCCGCACATCGTTCACCAGCGCGCGCTCGCCGGCGACACCGGCGCCTACGACTACGTGCTGGCCGCACGCACTCTGGAGCTGCTCAGCCGACAGGAGGTCGCGCGCTGGGGCCGCGACTTCGACGTGCTGGTGACACCGACCTCGGCGATCCTGCCGCCCGCGGCGGGCTCGATCATGCAGGCCCAGCACGCCACGCCCGAGGCGCCGGTAGCCGACGTGGTCGCGAGCGTGTCGTTCACCGCCTTCGGCAACGTCACGGGGCTGCCCGCGGTCAGCCTGCCGCTGCACTGGACCGACGAGGGCGTGCCGGTCGGCGCGCAGCTCACGGGCGGGCCGTGGGACGAGGCGACGCTGATCCGCCTCTCGGCGCAGCTCGAGCAGGCGCTGCCATGGGCCGATCGACAGCCCACCCTGAACGGCGCGGCATAGACGAGGAGCGCGAGCAGTGGCTTTTGAGCAGATCCTGACCGACCTGGACGAGGGCATCCTCACGATCACGCTGAACCGGCCCGAGCGGTTGAACGCCTGGACCGCGACGATGGGCCGCGAGCTGATCGAAGCCTTCGATCAGGCCGATGCGAACGACGAGGTCCGCGCGATCATCCTCACCGGCGCCGGTCGCGGCTACTGCGCCGGAGCCGACCTCGGCAGCGGCGGCGAGACCTTCGACTATCGCGCACGCGAGGCCGAGGCTTCGCTGCTGTCCGCCACCGAGGGCGCCGTGCCCCGCGACAACGGCGGGCAGTTCACGCTGCGGATCTTTGCCTGCACCAAGCCGGTGATCGGCGCGATCAACGGTCCTGCGGTCGGCGTCGGCGCGACGATGACGCTGCCGATGGACGTTCGCCTCGCCGCCGAGGATGCCCGCATGGGCTTCGTGTTCGCGCGGCGCGGGATCGTCCCCGAGGCATGCTCGAGCTGGTTCCTGCCGCGCGTGGTCGGCATCAGCCGCGCGATGGAGTGGGTCGCGACCGGGCGCGTCTTCCAGGCGCAGGAGGGCCTCGACGCGGGGTTGTTCCGCAGCCTGCACTCCGCCGATCAGCTGCTTCCCGCCGCGCGCGCTCTCGCGAAGGAGATCGCCGAGAACACCGCGCCCGTCTCGGTCGCGCTCGCGCGGCAGATGATGTGGCGAATGCTCGGCGCCGAGCATCCGATGCTCGCGCACCGCGCCGACTCGCGCGGGATGCTCGCACGCGGCCAGTCGGCCGACGCCGTCGAGGGGATCACCGCGTTCCTGGAGAAGCGCCCCGCACAATTCACCGACCGTGTCAGCGACGGGCTGCCCGAGATCATGCCCGGCTGGGTCGAGCCCGCCTTCGAATAGTCCGCCGGCCGGGCACCGGGCGCCGGGAGCTGGACGCCTGCCCGAAGATCGCGCCTCGCGGCACCAGGCGGCGCGGTACGCCGATGCCGTCGCACAGCTTCACGCACGGCTCATAGACTGGCCTGAAGCCGAGCAGCTGTGGGATCGTCACCACGCGATAGCCGCGCTTGTGCAACGCCGCGATGATGCGGGGATAGGCTGCGAGCGTCTGTCCGCGCGGCCCGCCGCCGTCGTGGGAGATCAGGATCGAGCCCGGGCGCACCTGTGCCAGCACCCGTTGCACGATCGCCCCGGTTCCCGGCTGGGTGTAGTCGCTCGGATCGACGTCCCAGCCCACGGTCGCGAGCCCCAGCGAGGAGGCGATGTGGATCACCGAGGCGTTCGTGTCGCCATAGGGCGGGCGGAACACGCAGGGGGTGTAGCCCGTCTGCACGCGGATCGCCGCCAACGTTTTCTCGAGCTGCCCGCGAGGGTCGCTCGTGCGCGTCATGTCGGGGTGCGTGTAGGTGTGATCGCCCAGCACGTCGCCCGCGCGCAGCTCGTGCAACATCGTTTCGCGGTAGGTCGAGGTGATCTGACGGCCGATCATGAAGAAGGTCGCCGTCGCGTGGCTGCGTTCGAGCATCCGCACGAATGCCGGCGTGTCGGGATAGGGGCCGTCGTCGAAGCCGATCGCCACCTCGCGCCGCGCCGGTCCGTTGCGGTAGGCGATGTCGCCATGGCTGCGACAGCCCACGATCCGGTAGAGCCGACCCGCCGTCTTCGGCGAGGAGCCCACGACCGGGGCGACCAACGCCAGGGAATTGTGGACCTGCCCGGCCGAGCCGAGCGCCGTCTGACCCGAGCCGCACGCCGCGAGGGCGCTCGCGACGAGCAGCATCGCGGCCGTTGAGAGCACCGAGCGCACGGCTGCACCTTACGAGGTCGATCCCGTCCGCGAGGTCAGCTGCAGACGAGCGTTTGGGGTACCCCCGAGGGAGCTCCGACACCATGCCCGACCACGGCCCTCAGCCCAGAACCAGCTCCGCGATCGTGCGTAGCGAGGCCGCGTCGGCCGAAACCAGCAGCGTCGTCACGATCGACTCGCGCCACTTCTCCAGATCGTCGCGGATCTTCTCGGGCGGACCCACCAGCGAGAGCTCCTCGATCAGCTCGCGCGGGATCTTCGCCCCGGCCTCGTCCTTCTTGCCGCTCAGGTACAGCTCCTGGATCTCCTCGACCTCGCGCTCGTAGCCCATGCGGATCGCGACGTTCGCGTGGAAGTTCGTGCCTTTCGCGCCCATGCCGCCGAAATACAGCGCGTAGAAGGGCCGCAGCGCGTCGATCGACGCATCGACGTCGTCGGAGACCACGAACGGCACCGTCGCGCAGACCTCGAACTCATCCGGCGTGCGCCGCGCGCCGTCGCGCGCGAAGCCTTCCGCCAGCGCCGCCTTGTTCGCGTCCTGGTGGGTCGGCGAGAACAGCATCGCCAGCCAGCCGTCGCACAGCTCGGCGCAGAGCGCCACGTTCTTCGGCCCCTCGGCGCCCAGATAGATCGGGATCTCCTCGCGCAACGGGTGGATCGAGGACTTCAGCGGCTTCGCCAGGCCGGTGCCGCCCGGCAGCGGCAGCCGATAGTGCTCGCCGTCCGCCGTCACCGGTCCCTTGCGCGCCCAGATGTCGCGCAGGATTCCGATGTACTCGCGCGTCCGCGCCAGCGGCTTCGCGAACGGCATCCCGTACCAGCCCTCCACCACCTGCGGCCCCGAAACACCCAGGCCCAGGATGAAGCGCCCGCCCGAGAGGTGGTCCATCGTCATCGCCGCCATCGCCGTCGCCGCCGGTTGGCGCGCCGACATCTGCACGATCGCCGTGCCCAGCTTCAGCCGCTGCGTCGAGGCGCCCCACCAGGCCAGCGGCGTCAGGCAGTCCGAGCCGTAGGCCTCGGCCGTCCAGATCGAGTCGACCCCCAGGCTCTCGGCCTCGGCGATCGCCTCCGCCGCGCCCGGCGGCGGACCGCCCGCCCAGTAGCCCGTGTTCAGTCCCAGCTTCAGCTCGCCGGCCATGTGATCGATCCCCCCAAAACCTGTTGGACGTAGGGCAACCCTATTGGATTCGCTGCGCCACGCAGCTCGCCTGCCCCGGGCTCGGCGCGGGCGTGTCGAGCACCACGAGCTGCTCCTCCGCCGCCTGACCCTCCGCCCCCAGGCGCTCGCGCTGCGACAGCCGCGACTGCGACTCCGGGTCCTGCAGGCGATGGGAGAGTCCCAGCGCCAGAAGCGCCAGCACGATCAGCGCCACGCCGTAGACGTCGGCCGTCTCGTGCAGGCCATAGCGCGTCACCGCGATCCCGGCCGCCAGCGCGGGCAGGCTGTACGCGAGGTAGGAGGCCACGTACACCGAGGCCACCAGCTCGGCGCGCTGGTCGATCGGCGCGCGGTTCGTGATCGCGCGAAACGCCCCCGCGAACGCCGGGCCGAAGCCGAGGCCCGCGACGCCGATCGCCGCCAGGAACAGCGCCGTCGAACCAACGTGCAACGCCAGCAGCACCAGCGCCAAGCCCACGATCAGCGCGCTCAGCCCACCCCGCGCGGCCAGGCGCGCGTGCGTGTCGCGCAGCACGATCGAGGTCGCCGAGCTGACTCCCGCCATGATGAAGATCGACAGGCCGCCCGCGACGTGACTCGGGTCGTGCAGCACCTTCGCCGTCAGCGACGGCCCCAGCGACAGGATCAGGCCTCCCAGCGCCCAGGTCGCCGTCAGGCACGGGACCGTGGCGAAGAAGTCAGCCCGCAGCGAAGCCGGGACGCCGACCGTCGGGCGCAGCGAGCGCGCCCACGTCGGGCGACGCTCGATCGTCTCCGGAATCGCCCAGGCGCCCACCGCCGCGAGCACGAAGGCGCCCAGCAGCAGCCAGTAGACCAGGCGTGTCGGCTCCGGCCCGTATTCCACCAACAGCCCGCTCCCCAGCGCGCCCGCCGCCAGGCCCGTCATCGGCGCCGAAGCCGCCAGCAGCGCGCCGAGCCGCTGGCGGTGCGGCGGCTGCAGGTCGATCAGCGCCGCGCTGATCGCCGCCGTCGCGATGCCCGTCGCCACGCCCTGCAGGAGGCGCGCAGCGAACAGCCACACAACGCTGCGCGCCTCCGCGAACAGGAGCATCCCCACGACCTCCAGCGCCAGCGCCAGCAGCAGCGTCGGGCGACGGCCGAGGTGATCCGACAGCGAGCCCGCCACGATCAACGCCGCCAACGGGCCCAGCGCGTAGACCGCGAACACGCCCGTCAGCACGATCGCCGAGAAGCCCCATTTGTCCTGGTAGACGATGTACAGCGGCGAAGGGGCGCTCGACGCGAACAGGAACATTCCCAGCGTCGCGGCCAGCAGCCAGAAGGCCGGTGCTCTGCCGAGTCTCGTCATAGCTGCTTAACGACGAAGGCCGTCGCTTTGTTTGGACACAAGGGTCGAACCTCCACTGCATCGGGGCCGCGCCACTACTCTGGACCGCGTGCCCTACACGACCTCTGACGCACAACAGGGACTGCTCGACACCGTAGCGGTCGCGATCGAGCAGCTCGGCGTCGCGCTCGCCGCCCTCGGCGAGGCTTACGAGCAGCTCGACGAACAGAGCGGCGACCGGCTCGAACGGGACCTGTTTCGTCCGGTGCAGGCCGCCTAC
Source organism: Solirubrobacteraceae bacterium (assembly GCA_036267655.1). Taxonomy (GTDB): domain Bacteria; phylum Actinomycetota; class Thermoleophilia; order Solirubrobacterales; family Solirubrobacteraceae; genus Palsa-744. The sequence goes on from DATAVP010000029.1 coordinate 76,252, forward strand.
GGCCGCGTCCTGCGTACCTACAACGCCTTCGCCGAGCGCCACGAGCTCAGCGCGCGCATGTTCGCGCCGGCCGCTGCCGCCGCGCCCGCGACCGGGGTCCGCGGGCTGATCGACGCCGCCACGCAGGCCGCGCTCGACGCCGACACCACGCTCTCCGAGCTGCAGGACTCGCTCGCGCCCGTCGAGGTCGGCGACGCCGAGCTGCGCGACGGCCTGCGCGAGGTGCGCGAGCTGCTCTCACCGCTTGCCGCCCGCTCGCGCGAGTTCGTGCGCACGCTCGGCCGCTAGCGTCGCGCCGCGCCCTCCGCCGGCGCGATCAGCACGCCGACGTGGCGCAGCAGCCGCGCGAACACGCCCTGCAGCGTCAGCTTCGCGTAAGCGTGGCTCGGGCTGTCGGTGATCAGCACCGCCAGCGACACGCGCGTCGCGCCGTGGCGCAGCAGCACCACCTGATGCTCGACTTCGCCCGTGCCCGCCCCCCAGCCGCCCTTGAAGTAGAGCTGCCAGCCCGGCAGGCGCAGTCGGCCGATGCCCCAGCGCTGGCTCGGGGTCACGCTCGCCAGCAGGTGCATCGCCTCCGCGCGGTGGCGCGCCACGACGTGGCTGTCGATGTGCAGGAAGAAGCGCGCCTGGTCTTCCGCGTCGATACGGCTGAGGCCCCAGATCTCGGGGTCCAGCACGAAGCGGCGCATGTCCGCCCGCGCCGCCACGCCGTAGACGCCGCGGGCACCCACGAACTGCAGCACGCGCGTCGCCGCTTCGTTGTCCGAGCGCTCGATCATCGGATCGATCAGGCGATGGTCCGCCGCTCCAAGCGCACGGTCGCGGACGCGTGGATCGTCGAGGTAGGCCACCAGCAGCATCGCCTTCAGCACGCTCGCCGAGGGCACCGTGCGCGTCGCCCGCCGGCCCCATTCGCGATGCGCCGTGCGCACCGCGAAGCTGACCGTCCCCGCCCGCGTGTGCGCGTAGGCGATCGCGCCCCGCACGTCCGGCTGCCAGGAGGCCGCACGCGCCGAGCACGCGAACGCCGCCACGAGACATCCGCACACGAGCAGCGCCGAGACCACGCGGCTCGCGCTGTGGCCGTGACTGAAGCCGCGGGAACCGGCGCGCCGCCGCCGCCGCTCAGCGCTTGATCGCGAGGACTTCCGCACTGTCCGCCGCCGAGCCGAGTCTGGTCACATACGCGCTCGACGGGCCAAGCGCCGTCGCTCCGAGCGCCGTCGCTCCACCGCGGCCCGTGCCCCGGTTGCGACAGCCGCTCGCGCTGTTGTCGGCATGCGTGTAGCCCGGCTGGAAGCCCGCGTCGCGCGAGACGGTCGAGGGCAGGCTCAGCAGCACCCTCCCCCGGCCGCCGCCTGCGCCGCGAGCCGCCCCGTGCGCCTGGAGCGCCGCGCGCGCCGCGCCGCTCCCGGCCGCCGCGGCCAAGCCCGCCGGCGACAGGGTCCGCAGCTGTTGCACGCAGCGCGTCGTGCGCTCGAACAGCAGCGTGCCGCCCAGCAGCGAGGGGTTGAAGAACGCCGCGTAGCGGCCGGCCGCTCGCAGCGTCCGCCGTCGTCCGCTCGTCAGGTCCACCAGCTCGATCGCGCTGCGCCGTGGCGTATCGCGGGCGAACACCACGCGCGAGCCATCCAGCGATGGGCGGCCGATCTGCGCCGCCAGGCGCGAGCCCGCCACGTAGCGGCGCTCGGCCGGGTTCGTCAGCGAGACCGCGATCAGGTGTTCGGCCCCGTCGGCCTCCTGGTCGCGATAGACCAGCCAGCCGTCGGAGACCGCCAGCGCGTTCACACCGCTCGCCGCCAGCACCAGCCTCGGCTGAAGCGTCGCCACCGTCGCCACCGTGACCTGTGTCGCGCTCGCCCAAGCGATCGTCGCGCCGCCGAGCGCCGGGTGCGAGCCGGGGAGCGCCAGTGGCGCCGCGCCGCCCAGCGAAAGGAGTCCACCCGCCCCCGGCTGCTGCCACGCCAGCGCCGTGCCCGCGACCGACGGGTCGGTCGCCTGCGCGATCCGTGCCGCCGAGGCGCGCGCCCGCGACAGGGACGCGCTCATACGAGCGGGGATCGTTGCCGCCGAGGCGCTCACGCCCGCAAGCGCCAGCGCGCACAAGCCCAGGCCGAGCGCGTCCAGGCGGCGCAGGCCCAGCCACAGGCGCGGCTCCAGCGACATCCCCTCCAAGCGTCGCGCGCCCACATCGCGGCGCAGGCCCGGCGCCATCCACAGCACCGGCAGCGCACGCCCCGCCCCGAACGCCACGCCCACCAGCACGCCCAGCAGCGGGTCGCCCGAGGCGAAGCTGATCCCCGCCAGCGCCCACACCGCGAAGGCCAGCACGAAGGTCGTGAAGCCGAGCCCCAACAGCACGCCGTAGAGCGCGCAGACCAGCGGCAGCGGCAGCGTCCAGCGCCAGCTCTCCGGCACCTGGCGGCGGATCTGCGGCGCGATCCGCACGCCGCGCCAGTCCGCGATCGCCGCCGCCAGCGCGAGCGCCGCGCCGAGCCCCTCGCGCAGCCCCGTCACGTCGCCGCCGACCAGCGAGCCGAGCAGCGCCAGGCTGCCGAACGTCAGCGCACCGCCCAGCAACGTCCCCAGCGCGAACGTCGCGCTCGCCGCCAGCGTCGCGCCGCGGCGCGCGTCGCCGAGCGCACTGCCGATCGTGTCGACCATCGAGAAGCCGCACGGCGACCAGGCGCCCGTGACGCCCGCCACCACCGCCGTCAGCGCCGCCGCCACCGCCAGGCCGCTCAGCACGGCATCATCGTTTCGTAGTACTGCACGCAGAACACGTTGCGGCCCCCGTAGCAGTAGCCCACCAGCGCCGCGTCGCCGTTCACGCGCTTGTCCGTGTAGCCGCAGCAGTCCATCAGCCGCCGCACGCGCCCGCCGCAGCAGCGATACCAGGAGCCGTCGGTCTGCAGCGCCAGCCCGTTCGCCTTGCCCGCCGCCGGGCAGACCTTCGAGCGCGGCGCCGGCGCCAGCGGCTCGCCGTTCGGATCGCGCAGGCGCCGGCCTTGGGCGTCGACCGGATAGCCCTCGGCGTCGATCGGCCTGCCGAGGTCGTCGACCGGATGACCGTCCGAGGCGCGCAGCGGGTAGTCGTGGCGATCGATGCGCGGCAGGCCCGTCGGGTGCGGGCAGTTGCCCGTCGTGTAGGTGTGCCCGCAGAAGTTCGTGTAGGCGTCCGCTTCATCCGGCAGCACGCCCTGCGCCACCGCGCGGCCGCCCGCCAGCGCGATCACCGCGGCGCCCGCCCACTCCAGGAAGCCGCGGCGGCTGCTGCTGCGCAGCACCGCATCCGAGAAGCTTCCCGCCTCCGCCTCCGGAGCGGCGTCGCGAGCCATGGCGCGCGCCTCCTGCGCCGCCTGCGGCTCGGCTTCGGGATCAGGCCGCAAGCGCGAGCCCCCGTTCGCGAGCGCGCGCCGTCGCGATCACGCTTTCCAGCTGCGCCAGGCCGTTGAAGGTCCCCTTCGCCAGCGCGACCCCGTCGAGGTCGAGCGCCACCGCATACGGGCTTCCCGGCACCGCCGCCTGCGCCCAGACCGCCGCGTCGGCGTGCTCGTCGAAGCTCTGCACCGCCACCAGCGGGTCGGCCGCGACGTGTGCCACCGCGGGCGCCACCTGCCCGCACAGCGGGCAGCCCTCGGAAGTGAACACCGCCAGGCTCAGCAGCGCCCGTGGGCCACGCTCAATCTGCCCCGCCCAGGGCTGGGGCTCGCCAAGCCGCGGTCCCTCGGACTCGATCTCGAGCGCCCCGCGCCCGCCCGCCGCGCCCAGGCGCAGCACGCCGACCTCGCGCGCCAGCGCCAGCAGCGCCACCGCCAACGCCGCCAGCGCCACGAGGCTCAGCGACAGCCCGAACGTCAGCCAGCGGTCATAGCCGCGCGGCGCGCTCGGAAACCAGCCCAGCGCGGCGGCACCCGAAAGCAGTGTCAGCGCGCCGGTGCGCGCCGTCGTCGACCAGCCCAGCCGCGAGTCGCCGCCGAAGCACGCGCACGGGCGCCCGCCCCGGCCCGCCAGCAGCGCCGCCCCCGTGGCGGCCGTGAACAGCGCGAACAGCCCCGCCGCCGCGGCCCGCGCGAAGCCAAGGCCCGTAAGCAGCGCCGCCGCCAGCGCCAGCTCGACGCCCACGAGCAGCCACAGCGCCAAGCGCTGGGAGCTCGCGCCGCGCAGGCCGTAGGTCGCGAACCCCGCGCCCGCAGCCTGCGGGCGCCGAGCCTTCAACATCGCGCTCGCGCCGAGCGCGAGCGCAAGCCAGATCGAGACGAGCGTCGTCATTCGGCGCGCACCTTACGCCGCGCCTCGGATCGCTCAAGGCCCGGTCTGCGTACTGGTGCGTAGCGCTCAGCCGGCGAGCGCGCTGGGGTCCAGCTGGGCGATCTCGGTGTAGCCGCTGAGCGCGAGCGTCAAATCGAGCTCCGCCAGCAGGCAGCGCAGCACATGTTCGACCCCGACCTGCCCCGCCAGTGCCAGGCCCCAGACGTAGGGGCGTCCGATGCAGACCGCGTCCGCGCCCAGCGCCAGCGCCTTGAAGATGTCGGCACCGCCGCGTATGCCGCTGTCGAACAGCAGCGGCAGCTCCGCGCCCACCGCCTCGCGGATCCCGGGCAGCGCCTCGAGCGCGCCCAGCGAGCCGTCGACCTGACGGCCGCCGTGGTTTGAGACCAGCAGCCCGTCGATCCCCAGATCGCGCGCGCGGCCCGCGTCCTCGGCGTGGACGATGCCCTTCAGCACCACCGGCAGCGAGGTCTGCTCTTTGAGCCAGGAGAGGTCTTCCCAGCTGACGGTCGGGTTCGCGAACTGGTAGGCCCAGTGCCCGATCGCCGCGCTGGTGTCCTGCTCCGGCGGCTTCTCCAGCCCCGCCCGGAAGACCGGGTCGCTGAAGTAGTTGGCGACCCCCTCCCCTTTCAGGAACGGCAGGTAGGCGTGCTTCAAGTCGCGCGGTCGCCAGCCCAGGAACCAGGTGTCGAGCGTCAGCACGATCGCCTCGTAGCCCGCCCGCTCCGCGCGAGCGACGAAGCTCGCGGCCAGCTCGCGCTCGCGCGGCCAGTAGAGCTGATACCAGCGGCTCGCCTCCCCCATCGCCTCGGCGACCTGCTCGATCGAGTGCGAGGCGGCGGTGCTGAGGATGTAGGGCACGCCCAGCGCCGCGGCCGCGCGCGCCGAGGCCAGCTCGCCTTCGGCGTGGACGATCGACTGCACGCCCACCGGCCCCAACAGCAGCGGCGCGGACATCGAGGTGCCGAGCACCGAGACGCTCAGGTCACGCTCCGAGACGTCGCGCAGCATCCGCGGCACGATCCGCCGCCGCTCGAAGGCGTCGAGGTTCGCCTGCATCGTGCGCTCGGAGCCCGCGCCGCCCGCCACGTAGCCGTAGGCCGCGGCGTCGAGCTTCTCGCGCGCACGCTCCTGCAGCTCCGCGGCCGAGACCGGCAGCGAAGGCGTCTGCTCGAGCAGCCCGCCCGCGTACATCTCATATTGGAAGGAGGCGAAGTCCAGCCCCTGCTCCCGTACCGCCTGCTCAGCCTGCTCGGCCGGCCGCTCGTCGTCCTCGCTCATCGCCCGCGCACCCTAGCGCCCGCCGTCCGCGGGGTCCCCGGCCTCGACCTCGCGCAGCCCGTGCGACTCCACGTCATAGACGAAGCCGCGCACCGCGTCGCGGTGCGGCAGGAACGGCGAGCGGCGCACGCGCAGGATCGATTGGCGCACGTCGGCCTCGAGGTCCCCGAAGGACTCGATCGCAAACGGCGGCGCCACGCCCGCGTCGGCCTGCAGCTCGGCGCGAAAGCCGTCGTCGGTGATCTTCAACAGGCCGCAGTCGGTGTGATGGATCAGCATCACCTCGCGCGTGCCCAGCTTGCGCTGGGAGACCGCCAGCGAGCGGATCACATCGTCGGTGATGACGCCGCCCGCGTTGCGCAGGATGTGCGCCTCGCCGTGGCCGAGGCCCAGCGCCGCGAACACGTCCAGGCGCGAGTCCATGCAGGTCACGATCGCCAGGCGGCGTTTCGGGCTGACCTCCAGCGACTCGCGCGCCGAGCCGTCGGCAAAGGCCGCGTTGTTGAGCAGCAGCTCCTCGATCGCGCTCATCGCGCCAGCCTAGTGCCCGGCGCGGGCCGAGCGCCGCGCAGCGCCATCAGGCGGCTGCGCGCTTCTCCAGGTAGCGCCGCAGCCCGGCGTAGCTCTGCTCGGGCGGCAGCGCCTGCGCGTAGGAGCCCGGCGTGCCGTCGCTGCGCGGCGCCCGCACGCGCTCGCGTACCTTCGCCACGAACCCGGCCTCGTCCAGCTCGCCCGCCCAGGCCTCGACCTCCTCCAGATGGGCGCGCAACGCCGCGAGCTGCTCGGGCACGTCCTCGTATGAGCCGAAGTGCGTGACCGCGACGCTGCGCGGCTGCCAGGCTTCGATCAGATCCAGCGAGGCGCGCCACGCCTCCAGGTCGATGTCGGGCGGCGGCGTCGGCGCGAGCACCACGCCGCCGTCGATCCGCACACCCGCCACGTCGCCCGTGAACGCCCGGCCGCTGGGCTCGTGCAGGTAGGAGACGTGGTGCGAGGCGTGCCCCGGCGTGTAGGCCACCTGAAACGGCCCGAGCCGCTCGCCGCCCTGCAGCACCCGCAGGCGCTCGGCGGGCACCGGCAGCACCTCGCCCCACAGCCGCTGCATCTGCTCGCCGTAGAGGCGCGTCGCGCTGTCGAGCAGGCGGCTCGGGTCCGCGAGGTGGCGGGCGCCGCGCTCGTGCACCCACACCTCCAGCTCGGGAAAGCGCCGCGCCAACGTGCCCGCGGCGCCCGCGTGGTCGAGGTGGATGTGCGTCAGCGCCAGGACCCGCGGCGGGTGCTCCTCCAGCACCGGCAGCAGCGCCGCGAGGCTGCTGCTCGGCCCGGGATCGACCACCACGTCGCCGACGCGCCAGGCGCCGATCACGTGCGGGCGGCCGAGGTGCATCACGTCGATCAGCTCGTGGGCTTCCTCGTCGTTGCTCACGGCCCCTGCTTAGCAGACGCGCGCAGCGCGAGCTCGAGCTCGAAGCGCGCGTCGGGGTCCTCGAGCGCCTCGCCGAGCAGCTCGCGCAGCTGGTTCATGCGGTAGCGCACGGTCTGCTCGTGGACGCCGAGCGCGCGGGCGGTCGCGGCGCGATTGCCCTGCGCGCGCAGCCAGCCCAGCAATGTCTGCTCCAGGCGCTCGCGCGTGCGCTCCGAGAGCGGCTCGAGCGCCGCCAGGCGCCGGGCGCGCAGCTCGCCCAGCACGCCGTCGGGGTCCCGCAGCGCGATCCTCGCCAGGTGCTCGGCGACCCAGCGCGGGCGCGCGGGTCCCTCGCCCGCGCCCGTCAGCTCGAGCAGCGTCCGCGCCAGGCGCAGCGAGCGACCGGCCTCGCGCCAGGGGACCGCGGGGCCGACGACGGCCCGCCCCGACACGCCACGCTCGACCAGTGCCCGCGCGCCGGGTCGAAGCGGGTCGGGCCACACGCCGAGCGCCAGCTCCCCCTCCGCGACGGCGACCGTGTGCTCGCCGAGCGCGCCGGTCAGCCGCGCGACGGTGGAGCCCTGCACGGCGATGCCCGCGACCGTGCTCGGGATGCTCCAACCCGCGGCGCTCGCCGCCGCGCGCACGGCCTCCTGATCGACGGGCTCGGCCGCGAGCGCGGCGAACAGCCGACGGCGGCGTCGCTCGCGCTCGCCCGCGCGTTCGGCCTGCACGGCGGCGTAGCCCTCGACCGACTCGGCCGAGAGCTCGTCGATGTAGACGAAGATCGACTCCGCCAGGAGCTGCAGCGCCGCGGCGTCGAGGCCCGCGGCGCTGCCCGCGCGCGACCATCGCCGCCAGGCCACGCGGGCGCCGATCCGGTAGGCCGACTGCAGCGCGTCGAGGCTGCGCCCCGCGCGCAGCTCGCCGCGCCCGAGACCCCTGTAGACCGAGCGGTCCTGCACCCGCCCCGCGACCGGGTCCTCGATCAGCTGCACGAAGTGGCGAAGCGCCTCGTGCACGCCCAGGCGCAGGCCGCGCTCGAAGCTGCCCTGCAGCGGACGGCCGTACTCGGGCACGTCGAGCACGATCGTGTCGATGATCTCGTCGGCCAACCCGTCCAGCTCGGGGCGCAGGGCACGAGCCACGTCCGCGTCGAGCCCCTCCCAGGGCCGCTTCGTGAGTCCGGTCGTCATATTTTATTTATATATAAATTGATAAAAATCGTCTGCTTACATCGTTTATAGAGGTCAAGAAGGCATCCGATCTAGCGCTTTAGGGTTGATGCATGACCCGATTCGAGCGTTCCGCCAACATCGCCGCCGTGCTGCTGCCGTTCGTCGCCTTGATCGCCGCCGTGACCGTCTTCTGGGACCACGGCGTCGGCCTCGCCGACCTCGCCGTAATGCTCGCGATGTACCTGCTGACCGGCCTCGGCATCACGATCGGCTACCACCGCCTGTTCACGCACAACGCCTTCAGCGCCAAGCGCTCCGTGCGCTACACGCTCGCCGTGCTCGGCTCGATGGCCGTCGAGGGGCCGCTCTCGGACTGGGTCGCCGACCACCGCAAGCACCACGCCCACACCGACGAGGAGGGCGACCCGCACAGCCCGCACGTCGGCGCGGGCTCCGGCGTCGCGGGGCTGTGGCACGCCCACATCGGCTGGCTCTACCGCACCCAGGGCCAGGCCGCCACCCGCCGCTACGCCCCCGACATCGTCGAGGACCCCGGGCTGCGCCTGATCAGCCGTCGGTTCGGCGAGCTCGTGCTGCTGTCGCTGCTGATCCCCTTCGCCGCGGGCTTCGCGATCCACGGCACGCTCGGCGGCGCGCTGCTGACGCTGCTGTGGGCCGGGCTCGTGCGGATCTTCCTGCTGCACCATGTCACGTGGTCGATCAACTCCGTCTGCCACTTCTTCGGCCGCCGCCGCTTCGAGGTCGAGGACCGCTCCACGAACGTCTTCTGGCTCGCGATCCCCTCGCTCGGCGAGTCCTGGCACCACAACCACCACGCCTTCCCGCGCTCGGCCTCGCACGGCCTGCGCGCCTGGGAGCTCGACCCCTCCGCGGGCGTGATCTGGGTGCTCGAGAAGCTCGGGCTGGTCTCCGATGTCGTGCGCATCGGCCCCGAGCGCCAGCGCCGGCGCGAGGCCGCCCCCGCGCCGGGGCGCGGCGTCGGCGAGCGCGCCTGACCCCGACCCGCTCAACCCCCGGCCCGCTCAGCCCGCGAACAGACCCAGGCGCTCGGCCCGCCTGACCGCGTCGGCACGGTTCTTCGCGCCTAGCTTCTTGTAGAGCGAGCTCGTCAGGTCCTTGACCGTGTGCGGCGAGAGGTGCAGCGCCGCCGCCACCTCGCGGTTCGTCGCGCCCGAGGCGATCAGCTCCAGCACCTCGCGCTCGCGCGGCGAGGGCGGCGTCGCGGTCGGCCCCTCGGCCTGCGGCTCGAACACCGTCAGCCCCAGGCCCACCATCCGCACCGCGCGCGAGATGTCCGCCGCGCCCCAGTCCTTCGGGATGAAGCCCGAGGCGCCCGCCGCTTTCGCCGCCCCCGGCGAGATCCGCCCCGCGCCCGAGATCAGGAGCACGTTCGTCATCGGCGAGCGCTTGCGCAGCTGCTCGCAGACGTCGGCGCCCGACTCCTCGCCGATGAACAGGTCCACCAGCGCCACGTGCGGCTCGTAGCGCAGCGCCAGCGCGTAGGCCTCCTCGCCGCTGCGCGCGCTCAGGCAGCGCTCGACCCAAGGCTGGTTGCCGAACATCAGCCGAAAGCCCCAGTGCACGACGTCGTGGTCGTCGACGACCAGCACCCGCAGCGGGCGGCTCGGGGTCTCGGGGATCGGGGCTTTCGCGCTCGCCGCGCTCACAGGCCCTCCCCGGCGAGCGGCACGACCAGGCGCACGCGCCAGCGCCGCTGCTCACGCTGGCCGAACTCGAGCACGCCGCCCGCCTGCAGAGCCTCCATCGCCGCAAGCCGCAGGCCGACGCCCGCGCGCTGCGCGCGCCCGCCGCCGCCCTGGACGCCGTCATTGGAGACCTCCAGCACGAACGTGCCCTCGCTCATCTCGGCGCGCACCGACACCCGCGTCGGCTGCGCGTGCTTGTGGGCGTTGCGCACCGCCTCCGCGAGCACCGACTGCGCCAGACCCTCCAGCGCCGCCGGAACCACCAGCTCGGCGCCCGGCTCCGGCTCGATCCCGAGGTCCGGGTGCTCGTGGCGCAGGCGTCGCACCTCCTCCGCGAGCGTCGTCTTCGTGTCCGGCGCCGAGCGGCCCAGCGGGCGCTCCAGCGCCGAGCGCAGCTCCGCCAGCGAGCGCTGCAGCTCCTGCGCGCAGCGCAGCCGCGTCGCTTCGTCCAGCGGCCGGTCCGGCGACAGCGCCAGCGAGATCCCGAACAGTCGCTGGATCACGTTCTCGTGCACCTCGCGCGTCAGGTCGATCCGGTGCTCGAGCTGACGCGCCTTCTCGCGCTGGCGCGTCGCCACGCGCGCCATCGAGGCCAGCGCCGCGGTCTTGCCCAGGATCCACAGCACGTCGCGCTCGGCGTCGTCCAGAGGCGGCGCGTCGTCGTCGCGTTCGGCCACGATCGCCCCCAGCCAGCGCCCGCGCGCGCTCATCGGCGAGCAGACCACCGTGCTGCTGTGCAGCAGCCGCACATACTCCGACGGCAGCTCGCGCTCCAGGCCCTCGGTCACTTCGATCACGCGGTCGAGCTCCAGCGCGCGCTTGGCCAGCGGCGCCGACTCCACCGTGATGAAGGCGTCCGCGAAGATCGAGACGTCGATCCCGAAGCTGCCCGCCGCCCGCACGCGCCGACGCGCGGAGTCGTAGCGGAAGATGATCGCCCGTCGCAGGCGGGTCGCCCGCACCGTCGCCTCGCACAGGCGGCTGTAGAAGTCGTCCTCCGCCGCGCTCAGCTCGCCCTGCGCCAACACGTCGGCGAACAGCTCGATCGCGGACGCGTGAGCCGCCGAGAGCACTTCCTCGCGCATCTCACTGGGCGACACCCGCTTGACAGTACCGAAGCACCGTGCCCGCGCCGCCGCCACGGGGGCCGAGTACCCCCGTTCGGGGGGTCGCCGCCGAGCGGCACCCCCCATCCGTCGCCGATCCACCCCACGCTCGGGGGTGATGCGCCCGGCTTCGCCAGGGGCTCGCCGCGGGGACGGCAAAGTCGTCTCTCGATGAGCAGATCGTCCGCGACGCCCAGCGCCACCGCCGCCCTGTTCCCGGGCCAGGGCGTCTCGCTCGCGGGCGGGCGCGAGCTCGTCGAGCAGCTCTGCCCCCAGCCCTATGAGCGCTGCTGCGAGCTGCTCGGCGAAGACCCCTTCGAGCGCGCCGCGCAGAGCACCCGCTTTGCCCAGCCCGCGATCTTCCTGTCGAGCATCGCGGGCTGGCGCGCGTTGGAGGACTCGTCAGATGCGTTGGGTGACTCGCGCGGTGGCGCGGACCCGCGGGGCGCGGCGCTCGCGGGCCACTCGCTCGGCGAGCTGTCCGCACTGACTGCCGCGAGCGTGTTCGCGCTGGAGGACGCGCTCGCGCTCGTCGTGCTGCGCGGCGCCCTGATGGCCGACGCCGCCGAGCGCCATCGCGGCGGCGGCATGCTCGCGATCCTCAAGGGCACGCCCGCCGATGCCGAGTCGCTCGCCCGCGCCCACGGCGTCGAGGTCGCCAACGACAACGCTCCCGGCCAGACGATCCTCTCCGGCGATCGCTCCGCGCTCGAGGACGCCGCCGCCGATGCGCGCGAGCGCGGCCTGCGCGCGATGCGCCTCGACGTCACCGGCGCGTTTCACTCGCGCGCGATGCAGAGCGCCTGCGAGCCGTTTCTGGATGCGCTCGCGACCGTCGAGCTCGCCGAGCCGCGCGTGCCCGTCTACTCGAGCATGACCGCCGCCCCGTTTCGCGACGTGCGCGCCGAGCTGGCCCAAGCGCTCGTGCGCCCCGTGCGCTGGCGCGAGACGATGCTCGCGCTGCACGCCGCGGGCGCGCGCCGCTTTCTCGACGTCGGCCCCGATCGCGTGCTCGCGCGGCTGGTCGATCGCAACGTCGCCGACAGCGAGGCGCTCGTCGGCTCGGAGCTGGCTGCCGAGGTGAGCGATGGCGTCCACGCTTGAGCCCCTGCCCGCCCCCGCCGGAAGCCTCGCGCCCGCCGGGGGGACGCTTGCGACGGGCAGCGGCCCCGGCGTGCTCGGGCTCGGCAGCGCGCTGCCCGAGCCCGTCGTCGGCAACGACCGCGTCGCCGCTCGGATCGGCGTCGGCGAGGAGTGGATCCTGCGTCGCACCGGGATTCGCGAGCGCCGCCACGCCCCGCCCGGCGCGAAGCTGAGCGAGCTCGCCGCCGAGGCGGGCCGAGCCGCGCTCGCCGACGCTGGCCTCGACGCCCCCGCGCTCGAGCTGCTGATCCTCGCGACGTTCACCGCCGACTCGATCATCCCGCCCGACTCCGCCCGTGTCGCGCACCTGCTCGGCGCGCCGCGAGCCACGACCTTCGACCTCAACAACGCCTGCTCGGGCTTCATCGCCGGGCTCGCCACCGCCGAGGCGCTGATCCGTGCGGGCGGACACGCGAACGCGCTCGTGATCGGCGCCGAGATCATCTCGCGCCGGCTCGACCCCGGCGACCGCAAGACCGCCGCTGTGTTCGGCGACGGCGCGGGCGCCGTCGTGCTCGGCCGCGAGGCGCCCGGCGGCTTCAGCCCGTTCGCGATGGGCGCCGACGGCTCGCAGGCGCACCTGATCACGACCGACCCCGCCAGCGGCCTGCTGCAGATGGACGGGCACGAGACCTTCAAGCAGGCCGTCGCGCGCATGGGCGAGGTCACGTTGCGGGCCTGCGCCGCCGCCGATCTGCGGCTCGGTGAGATCGACCTGTTCGTGTTCCACCAGGCCAACAGCCGCATCACCGCGACGCTCGGCGAGCGCCTCGGGCTCGACCCCGCAAAGGTGATCGACTGCATCGCCACGCTCGGCAACACCTCCGCCGCGAGCATCCCGCTCGCGCTCACGCACGCGCGCCGGGAAGGGCGCCTGCGGGCGGGCCAGAAAGTGCTGCTCGCCGCCGTCGGGGCGGGCTTCACCTGGGGCGCGACCGTCATGCAGTGGAAGGCGCGATGAGCACCGCGCTGAAGCCGCCGCCCGCGGAGCCGCCGCCCGAGACGAGGCCCAAGCCCGTGCCCGGCCGCGAGCGCCCCGGCTGCGGCTGCGCGCTCGTCACCGGCGCCTCGCGCGGGATCGGCGCCGCGGTCGCGCATGCCCTCGCGCGCGAGGGCTGGCCGGTGCTCGTCAACTACCGCAGCGACGAGAGCGGCGCGCGGCGAACCGTCGAGGCGATCCTCGACCACGGCGGTCAGGCGCAGGCCGTGCAGGGCGACGTCGCCGACCAGCGGACCGCACGGCGCCTGCTGGACGCCGCCGAGCACGGGCACGGCCCCGTGCTGGTGCTAGTCAACAACGCGGGCATCACCGCCGACGGGCTCGCGCTGAGCATCGGTGACGAGCAGTGGGACCGCGTGATCGAAACCAACCTGTCGGCCGCCTTTCGCCTGATCCGCCCCGCCCTGCGGGCGATGATCGCCAATCGCTTCGGGCGAATCGTCAACGTCGCCTCGGTCGTCGGCACGGTCGCCAACCCCGGGCAAGCCAACTACGCGGCCTCGAAGGCCGGGCTGATCGGCCTGACCGGGACCGTCGCCGCCGAGGTCGCGCGCCGCGGCGTGACCGTCAACGCGGTTGCTCCCGGCTTCATCGAGACCGACATGACCAGCGATGTCGCACCCGTGCTGCTGGAGCGCGTGCCCGCGCGGCGCGCGGGCACGCCCGAGGAGGTCGCCGACTGCGTCGCCTTCCTCGCCTCCGAGCGCGCCTCCTACGTGACTGGCACGACGCTCTACGTCGACGGCGGCCTGTCCGCCTGAGAACCAACAACGAAAGGACCGACACATGCCCACCGACACTCAGACGATCGAGCAGCTCGTCAGCGACTCGCTCGTGCGCTTCGGCGCCGAGCCCGACGAGATCAAGCGCGAGGCGAGCTTCGAGGAGCTGAACATCGACTCGCTCGACCTCGCCGAGCTCTCGCAGATCGTCGAGAGCGAGCTCGGCGTCGAGCTGACGAGCTCCGACGTCGCCGAGGTCAAGACGGTCGGCGACGCGATCGAGTTGATCGCGAGCCGGGCCTAGCCGATGGCCGACGTCGTCGTCACCGGGCTCGGCTGCGTCTCGCCGCTGGGCGTCGGCGCCCCCGCGTTGATCGAGCGCTGGCTCGCGGGCGCCACCGGCGTGCGGGACGGCGAGGCGCCCTGCGCGGACTTCGATCCGAGCGACTTCCTGTCGGTCAAGCAGGCGCGCCGCGCCGACCGCTTCACACAACTGGCGCTGGCGGCCGCCGCCGAGGCGATCGCCGACGCGGGCTGGAAGGACGAGCTGCCGTATGAGCCGCGCCGCGTCGGCTGCCTGATCGGCACCGGCATCGGCGGCATCGCGACGATCGAGGCCAACCAGACGACGCTCGCCGCCGACGGGCCGAAGGGCGTCACGCCCTTGGCGGTGCCGCTGATGATGAGCAACGCGGGCACGGCCGCGGTCAGCATGCGCTACGGCCTGCGCGGCCCCGCCTTCGGCGTCGTCTCGGCCTGTGCCGCGGGCGCGCACGCGATCGGCACCGCGATGCGGGCGATCGCCTACGGCGACGCCGACGCGATCCTCGCGGGCGGCGCCGAGGCCACGCTCACGCCGCTGGCGCGCGCCGCCTTCGCGGCGATGGACGCGACCTCGACGTGCGGCGTCTCGCGTCCGTTTGACGCGCGCCGCGACGGCTTCGTGATGGGCGAGGGCGCGGGCGTGCTGGTGCTCGAGAACGGCGAGCGCGCCCGGGCGCGCGGCGCGCGCGTGCTCGCGACGCTGCGCGGCTTCGGCGCCACGAGCGACGCCCACCACCTGACCGCGCCCGACGCCCGCGGCGAGGGCGCGGCGGCCGCGATTGGGCTGGCGCTCGCCGACGCCGGGATCGCGCCCGAGCGCGTCGACTACGTCAACGCCCACGGCACCTCGACGCCGCTGAACGACAGCGCCGAGACCAAGGCGCTGAAGCTCGCGCTCGGCGAGCACGCCGCGCGCGTGCCGATCTCCTCGCTGAAGGGCTCGACCGGCCACCTGCTCGGCGCCGCGGGCGCCGTCGAGGCTGTCGGCGGCGTGCTCGCGCTGCGCGCCCGCATCGCGCCGCCGACGGTCGGCCTGCAGCAGCCCGACCCCGAGCTCGACCTCGACTACGTCCCCGGCGCCGGGCGGGCGCTGGGCACGCCCGAGGACAGAGCCGCGATCTCGATCTCGAACTCGTTCGGCTTCGGCGGGCACAACGCGGTGCTCGTGATCGAGGGCCCCGAGCCGGGCGTGCCGCTGGAGGCCGCGGCGTGAGCGTCGCGGTCGCAGCCAGGCCGCGCGAGCGGCTGACCCCGCGCGAGCGCCTGGAGGTGCTGTGCGACCCGGGCTCGCTGCAGTTCTTGCGCACGGGCGTGCGCTCGCGGCGGATGGCGGACCGGGCGCGCGACGGCGACGGCGTGCTGGCGGCGAGCGGGCGCATCGACGGGCGGGCGGTCGCGGTGTTCGCGCAGGACGCGACGTTCGCGGGCGGCTCGCTCGGCGAGCAGCACGCCAACACGGTCGTCGAGCTGCTGCGCTTGGCCGAGCGCGCGCGCATCCCGGTGATCGGCTGCATGGAGTCGGCCGGCGCGCGCATGCAGGAGGGCCTCGCGGCGCTCGGCGGCTACGGGCGCATCTTTCGCGGCCACGTCGCGCTGTCGGGCCGCGTGCCGCAGATCTCGATCGTCTGCGGCGCCTCCGCGGGCGGCGGCTCCTACGCCCCGGCGCTGACCGACTTCGTGGTGATGACCGAGCAGTCGAGCATGTTCCTCACGGGACCCGGCGTCGTCGCGAAGGTGACCGGCGAGGAGGTCGACGCCGCGGGCCTCGGCGGGCCGCGCGTGCACGACCGCAACGGCGTCTGCCAGATGGTCGCGCCCAGCGACCTCGACGCGCTGCTGTTGACGCGCGAGCTGCTCGACTACCTACCCCAGCGCGCAGGCGAGCGCCCCGCCGACTGGCCCACGGTGGCGGCGCCGGGCCGCTCGCCCGAGCTGACCGTGCCGAGCGAGGAGCGCAAGGTCTACGACGTGCGCGACGTCGTGCGCGCGGTCGTCGACGGCGGGCGGCTGCTCGAGCTCTCCCCTCGTTACGCGCGCAACGTCGTATGCGCGTTCGCGCGCATCGAAGGCCGTTCGATCGGCGTCGTCGCCAACCAGCCGCGCCACCTCGGCGGCGTGCTCGACGCCGACGCCTCGCAGAAGGCGGCGCGTTTCGTGCGCACCTGCAACATGTTCGGGCTGCCGCTGCTCGTGCTGGTCGACACGCCCGGCTTCCTGCCCGGCGCCAAGCAGGAGCGCGAGGGCGTGATCCGCCACGGCGCCAAGCTCGTGCACGCGTTCGCAGAGTGCGTCGTGCCGCGCATCACCGTCGTGCTGCGCAAGGGCTTCGGCGGCGCTGTGATCGCGATGAACAGCAAGCAGCTCGGCGCCGACTTCGTGTTCGCCTGGCCGCAGGCGCAGCTCGGCGTGATGGGCGCGGCGCAGACCGTCGAGATCATCAACCGCCGCGAGATCGCCGCCGCGGCGAACCCCGCCCGCGAGCGCGACGCGCTTGCGGCGACCTATGCGCGCGAGCACCTGCACCCCGACGCCGCGGCGGCCGAGGGCTTCGTCGATCAGATCATCGAGCCGCGCGACACGCGCGCGTGCGTCGCGGGCGCGCTGGCGACGCTCGACGCGACCGCCTGGCGCGAGCCGACCGCGGGGAACATCCCGCTGTGAGCACCGCGATCTCCGACGCGGCGGCGAGCGCGGTGGATTGGTCGGCGCCATTCGACGAGCTGCGCGTCGGCCAGCGGCTGAGCACGCGCGGGCGCACCGTCACCGAGACCGACGTCGTCGGCTTCGCGGCGCTGACCGGCGACTGGCATCCCCAGCACGCCGACGCGAGCTGGGCGGCGCAGAGCCGCTTCGGCGAGCGCATCGCGCACGGCATGCTGATCGTCTCCTACGCGGTCGGGCTGATGCCGCTCGATCCAGAGCGGGTCGTGGCGCTGCGGCGGATCGCGGACGTCGTGTTCAAGCGCCCGCTGAAGCTCGGCGAGACGATCAAGGCCGACGGCAGGATCGCCGAGCTGTCGGGCCTGGACGACGAGCTCGGCCTGGTCGGCTGCGCCTGGTCGATCCGCAATCAGGACGAGGCGCTGCTGTGCCGCGCGCGGATCGACGTGCTGTGGAGGCGCGACGGACAGGCCGAGTCCGATGCCGCGCTCGCCGAGTCCACGCGGCCGGTCGAGTACGCCGGCGGGGTCTTCCCGTGCTGAGCGGGAGCAGGCTGTTGATCACGGGCGTGATCACGCGCAAGTCGATCGCCTTCGAGGCCGCGCGCCGGGCGCAGCTCGCCGGCGCCGAGGTTCTGCTGACCGGCTTCGGCCGCGCGCGACACCTGACCGAACGCGCGGCCGAGGAGCTGCCCGAGCCGGTCGAGATCCTCGAGCTCGACGTCAACTCCGACGAGGACGTGCTGGCCGTGGCGCAGGAGCTTCGGCAGCGCTGGGGCGGCCTGGACGGCGTGCTGCACGCGGTCGCCTTCGCGCCCGCGGATGCGCTGGGCGGAGACTTCATGGGCGCCAGCCGCGAGAGCGCGACGACCGCCTTTCAGACCAGCGCCTTCTCGCTGAAGACGCTCGCGAGCGCCCTGGCGCCGCTGCTGGAGCAGGGCAACGACGGTGCCGGCGGCGCGATCGTCGGTCTCGACTTCGACGCCCAGGTCGCGTGGCCGGTGTACGACTGGATGGGCGTGGCGAAGGCGTCGCTTGAGAGCGTGGCCCGCTACCTGGCGCGCGACCTCGGGCCACACGGCATCCGCGTGAACCTCGTCTCGGCCGGGCCGATCCGGACGCTCGCCGCGGGCGGCATCCCCGGCTTCGAGCAGCTCGCCGCGAACTGGCGCTTGGTCGCACCGCTGGCCTGGGACGTAGACGACGCGGGGCCGGTGGCCGAGGCGATCTGCTTCCTGCTGTCCCGAGCCGCGCGCGGCATCACCGCGGAGATCGTCCACGTCGACGGCGGCTACCACGCGATGGGCGCGCCGATCCGGTGAGGCGCCGATGAGCGAGACCGTGCTCCTGACCGGCGCGACCGGCTTCCTCGGCATGGAGCTGCTGGCGCGGCTGCTCGAGCGCAGCGACAGTGACGTGATCGTGCTGGTGCGCGCGCGGGATCGCGAAGCCGCCGCCGAGCGCCTGGTCGGCGTGTTCGAGCGCCTCTACGACGAGCGGCCGCTCGCGGCCGGGCGCGTGCAGGCGATCGCGGGCGACATCTCCCGGGAGGGCCTTGGCCTGAGCGCCCGCGATCGCCGCGAGCTGCTCGCGCGCACGAGCAGCATCATCCACTGCGCGGCCTCGATCGCCTTCGACCTGCCGCAGTCGGAGGCGTGCAACGTCAACGCGGGCGGCGCCGCGAGGATGCTGGAGCTCGCCCGGGAGCTGCATGCGACGGGGCGCCTGCGCCGCATGGTCCACGTCTCGACGGCCTACGTCTGCGGCCGCCACGACGGCGACTTCGACGAGCGCCGGCTCGACGTCGGCCAAGAGTTCCGCAACAGCTACGAGCGCTCCAAGGCATCCGCGGAGCGGCTGCTGCGCGCGAAGGCCGCGGGGCTCCCGCTCGTCGTGGCGCGCCCGAGCATCGTGGTCGGCGACAGCCGCTGCGGATGGACGCCCAGCTTCAACGTCGTCTACTGGCCGCTGCAGGCGTTCTCGCGCGGGCTGATCGGCGAGGTCGCCGCCGACCCCGACGGCGTGCTCGACATCGTGCCCGTCGACTACGCGGCCGACGGCATCCTCGCGCTGCACGAGGACCCCGCCGCCGACGGCACCTTCGCCCTCGTCGCGGGCGAGGGCGCGGTCAGCAACCGGCGGCTGCTGGAGCTCGCGTGCGCCCACTTCGACCGCCCGCCGCCGCCGTTCGTGCGCGGGCCGAGCGCCGACGCGCTGCCGGGCGTGCGCGAGGCCGAGGTGTATCTCCCCTACTTCGACGTGCGCACCCGCTTCGACGACCGCCGCGCGCAGCGGCTGCTGCCGCCGCGCGGTCTCGTCTGTCCCCCGCTCGAGCGCTACTTCTCGACGCTGATGAACTACGCCCAGCGCGCGCGCTGGGGCAAGCTCTCGCCCACCCGCCAGTCCGCGCACGGACGCGCGAGCGCGGGTGTGGCGTGAGGCCGACACCATCCGCGGCACTCCCCAAGGTCGCGTCGGGCGGCGGGGTCCCTCCTCGTCTCACCCGCCACCCGATGGTGTCGGCAGCACTCCCGCCCCGCGGCTCCCGGCCGGGCAGTCCCTAGGATGGAGCCGTGGAGAGTTCAACCGCCGCCACGCCGACCGAGGACTTCGGCGACCTCGAGCGCCACCGCCGTGAGCTGACCGCGCACTGCTACCGGATGATGGGCTCGCCGTTCGAGGCCGAGGACGCGGTCCAGGAAACGCTGCTGCGCGCCTGGCGCTCGCTCGATAGCTTCGAGGGCCGCGCCTCGGTGCGCTCCTGGCTCTACCGAATCGCGACGAACGTCTGCCTGGACATGCTCGACGCCAAGCAGCGCCGCGCGCGCCCGATGGACCTGGGCGAGGCGCGCTCGCCCGACGGTCCGATCGGGGAGATCCTGGCGGAGACGACCTGGATCGAGCCGATCCCCGACGGCATGGTCGTGCCGGAGATCAGCGATCCCGCCGCGGTCGCCCAGTCGCGCGAGACGATCCGCCTGGCGTTCGTGGCCGCGCTGCAACACCTGCCGCCGCGCCAGCGCGCGGCGCTGATCCTCTGCGAGGTGCTGCACTGGAAGGCCTCCGAGGTCGCCGAGCTGCTGAAGACGAGCACGCCCGCGATCAACAGCGCGCTGCAGCGGGCGCGGGCGACGCTCGAGACCACGCCCACGCTCGACGCCGGTCAGGGCGCGCTCAGCGAGCAGGACAGCGCGCTGCTCGGCCGCTACGTGGACGCCTTCGAGCGCTACGACATGGACGCGCTGACGAGCCTGATCCACGAGGACGCCACGCAGTCGATGCCCCCCTATGAGCTGTGGCTGCGCGGGCGCGAGGACATCTTCAACTGGTGGGTCGGGCAGGGCGCGGGCTGCCGCGGCTCGCGCGTCGTGCCGGTGCTCGACGCGAACGGCTCGCCCGCCTTCGGCCAGTACAAGCCGCGCGAGAACGGCGAGGGCTTCGAACCCTGGGCGCTACAGGTGCTCGAGGTCAAGGACGGGCGTATCGTCGAGATGACCTTCTTCCTCTCGACCGAGACGCTGTTTCCCCTGTTCGGCCTGCCGCTGGACTACTCAGAGGTTGCGTCCCGGCCCGGGGCGCTCGGCTCCTCCTCCTAGCCCGGCGACCGGCAGCTCCACGCGCAGCACGTCGGCCAGTCCGATCAGCTCCACGAGCCCGCGGAGCTCCGCCGAGGCGCCGATCAGACGCACCTCGCAGCCGTTGCGGCGCGCGGCCAGGGCCAGGCGGGCGAGCGCGTCGACCGCCACCGCGTCGGCGTCCACCCCGCCGACCTCGCACAGGAGCAGCTCACAGCCGCCCGGCGCCAGCAGCTCGCAGGTGCGCGCGAACAGCTCGGGGAGCAGCTCGCGCGACAGCGGGCTCGGCACGGTCACCTTCCACTGCTGACGCTCGAGGGCCATCGGCGCGGTCCGCTCGCGTGCGCCGCTCGCTAACCGGCTTCGATCGACTCCCTCGGCGGACCGGCGGTGTGTTGGGAGTTGTGGCTCATGCCGGCGCCGTGGGCCGGGGCGTCGCTCCGTCCCGGCTCGGGGCCGCGTTGCGGCGGCGTCGGCGCGATGCCCTCGCCGAACTCGGCGGCCTCCGCGACCGCGCCCTCGCCGCCGCCGGCGATCGCGCGCTTTGGCGCGCGCAGCCCGAGCGACAGCAGGATCGCGAGGCCAAGCAGCCCGGCGGCGATCACGAATGCGACGTGGTAGCCGCTCGTGAGCGCGTCGGCCAGCGGCTTGCCCGCCTTCGTCAGCGAGTTGGTGTGCGTCGCGGAGGTCGTGGCGAGCACCGCCAGCCCGAGCGCCCCGCCTACCTGCGCCGAGGTGTTCACGAGCCCGGAGGCCAGGCCCGCGTCCCGGGGCTCGACGTCGGCCATCGCCAGCGACATCAGCGCCGGGAAGCTGGAGCCGACGCCGAGGCCGAGCAGCAGCATCACGGGCAGCACGTCGGTCACGTAGTTGCCGTGCACGGGCACGCGGGCGAACAGCAGCAGCCCGATCGCGACGAGCACCATCCCCGGCAGGAGCGTGTTGCGCGCGCCGAAGCGCATGATCAGGCGTTCGGAGTAGCGCAGCGACAGCGTGCCCATCACGACGGTCGTCGGCAGGAAGGCGAGGCCGATCTTCAGCGGGTCGTAGTGCTGCACGCGCTGCAGGTAGAGCGAGCCGAGGAAGAAGGTGCCGAACATGCCCGCCACGACGAGCGCCTGGATCGCGTTCGCGCCCGCGGTGTCGCGCGAGCGGAACACGCGCAGCGGCATCAGCGGTTCGCGCGCGGTGGCCTCGCGCCAGATGAACAGCGCCAGCAGCACGAGCGAGCCCGCGGCGAAGCCAAGCGTCGTGCCCGAGCCCCAGCCTTTTTCGGCCGCGGGCGAGACGATCGTGTAGACGCCGAGCATCAGCGAGGCGACGATCAGCGCCGCGCCCGGCAGATCCACGCCTTTGGCGGCGCTCGGCATCTGGCTCTCCCCCAGCAGCCGCAGCGCGGCAAAGCCGGTCACGAGCCCGATCGGGACGTTGATGAAGAAGATCCAGTGCCAGTCGATCGCCTGCGTGAGCACGCCGCCCGCGAGCAGGCCCACCGAGCCGCCGGCGGAGGCGACGAAGCCGTACACGCCGATCGCCTTGGCCTGATCGCCGGGCTCGGGGAACATCGTCACGATCATCCCCAGCACGACCGCCGAGGTCATCGCGCCGCCCGCGCCCTGGACGAAGCGCGCGACGACGAGCAATGTCTGGTTATCGGCAAGGCCGCAGACCAGCGAGGCGACGGTGAAGATCACGAGCCCGATCAGGAACACGCGCTTGTGCCCGATCAGGTCGCCGACCCTCCCGGCCAGCAGCAGCAGCCCGCCGAAGGCGATCAGATAGGCGTTTACGACCCACGCCAGGCCCGACTGCGTGAAGCCGAGGTCGGTCTGGATCGAAGGCAGGGCGACGTTGACGACGGTCACGTCGAGCACGATCATCAAGACGCCCGTGCACAGCACGTAGAGCGCGAGCCAGCGGTTGTGTTCAGACGTGGTGTCGGGCATTTCGCGTCTCCTTCGTCGTCGGGTCCGTTGCCTTTGCGATGAAGACGACGTTCCCGCGCAAAACTCATCGCTACCGGCGGCGATGAGTTGCGCCGCGAAGCCTCGTCTTAGCAAAGGGACCGACATGGAGCCGGTCCATCAACGAAAGGAGCCGAGCATGTTCGGCGAGACACAGGCCTTCAGCGGCTTTGCCGTGGACGATGTCGAGCGGGCGCGTGCCTTCTACGGCGAGACGCTGGGGATCGGCACCTCGGTCGCGAACGGGATCCTGACGCTCGAGCTGGAGGGCGGCAAGCGCCCGACGATCGTCTACCCGAGGCCGGGCCACAACCCGGCCGAGTACACGATCCTCAACTTCCCCGTGGAGGACATCGAGCGGGCCGTCGATGAGCTGAGCGCCCGCGGCGTGATCCTCGAGCGCTACGAGGGCATGGAGCAGGACGAGCGCGGGATCATGCGCGCGGGCGGCCCCTACATCGCCTGGTTCAAGGACCCGGCCGGCAACGTGCTGTCGGTGCTGCAGCAGCGCTGAGCGACGGGCGCGGGCGCCCCTGGCGCACGGCGCCGGTCACACGGACGCGGGCGCCGCCCGCCCTCGCTGGCGCTCCAGCGTCCGCGCCCGCCGAGATTGCGCCCGCGGCGGGTGCGGGTAGGGTGCCGACATGGAGCACCGCTTTGACGGTCCCCGCTACACGGTGGGGGTCGAGGAGGAGCTGATGATCCTCGACTCCTCCTCGCTTGATCTGGTCAACGCGGTCGACTCGATCCTCGGCGAGGACCCGCCCTCGGGCCAGATCCAGCCGGAGCTGCTGGAGTCGGTGCTGGAGATTGCGACCCAGCCCTGCGCGAACGTGCCCGCGGCCGCAGTGGAGCTGAGCGCGCTACGTGGGCTGGTGCGCGACCGGGCGCGCGCGAAAGGGCTCGAGATCGGCTCCTCGGGCACGCATCCGTTCGCGCGCTGGGAGGACCAGCGCGTGGTCAGCGACGACCGCTACCGCGGGCTGATCCGCTCGCTGGGGTTCGTCGCGCGCCAGGAGCTGGTGTTCGGCATGCACGTGCACGTCGGCATGGCCGATCCCGAGGAGACGATCTACGTGGCGAACGCGCTGCGCCCGTACGTGCCGCTGCTGATCGCGCTGTCGGCGAACTCGCCGCTGTGGCGGGGGCAGCCGACGGGGCTGATGTCCAGTCGCGTGCCGATCTTCCGCGCCTTCCCGCGCGTCGGGCTGCCGCCGCGCTTCGTCGACTGGGCCGACTTCTCCGAGCGCGTGCAGCGGATGAGCGACAGCGGGCTGATCGAGGACTACACCTACCTCTGGTACGACGTCCGCCCCCACCCCCGGCTCGGCACGGTCGAGGTGCGCGCGATGGACTCGCAGACACGCGTCGAGCACACGGCGGCGCTGAGCGCGTTGGTCGTCTCGCTCGTGAAGCTGCTGGTCGAGCGCTTCCAGCAGGGCCTCGACGAGCCCGAGCCGCACTGGGAGATCCTCGATGAGAACCGCTGGCTGGCCGCGCGTCACGGCCTCGAGGCCGAGCTGTACGAGCAGTCCTCCGGCGAGCGCCGGGGCGTGCGCGAGCTGGCGGACGAGCTGCTCGCGGAGCTTTCACCCCATGCACGCGAGCTCGGCTGCGAGGCAGAGCTGGAGGGCGTGCGCGACCTGCTCGGCACGGCCGGCAACGGCGCCGCGCGCCAGCAGATGGTCTATGAGGCCAACCACGACTTGCACGAGTTGATGGCAGAAATCGTCGCGACGACGAGCCCGGATCCGGCGGGCTAGTACACGTCGTCCGAGCCGGACGGGCTCAGCGGCCGGCGAGGGGTTCTACGTAGCGCAGGAACGGCTCGACGGCGAGCCCTTCGCCGGTGGCCTGCCGCAAGAGTGGCAGCGTGTCCAGGCGCCGCCCATAGCGGTGCACGTGCTCGGCGAGCCAGACCTGGATTGGCCCGACCTCGCCGCGGCGCAGATCCTCCTCGCGCGAGCCGAGGTCGCGCTCGATCGCCTCCCACAGCTGCGCGGCGATCAGGCAGCCGAGCGCGTAGCTGGGGAAGTAGCCGAAGCTGCCCCCGCCCCAGTGCACGTCCTGCAGGCAGCCGAGCGCGTCGGACGGCACCTCGACGCCGAGCAGGCGGCGCATCCCTTCGCGCCAGGCGCCCGGCAGATCGGCGACCGCCAGCTCGCCTTCGATCATCGCGAGCTCGAGCTCGAAGCGAAGGATGATGTGCAGCGGATAGGTCAGCGGGTCGGCGGACACGCGAATCAGCGAGGGCTCGACGCCGACGAGCGTCGCGTGCAGGTCGGGGGCGCTGACCGTGAAGCCGCCCTCGGCCAGTTCGGCGACGAGCACCTCGGCGAAGGCGGGGCTACGTGCAACGTGGTTCTCCCACAGCTTGCTCTGTGACTCGTGAATCGACATCGAGGTGCCGCGGCCGAGGTTCGTGCGGTCGAGCGCGGGGTCGATCTGGCGCTCGTAGAGGGCGTGCCCGAACTCGTGCAGCGAGCTCAGCAGCGACTCGACCTCGCCGTCGCCGTAGCGCGTGGTGACGCGGCTGTCGCGCGGCCCGACCCAGGCGGTGAACGGGTGCGCGGAGACGTCCACGCGCCAACTTGTCGGGTCGACGCCGACGCGCGCGAGCGTGCCCGCGACGGCGGCTTCCTGTGCGGCGACCGGCACGGCGAGCGATCGCCGCGGCGAGTGCGCGCGGGCCTCGCCGACGAGCGGCGGCAGCTTCTCGGCGAGCGCCGAGAACACGCGGCGCAGGTCCTCGCTGTCAAGCCCGAAGTCGTAGTCGCCGAGCAGCGCATCGTAGGGGCGCTCGTTCTCCTCGGCCAGGCACTCGCCATAGGCGCGCGCGAGCTCGACGTTGCGCTCCAGCGCAGGCAGGAAGGCGGCGAAGTCGTCTCCCTCTCGGGCCGCGCGCCAGCTCTCCTGACCCTGGGCGCTGGCCTGGGCGAGCTCGACCGCGAGCTCGGTCGGCACCCGCCGTGCGCGCTCCCAGTCGCGCCGCGCGAGGCGTACGACGTCGTCGTCGAGCCCGTCGAGCGGGCTGCCGTCGAGCTCGGCGAGCCAGCCGCCGACCTCTTCGCCGGTGGCCCGTTCGTGCGTGAGCCGCGCCAGCGTGCCGAGCTGCTGCGCGCGGGCGGCGGCGCCGTCGGCGGGCATCATCACGAGCTGGTCCCACGCTGCGAGCATCTCGGTGGCCGATAGGTCGGACAACTCGGCCATACGGTCGCGCAGCTTTTCCAGAGCACTCACGGCGTGAAGCGTATGTGCCCGCCTCCCGGAAAACGGCGGCGCACGCCCGACGCGCCTCGCCGACCCGAGCGCGTGGCGCTTATAAGATTCCCGCGCATGAGACAGCGAGCCGAGCGGTCCGAACGCCGGACGACGAGACCGTGACGCCCGCCGAGGAGCGCACCGTGGCGCGCGAGCGGATCAGCGTGCTGCTGGTAGAGGATGACGAGGGCGACGCCCTGCTGGTGAAGGACGAGCTGGCCGAACAGCTGCCGCTGGCCCAGATCGCGCACAGCCGCACGCTGATGGAAGCGCTGAGCGCGCTCGAGTCCCAGACCGACTGCGTGCTGCTGGACCTCGGGCTGCCGGATGCGCTGGGCCTGGACGCGGTGGCGCAGCTGCGCTCGCGGGTGCCGGGCATCCCGCTGATCGTGCTGACGGGCTTGGACGACAAGGCGGCGGGTGTGGCGGCGGTCGAAGCCGGCGCGCAGGACTACCTGGTCAAGGGCCACGTCGACGGCGAGCAGCTCGCGCGCTCGATCCGCTACGCGATCGGGCGCCGCCGGGCCGAGGAGGCCGAGCGCGAGCTGCTGCTCGTGGAGGCGCAGGCGCGCGAGGTGACGCGGCTTGAAAAAGGTCTGGCTCCGAACCCGCTGATCGAGGACCCCTCGGTGTGGGTCGCCTCCTGCTACCGAGCCGGGCGCAGCCGCGCGCTGCTCGGCGGCGACTTCTTCGACCTGGTGCAGAACGGCGACGGACGCCTGCACGTCCTGGTGGGCGACGTCTGCGGTCACGGGCCCGACGAAGCGGCGATCGGGGTCAGCCTGCGGGCGGCGTGGCGGGCGCTGGCGCTGGCGGGCACCGAGCCCGCGGTCCTGCTGGCGACGCTGCAGCAGGTGTTCGAGCACGAGCGTCACGTCCCCGGCCTGTTCGCGACGCTGTGCTCGATCGATATCGACCCGCGCGATCGCTCGGCGACGTTGATCCGCGCCGGTCATCCACAGCCCGCGTTGATCGGCGGGCTGTCGGTCGAGGCCCTCTCGGAGGTGCTGGGCGACGGCGCGATCGGCATCAACGAAGGCCCGTGGCGACCCGAGCAATTGAGCCTGCCGCGCGAGTGGACGCTGCTGCTCTACACCGACGGGATCATCGAGGGGCGGATCGGCGCCGGGTCCGAGCGCCTGGGCGAAGAGGGCTTTCACCGCCTGATCGAGCAGCGGATCGCAGAGCAGCCGCACTGGCGCGATCGGCCGGCAGCGCTGCTCGAGGAGCTGATCGAGGAGGCCGAGCGCCTCAACGGCGGCGAGCTGAGCGATGACGTGGCGATGCTGCTGGTGGGGGCGCGCGCCGATCTGGACCAGCGATGAGCCGCTCGTGAGCGCGCCCGAGCCGCAGGGCTCGCGCGTGGCGCGGCAGCTGCGGCGCATGGGCGTGGGCCAGCTGCTGGCGGTGACGATCGGCTTGGTGCTCGTGCTCGCGGTCGTGGGCATCGGGCTGGCGCTGGGCGCGAACGGCCAGCTCACGCACAACCGCCACCTGCTGCTGGACCAGGTCGGACCCGCCAGACGCACGGCGCTGTCGCTCGAAAACGCGCTGGTCAACGAGGAGACCGGCGTGCGCGGCTTCGCCCTGACGAGCGAGGCGAGCTTCCTGGAACCGTACGACAGCGGCCTGCGGGCCGAGCGCCGCGCGTATCAGGAACTGGAAGCGCTGGGCCGGGTCGTGGGAGCGCCGATCCCCGGCGACGTGGCGCGCGTGCGCTCGAGCGCCGATGCCTGGCGGGGCGGCTACGTGGCGCCGACGCTGATCGAGCCGCACTCCTCCAAGGCCCAGGCGATCATGGCCGACCGCGCGGGCAAACGGCTGTTCGACGGGGTGCGCAGCTCGCTGGCGACGCTGGAGCGCGAACTCGACATCAAAGACGCGGACGCTCGCGACCGTCTCGAAGACGCGGCGGGCTCGCTGCAGACGCTGCTGATCGTGGCCGCGGTGCTGATCCTCGGCGGCGTGCTGGCGGCGGGGCTGCTGCTGCGAGGCGCCGTCACGCGCCCGCTGGCGCGGCTGGGACGCGAAGCGCGACGGGTGGCGGGCGGCGAGTTCTCGACGCCGCTGACGATCGCGGGCGGCCCCCGCGAGATCACCGAGGTGGGCGATGAGATCGACGCGATGCGCCAGCGCATCGTCGATGAGCTCGCGACGGTCGAGCGGGCGCGCGGGCAGCTCGAGGAGCAGGCGCTCGAGCTGACGCGCTCGAACGCGGAGCTCGAGCAGTTCGCCTATGTCGCCTCGCACGACCTGCAGGAGCCGCTGCGCAAGATCGCGAGCTTCTGCCAGGCGCTGAAGACACGCTACGGCGACCAGCTCGACGAGCGCGGCGAGCAGTACATCGAGTTCGCGGTCGACGGCGCGAAGCGGATGCAGATCCTGATCAACGACCTGCTCACCTTCTCGCGCGTGGGCCGCGGCGGACGCGAGCAGGAGATGGTCGACTTGAACGAAGTCCTGAGCGGCGTGGAGACCGCGCTCGCTGCTCCGATCGAGCGCACCGGCGCGAGCGTGAGCGCCACGGCGCTGCCGAGCATCCGCGGCGATCGCACGCAGCTGGCCTCGCTGTTTCAGAACCTGATCTCCAACGCCCTGAAGTTCCGCGGCTCCGAGCCGCCGCTGGTGCGCATCGCCGCGCGTCGCGTCGGCGCCTTCTGGGAGCTGAGCGCCACCGACAACGGGATCGGCGTCGAGCAGGAGTACGCCGAGCGGATCTTCCTGATCTTCCAGCGCCTGCATTCGCGCGAGTCCTTCGAGGGCAGCGGGATCGGCCTGGCGCTGTGCCGCAAGATCGTCGAGTTCCACGGCGGGCACATGTGGCTTGACAGTGAGTTTTCAAATGGTGCCCGATTCCGCTTTACTCTCCCTGTAGACGAGGGTGCGAACGACGAGGCGGGAACCGAGGGGACGAGTGTGCTGGAGATGAGCGAGGGGACCAGATGAATGCCGACCTGATCTCGGTGCTGCTGGTCGAGGACGACCCCGGCGACGTGCTGCTGATCCGCGAGGCGTTCGCCGACCACAAGGTCGGCAACGTGCTGTCGGTCGTCAGCGACGGCGTCGAGGCGATGATGTACGTGCGCGGCGAAGGCGTGTACTCGGACCGCGAGCGCCCCGACCTGATCCTGCTCGACCTGAACCTGCCGCGCAAGTCGGGCGCGGAGGTGCTCGCGGAGATCAAGTCCGACCCCGACCTCTCGACGATCCCGGTGGTCGTGCTGACGACCTCGCAGTCCGAGGAGGACGTGCTGCGCTCCTACAAGAGCCACGCCAACGCATACGTCACCAAGCCCGTGGACTTCGACCGCTTCGGCCAGATCGTCCACCAGATCGACGACTTCTTCATCGGCATCGTCAAGCTGCCGCCGAAATCGCGCTAGCGGCAAGCGCTGCTTGCAGCGCGCGTCGATGCCCGGCCCAGCCGGCGCTCAGCCCTCGACGATCACGATCACGAGCACCAGCAGGCCGAGCAGCGCGCCGAGCGTCGTCATCACGAGCACGACGCGATCGTCGGGGCGCGCGAACTCGCCGCGCTCCAGCGCGCGCTCGACTTCGCGGCGCCGCAGCGCGGCGTAGCCGATGCAGATCACGCCCAGCAGGGCGAAGCCCGCGCCGACGAGCGTGTAGGGCCAGGTCGCGCCGTCGGTGAGAGCCGGGACGATCTTGCCGGCGCCGATGCCGACGGTCAGCGAGGTCAGGCCGGTCCGCCACCAGGCGAGGAACGTGCGCTCGCTGGCGAGATGCGTGCGCCGCGTGGCATCGACGACTTCCGCGGGGGACTCGTCCATCGGACTAGTCGAGCAGGAACTCGCCGTCGCGGTAGATCACGCGCTGCTCGCCCCCGCGCAGCGTCGCGGTGACGACGCGGTCGGTCGTGGAGACGATGTCGGTGTGCACGGTGGAGTCGTTGAAGCCGAGCTCGGCCCAGCGCTCGGCGTGCACCTCGCTGGGGTCGCCGTCGTAGGCGTCCTGGTAGGAGCGCCCGAGCGCGATGTGGGTGTTGCCGAAGCGACCGCCGACGTTCTCGTCGTACAGCGTGTGCGCCATGAAGCGGGTGATGCGCGACAGGCGGCGGTCGGTCAAGGAGAACTCCCCGACGCGATCGGCGCCCTCGGTGGCGATCATCTCGGTCAGCACCTTCTCGTTCTCCTCGGCGCCGGCCTTCACGACGCGCCCGTCGACGAACTCCAGGCGAATGCCCTTGACGAGGTTGCCGTAGCGGTAGAGCGGCTGGTTGCAGTAGATCCAGCCTTCGGTGCCGCGCCAGTCGGGGCTCGTGAACAGCTCGAAGCTGGGGATGTTGCGCCCGCGCCCGCCCAGCCAGCGGCGCTGCTCGCCGAGCGAGACGTGCAGGTCGACGTCCTCGCCCTGCACGTGCACGCGCTCGATCTGCAGCGAGTCCAGCCACTCGCGACTGGCGCTGACCTGCTCGCCGACCTCGCGCCAGCGCGCGATCGGGTCCTCGGCGTCGAGGAAGCAGGCGTGGACGATCTGCTCCCAGTACTCCTCCAGGCTCATGCCGGCCTCGGCGGCCATCGCGGGCGTGCCGTAGAGGCCGAGCGTCCAACTGAAGCGCCCGGCGTTCTCCTTCTCCCCGCGCCAGTCCAGGAGCGGACGCATCGCGGCGCCCTGACGCATGATCTTGGCGGGATCGACCGAGTCCAGCGCGTGCGGATCGGCATCGGCGAGCACGGTCACCTGATGGTCCATCTCCTCGACCAGCCCGCGCATGTAGTTGGTGTTGAAGCGGTCGAGCTGGGCGTCGTTGGCGAGCTCGTAGAAGTCGCGAGCGATATTGATTTGATGATCGTCGTCGGGGCGGTAGGCACTGATCACGTGCCCGCCCGCCCGCCAGACCGCCTTCGCCAACTCGGCGTAGAGGGGCTTGGCGCTCTCGGCCGCGGCGATCCGCACGACCTCGTCGGGCTGCACCCCGCGGCCGCCGCCGAGCGCGAAGTTCACGAGCACCGAGGCGTAGCGCTCGATGATCTGCTGCGGCGGGACATAGGTCATGGGCGCCGATTATGAACACAAACGCGGTTTCGTCTCGGCGGGTAGGCTTCGCGGATGGCGCCGAGCATCACGTTGCACGCGGTCCCGCCCTCGCACCCGTGCATGACCGTGGCGGCGGCGCTGGAGCTGAAGGGCCTGCAATTCGAGCGGATCGACTTCCCACACACCGAGCGCCTGGAGTCGATGGAAGCGATCTACGGAGAGGGCCACTCGACGGTGCCGGGCCTGCTGATCGACGGCGAGCCGGTGCACGGATCGCGCGCGATCCTCAGCCGTCTGGAGGAGATCGAGCCGCAGCCGGTGCTGTATCCCTCCGATGAGGTGCGCGAGGCCGAGCGCTGGGGCGATGAGGAGCTGCAGGCGCTCGGGCGCTGCCTGCCGTGGGGCGCGATGTACTTCCGCCCCGAGTCGATGGGGACGTTCGCGGGCGGCGAGCCGCTCGACGGGCCGGGCACGGACTTCGCGATCAAATTCGTGCGCGCCACCTGGCGCTACCACCAGATCACGGCGGCGCGGCTGCAGGACGATCTCGCGGGCTTGCCCGCGAAGGTCGCGCACATCGAGCAGCTCGCCCGCGACGGCGTGATCGGCGGCGAGCAGCCCAACGCGGCGGATCTGCAGATCGGCGCGACGATCAGGGTGCTGCTGCCGATCGGCGACCTGCGCGAGCTGCTCGCGGGCAGCGCCGCGGAGCGGATCGCGCTAAGCCTGTTCCCCACCTATCCCGGCGAAGTACCGCCCGGCGCCTACCCCGCCGGTTGGGCGCCCACGAGCTTTTAGTCGCTCGCTCCGGACGGCGGCCGGGCCGCGGCAGCACTGCCCGTTCCCGACCGCTAGCCTTGCCGCGCCGATGAAGCCGCAGGTTCTCGCATTCACGCGCGCATCGGTCGCCGAGCGCCCCGAGGTCGAGTTCTGCGTGGACCTCGCCGCGAGCGACGTGGTGGCGGAGTGGCTGCTGGAGCACCACCGCATCGACGAGCCGATCATGCGCGCGTTCCTCGGCCTCGTGCAACCGGGCTCGCGGGTGCTGGACCTCGGCTGCCACATCGGCACCTTCTCGCTGCCCGCGAGCAAGCTCGGCGCGCGGGTGACCTCGGTCGATGCCTCGCCCCAGCACGTCGAGCTGATGCGCCACTCCGCACGGCGCAACGGCTTTGAGGCGCTGGAGGTGGTGCACGGCGCGATCAGCGCCTCGGACGAGCCGATCGAGTTCATCGAGCAGAGCATCCACGGGCACGTCCAGCAGCGCGGGGAGTCCGGCGCGGGGACCGTGACGGTGCCCGCGGTGAACATCGACGAGCTGGTGCGGGCACGTGACTGGGACGGGATCGATCTAATAAAGATGGATGTCGAGGGCAACGAGCTGCACGCCCTGAACGGCATGGAGCGCCTGTTCTCGGCAGGCGAGCGACCCGCGATCGTGTTCGAGTGCAACGGCGACATGCTGCCCCGCTACGGCGCCTCGGTCTGCTCGCTGCGCCGGCGGCTGAGCGAGCTCGGCTACGAGCTGTTCCTGATCGACCACCTGCGCGCGGGGATGCTGGTGCGGGCGCTGCCCGACAGCGTGCAGACCGAGAGCGCCTCGGACTACCTGGCGCTCGCCATGCGGCCCGAGGGCTTCGCGGCGCGCTGGCAGATCGAGCCGCCGTTCACGCTGGAGCAGACGCTCGTGCGGCTGCTGGAGGCGGCCGCGGGCGCGGGCGAGGGCTATCGCTGCTACTCGGCGGAGCTGCTCGCGAACGGCCCGCGGTGGCTGCGCTCGCAGCCGCCGGCCCAGGCCGCGCTCGCGGCGCTGGCGCTCGACGCGAGCCCCGCGGTGCGCGCACGCTGCGCCGAGCGCGGCTTTGACTCGCCGGCGCTCGAGCACGCCGACACGCCGCGCCCCGCGACGGGCACGATCCCGAGCGACGTGGTCGTGTGGGGCACCGGGCTTCACCTGGAGGAGCCCGGTGAGGAACCGGACCTCCCACCCGGCCTCGCGCGCGGCGCGCATGCCGGCAGGACGCGACTCGAAGACCTGTACGTCCACGTGCGCGCGGGCGAGCTGCTCGCGCTGCGGATCGACCCCGAGGAGGGCAGCCTGCTGCTGCACACGCTCGCGGGGCTGTGCCGCCCGCGCGTGGGCGAGCTGCACGTCGGCGGCGGCCCCGTCGTGCTGATCTCGGCGCTCGGCGACGGCATGGAGCAGGAGCTGAGCGTGGCCGAGAACGTGCAGCTGTTCGCGGCCTTCCTCGGCGCGCACGTGCCCGAGGCCGCGCGACGCATCGACGAGCTGGCGGAGCTCGCAGGCGCGACGCCGTGGCTCGGCTCGGCGCTCGGCGACGCTCCCCCGGCGCTCGCCGCGCGCCTCGCGCTGACCGTAACGCTCGAGTGCGCACCGCCGCGGCTGCTGCTGATCGACCGGCTGCCGCCGCTGCAGGACGAGCGCTTCGCGGCCTGGGCCTCCGATCTCGCGGCCTCGCGCTGTGCAGGCGGGATGGCGATCGTGCAGGTCGCCGACCGGCTCGACGGGGCGCTGCGGGCGCCCGACCGCGCGCTGTGGGTCCACGAGCGCCAGGTCCGCGCCTGCGGGCATCCGGCCTCGGTGTTCGACGCCGCCTGGCGCGAGGACTTCGAGGGCGTGGCGCAGCGCCGCTATCGCGCTCCGGCCGGTGCGGCGGTGAGGCTGTGAGCGCCCCGCGGATCGCGCTCTGCATGATCGTGCGCGACGAGGCGCACGTGCTCGAGCGCTGCATCGGCTCGCTGGGAGGCCTGATCGACTCGTGGGTGATCTGCGACACGGGCTCCAGCGACGGCACGCCCGAGCTCGTCGGCTCGCTGCTGGGCCACCTGCCCGGCGAGCTGCACCACCGTCCCTGGGTCGACTTCGGCCACAACCGCAGCGAGCTGTTGGAGCTGGCGCGCGGCAGGGCCGACTACCTGCTGCTGCTCGACGCCGACATGACCCTGCGCCACAACGGCCCGCTGGGGCGACTGCAGGCGGACGCCTACCTGTTGCGCGAGACCGGCGCGCTGGACTTCGGCGTGATCCGCCTCGTGCGCGGCGATCGGCGCTGGTGGTATGAGGGCTCGACGCACGAGTACATCGCCACCGATGGCGAGCTGCGGCGCGAGGAGCTGGCGTCGCTGGAGATCGAGCACCACGCCGACGGGTCCTCGCGTGCGCAGAAGCTGCTGCGCGACGCGGGGCTCCTGAAGCGCGACATGCTGCGCGAGCCCGAGAACCCGCGCCCGGTCTTCTACCTGGCCCAGACCTATCGCGACCTCGACCGTCACGAGCTCGCCGCGAAGTACTACCGCCGCCGCGTGGAGATGGGCGGCTGGGAGGAGGAGGTCTTCTACGCGAACCTGCAGGAGGGGGCGCTGCGGATCAGGCAGGAGCACGCCGCGGGGGTGCCGATCCTGCTCGAAGCCTGGCAGCGGCGCCCGACGCGGGCCGAGCCGCTGTTCGAGCTGGCGCAGGCATGCCGCGCACGGGGCGAGTTCGCGCCGGCGCGGATGTTCGCCGAGCGCGGCCTTCAGATCCCCTACCCGGCCGACGTGCTGTTCGTGCACCGCTGGGTCTACGACCACGGGCTGCTGATGGAGCGGGCGTTCGCGGCGGGCGGCCTCGGCGAGCTGGAGCAGACCCGCGCGGACCTGCGCACCGTGCTCGAGTACGGCGAGCTCGGCGAGGAGACGCGCCGCTTCATCGAGCACTCGCTGGGCGAGCTCGGCGAGGGCGCGGCGGCGTTCGACGCGAGCCCGCCGCGACACGAGGCCGGCGGCGAGGAGCGCGCGCAGATCAACGACCTCTCGCCGCAGCGCCCCGCGCGACGACGCATTACCGGCCCGGTTCGCCTCGCCACGCTCGTGCCCGACATGCGGATCGGCGAGATCAAGCTCGACGTCAAGCCCGCCTGGCCCGCGTTCAACCCGAGCATCGCGCCCGACGGCGAGGACGGCTTTCGGATGGTGGTCCGTACCGCGAACTACCGGATCGAGCGCGGCGTGCTGCACGCGGAGGGCGTGCTGCACAACATCAACTACATGGTCGAGCTCGACGCGGGCCTGGGCGTGCGCTCGATCGAGCCGGTCCTCGACCGCGCGCTGCGCCCCGAGCCGCACGAGAGCCAGATCGCGGGCTATGAGGACTGCCGCCTGATCGAGTTCGAGGGGCGCTGGTATGCGAGCGCGACGGTCTGCGACATGAACGCGCTCGAGCGGCGTGAGATCGCGCTGTTGCGCTTCGAGGGCGTCGAGGTCGCCCACGCCCAGCCGCTCGCCGGGCCGGACCCGACCCGCCACGAGAAGAACTGGATGCCGTTCGTGCACGAGGGCGAGCTGCACTTCCTCTACAGCTGCTCCCCCACGCTCGTGCTGCGCTGCGACGTGCACAGCGGCGCGATGACGCCGGTGGCCGAAGGCGAGGCGCCGATCGCCGCGGGCTTCCGCGGCGGCTCGCAGGGCGTGCCGGTCGCGGACGGGCACCTGTTCGTGATCCACGAGACCGTGCGCGAAGAGCACGCGCTGCGCTACCTGCACCGCTTCGTGCTGCTCGATCGCGAGCTGCGCCTGGCGGGCGCGACGCCGCGCTTCACGTTCACCTCCGACCGCGTCGAGTTCTGCGCGGGGATGGCGGCGCGCGGTCAGGAGCTCGTGTTGAGCTTCGGGGTCAGCGACGCCGCCGCGGGGCTGGCGGTACTGGCGCTCGACGAGGTGCTCGGGCTGCTGGCGCCGGTCGGAGCGCTGGAACGCGCGCTGTGAGCGCGAATCCCAAAGGCCGTCGACCGGGTGCCGTGATACTTTTCCGCATCGCTTGATCCGGAAGGAGACCCGACCGGCGCGGCGCAGCAGCATCACGACGGAGCGGCGATCGGGCCACGGACCGGCGAGTCACCAGACAGGGCGAGGCGCACAATGGAAGATCAGGCGGGGGATCGGCCCGACGGGCCGCAACAGGACGCCGGTGAGGGCGCAGACGAGCGTCGCTTCACCAGGCGCCAAGCCGTAGCGGGCGGTGCGGCCTTCGGCGCAGCTGTCGTCTGGACTTCGCAGTTCCCGTTCGCGGATGCCGCGATCGGGCAGGTGATCAGCGCGCGTACGCTGGGGCCGACCGGCACCACGGGTCCGACGGGTCCCGAGGAAAAAGAAGCCGACAAAGTCACCCCCCAGCCGCAGCCGGAGCCCGGCGCGAGCGGATCGACGGGGCCGACCGGCACGACCACGACCACCGGTCCCGTCCCGTTCCGCTTCCCACAGTTGAAGGTGTCCGCCGACGGCGAGATGGCGCTGACCGTGAACTTCCCGACCGGCGGCGACTTCGAATTCCTGGCAACGAGCGCGAACAGCCTCTCGCGGATCGCAGCGGCGCTGACGCCGGGACACGGCCGCAGCGCCTTCGCCCGCGCCCACGCCCACTCGGGCAAAGCGGGCATCGTGCGCCTGAAGGCGAAGCCGACCGCGAAGGGCACGACGCTGCTGCGCCGTCGCGGTCGCCTGGGGCGTGCGACGCCGCTACGCGCCTACGTGCGCTTCACGCCGACGCATGGCTCGCCGACGACCCTGTATCGGCCGGTCACGATCAAGCCCCCCAAGCACAAGTAGCGCGCTCAGAGCGCGGAGATCGGCTCCGCGGTGGCCCAGTAGCGCTCGGGGAAGCGCGCGGGCAGCCCCGGCAGGTCGGCCTCGGACAGCTCGGCGAGCTCGTAGTAGTTGCCGAGCGCCCTCGTGGAGCGGGTGCCGTAGAGGAGGTCCAGGCACAGGTGCGAGCAGTCGCAGGCGCCGTCGATCAGCGTCCGCCGCCCCACGCCGAACTCCCGCAGGCAGCTCATGTAGCGCTCGTCGTCCAGTGGCGACGGCACGGCCTGGCCGCGGTCGAGCCTGATCGTCGTGTCGTGACGGTGGCGCTCGCCGTCTTTGATCGCGAGCATGCGCCTGCTGTAGAAGATCCGCGCGCCGCTCCATTCCAGGCGGATGCCGAGGTTCGAGTCCTCGCCGCCGATCGGGTCGCACAGCTCGTCGAAGCCGTTGCACTCCAGCAGCAGCTCGTGAGGAGCGCCGAGGCTGCAGCCGAACAGTTGGCCGCCGACGATCTGCACGAGCGCCTCGTCGTCGCCGACCTCCCAGCGCGAGTCGATCGCCGCGGGCGCGGCGCGCGGACCGCCGCCCTCGAGCAGGCGGCCGTGCTCGACGGTCATGTCCACGCGGTTCTCGTAGGCGCCCGCGATCACGTAGCCGTGCTCGGCGGCGGCGGCGAGCTCCCGCCACCAGCCGTCGGCCAGCAGGCAGGAGTCGTCGACGAACGCGATGTAGGGAGCGCCCGCGTAGACGATCCCGGTGTTGCGCGCGCTCGAGATCGCGCTGTAGCTGCGCTCGGTGAGGCGGTGCGGCCCGCCGTAGGGCGTCGGCTTGGGCGCCACGTGGCGCATCGCAAAGCGGTCGCCGAGAATCCGCACGAACTCGGCGACACGCTCGGGCGAGTGGCGCCCGTCGACGGCGATCAGCTCGACCGCGCCGGGATCGGCGCCCGCGTCCGCGAGCTGGTTGGCGAGGCTGTCGATGAACCAGTCGAGGCGGGGCTCGGCCCGGCCGGTGATGTAGACGATGCTGACGACGGCGGCGGCGCTCATGCCCCGCGCCGCGCTTGATCTCTGCCGAGGCCCGATCCCATGAGCGCGCATCATCGCGCGTTCGCTCGGGCGCCGCGTCAAATATGTTCGCTCCTACATGGATCTGACTGGGACACGCGTGCTCGTCACGGGAGGCGCCGGCTTCCTCGGCGAGCCGGTCTGTGTTCGCCTGCGTGAATGCGGGGCGCTCGTGAGCGCGCCGCGCAGCCGAGAGTTCGACCTGACCGACCCCGAGGCGGCGGCGCGACTGTTCGTCGAGGCCCGGCCCGAGCTGGTGGTGCACCTCGCGGCGGAGGTCGGCGGCATCGGCGCGAACCGCGCCGAACCGGGGCGCTTCATCTACGCGAACCTGAGCATGGGCCTGCACGTGATCGAGGCCGCGCGGCTGGCGGGCGTGCAGAAGTTCGTCCAGGTCGGGACGGTCTGCTCCTATCCAAAGCTGACGCCCACCCCCTTCTCGGAGGATCGCCTGTGGGACGGCTATCCCGAGGAGACCAACGCCCCGTATGGCATCGCCAAGCGCGCGCTGCTCGTGATGCTCGACGCCTACCGCGAGCAGTACGGGCTGCAGAGCGTGTTCCTGATGCCGGTGAACCTCTACGGGCCGCGCGATGACTTCGATCCCGATCGCAGCCACGTGATCCCGGCGCTGATCCGCCGCTGCGAGCAGGCGCGCGAAGACGGCGCAAGGACGATCACCTGCTGGGGCTCGGGCGCGGCGACGCGCGAGTTCCTGCACGTCGAGGACTGCGCCCGGGCGATCGTGCTGGCCTGCGAGCGCTGCGAGGACCCGCGGCCGATCAACCTCGGCTCCGGCAGGGAGATAGCGGTCCGCGAGCTGGCCGAGACGATCGCGCGGCTGACGGGCTTCGACGGCGAGATCGAGTGGGACGCCACCCAGCCCGACGGCCAGCCGCGACGGCTGGTCGACGGCTCGCGGGCGCGGGCGTCGTTTGGCTTTCGGCCCTCGATCGATCTGGAGGAGGGTCTGCTGGGCGCGATCGAGTGGTTTCGCGAGCTGAGGCTCGTGCGCGGTCGCCGGGTAGCGGATCGCGGCGCGGTCGTGAA
The DNA here is from genome assembly GCA_036267655.1 of Solirubrobacteraceae bacterium. GTDB lineage: Bacteria > Actinomycetota > Thermoleophilia > Solirubrobacterales > Solirubrobacteraceae > Palsa-744. The sequence continues at coordinate 114,568 of DATAVP010000029.1, forward strand.
TCAGTCCTCGGGCGCGTCGAGCGCGAGCCACTCCGAAGGGCACACGTCCTGAGCCGGAAGGCCGTTGACCCAGTTCGCGGGCCTGATCACGCGCTTGTCGGGATTCTCGTTCAACCAGGCCGCCCACCAGCCGAACGATGAGTTGCCGATGATGTTGTGGCGGCAGGCGCTGAGCACGAACAGGTCGATGTAGTCGGGCTCGCCTTCGAGCACGACGACGTTCTTCATCGTCGCGGGAATGCTGGCGCGTGCGTAGTCGAGGTTGTCGCTGCTGAGCACGAACGTCGTGGAGGCCGGGAACTGCGAAGCGGCGAGCATCAGGTACTGGGCGCCGTACTGGGGATAGGTGTCGGCGTCTTCCTCGCGGTAGTAGCGCAGCTGCACGCCGACGGTCTGCGGGCGCTCGAGCAGCTCGCCGTAGGTGCTCTGGATGTGCGCGGCATCCTCGGGCGTGGGACTGAACAAGGCGCGCATGCGCGCGTCGTGATGGGCGAAGTAGCGCTCTGACTGGAAGTAGCCGACCAGGCGCCGGTTCGGCCCGTACTCGATCGGCGCGTAGGCGTAGCCGGGCTCGCGCCAGTCGACCCACTCGACGTTGTCTGGGGCGACGTTGCAGCGCATCAGCACGTGGCGGTACTGCTCGGAGCCGGGGTCGAGCTCGGGGAACACGGGCTCGGCGCCGTTGTCCCAAGCCGCGGCGCTGGCGGCGGCGATCTGGAACATGTTGTTGCCGAGCCGGCCCAGCATGTGCGCGCTGAGATACGGCCCGAGCAGCGGCCAGTCCTCGGCGGGGCGCCCCCACAGAGCGCGGTAGCGCGCGGGATGTCGCTCGCGAATGAAGTCGATGATCGTCTCGTCGTGCTCCTGGGAGAAGGCGTCGTAGTGCTCCCACTGCAGCCGCTCGGCCTCGAGCACGACCCGGCCCGCGCCGCCGAGCCGGACCGAGCGAAACGATGCCTCGTCGCGCAGCGGGTAGTGGTTCAGGCGCAGCAGGCTCGCGTGGTGCTTGCCGTCGAGCTCGGGCTGGGAGCGCCCGGCGGGGATGGCGGTGCCGTCGCCGTCGCGGTAGCGGCGTCCGGGCTCGAGCACCGCGTGGTGCGGATACCAGAGCTCGGCGGCAGCGACGTGCTCGGGCCTGACGATGCTCTTGCCGACAGCATTGCGCGAATGGAAGGCTTCGGCGCAGGCGGTGAGCTTGAACAGGGTCGGTCCCTCCCGTTCCAGATGAACCCCGCCGGTGCCGAAGTTGCGCCAGTTCACGTAGACGGCGTCGGCGTCGGCGTAGTGGCGCTCCAGGCAGCCCGCGACGGTGTCGTCCTGCAACGGCAGCAGGTACTCGTCGACGTCGATCAGCGCGAGCCAGCGTGCGCGGCCGCACGCCCGCCGCACGGCGTCGCGCTGCGCTTCGACCTGGCGGCGCATGTAGTCGTTGCGGCTGGGCACCGGCCAGTCGATCACCTCGACCAAGCCCGCGTCGAGGTAGGGAGCGAGCACCTCCCGCCAGTCGTCGCGGCTGGCGTCGTTGTAGAGCCAGAAGCGCTCGACGCCGACCATGCGGTGGTACTCGACCCACTCCTCCAGGTAGCGCGCCTCGTCGCGGAACAAGGTCGCGACCGTGAGCCGATGACGGCCCGAGCGGCGCTCGTGGCTCTCCCACACGAACGGCTCGTCGTAGGTCACGCGATGGGTGGCCGCGAGCCGCTCGCGGATCGCCTGGCGCCGTGCGGCGGCGTCGGGCACCAACTCGTGGAACTGCACCTGGATGTTCGCGAAGCGCTCGGCCAGGCCGCGATCGAGCAGGTGCTCGAGGATCTCGTACTCGCTGCCCTCGACGTTCAGCTTGAGCAGGTCGACGTAGCCGAGACCGAGCTCCTCGAGAACGTCCGCGAAGCTCCTGATCTCGACCTGCTCGCTCGCGCGGGCGGGCTCGGTCGCAGGGGCCGGCGTGCCGAAGATGCTCGAGGAATCGCCGCTGAGCGTGATCCGCTCGCTGCGGTTCCGGGCGCCGATGCCGAAGTTGAAGACCTGCACGTCGGGGCCGGCGAGCGCCTCGATCGCCTGGAAGTGGCTGCGAATCGGCTCGAAGGCATAGACGCGGCAGCCGTGACGCCTGCGGATCTCGCGCGTGAAGGCGCCCTCGTGCGCGCCGACGTCGAGCACGACGCTCGTCGGCTCCAGCTCGTATACGTAGCGCTGATGCTCAGAAAATGCCACTGCCCCGCCTCGCGTGTGCCGCCGGTCCGACGCTCGTACGGAACACTAGGGCAGGATGCTGAGCCGTCGCCCCCGCATCACGATGCTGCTCTCGGTGCTGGTCGCGGGCGGCACGGTGGTGGGAATCGCGGCCTCGGACAGCCCACGCGCGCTGTGGGACACGCTGAAGCAGATCCAGCCCGAGTGGCTGGCGGTGGCGTTCGGCTTCGAGCTGCTCTCCTACGTGGGCTACGTGATCGCCTACCGCTCGACGGTCGTGGACGGGCGCAAAGAGCGGCTGTCGCTGATGCTGACGGTGCGCCTGGTGGTGGCGGGCTTCGGGCCGTTCGTCCCGCTGGGAGGCTTCTCCTTCGACCGCCAGGCGCTGCGCAGCGTGCACAGCAGCCGCCGCGAGGCGCACCGGCAGGTGCTGGCGCTCGGGGTGATCGAGTACCTGCTGCTGGCGCCCGCGGCATGCGTGTGCGCGCTGGTGCTGCTGCTCGAATCCGACAAGGCCTCGCTGGTGCTGACGCTGCCGTGGGTGTTCGCGGTGCCGCTCGGCTTCGGCTTCGGCTGGTGGGCGACCGAAGCACGGGTCGTGAAGCGCTTCGAGGGTCGGGGCGGCAAGCTGCGCCGCGCGATCGGCAAGGTGCTCGCGGAGGCGGCGGTGCTGCGCGGGATGGCGCTGCGTCCGCTGGAGCGCCCGGGGGCGCTGATCGGGATGGCGATCTACTGGGCGGCGGAGATCGCCTGCCTGGCCTACGCGCTGCGCTGCTTCGGGGTCGAGCTGTCGGTCCCCGCGCTGGTGGTGGCCTATGCGACGGGCTATGCCGCGAGCCGACGCTCGCTGCCGCTGGGGGGCGCCGGAGTCACGGAGGCGCTGCTGACGCTGGCGCTGATCACGGTTCACGTGCCTGGGGCGGAGGCGCTCCTCTCGGTGGTGGCCTACCGGGTCGTGAACTACCTGGTGCCGACGCTGCCGAGCCTAGTGGCGCATTCCTCGGTGTCCTCGATGCTGGAGGACCACGGCGGCACGAAGGCGAAGCCGGGACGGGCGTGAGCGGGCGCCGGGCGTGAGGCGATGGCGGCCGTGAGCGGGCAGGCCGACGTGCGCGGACAGGCGGGCGCCGGCGCGGGCGCGGTTCGAGCCGCGGTCAGCGGGGCCGTCCAGGGCGTGGGCTTTCGCGAGTCGACCAGGCGTCGGGCGAAGCGTCTCGGGGTGCTGGGCTGGGTGCGCAACGAAGACGACGGGACGGTGGCGGTTCACGCGGAGGGCGAGCCCGAGGCGGTCGCGGAGCTCGCGGCCTACCTGCGCAAGGGTCCGCGCGGCGCGGCGGTGGAGCGGGTGTCGGTCGAGCAGGTCAAGGTCGAGGGGCACGAGCAGTTTGCGATCCGCGGCGTGAGCGCGGGCGTGTTCGTGGTGCAGGAGCACCAGGCGAGCACGCACCACTTCGACCTGCGGCTCGAGGTCGAGGGGGCGATGCGCTCGTGGGCAGTGCCGAAGGGGCCGTCGATGGACCCGGCGGTGAGGCGGCTGGCGGTGCAGGTCGAGGACCACTCGATGGGGCACAACGAGTTCGAGGGGCCGACCGAGCACGGCGGAGCGATCGTGTGGGATCGCGGCGCCTACGAGCAGGGCGGGCGCGTGGCCTGGCCGGAGGCGCTCGAACGCGGTCACGCGGTGTTCGTGCTGCACGGCGAGAAGCTGCATGGCGGGTTCGCGCTGCAGCGGACGCGAGGTCGCGGGGAGAAATCGCAGTGGCTGCTCTTGAAGCGCCGCGACGAGCAGGCGTCGAGCGGGTCAGACGTGGTTGGCGAGCGCCCGGCTTCGGTCGTGAGCGGGCGGACTCTTGAGGAGCTAAGGGCCTATCCCTGTAGGGCGGCGGCCGCTCGCACGGCGTGTGCGCGCTTGAGGGCGATCATGCCGCTGGCGAGTTGGAGGAGGGCGAGATGGTTCTCATCCTTCTTTGACCAGCGGATCAGGATCGCGCGGTTGC
>DATAVP010000030.1:0-73537 GCA_036267655.1 Solirubrobacteraceae bacterium
CAGCGTCGCCCGGACGCAAGACGCCGCCCGCGACCTGACCCGCGTAGGCGCGATAGTCGCTGCCGCGCGGGCGGATCACCCACTGGACCGGGAAGCGAGCGTCGATCAGGTTGCGGTCGGAGGCGATGTGGAGGTGCTCGAGGTGGTAGAGCAGCGGCGGTCCCTGATACCAGGGCATCGCCTGCGAGCGCTCCACGACGTTATCGCCCAAGAGCGCGGAGATCGGGATGAACGTCACGTCGGGCACGTCGAGCTTCGCGGCGAAGCCCTCGAACTCCTCGACGATCCCCTGGAAGACCTGCTGATCGAAGTCGACGAGGTCCATCTTGTTCACGCACACCACCAAGTGGGGGATGCGCAAGAGCGAGCTGATGAACGCGTGGCGGCGGGACTGGGAGAGCATTCCCTTGCGCGCGTCGATCAGCACGATCGCCAGGTCGGCGGTGGAGGCGCCGGTGACCATGTTGCGCGTGTACTGCTCGTGGCCGGGCGTATCGGCGATGATGAACCGTCGCTCGGCGGTGGCGAAGTAGCGGTAGGCGACGTCGATCGTGATGCCCTGCTCGCGCTCGGCGCGCAGGCCGTCGGTCAGCAGCGACAGGTCGAGGAAGTCTGAGCCCATCCGCTTGCTGGTCTGCTCGACGTGCTCGAGCTGGTCGGCGAGCACCTGCTTCGAGTCGTACAGCAGCCGCCCGATCAACGTGCTCTTGCCGTCGTCCACCGAGCCGGCGGTGGCGAAGCGCAGCAGCTCGGCCGGGCGCTCGGACAGCCGCTCGAAGACATCGGCGGTCTGCGTGAGGGCGGGATCGGCGGCCCGGCCACTGCCGAGGCGACCGTTTTGCGCCTGCTCGCCCAATGAGGAATCGGAGATCGCCATCAGAAGTAGCCCTTCCGCTTGCGATCCTCCATCGCGGCCTCGGTGACCCTGTCGTCGGCGCGCGTCTGTCCCCGCTCGGTGACCTCGGTGGCGGCGATCTCGAGCACCACCTCCGCCAGCGTGGACGCTCTCGACTCGACCGCCCCCGTACACGTCATGTCCCCCACCGTCCGGTAGCGCACCCACTCCGAGAACGGCTGCTCACCCTCGGCGAGTTGCACATGGGGGCTTGTGGCGTACAGCATGCCGTCGCGCGAGAAGACCTCGCGCTCGTGCGCAAAGTAGATCGAGGGCACCTCCAGCTGCTCCTCGGCGATGTACTGCCACACGTCGAGCTCGGTCCAGTTGGAGATCGGAAACACGCGCACGTGCTCGCCCCGCCGGATGCGGCCGTTGTAAAGGCTCCACAGCTCAGGGCGCTGCCCCTGGGGCTCCCACTGGCCGAACTCGTCGCGGAAGGACAGGATGCGCTCCTTGGCACGGGCCCGCTCCTCGTCACGCCGCGCTCCCCCGAAGGCCGCGTCGAAGCGGTGCGCGGCGATCGCGTCGAGCAGGGTCACGGTCTGCAAACCGTTGCGCGAGGCCCGTGGGCCGGTCTCGTCGAGGACTCGCCCCTCGCGAATCGAGTCCTCGACCGAGGCCACGATCAGCCGCTCGCCGATCTCCGCGATCCGCCGGTCGCGGAACTCGATCGCCTCGGGGAAGTTGTGGCCGGTGTCGACGTGCATGACCGGAAACGGAAACGGTCCGGGACGAAACGCCTTCTCGGCCAAGCGCAGCAGCACGATCGAGTCCTTGCCGCCGCTGAACAGCAGCACCGGGCGCTCGAACTCCGCGGCGACCTCGCGCATCACCTGGACGGCCTCGGCCTCCAGCATGCGCAGGTGTGAAAGGTGGTAGGTGGTTGGCATCCGTGCTGTCAGGTCTTTTAGAGGTGGCTTACCGATGAGCTTGCCGTTGCACTGCGGATCGCCTCCGCGCTGTCCGATCCGGTCCCCTCGCGCGGACGAGCGTTTCGTCCTGTCAGCGAACATTAGGACCCGCCGGGCGCATTTGCAACATCTGAGGAGCGCTCTTACACGTCTCTTGAATTAGCTCTTGCCGCCAACCCCGGCCCTGCGTGTGCGCGCTTGGCCTTACTTCCCGGCCCGCTTGGAGATGGTTCGTTCATAGACGTCAAGCATGCGAGCGGCGTGGTGGGCCGTGGTGAACGCCTCCTCGACCCGCCGGCGCCCCGCGCGCCCCATCTCGATTCCGCCGTCGGGGCTCCGCACGATCTGCGCGACCGCCGCCGCCCAGGCCACCGCGTCGCGGGGCGGCGCCAGCAGCCCCTCGCGCCCCTCGGTGAGGATCTCGCGCGGCCCGCCCACCTCGGTCGCGACGACCGGGACACCGAGCGCCATCGCCTCGATCACCGCCCGGCCGAACGGCTCCTCCCAGGAGGGCAGCAGCAGCACGTCGAGCGCCGCCATCACCTCCGGCACGTCGTCGCGCTCGCCGAGCCATGAGACGCGCTCGCCGAGCCCGTGCTCGGCCACGAGCCCGTGCAGCCCCTGCACGTAGTCGCGATTGTCAAAGCGCGTCGCGCTCGCCAGGAACTTGGCCGAGCCGACGATCAAGAGCTGCGCGTCGAGCCCCTCGGCCACGAGCAGCGACAGCGCCTCGATCGCCGTGTCCTGACCCTTCCAGGGCGTGAGCTGCGCGACGACGCCCAGCACCACCGCGCGCCCTTCCCCCAGGCGCGCGCGCGCCGCCTCGCGATCGATCGTCCCGGGATCGAAGCGGCCCAGGTAGACCGGGTTGTGCACGACCTCGACGTCGGCCTTCGGCGCCGCCGCCAGCACCGAGCCCGCCGTGTACCGCGAGTTCGCGACGATCTTCGTCGCGCTCGCCGCGATCAGGCGCAGCGTCATCCGGCTGAGGGCGCCGGGCGGCAGGCAGTCGCGCACGTGCACCACCGTCGCCGCCCGCGGCAGGCGCGCGAGCGCCAGCACCAGACCGGCGCGGATCGAGTTCGCGTGTACGAGCACGGCGCGATGGCGCCTGGCCGCGCGCCGCACCTGCCACGCCGCCACCGCCATCTCGAGCAGCGCCTTCGGAGTGTGCAGCGGGTGCAGGCGCAGGCTGCCCGCCGTGCCCACGATCGCCGTCGTGGCGATGCCGCGCGCCTGCGCCAGCTCCTGCAAGCGTCCCGGTGGCGTCGCCAGCAGCGGCTGCACCTGCGGCGGCAGCGTGCCCAGCAGGTCCAGCAGCGAGCGCTCGCCGCCGCTCACGACCGCGGTGTGGCTGACGTACAGGACCCTCACGCAGGCCCCACCTGAGCCAGCAGCAGCTCCTCGACGCGGCGCGTCACCTTCGGCCAGGAGTGCTCCTGCGCGCGCGCTCGTCCCGCGGCGCCCAGGCGCCGCGCGAGCGACTCGTCGCTCAGCAGCCGCACGATCGCCTCCGCCACCGCGGGCGGGTCCCGCGGGTCGACCAGCAGGCCGGTCTCGCCGTCGAGGACCGCGTCCAGCGCGCCGCCGACGTTGCCCGCGACGACCGGCTTGCCGTAGGCGCCCGCCTCCAGGTAGACGATCCCGAAGCCCTCGCCCGCCAGGCCGCCCGCGGGCAGTCGGCTCGGCATCGCGAGCAAGTGCGCGCGGCGCAGCCAGTCGTTGCGCTGATCGTCGGAGACCGTGCCGAGGAAGCGGATCGCCCGCTCGATCCCGTAGCCGCGAGCGAGCTGCTCGATCCCGGCGCGCAGCGAGCCGTCGCCGATCACGACCCACTCCGCGTCCGGCACCTTCGCCAGCACCAGCGCCATCGCGCGGACCATCGTGTCGTGGCCCTTGTACCGCTCCTGCACGCGCGCCACAGTCAGGATCGTCGGGCGCTGCGCGGGCAGCGGCGCCGGGTCCGCCGGGACGTCGGCGCCGTTGGCGATCACGTGCACGCGCTCGGTCGGGGCGCCCGTGTCGGCGATCAGGCCAGCCGTGTAGGAGCTGACCGCGATCGAGGCGTCGGCGTGTCGAGCCGCGAACGCCGCCAGCGATGGCCTCGAGCCGATCTCTTCGGCGTGGAAGTACTGGACGGTCGCGGCCGACAGCGTGCGCCGGATCGCCGCCGCGGCCGGGCTAACGACCAGGTGCATGCTCAGCGTCACGTCGGGGCGAAACGCGTGGGCGTAGCGCAGCGCCTGCGCGTTCAGCAGCGCGTTGCCCCCCCCGCGTAGACGCTCGCCGCCGCGCACGCGGCGCACGCGCGGGCCGCTCGGCGGGTCGATGCCCGAGGCCGTGGCGCGGTTCGCGCCCTCGGCCGCGTCGAACTCCCGCGCGCCCGGCGAGTCCGGCGCGAGCACGGCCACCTCGAAACGCTCGATCCCGCTCGCCAGGCGATGGGCCACGACCTGGATCCCGCCCGCCGCGGGCGGGTAGTCCGGCGTCAGGATCAAGAGCCGCGGGCGCCCTCGCGGGGAGCCTTGCTCAGCCGACATCGAGCCCGTGGAAGCGGTCCGCCCACAGCCCCAGCGCCAGCAGCGGCCACAGCTCGTCGCTGCGATCGCAGGACGCGCTCGCGTGCTCGGCCACCAGGCGCTCGACAGCGCCGCGGTCGAAGTAGCCCTCGCTGTAGATCGTGCCGTGCTCGAGCTGGCGGCGCATCGCGGGCGCCAGCGGCCCCCGCAGCCACTCCGCGGCGGGCACCCTGAACGCCGTCTTGCGATAGCCGCGGCGCTCTTGCGCCAGCAGCCCCTCGGGCAGCATCGCGTGGACCAGCGCCTTGCCCGCGCCCGCGAGGTGCATCGAGGTGTCCAGCGAGCCCGCCAGCTCCGCCAATCCGCTGTGCAGGAACACGGTGCGGATCTCCAGCGAGACCAGCATGCTCGCGCGGTCGGTCTTCACCAGCACGTCGTCGGGCAGGTAGTGGCGCTGATCGAGGTGCATCAGCCAGCGCGCCGCCGGGCCGCCGTTCAGCGTCCCGGCCCGGGCTGCGAGATCCTCGAGCACGCGGACCTGATCGAGCTCGGCCAGCCGCGGCCCGTACAGGGCCGCCCGCCGCGCGCGGCGGGCGCTCGTGACCCAGTCGAGGTTGCGCTCCAGCATCGGCGTCGGCGCCAGGCGAGCGGCCGCGCGCGAGGTCCTGCCCCAGCGCTGCGCGCCGCGCGCCGCGAGCGCCAGCGGGCCGAGGGCGGGCTGCGGCAGCGCCGCCTGCACGCGCCTGGCCCGTTCCAGCCAGCGATAGCGGGGGTAGCCGCCGAACAGCTCGTCGGCCCCCTCGCCGCCGAGCGCGACCGTCACACGCGGGCGCGCGAACTCCGAAAGCGAGTGCAGCGGCAGCGCCGCGCGGTCGCCCAGCGGCTGGTCCATGCGCGAGAGCACCAGCGGCGCGCGCTCGGCCACGTCGGCCTGCGTCAGCGTCACCTCGTGGTGCTCTGAGCCCAGGCGCTCGGCCACCAAGCGGGCGCGCTCGGTCTCGTTCACCGACCCGGTGTCATAGCCGACCGTGAAGGTCTGCAGGCGCTGCGAGGACTCCTGCGCCGCGACCGCGGCCACCAGCGTCGAGTCGACGCCGCCGCTGAGGAACACCCCCACGGGCACGTCGGCCACCAGGCGCGTGCGCACCGCCTGCTCGAACAGCTCCTTCGCCTCGGCCGCCGCCGCGCTCAGCGGTTCGCGCCGCGCGAGCGGCTGGGCGGGGGGCGACCACCAGCTGCGCTCGCTGAGCGCGCGCCCCCGCCGCCAGCTCAGCAGGTGCCCCGGCGGGAGCTGGCGCACACCCGGCACGATCGTCCCCGGGCCTGGCACGTAGGCGAACACGAAGAACGCATCGATCGCCCGCGGGTCGAGCTCGCGCAGCTGCGGGCGCACCTGGAGCAGCGAGGTCAGCTCCGAGGCGAACAGCAGCTCGTCGTCGTGCTCGTGCAGGAACAGCGGCTTCTCGCCGAAGCGGTCGCGCGCCAGCAGCAGCCGCTGCTCGCGCTGGTCCCAGATCGCGAAGGAGAACATCCCCTCCAGCGCGTGCACCATCGCCTCGCCGTACTCCTCGTACAGGTGCACCAGCACCTCGGTGTCGGTCGAGCTCGCGAAGCTGTGGCCGCGCCGACGGAGCTCCTCGCGCAGCTTCGGGTGGTTGTAGATCTCGCCGTTGAAGGCCGCCCACACCGAGCCGTCCTCGTTGCTCAGCGGTTGGTGCCCACCCGCGATGTCCATTATCGCCAAGCGTCGGGCGCCGATGCTGACGCCGCTGGGCGCGTCGCTGTGGATCCCCTCGTCGTCAGGCCCGCGGTGGCGCAGGGTCGCGCACATCGCCCGCACGTCGCGACCGCTCGGGTCCTCCGTGCTCCCCGCAATCCCACACATCCGCCCAATCTAGTGGTCGCGCTGGAGAGCGTCCAGCCGCGCAGCGGGGCCGAAGATCGCTGGTAGGTTGGCTTGCTGTCATGCCTCGGCCCGCGCTGCTCTGCATCTCCCAGTCGTTCGCGCCCGCCACCACGCCCACCGCGATCCGCGCCGGAGCGCTGCTCGCACGCCTGAGCGAGCAGTGGGACGTCACCGTGATCACCGAGGCCGTGCAGGAGCCGGGAACCGAGGCGCAGCGGGCCGCGGCCGGCTCGGGCGAGCCCGGGCCGCCGACGCCATTGCGCGTCGAGGTCGTCGCGAGCCGCCGCCCCGCGCGGCTGCTGGCGGCGGTCCGGCGGCTGCGCCTGAGCAAGCTGCTCGACCTGCTCGTCTGGCCCGACGAATCGATCTTCTGGGTGCTGCCCGCGATCCGCGCCGCGCGGAGGGTCGCGCGCGAGCGCAGGCCGAGCGCGATCGTCGTGTTCATGATGCCCTACTCCGCCGGGCTCGTCGGGCTCGCGCTGCGGCGGCTCACGAAGCTGCCGCTGATCCTGAACCTCGATGACTCGCTGACCTGCACCGACATGCATCCCGACTTCCCGAGCGCGCTGCACTACCGGCTCGCGCGTGGCCTGGAGGATCGCTACGCGCGCACGGCCGACGCCACGGTCTATGTCTCGGCCACGAACCTCGAGGCCGTCCGCGCCCGCGCGCCCGAGCCGGTGCGCGAGCGGATCGAGCTGGTCCGCTATGGCGCCGACCCCGCGCGCTTCGGCGAGCCCGGCGCCGACGCCGAGGTCGGCTCGGACTCCGAGGCCGACTCCGGCTCCGAGGTCGGCGGCGGCTTGGCCGCCGGGGATCGCTTCGAGGTCGCCTACGTCGGCGCGATGTCGGGCTGGTGGGCGCTGATCGAGCAGCAGTCGCCGCCGCCCGGGCTCGCCAAGCGCGCCTATGAGGGCTGGAACGGGCTCGGCCGCCACGAGCTGATCGCGCTCGACCCCCGCACCTCCTCGCCCGCCTACCTCGGCCGCGCGATGCTCGGCGCGATCGCCCGGCACCCCGACTGGCGGGGCTGGCTGGAGCTGGTGCTCTACGGCAACCCCTACCCGCCCGAGGTCGTCGAGCGCGCGCTGGCCGCGGCGGGCGTGCAGGAGCTCGTCACCGTGCACGGCCCCGCGCCGCACGAGCAGATGCCCGGCGTGCTTGCGCGCGCCGACCTGCTGTTCATCACGCTGCCCAAGCGGCTCGACGGCTCGCGCGGCGGGCGCATCTCGGCGAAGACCTACGAGTACCTGATGACCGATCGGCCGATCCTCGCCGCGGTGCCGCGCGGCGAGAACTGGGACTACCTGGCCGACAAGCCCGGGGTGTGGCTGGTCGAGCCCGACGACGAGCGGGGCATGGAGTCGGTCCTGCTCGAGCTGGGCCAGGCCAAGGCCGCGGGCGCCCCGCGCATCTTCGACCGCGCCGCCCTGCGCGAGCAGCTCTCCTACGACACGCGCGCCCGCGAGCTGGCCGCGGTGATCGAGCGGGGGATCGCGCGCCACGCCGGAGCACGGCCCGTGGGGTCGCGAACATGAGCGAGGACGCCCCGCGCTCGGTGCTGATCCTGACGCCGCGCTGGACGCGCGACGGCGGCGTGGCCACACACGCGATGACCAGCGCCGAAGCGCTCGCCCGCGCGGGCCTGCGGGTCACGGCGGCGGCGGCGCGAATCGACGAGCGCGCCGAGATTCCCGGCGTCGCGCTGCATCACAGCCCGCGCCTGTTCGACGCGAGCGCCTCGCCCGAGCAGCGGCTCGCGGGGGCGCTGTCCAGCGAGCCGCAGCTGATCCACCTGCACCAGTTCGAAGAGCCCGAGACCGTCGAGTTCATGCGCGCGAGCGCGCCGGTCGTGATCAGCATGCACGGCTACACCGCGGCCTGCGCCTCGGGCGTCCACTACTTCCGCCCCGGCCAGGAGTGCGGACGCGCCCACGGCCCGGGCTGCGTGCCGAACCTGCTGCTGCGCGGTTGCGCGCACACGCGCGACCCGCGCTGGCTGCCCGCGTCCTACCGGCGCGCCGGTGAGCATCTGCGGGCGCTGCTCGCCGCCGACCTGGTGCTGTCCTACTCGAGCGCGATCGACCGCCACCTCGCGGTCAACGGCGTGCAGCGACGCGGCGTGATCCCGCTGTTCACGACGATGGTGCCGCGCCCCGGCTCGGGACACGAGACGCGCCGCCGCGTCGTGTTCGCGGGGCGGGTCGTCGCGCCGAAGGGCGTCGAGGTGCTCATCCGCGCCGCGCGCGAGGTCGATGCCCGGTTCGTGATCTGCGGCGAGGGTCGCAGGCTCGCCGCGACGCGCAAGCTCGCCGCGAGGCTGGGCGTCGCCGAGCGCGTCGAGTTCCCCGGCTGGCTCGGCGTCGAGCAGCTCGCGGGCGAGCTGGGCGAAGCCTCGGTAGTGGCGGTGCCCTCGCTGTGGCCCGAGCCCTTCAGCCTCGTGGGGATCGAGGCGCTCGCCGCGGGGCGGCCCGTCGTCGCCAGCGAGACCGGGGGCATCCGCGACTGGCTTGAGCCCGGCGTCAACGGGCTCGGCGTCAAGCCCGGCGACGTCTCCGCGCTCGCCGCCGCGCTGAACGAGCTGCTCGCCGACCCCGACCGCCAGGCGCAGATGGGCCGAGCCGGGCAGCAGATGGTCGCGGCCAGGTTCTCGCGCGAGCGCCACGTCGAAGCCCTGATCGAGGCATACCGCACCGCCCGCGCCACGTGGCGGGACTCGTCCGCGGCGGGAACGCCCGCGAGCGAGACGGCCGCGACCCGCTAACGCGGCGGCGGCAACGCGATCAGCGCGCGGCGGCCGCGAGCGCGGCCGCGAGCACGCGCGCGCTCTGCTGTACCGACATGTGGCGCTGCGCGAAGGCGCTGCCCCGCGCGCCGAGCTGCGAGCGTTCGTGCGCGTCACCCAGCAGCCGCTGTAGCCCGTCGGCCAGCGCGCTCGCACTCGGCGGGAGGATCAGCGCCGCCTCGGCCTGCGCAAGCTCCGGCCAGGTGCGCGGCCCGTCGAGCGCCACGACCGGCGTCCCCGAGGCCAGCGACGCCGCCAGCGTCGTCTTGCGGGGCGTGGGGCCGGGCGGGTCGGCGAACAGCAGCAGCTCGCAGGCCGCGAGCCGGTCGGCCAGCTCCTGCGCCGGGAGCATCCCCGAGAAGGACAGCGAGTCGAGCAGGCCGCGAGCCTCGGCCGCGGCATGCCACTGATCGCCCGCGGGCGAGCTCCGGCCCGGCGCGCCGAGCAGCCGCAGCTTCGCGGCACTACCGCGCTCGCGCAGCAGGCGCAGGGCGTCGAGCACGAGCGCCGCCGCCGTGCCCTCGGCCGCAAAGCCGAACAGGCCGATCGTGCCGGGCTCGGGAAGGCGCTGCGCCCCGTCGGCTTGCGGCGCGGCCACGGGCAGGTTCGAGAACACGGGCGCGACCGCGACCTCGCGGCGGGGCAGCCAGCGTCGCGAGGCCAGCCACTGCGCGCGGAAGTCCGCGGTCACGACCAGCGAGCGCGACGCGCGCACGACCCCGACGAGCGCGGCACGCTGCGCCGTCGCCCACAGCGCGCCGCGCGCGCCCGAGCGTCCCCAGGGGTAGACGAACTCGTGCAGCATCGTCACGACCGGCGCACCGCCCGCGCCTGCGGCGGCGAGCACCGGGCGCGCGAACAGCGGCAGCCCGCGATAGGAGTAGGGGAACACCGAGTAGTGCAGCAGCACCGCGTCCGGCGGGCGCTCGGCCAGCTCGCCCTGCAGCGCCCGCGTCCATCGCCGCAGCTCCGAGCGAGCGGGCTCCAGGGCGCGCTGCTCGCGTGAGAGCCAGTGGATCGAGCAGGAGACCCCCTCCTCCTCCAGCGCCCGTGCCAGGCGCCCGGCGTGGTCGCGCACGCCGCAGGGCTGCTCGGTCGAGATGCCGAGGACGGCGACGCGCAGCATCTCAGCGGTCGAGCAGCTCGCGGCGGTAAGCGGCGTCGATCGCCTGCGACAGCGCGTCGAGATCGTCGGTCGGCACGGTCAGGCCCATCGCGGCGGAGCCGATCAGCTCCTTCATGCCGGTGTCCTCGCTGACGATCACCGGCACGCCGCAAGCGAGCGCCTCGGCGGGGGCGTAGGCGAAGCCGTCCTCGTAGGCCGGGTGCACGCACAGCCGCGCGCGGCGCAGGTAGGGCAGCGGATCGCCCGCGCGCACCTCCAAGCGCGGGTCGGCGGCGCACGCTGACTGCACGAAGCGGCGCATCCCACGGCTGCCCCAGCCGCCCACGAGCGTCAGCCGCAGGTCGGCGTGCGGCAACCGCCGGATCGCGTCGATCAGCAGCGGCACGCCCTTGTGAACCGCGAGGCTGCCGACGTAGACGACCTCGAAGCGGCCCGAGGCCGCATCGGGCGCCACGCCCGAGTCCGCTTCGGACGCCGAGCCCGAGCCCGCGCCCTCTCCCACCCCGGCGTGTCGGCCCTCCGGCTGAAAGCGGGGCGCGGGCGTCAGCGGGAAGTCGAACAGCAGCTCCTCGGCGACCCCCTCTGCCAGGAACGACTCGCGGACGTAGTGCGAGGCCACGTAGATGCGATCGGCGCGCGCGTACTCCGCGAGGTTGCGCTCGAGCATGAACCGCGTCCAGGACCCCTCCAGCGGATAGCGGCGGTGCGCCAGCTCGTGCCGGCGCGCGACCTGGCGCAGGTGCGAGTTGGCCGAGACCAGCGCGAGCGAGTCATAGCCCTTGCGCCTGGCGGCCGCGAACTGCTTGAGCGCCTGGCCGTTGAAGGCGATCAGGTGCTCTGACTGCGGCAGCAGCCGCGCGGCGTGGACATCGAACTCGCCCATGAACAGGCGGGTGCGCATGCCGGGCGAGACCGGTATCCGCAGCCTCCCCAATGCCCTGCTGAGCGGCGGGCTCCATCCGGACACGTTCTGCGGCGGCCGGCCCCCGCGCTCGACGGCGTCGAGGATCTCGCTCAGGTGCCGGCCGAGCCCGCCGGCGCCGAGCGGCGCCGAGCAGGTGACGACCGTCGCGCCTTGGGCCAGCACGTCGCGCTGAGTGCGCTCGGCCGCCTCGCGCCACACCGGCCCGAGCGGCCCCCCCGGCTTGTCCAGCGCGAGCGATCCGTCAGTCGAGGGCGTCATAGCCCCAGAGCGTGACCAGGTCGCGATCGAGGTGCTCGCTCGCCGCTTCGACCTCGCCCTTGAAGCGGCGGCGCAGCTCCAGCATCAGTCGCTCGTCGGGCGGCTGCGGGCGCCCGTTGACGACGTGGCGCTGCGTCGAGCGAATCGCCGCGTCGCGCAGGCGGCTGGAGGTGACCGACTTCAACCCGGCCTTGACCGCGCGCGAGACCGGCCCGCGGCCGACCGAGACGACGTTCACCAGTTCGTCGAGCTGTTGCGAGCGCATGCGCTTGACGGTCGGGTTCGCTTCGCGCACCTCGACCGGCGCACGCTCGTCGACGCCGAGGAAGCGGCGTACCTCGCGTACCGTCGCCTCGTTGTCGCGCCGGAAGTCCTCGTAGATCAGCACCAGCATCTGCTCGCTCGGGAAGATCTGCTCGTAGCGGCGAAGCTGCTCGACGTAGCGGACGTGGTCCGAGTAGAGCAGCAGCTGCGGGCGGTGGGAGCGGCGCGGGACCCGTTTGCCCGCGCGGCGCGCGGGCTCGAGCGCGATCGCCTTCCCGAAGTCCTTCTGAGTCTCGACGTGCGTGCGCAGCAGCTGCATGTGCAGCGAGCGCAGGAAGCTCGCTGGCTCGCGCAGGATCGCGACGATGCGGGCGTCTGGGCGCAGCCGCGCGATGCTGGCCGCGGCCGCGCCCGAGAGCAGGTAGGCCGAGGACGCCTCGCCGGTGAGCTGCCCCGGCGCCGCGGGGGCGAACAGCGACAGGTAATCGGTCAACGACTCGGGGGGCGAGCCCGCGCGCGGCGGCTGGAAGCGTGCGCGCATGTCCTCGGCCAGGAACCAGGGCTCCTTCAGCTCGGGCATGAAGATCTGCGGGTGGCTGCGCAGCATCTCGTAGAGCGCCGTGGTGCCGCACTTGGGATGTCCGACGATGAAGAAGTCCGGCGCCCCGGGCGCTGCCTGCTCGCCCGTCCCCGCCGACGGTTCCCTCCCCGCCGTGCGGAGGTCAGCCGACGACGCTGTCATAGCCCCAGAGTGTAGTCAGGTCGCGGTCCAGGTATGCGCTCAATTTCGCCACCTCGTCGGCGTAGCGCGAGCGCAGCTCGCGGCTCAGGCGCTCGTCCATCGGTGCGACCTCGCCGCTCAAGAGGCCCCGCTGGGTCATCCGCAGCGCGCCCTCGCGCATGCGCTTGGAGCTCAGCGCCTTGATCGCGCCGCGCGCCGCGCGCGTGCTCGACTCGCGCCCCAGGTAGAGCGAGCGGATCAGCTCCCGTCCGCGCGGCGCGCGCGCCTGCACGGCGCGGTTCGCCTCGATCGCCTGCACCGGCTCGGGGTCCTCGACGCCGAGGAACTCGAGCACCCGCTCGACCGTCGCGACGTTGTCGGCGCGGAAGTCGTCGTAGATCAGCACCAGCACCTGCTCGGGCGCGAACGCCGCGCGATAGCGCTCGAGCTGCTCGACGTAGCGGAGGTGCTCCGAGTAGAGCAGCGCCTGCGGCCGAGTCGAGTGCGCGGGCATCGACTTGCCTTCGCGGCGGCGCGGCTCGAGCTCCAGCGCCTTGCGCAGGTCGGGCTCGGACTCGACGTTCGACTGCAGGAACTGGAGGTGCAGCGAATGCAGGAAGCTCGCGGGCTCGCGCAGGATCGCGACGATCCGAGCTTGCGGGCAGAGCTGCGCGATCCGCGCGGCGGCGTGCTCTGAGACCAGATAGGAGGGCGTCGCCTCGCCCGCACGCTGCTCCGGCCGCGCCTGGGCGAACAGCGCCAGATAGCCCTCGAGCGTGTCGGGATGGCGGCTGCTCGCACGTACCGTCTGCTTGGCGCGAAGCTCGGGCACGAAGTACCAGGGCTCCTTCACCTCCGGCAGGTAGATCCGGGGCTGGCGGCGCAGCATCTCGTACATCGCTGTCGTGCCGCTCTTGGGGTGCCCGACGATGAAGAAGTCCGGCAGCCTCCCCGCTACGGGCTCACGCACACCAGTCGATGCGTCAGCCTCCTGCTCCATGGCGCGAGTGTACAAGGCGTCCCTGCCCGGGAGAAGACCTCGACGGTCGCGAGCGGAGATCCACCCACCCGGACCAGACGTCCAGGCTCGCCATAGGTAGTCAAGCGTCGCCATTTCGGTGCCGATAGCCGCTTTGAAGCGCATCCATCACTCCGAAGCGAGGAACCCACGTGCCCATAAGCCTTCCGCGCTCGCGACAGTCGATCGCCCTGTTGCTGGCAACCCTCAGCGCCCCGCTGGCGCTCGCCGGTCCCGCGTCGGCCGCCCAGAGTGCGCACAAGCACGCGCGGCCGCTCGCCAAGGCCGCGGCTCGAAGCCCCGAAGAACTGGAAGCGCGCAATCAAGAACGGGCCACGAGGGCGCTGGAGCGCGAACAGGCCCGCAGCGAACGTCAGGCCGAACGCGCACAGCGACGCGCCACGCGCACGCTCCAGCGCGCCGAAAAACACGCCGCGCGACCGGCCAACTGCCGCGTCACGATCGCCAGCAGCGCCCCGCAGGTCACGGCGGGCGAAGCCGTCACGATCTCCGGCGACGTGAGCTGCCCGAGCGGAGCCGAACCTGCGGCCCAGCGTCTTGCGCTCGCCCAGGGCGGCCAAGGCTCGGGCACGGGCTCGGCCCGGCGCTTCGCCGCACCGCAGTCGATCTCGGTGGCGCCCGACGGCTCCTACACGCTGCCGCCGCAGACGCTGACTCAGAACACCGTCTTCAAGGTGCGCCTCGGACGTCACGGCGCACACGTCGCCGTCAAGGTCTCGCCGCTGGTCACGCTGAGCGTCTCGCCGCTGCCGACGCCGAGCACCCGTGCGAACGGCGCCGCACGGCTGACGCCGCGCAGCCGCGCGAGCTTCACCGGCACGGTCACGCCCGCGGGCGGCAGCGGGCGCGTCGCGCTGCAGGTCCAGTATCCGGCCGACGGCGAAGCCTGGCGCACGATCGCCTTCGCCCAGATCCAGCCCGACGGCAGCTACTCGCTCGCCCACGGCTTCAAGATCGGCGGCGAAGCCGGCGTGCGCGTGATCGCGCACCTGCGCGGCACGAACGCCCTCGGGGTCTCCGAAGTAGTCGCCTACTCGATCCCGCAGGCTCAGAACCCGTTGCTGACACTGAACGCGTCCGCCGATCCGATCACCTACGGGCAGAGCGTGACGCTCAGCGGCGTCGCCGCCGGGACGCCCGGGCAGAGCGTGACCCTGAGCGAACGGCTCGCCGACGGCTCCTCCGCGACGGTCGGCACCGCCGTCGCCGACGAAAGCGGCGCCTACAGCTTCGAAGTCTCGCCGCCGCACAACACGACCTATTCCGTCAGCGACGCGAGCACGCACTCGACGCCGCTGTTCGTGGGCGTGCGCTACGGCGTGCTCGTCACGGCGCCGCCGAGCGCGGTCGTGGCGGGCCGGCCGCTGTCGGTCTCAGGCACGGTCACCCCGGGCCACGCCGGGCAGCCCGTCTACCTCGAGCGCGCCAACTCCGTCGGCAGCGGCTTTCACGTCGTCGCGAGCGCGACCGTGAACGCGGACTCGACGTTCACGCTGACGCACACCTTCGACGAGAGCGCGGCAGGCATGGTGCTGCGGGTCCGCGTCGGCAGCGATTCCCAGCTTCAGCGCGGTCTCAGCGACCCGTTCACCGTGCAGGTGACGATCGCCCCTACCGGGGAATCGGCGCCCGGCGCGGAACCGCCAGCCAGTTGACGACCTCGGCGTTGCCGGCGAAGGCCTCCCTGTCGTACGGGCCTCCGCCGGTAGCCGAGTAGATCGCGTAGCCGAGCCCGTCGAGCAGCTCCCAGGGCGCGTCCGGGGGCGCGTCGTAGATCGCCGCCGCCGCGAGCACGTGCTCGAAGATCACGACCGGCCTGACCTCGGCGAGCAGCGCGCGAGCGCCCTGCAGCACGTCCAGCTCCGCCCCCTCGACGTCGATCTTCAGGACCGCGGGCGTGAGTCCGGCCAGCTCCTCGTCGAGTGTCGAGACCTCGACCTCGATCATCTCGGGATCGCCGCGCTCGTCGCTGATCTCGCGGCTGCGCCGCAGCCCGCTCCAGCCGTCGAGCTTGCGGAAATGGCAGAACTCCGTCATTTCCCTGCGCGCGCCGATCGCCTTCTGGCGGCAGTCCACCGAGGGGAACTCGCGAGCCAGCTCCGCCGCCAGCGCGGGGATCGGCTCGAAGGCGACGTGGCGGCCGCCGGGCGCGATGCGCAGCGCCTCGCGCAGGATCTGCCCGCGGTTGCTGCCGACGTCCACGTATGTCGCCTGCTCGTGCAGCGTGCTCGCGAGCACCGCCTCGATGCCCGCCTGCTCGAGCTGGGCCTGGCGCGCGGGCGCGTAAACCGCCGCCAGCAGCTCCGGGCGGTCCAGTCGCCGCGCGAGCGAGGCCATCAGTCGACGCAGGGGGTGCATCGCTAGACCCGCGCGTGGGTCGTGGACTCTGCGACGCTCGCGACCGGCGCGGGCTGCGCCCGAGCGGCGGGTGAAAGCCGACGGAGCACGGGCCGCCACGGCCACTGCAGCAGGAACGTGAGCATCGACCATCGCCGCACCTGCTCGTGCGAGACCCGCAGCGAGACGGTCTCGTTCACGAGCATTTTGTTGCCCTCGATCGGGACGCCGACCGACAGCGCGCTCAGGTCCGGCAGCTCGCCCTCGACGCCCGCCCCCGCGAGAATCTCGGCCAGCGTGCCGCTCGGATCGGCGAGGAAGTCCTCGTGGCGCAGGAACATCCGCCGCGCGCGCGGCTGGCGCAGGAACACGTACACCGACAGCAGTTGCGTCAGCCACAGATCGAGGTTCGTGCTCAGGATCTGCAATCGGCGCTCGGCCACTTCGTGCTGGCTGAGGGCGCGCACATGGGACTCGACCACGGCCTGTGGATCGCGCACCAGCAGCACCAGATAGAGCGGCAGGCCGCGGGTCCGCTGAAGCTGGCGCGCTCGCAGCGGGAAGTGCGAGGTGTCCACGACGAAGCTCGCCTGCGCCGTGTCGGCGATCGCCGCGAACAGCGCCGCCGCGACGCGGCGGTAGCGACGCGCCAGGCGCAGGCGCGTGGGCCACAGATCGAGCCGTAGAAGCGCCGAGGAGCGCTCGATCGCGCGGTTCGCGCGGTCGCCGAACAGGCCCTCGGCCGCGTCGCCCATCCGCTCGCGAACCTGCTCCCAGAAGCGGGTCCGCTCCGCCCCGCCCCAGCGGGCGGCGCTCGAGCGCACGAGCCACTCCTCGACCTCGCCCGCATAGAACACCCGCGCGCAGTTGCCGAGCGTGACGCCGAGGATGCTGCTGCCGCTGTGGCCCGCGCCCATCACGTAGATCACCGTCGGCGGCCGCGAGTCGTCGCTCATCGCCGCGCGGCGCCCGCCCGCGGCCGCAGGCGCGCGAACACGAGCTGCCACGGCAGCTGCGCCACCGCGGTCAGCAGCGAGAAGCTCTTCGCGCCCGAGGGCCGGCCGTTGAGCGAGACGACCTCCGAGCGGGCGACGCGGTTGCCCTGGAAGGGCACCCCGGTCTGCAGCGCGTCGAAGTCCGGCATGCCCGAGGGGGAGCCGACGCAGTCGAAGATGTCGCGCAGCACCGCCCGCGGGTCTGCGACGAACTGCTCGTGGCGCACCAGCAGGCGCCGCTCGCGAGGGTGGCGCAGGAACACCACGAGCGAGAGCAGGTAGGTCACCCACAGGTACACGTTCGTGCGGCTCGGCTGAAAGCGCGGCTCGACCACGTCCTCGCGGTTCCAGGAAGCGATCACGCTCTGCGGGTCGCGCACCGCGAACAGCAGGTACAGGTCGATGCCCTCGAGCTTCTGCAGCTCGCGCGCGCGCCGCGGGAAGTGGGAGGTGTCGACGACGTGCGTCGCGCCCGCGACCTGCGCCACCGCGCGATAGAGCTGCTCGGCGAATTCGCGGTACGGGCGGCGCAGGCGCCGCTGACCGCGCCACTTGCCAGGGCGAAACGGGGCCGAGGTCTGCTCCAGCGAGCGCGCCGCTTTGCCTGCCAGCTCGGGCGACAGATCGACGTTCTCGCGGACCTCGCCCCAGAAGCGCTCGCGCTCGAAGCCGCCCAGCGGCGGCTTGCCCGAGCGCCGCAGCCACTTGTCCATCTCGCCCGCGTAGAAGATGCCCTCGCAGTTGCCGAGCGTGATCCCGAGGATCGTGCTGCCGCTGCGCCCTGCGCCCATGACGTAGAGCACCTTCGGCCGCGTCGCGGGCAGCGGCTCGGGGGCCGCGGGGGGCTCTGCGGCCGGCAAGGTCTGCTTCCGCACCGGCTCGGCCATGGCGCGCCGGATTGTCGCAGATCGACGGCTTGACGGTTGCGAATACGCCTCGTCTAGGGGACCCGGTCGTAGCCCCACAGCGCCACGAGGTCACGGCCCAGGTACTCGCTCAGCGCCCGCACCTCCGGCTCGTAGCGGCGGCGCAGCTCGGCCGTCAGCAGCTCGTCCGGCGGCGCCGGGTCGGTGTACAGCAGCCGCCGCTTGACCGTCGCCAGCGCCCGTTCGCGAAGCGGCTTCGGCGTCACCGACTTGATCGCCTCCTTGACCGCCACCGAGACCGGCCCGCGGCCGACCGAGACCGCGTGCACCAGCTCGCTCAGCGCCCGCGAGCGCGCCTGCACCGTCGGGTTCGCCTGCAGCTCCTCGGGCTCGAACCGCTCCTCGACCTCCAGGAAGCGCAGCACCTCGCGCACGACCGCCTCGTTGTCGCGCCTGAAGTCGTCATAGAGGAGCACCAGCATCCGCTCGGCGCCCAGCAGCTCGCGGTAGCGGCGCAGCTGCTCGACGTAGCGCACGTGCTCGGAGTAGAGCAGCGCCTTCGGCCAGTAGGTGTGGCTTGGGATCTGCCGACCTTCGCGCCTGGCGGGCTCGAGCGCGAGCGCCTTGCCGAGGTCGTGCTCGGTCTCGACGTGCGTCTGCACGAACTGCAGGTGCAGCGAGCGCAGCAGGCTCGCGGGCTCGCGCAGGATCGCGATGATGCGGGCGTCGGGACGCAGCTCGGCGATGTGCCCCGCCGCCGTGCGCGACCACAGGTAGAGCGCCGAGGCCTCTCCCCTGCGCTGTCCCGGCTCGGCGGGCGCGAACCAGCTCAGGTACTCCTCAAGCGTCCGCGGCGTGCCTTCCGGGCGCGGCGGCGTGCGTTCGAGCAGCTCATCCGCCAGGAACCAGGGCTCCTTGCTCGCGGGCATGAAGATCTGCGGATGGCGGCGGAGCATCTCGTACAGCGCCGTCGTGCCGGCCTTCGCCTGCCCCACGATGAAGAAGTCGGGCGCCTGCTCAGTCGAGCCGGTCATAGCCCCACAGCGCCACCAGGTCGCGGCCCAGGCACTCGCTCAGCGCCCGCACCTCCGGCTCGTAGCGGCGTCTCAGCTCGAGCATCAGCCGCTCGTCGACCGCGGGCGTCTCTCCGAACAGCACGCGCCGTCGCACGTAGCGGCGCGCGGGGCCGAAGGCGGACTCCCGCAGCCGACGCGGGAAGACCGTGTTCACGCCGGACTTGACCGCGCGCGAGCCAGGCCCCTGGCCGAGGTGCACCGCGCGCGTGAGCCGATGCAGACGCTGCGAGCGCACCGCGAAGGAGGGATTCGCCCTGACGGGCGCGAGCGCGATCGTGTCGTCCACCTCGAGGAAGCGCAGGACCTCGCGCACCGTCGCCTGGTTGTCGCGCTGGAAATCGTCATAGATCAAAATCAAGACCTGCCCGTCCGAGAACGTGCTGCGGTAGCGGCGCACCTGCTCGGCATAGCGGACGTGCTCGGAGTAGCGCAGCGCCTGTGGCAGATACGCGTTGCGCGGCAGCTTGCGGCCTTCGCGCCTGGCGGGCTCGAGCGCCAGCGCCTTACCGAGATCGTGCTCGGTCTCGATCATCGCCCGCACGAACTGCATGTGCACCGAGCGCAGGTAGCTCGCGGGCTCGCGCAGGAGCGCCACGATCCGCGCATCGGGGCGCTGCTCGGCGATCAGCCCAGGCGCCTCGGGCGATCTCAGGTAGGAGGGCGACGCCTCCCCCGCGCGCTGTCCCGGCTGCGCGTCGGCGAACAGCGCCGCGTACTGCTCGAGCGTCTGCGGCAGTCCCGCGAACTGGCGCTCGTGGCCCGCGCGCATCTCCGGCGCGAAGAACTGCGGCTCCTTCAGCGCGGGCATATAGATCTGCGGATGCTCTCGCAGCATCTCGTACAGCGCCGTCGTGCCCGACTTGGCGTGCCCGGCGATGAAGAAGTCGGGGACCCGGCCGTTCACCCGACGGGCGAGGTCCCGGCC
Organism: Solirubrobacteraceae bacterium; assembly: GCA_036267655.1. Classification (GTDB taxonomy): domain Bacteria; phylum Actinomycetota; class Thermoleophilia; order Solirubrobacterales; family Solirubrobacteraceae; genus Palsa-744. Next base: position 19,552 of record DATAVP010000030.1, read on the forward strand.
GCGAGCGCCGAGGCATGACGGTAGTAGGTGTTATCGCGCTGCAGCAGCGCTTTCGTGTCGAAGCCCACGAGGCGTCCGTCGACGATCACCATCACGCGGTCGCACATGTCCAGCGTCGACATGCGGTGGGCGATGATGAACAGCGTCACCTGGCTCTTCAGGCCCTGCAGCGACTCCCCGATCAAGCGCTCCGAGCCCGGGTCCAGCGCGCTCGTGGGCTCGTCCAGCACGATCATCTCCGGCTGCGCCGCCAGCGCCCGCGCCAGGCAGATGCGCTGCTGCTGGCCGCCCGAGACCGCGTCCGCGCGCGGACCCACGAGCGTCTCGTAGCCCATCGGCCAGCTCATGATGTCCTCGTCGATGCGCGCCAGCTTCGCCGCGCGCGTGACCGCCTCGTCGTCGAGGTCGCGGAAGAAGCGGATGTTCTCGGAGACCGTCGCGTGCAGCAGGCGCGGCTCCTGAGGTACGTAGGAGACCTGCTTGTGCCAGTCCGCGCGCGCGAACTCGTCCGCGCGGCGGCCGTTGACCAGATAGCGGCCCGTGTCGGGCGCGCGCAGTTGCAGCAGCAGCTGCACGATCGTCGACTTGCCCGCGCCCGAGGGTCCGATGATCCCGATCACCTCGTTCGCCGCGACCTCGAAGCTGAGCTCCGAGAGCACCGGACGGCCCTCGTTGTAAGCGAAGGACACGTTCTCGAAGGCCAGCCCGCTGATCTGCGTGAGCGGCTGCGAGCCCTCCTTCGGCGCGCTCTCGGCGTAGCGGTTCATCGCGTCCTGCGTGCGCTCCATGAACGGCAGCGCCTGGGCGATGCTCTGGTAGGAGCCCTGCACCAGCTGGCCCGAGGTGCCCGCCCGCAGCAGCACCAGGATCACGCCCCCGAGCGAGCCCGCGTACTTCGCGCCCGCCAGATACAGGCCCGCGATCCCGGCGACCATCAGCATGTAGATCAGGCTCTGGTAGAGGTTGCCCACCAGTTTGCCCAATAGCTGGGCGCGGAACGCGAGCTGGTTCGAGTTGCCGATCAGGACGCCGACGCGCTTGCGCTGCGGGTCGACCGCACCGAACACCTGCGTCTCCTGCGCCAGGCGGATCGCCTCGGCGATCCCGCCCGCGTACTCGACCTGGGCCTGGGAGAGCGAGCGCGAGTAGCGCACGCCCAGACGACGCAGCGGCCGCAGCAGGCCGAACAGCAGCACCGAGGTGCCGCCCACGATCAGCGCCGCCACCGAGTTCAGCGCGAACGCCGTGCCCATCAGCACCAGGAACGTGAACAGCGAGTTGATGAAGATCGTCGTCTGCAGCGCGCCCGCCGTGGCCTGCATCACCTGCGTTGTCATCGTGTCCTGCAACTGTCCCTCCACGTCGCGCGACTGCACGTCCCACGATGCGCGCGCGAAGGCGTCGAACAGGCGCACGCGCATGCTCGCCTGCACGCCCGCCACGATTCGCGCCGGAAGCACCGACAGCGGGATCTGCAGCACCAGCCGCAGCAGCGTCAGCGCGAAGGCGACCTCGATCAGCGTGCCCATCGAGGCGTGGACGTGGAAGTGGCCGATCGAGGCGTTCACGTGCTTGCCGCCCTTCACCAACGAGGCCGCGATCTGCGCGATCAGCGCCAGCGTCCCGGCTTCGGTGAAGCCCGACAGGATCGAGCACCCCGCCAGCGCCACGACCGAGCGGCGGCGGTCGCCCAGCAGCATGTTCAGCCGCGCGCGCTTGGACAGCGTCGGCTTCGTGGCCTGCTGCCCTGAGACCTCGTCGGTCACTCCCCCGCCCCCTTGCCGCTCACGCCGCTACCGCCTCCCGCGGCACGGTCACGGCCGCCGCGGGCGCCGCCGATCTTCGCACCAGCGGCGCGAACCAGTATGCCGCGACGCCGATCGCAAACCAGAAGTACGGCCCGTGGGCGGCGCTCGTCATGAACGGCCCCGAGAAGCCCGTCAGGATCAGCGCCACGAACGGCGCCATGATGCCCGCGAGCATGATCACCAGCTCGCCGTCCGGCACCTTGCGGATGCCGCGCACCGTCAACGAGACGATGTACAACGACAACGCGATCCACAACAGCAGCCCCGGCGCGCCGAGTTCGTCGGCGACGAAGTTGTACTGCGTCTCGGCGCTGACGCCGTGGCCTTCGACCAGTTCGGTGACCCTCCCCCCGAAGCCGCTGACCGCGCCGACCGTGCCGAGACCCACCCCCAGCGGCGCCTTCGCCAGGAACGACGGGATGTTCTCCCAAGAGCTCGACTTGTGGCTCGGGATCGTCGAGACCGCCGAGCTGTTCGTGATGCTTTCGTAGCGCTTGAAGGTCCCGTTGCGCACGACCGACGACAGCACCGCGCCCGCCGGGATCGCGAGCATCACGACGATCAGCGTCGCCGCCAAGGCTTTCGTCACGCGCCGCCCACCGAGCGAGGCGAGCCCCGCGAACGCGAGCACCGCCAGCACCGCGCCCACGACCTGCAGGCGCCCAAGCCCGGTCACCACCCCGAGCATCGCACCCAGGGCGAGCACCGCCGCGATCCATCGTCGCCGCGATTTCCAGGTCGCCAGCAGCGCCAGGCAGCCCGGCAGCGCCACCAGGCCCAGCCCGCCGCTGAAGCCGCTGTCCGAGCCCAGCCCCAGCGGCCGCGTGCGCGCTTCGCCTTCGCTCTCATAGACCCGCGCCTGCCCCGCCTTGTGGCCGACCGAGGTCGGCTGGAAGACGCTGCGATAGCCCGGCCCCCAGCTCGCGAGCTGGGCCGGCGAGAGCTCGGTCTGGTAGGCCGCCACGACGCCGTTTGCCAGCGCGCAGACGCCTAGGATCAAGAACACCTGCTGCATGCGCCGCTTGGAGCGGATCAGCACGTAGCCGAAGAAGAAGAACGGCACCCACTGAAGCTGTTGGCGGAAGCCGCCGATCACGTGCAGGAAGCCGTGGGTCTTCGGGTTGAACGCCTCGAGCACGACGAGCCCCACGAACGCCCCCACCCAGCCCATCAACGGCGGCCACTCGATCGGGTCGCGGTTGACGAACAGGCGCAGCACCATGCCCAGGCAGATCGCGAGGATCAGAACGTTGCGAAAGCCGTGCGAGAGTTCGCCTGCGCCGAGGCCGAGCTTCACCGGGCCGTCCAGCAGCGCCAGGTAGAGCACCGCGATCGTGACCGTCACGTCCAGGCGGTTGCTGACGATCAACAGGTAGAGCCCGACGATGCCGACGATCGCCGCGAGCGTCAGCACCGCCGTGCCGACCGTCACGTGCGGCGTCTGCACGATGATCGCGATCGCGATCCCCGCCGGGACCAGTGCCGCGATCCCGACCGCGACCAGGTCGCGCAGGCGGCGGTCGAGCACCGCCGGATGGACGCTCAACGAGGCGCCGGGCAGATGCGGCCGCCCCGCGCTCATCGGCCCAGAAGTCGAAGGCCCGGCGTCTGGAAGCCGTAGCTCACGGCGTCTCGCCGGGGCACGCAGTTCGCCACGACGCCCAGCACCGGAGCGTTCGAGGGCTGCGCGAGCAGCTGCTGCAGGCGCTGCGCCGCCATCTCACGCGTGTGGCCGATGCGCGCGACGACGACGATCCCGTCGACCAGGCTCATCAGCGGCATCGCGTCGCTCACGTCCAGCGGGGAGGGAGCATCGATCAGGACGTAGTCGAAATCCTGTGCCAGCGAATGCAGGAGCTCGCGAATGCCGCCGTTGCCGAGCGCCGCGGGAGGGTTCGGCACGCCGCCGCCGCTGGCGAGCACGAACAGCGAGCCCGCCGTCTGCGACTCGACCGCCGTGGCGACCCCGCCGCCCTCTGCGGGCTGGACCGCACCGGGGCCGGGGATCGGGCTCACGCGCTGCATCAGCTCATCGGCCGCGAGGCCGTGGGCGAGCACCTCGGCGAGACCGCGAGTGCCGTCGACGCCGAGCAGCTTGCCCTGGATCGGACGGCGGAAGTTCGCCTCGAGCACCGCAACCCGCTCTCCGGCTTCGCGCTGCACGAGCGCCAGGTCCGCGACCACCGTCGACTTGCCGTCGCCCGCGTCGGCGCTCGTGAACAGCAGCACGCGGCCCGGGCCGTGGCGGCCCTGCACCTGGGCGCTCTGGCCGTTCGCGCCGTGAGCGCCGCCACCGCCGAGCGCGAGCGCCGTGTGCAATCGGCGCATCGGCTCGAGCAGGAACCGCGAGGGCGAGGGCCGGCCCTCCCTGCGCACGACCGGGCGCTTGACCTTTGGCAGTCCCGCGAGTATCTGGCTGTGAAAGTTGCGCTCGACGCCCGCGAGTGAACGCAGCCGGCGATCCAGGCGGCCCAGCACGTAGGCCGCGATCGCGGCGAGCACGAGCCCGATCACGAAGCCGAAGATCGCGTTCTTGCGTGGCTTGGGTGAAAGCAGCACGGCGTTTGCCGGCTTCGCGACCTTGATCTGCTGGGCGCCCGTCACCGCGAGGCTCGCTTCGAGCTGGTTGATCTTGCTGTTCAGATTCGCGGTCTGCAGGATCGTCGAGGTGCTCGGCGCCGACGGAGCCGTCGTGGTCGTCGTCGCTTCTTTGCCTTTTTCACCTTTTTCGCCCGCGGCGTTTTCAGTCGAGGTTTTTTCGGTCGAGGTTTTCGCCGGGACCTTCGGCACGCTCGCCGCTTCCACGCGGTGCAGTTGGCGGCGCGTGATCGAGATCGCCTTTTCGATCGAGTGCCGGTGGGTGCCGGTCTGGCGCTTGATATAGGCCTGGGCTACCCCGTTGGCCAGCAGCGCCGAGCCCTTCGCCGTCCGCGCTTCGGTCGTGATGTCGATGAACTGGCTCTTTTCCGCGCTCTTCGCGCGGACCTTGCCGCCGCGGATCAGCGCCGCTTTGTGTTGCTTGCGCAGCCCCTTGCGCACTCGTTCCGTGATGATCGAGTTGATGATCGCGGCCTGGTTGCTCGCGTCGACAGCCTTGTTCTTCGAGACCTTTTCGCCCGGGAGCTGTTCTTCGCTGGCGGCGCCCAGGTACACCTGCATGGTGGACTGATAGACGTGCCGCTGATGTTTGTAGTAGACATAGCTGGCGGCAGCGACGACGATCCCGACCGCCAGGATCAGCCACTTACGTCTCCATAGCGGAGCAAGGATGTTGACTTCGTTGGAGTCGTTCATGGCGGTGGGCCTGTCCCTGGCCCGATCCCGACGAATCATAAGGATTCGCGTAACAGGCGCGTAAAGATTAGCGTGGCCACAGTGGCACAGAGCAAGGCTGCGTGCAACGATGAAACCGATGTCAGTCCCCGTGAGAACACCCATCGACGGGGGCGCGCAGGAGCCGTCTGACCGCTGGACCGAGGCCGGTTCCCGCCCGCGGCTGCTGGTCGTCAGCCACCCCTCGGTCGTGACCGTCAACCAAGAGGTCTACCTCGAGCTGCAGCGGCGCGGCTGGGAGCTTCGGATCGTGCTGCCGAGCAGCTGGCGCAGCGAGTACTCCGGGCGCACGATGACGCCGCAGGCGCTGGCGGGGCTGGAGCCGACGCTGCGCCCGAGGCGGGTCGCGCTACGCGGGCGCCCGCAGCGGCACTTCTACCTGACCGGCTGCCGATCGCTGATTCGCGAGGCGAGGCCCGACGTCGCGTTCGTCGAGGCCGAGCCGTTCTCGCTCGCGGCTGCCCAATGGCGTCGCCCGCTGATGGCGATGGGGGTGCCGTTCGGCGTCCAGTGCGCCGAGAACATCGATCGACCGCTGCCCGCCCTCGTGCGGCGGATGCGCTCGGCGGTGCTGCGCGACGCGGCCTTCGTCGCAGGACGCTCGGAGACCGCGGGGCGGCTGGCGCGCAGCTGGGGGACGCGCGGCGAGGTGGCCTTCGCGCCCCACGCCGTGCCGGTCTGGGAGCGACCCGAGACGGCTCGCAGCGAGCACTTCACGGTCGGCTACGCGGGGCGTCTGGTATCGAGCAAGGGGCTGCTCGACCTGCTCGCCGCCGTGCGGCGGCTGCCCGCCCCGGTCGAGCTCCTGCTGATCGGCGACGGCGAGCTGCGCGGCGAGCTCGAGGGACAGGAGATCCCCGGGTCGCGCGTACGCGTGCTCGACGGCCTCAGCCACGAGCAGATGGCGAGCGGCTATGCGCAGCTCGACGTGCTGGCGCTGCCCTCGCACACGACCCCCACCTGGAAGGAGCAGTTCGGGCGCGTGATCGTCGAGGCGCTGTGGTGTGGCGTGCCGGTCGTCGGCTCGGACTCCGGCGAGATCCCCTGGCTGATCGAGTTGACGCAGGGCGGACTGGTCTACCCCGAGGGAGACGCCTCCGCGTTGGCCGAGCGGCTCGCGGAGCTGCGCAACCGCCCCGAGCTGCGCACCCGCCTCGCCGGCGAGGGCAGAGCCGCCGTCGAGCGGCTGTTCTCCGTCAGCGCCGCCACCGATCCGCTGGAGCGGCTGCTCAGGAACGCTGCAGCCGCGAGTACAGCCGGTCGTACTTGGCCACCATCGCCTGCCAGCTGAAGCGCAGCGCCGACTCGCGCGCCGCCTGCCCCATGCGCTCGCGCAGCGCCGGGTCCGCGGCGAGCTCTCGCAGACGCGAGGCGATCTGCTCGGGATCGCGGCCGATCAGGTAGCCGTTGCGCCCCTGCTCGATCAGCTCGACCACGCCGCTGACCGGCGTCGCCAGCAGCGCCAGGCCGCTCGCCGCCGCCTCGTAGGTCACAAGCGAGAACGTCTCATAGCTGCTCGGCAGCACGAAGGTCTCGCCCAGCGCGAAGGCGACTTGCACGTCGCTCATCACGCCCAGCCAGTGGACGGACCCCGCGACGCCGAGCTTCTCCGCGAGCCGTTCATAGTGGCGGCGGTCGCCCGCGCCCGCCACGACCAGATCCCATTCCGGCGCCGCGGCGAGCGCCCCGATCAGCGGCTCGAGACCCTTGCGCTCCCACTCGCTGCCCACGAACACCGCCACCAGGCGCGCCGACTCGACTTGCAGGTGCGCTCGCAGCTCCGCCGCGCGGACCGCGTTGCGCCGCGGATCGAAGACCTCGGTGTCGACCCCGTTGTGGATGCTGATCACGCGCTCGGCCAGCTGCGGGAAGTGCTCGCGCACCTCGGCCGCGATCCCCTCCGAGACGCCGACGAACGTGGTCTTCGAGCGAGCCGCGCGGCCGTAGCAGAGGCGCTCGGCGATCCGCAGCATGCGGCTGACCAGCGAGGCGTGCAACCGGTAGAGCGGGCTCGAGCGGCTCGGGGTCACCGGCCCCGCCTGGTGCAGGTAGTGGACCGCGATCGCCTCCACCCCGCCGAGCACGATCGCGCCCGTCGCCTGCACGACGCCGCGCCGGTGCCGGCGCAGCATCAAGGAGCCCGCGAACATGAACCATGGGTAGGCCAACAGCGCCGGGCGCCGCGGCCCCGGCACGCGATGGAAGGCGACGCCCGCATCGCGTGGCAGCTCGCATGTGCGCGCGATCACCGTCACCGGGCGACCCAGCGCGCGCAGGCCGAGCACCAGCTCGGCCAGCACCCGCTCCATGCCGCCGACCGCGCCGATGTCGTGTGCGACGATCGTCACCTCGCCCGCGGGGGCGGGGTCTGGATCAGCCGACATCGCCCCGGCTGTCCGGCGCGATCACTCGCTCGAACGCGGCGAAGAAGCGCCTGCCCAGCGCGGCGTCGGTGTACTCGCTGAGAAACCGCTCGCGCCCCGCGGCGGCGATGCGCGCTCGCAGATCGGCCGAGCGCAGCAATGGCTCGAGCGCGTCGGCCAGGTCCTCGGGGCCGCCCGAGCGCGCCAACAGCCCGGTGCGCTCGTGCTCGATGAACTCCGCGGGGCCGCCCGAGCGCACGGCGAGCACCGCGACCCCGCGCGCCATGCCCTCCAGCAGCACGATCCCGAAGGGCTCGGGGTCCGACGCGTTGACCAGCACGTCCATCTGCCTGACATAGGGATCGGCGTCGGGCACCTCGCCCGTCATCGTGACCGCCTCCGCGAGGCCGAGCTGCTCGATCAGCCCCGACAGCGACTCGGCGTACTCGGGCGAGAGACCCCACGAGTCGCCTCCCACCAGCACGAGGTGCATCGCGGCGCCGCGGTCGCGCAGGATCGCCTGCGCCCGCAGCATTCGGTCCTGCCCCTTCCAGGGCTGGAGCCTGCCGACCAGCCCGACGATCGGCACGCCGCTCGGCAGCTGCAGCGGCGGCGCCTGCGGCGAGCCCTCCCGCGGGAGCGGGGCGCCCGCGGCGATCACGACCGTGGGCCGATGAGGGAACAGCTGCTCCTGGGCGTCGGCCGCGGCGCGCGAGTAGCAGGCGACCGCGCGCGAGGGCAGCAGCGTCGCGCTGCGATCGAGCCAACCCTTGCTCGAGGGGATCGCCTGCTGCCACCAGACCACGCGATCGCCGATGCCCGCCAGGCTCGCCGCCGGTGCGCCGTAGAGCTGAGTTTTCGCCGACCAGTTCAACAGCAGGTCCGGTTTGCGCTTGTGCAGGATCCGCGCCAGCCTGAGGACCGTCGCCAGCGTGCGGTGAACCTGGCGCAGGCGCCCGGCCCGCAGCACTGTCACCCGATAGCCCGCCGCGGTCAGCTCCTGCGCCCACGAGCCCGGCTCGAAGAACACCAGCTCGACCTCGTGCCCGCTCTCGCGCGAGCCGTCGAGCGCCGACTGCAGCATCGCCTCGGCGCCACCCAGCCGCTCGGCCCACGGCACTGTCACCAACATCCGCATCGTCGCTGAACCTATGCGTGAGGCTTCGCGGCACAAGCCGCAACGCTCAAGTACGGGTAGCGCAACGCCTTACTGAGGACCCCGTCGAACAGCACGAATGGCCTGAGCGGGAGCACCAGCGCCCACGCGGCCGGGACGCCGAGCCTGGATTCGAGCCTGCGCATCAGGTTCGTGAGCCGCTGGGAGACCACGCCGCTGATGAAGCCCTCCTCGCCGAGCTCGAGCCCGGCCCCGACTGCGAGCTCGCGCAGCGCCCCCTGCGAGTAGCCGTAGCGGACGTGGGAGCCGTCCTCGACCGGGCTGGGGTCCTGCGGCTCGGAGTGCAGCGGGCGATGCCCGTCGAACGGCGCCGTCAGCAGCAGCCGCCCGCCCGGCTTCAGCATCGCCGAGAGCGAGCCCACCAGCGCCCGATCCTGGGTCAGGTGCTCGACGGTCTCGAAGCAGATGATCTGATCGAACTCGCCGAGCGAAGCCCTGTGCTGCTCGATCTCGCGCAGGTCCAGCGTGCGGAAGTCGATCCCCTCGGCGCCGACGAGCTCGGCCCTGCGCCGCGCGGCTTCCTGCTCCTCGGGTGAGAACGAGGCAGCGACGACCTCGTTGCCCTGCAGCGCCGCGTAGATGCTGAAGGCGCCGTTGCCACAGCCCGCGTCAAATGTCCGCAGTCCTCCGGACCGCAGACGGCGGCGCAGCCACAGCCACCGATCGAGCACGCAGGGGTCGCCGTGGATCAGCAGAGAGCGCCAACCGAGCGTCCGCAGCAGGGCGTCTGACATGAGCGAAACATATCCGACCGACGGCGTCGCTCCTCGCGGTCCAGGCGCGGATACGCTGCGCTCCAATGCAGCCCGATTCGCCGTCGCGCGCCACGCTCCCAGCCGCACCGAGCGTGGCGCCGAGGATCACGCTGGCGCACGACTACCTGCTCGTGATGCGCGGCGCCGAGCGCACCTTTGCCGCGATCGCCGACGAGTATCCGCAGGCGCCGATCTTCACGCTGCTCTACGACGAGCAGGGCACGGGCGGGCGCCTGGCGGGGCGCTCGATCACGACCTCCTTCCTGAATCGCCTCGGCGTCGCGCAGGGCTCCTTCCGACGCCTGCTGCCGCTCTACCCGCTCGCGATCGAACGCCTGCGCCTGCCCGCCTGCGAGGTGGTGCTCAGCAGCAGCAGCGCCTTCGCCCACGGTGTGCGCGTCCCGCCTGGCGCGCTGCACGTCTGCTACTGCCACGCCCCGTTTCGCTACGCCTGGTATGAGGAAGCCCGCGCGCTGGCCGAGTTGCGCCCGCCGCTGCGGCCGCTGCTGCGCCTGCAGCTGCGCAGGATGCGCCGCTGGGATCGAGCCGCGAGCGTGCGCGTCGACGACTACGTCGCGAACTCGATGCTCACGCGCGAGCGCATCAAGCGCTACTACGGGCGCGAGTCCACGATCATCCACCCGCCCGTGCAGACCGAGCGCTTCGCGATCGGCGAGCCCGGCGAGCGCCTGCTGGTCGTCTCGGAGATCGTCGCCCACAAGCGCGTGCAGGTCGCGCTCGAGGCAGCGCGCCGGGCGCGCGCGCCGATCGACGTCGTCGGCTCGGGGCCGGCCTACGCCGAGCTGCGGGCCGCCTACCCCGAGGCGGGATTCCTCGGGCGCGTCGACGACGAGCAGCTCGCCTCGCTCTACGCCTCGGCGCGCGCGGTGGTCGTGCCGAGCATGGAGGAGTTCGGGATCACCGCCGTCGAGGCGCAGGCCGCGGGCCGGCCCGTGATCGCCGCCGCCGCGGGCGGCGCGCTTGAGACCGTGCGCGACGGCGAGACCGGCACGCTCGCCGAGCTGGACGACGTCGAGTCGTTTCGCGGCGCGATCGAAGGGCTGGACCGGCTTGAGTTCGACCCGGCCGACGCCGTGCGCAACGCCGAGGGCTTCTCGGTCGCCACCTTCCAAGGACGCATCGCGGCACACGTCGCACAGCTACTCGAACGCCGCGGCTCGCGCCGTTGGTGAGCTGCGGCGCTTGCACTAGGGTCCCGCCCCTCATGTCAAGCCGATCGCTCCGCATAGCCTGGCTGGGGGCCGGACCGCTGCAGGAGGAGAGCGGCGGCGTCCCCGGCGTCGCGACCGAGCTGCTCTACGGGCTGAGCGAGCTCGGGCACCGGATCGACTGCTTCCTGCCCGGCAGCGAGCGTCCAGTGCCCAAGCGGCTGGCAAAGCTTCAGCGGCTGACGTTCGTGTGGGGCACGAGCCAGTGGCGCTGGAACCGCTGGTACAGCCGCACGCCCGTGGCGCGGTTCGTCTCGGGGCTGCTCGCGCGCAGCGTCGCCTCGCTGCGCGTGCGGCGCGAGGTGGCCCGCCGTCACGCGCGCGAGCCCTATGACGTCGTCTACCAGTTCTCGAGCATCGAGGCGCTCGCGCTGCCCTCGAGCATGCGCGGCAAGGTGCCGCTCGTGATCCAGCCCGAGACCCACATGGCGGGCGAGCTGAAGGCGCTGATCTCCGAGCGCCGGCTCGGCGCGCGCTGCCAGCCCCGTCGCGAGCTCGCGATCGTGATCGCGGTCAGGTTCGTGCGCTCGCTCGTGCAGCGGCTGCGGATTCGGCGCGCGAGCCTGCTCGTCTGCATCAGCAGCGTGTTCCGCGACCACCTCGTCCACGACTACGGCTTCCCAATGCGGCGCACGACCGTGATCCCCAATCCGGTGCGACTGGAGCGCTTCGCCGACGTGCATCGCGGGCTGGGCGACCCGCCGACGATCCTGGTGCTCGGACGCGTCGCGGTGCGCAAGGGGGTCGAGGACGTGATCGCCGTGGCGAGGATCCTGCAGCAGCGCGGGATCGAGGCACGCGTACGTGTGATCGGCGGCCCCGACCTGTCCTCCGACTACACGAAGCTGCTCGAGGACCTGCCGCCGGAGAACTCCCACTACCTCGGGCGCATCCCCCCCAGCCAGGTTCCAGAGGAGCTCGCGCAGAGCGACATCCTGCTGCAGGCGAGCAAGTACGAGCCGTTCGGACTGACCGTCGCCGAGGCGCTCGCCGCCGGTGTGCCGGTCGTCGCCACCGACGAGGTCGGCGCCGCCGAGCAGATCGACCCCGCGGTCGCGGCCGTCGTCGCCGCGGGCGACGTCGAGGGACTGGTCGCGGCGATCGTCGCGATGCTCGAGCGGCTGCGCGCCGACGCGCCGCAGACCCGCGCGCTGGCGCGCGCCGAGGCCGAGCGCCGCTACGCGCCCGCGCTCGTCTGCCGCGAGGTGTCGCTCGCGCTCGAACGGCTGCTCGACGGCGCTTAGGGCTCTCCCGCTTCCTCGTTTCGGCAATCTCCCTCTCGTTGGGCGATCTCACTTCGCATTTAGGATCTCCCGGCGCTTGGGGCTATCTCGACGGCCCTCGACGTTCGTCCGGCCGCGGCGGCACGCCGGTCAAGTCGGCGGCTCGTGCTGCCGAAGGCAGGAATGAGCCCCGGCAGCGCGAACTGGCAGCCGGGGACGAGGCCCGAATCAGATGCTCCTTCTGCTCATTCCAATCGTATGGCTGGCGATCCTGACGGTGTTTGTCGCGCTCTGCCATGCCGCCGCCCAGGGCGACGCCCAACTGGCGGCCTCCGCCGCGGCCCCCTCCGGCCCGATCGGGCTCAAGCTGCTCCTCTCCGGGGCGCCCGCGCCACCCACGGCCTCGGCCCGACGCCCCCACCGGCGCCAGACGCCACAGCGGATCCCTGCCACCGCGCGCAGGCGTCGCGTGGCCGCGCACAGCGGCCGCTAGCTCGATCCCGCGTCGCGGCCCAGAGCGCGGGGCGGCACGGCGCGCCGCTGCGCGACAGGTGGCGCTAGAGCCCGCGGCGGCCGAGCACGTGCGGCACGGTGCGAAGCAGGATCTTGACGTCGGTCCAGAGCGACCAGTTTGCGACGTACAGGTAGTCGAGCGCGACCATCTCCTTCAGCGGCACGCGCGCAGGACCGAGGATCTGCCACGGCCCGGTCATGCCGGGCATCAGTTCCAGACGGCGACGGTGCCAGCCCTCGATGCGCTCGTCCTCCTCGATCACGAGCGGGCGCGGACCGACGAGGCTCATCTCGCCTTTGACGATGTTGAAGAGCTGCGGTAGCTCATCGAGCGCGGTGATGCGCAGGAAGCGCCCCATGCGCGTCACGCGCGGATCGCAAGCGATCTTGAACAGACCGTCCTGCGCCTCGTTGCGGTGGCGCAGCTCGTCCTTCATCGCGTCGGCGTCCGGCACCATCGTGCGGAACTTGACCATGTGGAAGCGGCGGCCGTGACGGCCGACACGCAGCTGGCGAAAGAACACTGGTCCGCGGCTGTCGAGCTTGATCGCCACGGCCATCGCCAGCATCAGCGGCGAGATCGCGAGCAGCCCGATCGAGGCGCCGAGCAGGTCGAAGGCCCGCTTCAGCGTGGCCGAGGAGCGGGTCAGGTCAAAGCGGCGGACGCCCATCAGCGTGACGCCGTGCAGGTCGTCGAACTCGACAGCGGAGCCGACCACCTCGAGCATCCGCGGCAGCACGCTCACGCGGATATCGACCGCCTTCAGCGTGCGCACCAAGTTGACGGTCTCGCTCGCGTCGGCATTCGCGCTCCAGCCCGGAGCGATGATCGCCCGCTGCACGTCGAGCGTCTGCGCGAGGTCGCGGATCTCCTTCAGCCGCGGAGCCGAGAAGCCGTCGGTCGACCAAGGCGCGACCTGATCCATATCGAGGTGGGCGACGATCTTGGCCTTGATGCCGCCATGGCCGTCGAGCTTGGCGCCGACGACCTCGGCCGAGCGTTCATCGCCGATGAACAGACACCGCTCGGTGGGACCGATCCACAGCGCGACCAACCTCGCCGCGGCCCGCGCCAGCAGCAGCAGCGCGGCCAGCACGACCCACAGAAACAGTGCCTCCCTGCGATCGAGCGTGCCCGCGACGACCAGGCGACCGGCCAGCAGCGCGACCAGTGTGCAGAGGGTCGCGAGCTGAAACAGCTTCGGCGCCTCGTCCAGGGTCGTCTTGCGCAGCAGCGTCTCGTCACGGTCGTAGAGGCCGAGCAGCTTCGCGCCGATCAGCAGCAGCGGCACGCCCACGAGGCTCTCCCAGGTCAGCTGCAGCGGCACCCGACGCGAGGAAAGCGTCACGGTCAGGATCAGCGCCGCGAGGATCGCCAGCGTGTCGGCGGCCAGCAGCGAGCGACGAAACAGCGCGTCGCGGCGCATGCTGACCGCCGGTCCGTGAACGTCCGTGAACGGACCGACGAGGCGCCTGCGGGAAGCGCTTGCGCTCCCGCTCCGCAGGCCCCACTGAAGCCCCGCCTCCGTAGTCTCCCCCGTCTCAACACTCATAAGCGCTCCCCGCCTCCGTGCCCGCCATCAGCTCTCCCCGCATGATGGCCACGCCAACTCGAACAAATGTCGAGATCCCGTGATTGCTGCTCGATGACACCATCATGCACTTAAGTCGGTCGTAAAGTCAAGCCTGTAGAAAGAAGATTCGCTCTGTCTGCAGCTCCGCGCAGCAACGGCTCTGTCGGGCCTCGTTCTCGAGTGAGCGTATGGACTCTGGGGTCTTGCCGCCGCCCGCCGTCGCATCGTCCGGGCCTTGAGCAGGTCTCCCTTGGGGCTTCGCCTCCCACCCGCGCGTCCTCCGGCGTTCGTGCCGGGGCGCCTTCCGGGGAGCGTGCCGGCATTCGTATCGGGCGTCCTGACAAGGTCATCTCGAGGGCCGACCGACGGGCGTTGCGGAGGCGGCTCCGGCGCTCGGCCGGTGGCGTCCGCCGCGCCGCGCCGGCGATGAACGCCGGCGCGGCTGACGGCCCCACCCGGCCGGGACTCGATCCATCGAGCGACCCGGCCTGGGTTGCGTCTCGCTTCAGGGTCATGCGTGACCCGTTCCGAGATCCCTAGAAGGAGATTTTTTCAGCGCCTTTCTGGGCCTCGGAGAGAACCGGACCCTTGGGCAGGGCCAGGTAGTCGTGGTCGGCGATTAGCTTCTGTCCTCCGCCGCCCTTGGAGTCGACTACGAATTTGAGGTAGTCGTGCACTGTGGTGGCCTCTTCCTGCGACGTCCCCGGGTAGGAGGAGAAGCTGGTGAGCGCCAGGTCGTAGGTCAGGCCACAGAGCGTGTACTTCTTCTCCGTGGTCCTCGTGGTCACTTCATTCCACGGTTCAAGCACCGACAGCGGCGGGAAAGCTTCCACGCTGTTTGTGTATTCCGTGTTCTTGCAGTTGGCTTCGGCCAGGGCGGCGACGTCTTTGTTCGACGACGGGTCCTGGAACTTCGGCTTTTCGGTGCCGAGACCGTTGTTCTGGACAGGCGCCCAGAAGGTCGCGGTGTTCGGGCCGCCGCCGTCGCCGGGCGTGAAGTTGCCTTTCAGGCGAGCTTCGGCCAGGTTGGCGTAGCCGATGCTGCTGGCGGTTTTGGCGACTTCTTCGATCAGCGCGCCACCACCCGTCGCGGCCGGCTTGGTCGCGCCCGCTGCTTTCGGCCAGGTCGTGTTTTCGGTGCCTTCGGAGACTTCGGTCCACGTCTTGTTCTGTTCTTTCGGAGCTTCCGTCAGGAACGTGGTGCCGCTGATCAGGCTCAGGTACTTCTTGAAGATGTGCGTCGTACCCGACTGGTCCCTACGGACGACCGGGATGATCGTCGATTCGGGGTTGCAGCCCGCACCCGACAGCGCGTTGCCGTCGACGCCGGTGAGCTGGCTCCATTTGGTGATCGTGCCACGGTAGATGCCCTCGAGGGCAACGTTCGTGAGCTCGAGACGGCCTTTGTTTTTCTTGCTCGTCGCGACGCAGTTGGCCGGCAGGTGGACCATCACCGCGACCGACTCCTGAACGACCGGGATGCTCATGACCGTTTCAGGGATCAGTTTGGTCTCGTTGGCTTCGATTTCCGCGATCTGCGCAGTGTTCGGCGGTTCGTCGGTGCCGACGAAGGCGTTGGCCGTGTAGTTCGGGGTTTTTTTGTTGACGCCCCACGCTTCAAGACCGGCGCCACTGCCGGATGAGGTGTAGGTCACGGTCGGTTTCGCCAGCGTGCCCTGCCCTTTTTGACCGGCGCAGGCCGATTTGCTTTTGGCCGACGTGTTGAAGCCCGGGTTCCAGACGTTCAGCTGCGCGTCTTTCTGCAGCGAGGAGCCCTGAGCCGTGATGTTCGAGCCGGAGCATTGCGCCCCCAGCGTTGCGTTCGCGGCGCCAGGCGCGGCGAGGGCGGCCACAGCGGCCACCGAGACTATGCACGTCGGCATCAGCCGTCGTGCGGTAGGAAGCCTCATTCCGTTTTACCTCCTGATTGGCAGTGTCCTTGCGGATTGGTCGAGAGCACTTCGCCCCCGCTTCCTTCGAGAGCGCTCGCTCCCGTATCGCAATCTCCCGCCTGGCGCCATTGACAACGTTGTCGCTGTGTAGCGCGTCTGTTACCAACATGTAATGTCGGAGCTTTGATGAGGTCTGCGTGGTCCAGGCGTCCGTGCGATCACCGCGCACCGCCTTGCGCGCAACGCGACGCGGCGCCCGGGAGAGGACCTGCGAATCCCAGCCTCAGCGATGCTTGGCTTTGGCAGCCTTGAGCGTCACGGTCGCCAAGGTCGTGTGGGTCGCGCCCGTGGAATCGTGAGCGACGAGCGTCGCCTTGGCGCGCAGCAGGTGCATGCGGGCGAGCATCTTCTTCGCCGCGCTCGACAGATGCAGCGTCAGCGACTTCGAAGCCCCCCCGGCGACGGTGAACGAGCCGCTCGCAAGCGTCAGCACCGTCGCTTTCTTCTTCTTTGCCGCGCTGACCGCCCCGATCGTACGCAGCGTGATCGTGCCAACGCAGCTGCTCTCGCCGGTCGGGCAGCTGATCTTGACCGTGAAGCTGCCTGCCGGGGTCACGCTGAGCGAGTTGCCGGCGAGCTTGGCTTCCGGGTTGCCTTTGACTTCGGTTTTACCGAGCACCCCGCCGCCTCCGGTGGTCGTGCCGCCGCCGGTCGTGCCGCCGCCGCCACCCGTGGTCCCACCGCCACCGCCTTCTTCGCCGCCACCACCGCCGCCTCCACCACCGGGCGCGACGATTTTGATCGTGTGCGTCGTGGGCGAGCTGGTCGCGACTTCGTCGGACACGGTAAGCGTGACCGAGTAGGTGTTGACCGCGGTGTATTCGTGCTGGATCGAGGAGCTGGTCGTGGTCGTTTCGGTGCCGTCACCGAACTTCCAGCTGTATTTCAACGCTTTTCCGTTCGGGTCGACCGAGCCTTTCGCATCGAATGTCACTTTCTGATTCACATTCGCTTCGCCGGGTCCGCTGAACTGCGCGGTGGGCGTGGCCGTCTTCACTACAACGGGGGCTTTGAGCGACACCGTAGGCGAGGCCAGCACGTCAGTCGTGATCGTGACCGTGACTTCGTGTTTGCCGGGCGCAGTGTAGGCGTGTTCGATGTGCGCGGTCCCGAACTGGTAGCCGCTTTCGCCTTTGGAGCCGTCGCCGAAGTCCCATTCGGTCTTGCGGACGTTGCCGCCGAGCAGACCGAGTGAAAGCGTGACTTTCTTACCGGCTTCGATCGGCGAGGCTTCGGTCCCGACCGGAGTGCCGCTCTGGTTGCCCTGCAGGCCGTTTTTCGATGCGCTCGCCACGGGGCAGGCGCTGCCGCCGGGACCGAACTTGTCGACGTGCGGGTTGGTCGTGGCGCCTTCGGTCTGTTCTTCGAATGTGGTCGGTAGAGAGGGATCGAACACGAACACGGTTTCGCCGGTACCGGCCGAGACCATCGCCTGTGTCTGGTTGCTGATCGTGCAGCCGGCGCCTTCGGATTTGTTGGCTCCGCCCGTCCAGCCAAGCTCGGTGAGCGTGGGCGTGCCGCCCGCTTCGCCGACCTTGAAGCTGATGACCCCAGGCGTACGGCCATTGAGTCGCTTGACGCCCGCATAGACGTACAGGCGGCCTTCAGATTCCCCTTCGCCTTTATCCTGCACGTAGGACATCGCGCCGCCTTCCCTGGGGACGATTCCGCCAGGGAATTCGAGCAGTTCCTGTTCAGGCACTTCGAAGGCGAGAATCTTCCGTGGCGCTTGCCCGGAGACGAAGCTCGAGGGAATTTCCCAGACTTCCGAGCTGAGCTCGGCGACCAACACCTTGCCGTTCGCCAGCACGACCGGCGAGTCGGGTTCGGCCCCAATCGACAGCGGTTCTTCTTCCGGTTCGGTCGGGCAGCCGGGGCTAGCCGGTTCGCCTTCGAAGCAGTGCGTGGTGTCCACCCAGCGAAGACCGAGCGCACCGGTCGAATGCACACGCTGCGCGGCGACCAGCATTTCTTCTTCGCCCTGATCTTCGAGCCCGAGAACGATCACATCATGCGTCTTGGGGTCGACCGCGATTCCAGCCGGTTCGAGCAGCGGCGATTCTGTCGGTTTACCGGTGACTTCGGCCTGAGCGTGGAGCGCTTCCTTGCTCGCCAAGACTCCACCCGTCGTGCCTTCGGCTGCAACCAGTTTCCCGGCCGACGGCGTCGTCGAGAAGGCATAGAGGATCCCAGCGGCGTCCCATTCCGGGTCGAGTCGGATCAGGCCTTTGGGTCCTTCTTCTTCGAGGCGTTCGTAGATGACGAGTGCGTACACGCGCCCCAGCGACGGATCGACCGCGATCCCCTCGATGCCGTCAGGCGCGCCGCCTTCCCCGGCTTCGTTTTCCACGGCGAAAGACACCGAAGCCACCAAGGCGCCGGTGGCGCTGAACTTCTGGATCCGGTATTCGGTCTGTTTGTTGCCTTCCTTAACCTGATCGCCGACGTAGACGCTGTTGTCGGTCGGGTCCACTCCCAGGGCGTGCTCTTTGCTGTTGAATTCAAACTGCCCCGCTTTGTTCCCGGCTTTGCCGAAGCGCAGCAGTTCGCCGTAGGGCGCAGCGCTTGCTTGCGCAGCGGCGGCAGCCAGGACGAGCGCACACGCGGTGAGCACGAGCAGCGCCAGGCGAATTCGATGCGATCGAGTTTGTGACATTACGCTCCGGTCGGTTCCGAGGGGCAGGGCAAGCTGACGGTCTCACATGCCGATTGGCCACGCAAAGCCCTTCACCGTTTCATTACATGAGCGCGAGTTGCGGTCGGCTCCGCCCTCGAGGCACGCCGAAGCGGATTGGCGAAATCCACAGGTGAAACAATTGTAAAAGCAGTGTGAAGTGCGCGCCGTCGCCCTCACCAGCGCGGCCGACGCCGCGAGCGGCTCGGTTCCTGTATGCGCCGCGAGGAGACTGTCGCGGCGGCGACCTGCACGTCGCGACGGCGGCGACGAGGACGGCGCTTGACGCCGACGCCCGCCAGAGCGCCCAGCACGACGATGCCGAGCAAATAGGCGGGGGTCGGCTCGTGATCCTCGGCCCGGTAGGCGACCGCCTGATTGCTCACCTGCTCGGTGGCTTCCTCGGACTCCTCTTCCTTTTCCGCGGCCTCGACCGGCGAGGTGACGGCGGAGGTGCCGCTCGGCGGCGTCGGGCGCGCGGGCGTGGGCACGGGCGGCGGAACGAACGCGAGCACCGGCGAGGACAGCGCGGGCGCCAGGAAGAAGGTCGGCGGCTTCGCCGCAGGGGTCGGCTGCGCCGCGGGCGCGGGCGGCGGCGGCGCGGGCACGGGCACGGGCGGCGGCGAGGATGCCGCCGGGGCGGGGCCCGCCGGGGCGGGTGCCGGGGCGGGCGCGGGTGGCGTTTCGACGCTCTGCTGGGCGCTCGGTTCGTTCAGCAGCGTCGTCCCGCATGGCCGCCGGACACTGCCGCGCTGCACCGTCACGGGCAGCGAGGAGGACAGCCCGCCCGCGCTGATCGTCACGATCGTGGTCCCGGCGTTGTAGGCGCAGAACAGCCCCGAGCTGGAGTCGCGCACGGGTTTTTCGTTTTCGAGCAGCACCGTGGGTTCGGCCCCGGCCGCAGCTGTGTTCTGCTCGACGAAGTCGCCGATGTCCGGGCGCGAGGAGCTGAACGTGTACTCAGGCAGCAGGCCGGTGTTGCAGGTGGTGCCGATGCAGATCGACGGCAGCGGGATGTAGGGGTCCGTTTCGGGTAGGACCTGCCCGTTCGGCGAGCGGTTGCCCGCGCGCGGTCGGCGCGCAAGCCCCGCGAAGAACGCGGTCTGGCTGCGGCGGAGCAGCGTCCCGTCCTGGGCTTCAAGGCCGAGTTCCCCGATGTTCGGGATCAGGCGCGCGGTCACGTTCACGCGATCGTGGCTGTTCGGTTTTGGTTCGTTGAAGTGGACCTGTGCCAGCAGGAAGCCGCTCGCGCCGAGGAAGTCGCCGCGGCTCTCGCTGATCGAGTTGACGTAGCCGAGCGTGCCGGAGCCAAACGCTTCCACCGACGGGGCGCCCGTCAGCGGCGCGTGCCGGTTTTCTTCGGGGGCGTCATAGAAGTAGGCCGAGGCGCCCCCGCGCTGCAGGATGCCCGCCACAGCGATCGCGCTCGGGTCCCCCGCCGCGATCTGGGTGTTGAGGTTGGCGGTGCCGATCACGATCGCGGGCTCGCCTTTGGCCCTGCCCGCCAGCTCGCCTTCGAGCCATTCGCGCTGGGTCGCGTCGACGTCGTTGCTGTCGTCGAGCACGATCGCGCGTACGGTGCCCGCGGTGCCCGCGGAGTCGATCGCGTAGTACGCCTGGCACGAGCCGCCCACGCATTCCGCCGCGCGCGGTCCGAACGGCGCCGGGAAGCCGGCGAAGACCTGGTCGAACAGCGTCTCGCCCGCGGCTCCCGCGAGATCGCTGGGCGAGGCGGCTGCGAACGTCGAGATCTGGGCGCTCGACAGCAGGCTCGCATAGCGGCTCAGCTCGCGGGCATAGGGGATCGGCAGCGAGGGAGGCCCCGCGGTTTCGCCCGAGGTGACCCTGGGGCCGGTGTAGAAGAAGTCGCGGGTTTCCGGGATCTGCGCCGCCCGCGCGATCGCGCTCGAGAGCCAGAGATCGGGGCCGAGGTCGGCGTTGGCGCGGTCGGCGCAGGGCGCTGCGCATTGCGAGCCTCCCGCGATCGCGAAGGTTCCCACGGTGCTTTCGGTCGGGATCGTCGAGCCCCCCACGCCCGGCGGCGACACGCCGTCGGCGGGGTAGCGGTCGATGTCGGCGGTGTCGAGTTCTTCGTGGGTGCCTTCGATGAAGCCGCCCACGGCCCACCCCTGCGTGCCGGTGGGATCGATCAGGACCGCGGCGACCGGATCGGGCTGGTAGGGCATATCCCACAGGCGATAGTGACCCGCGCCTTCCCTGACGTTGCTGAGTTCGTGCTCCTCGTCGCTCCAGCCGGTCGCCGTCTGGCGCAGCACACCGCTTTCGCTGTTGGTGACCAGCGGGTACGGTTCGATCAGCGTCGGCGGGATGCCCGGTGGGGCCTGCGCGACGCTTTCCGCGTCGAACGTGTCGAGCGCGCTGCCCGAGGCGATCACCCGCAACGCTCCGCCTTCGCGGAACAGCGCCAGGGAGCCGGGCTGCCTGCCGCCCGGCAGCGGCGTGGGTGTCGACTGCCACTGCGATCCCGAGGCGTTGCGCTCGAACACGGTTGCGGGCCCGCTGCCGGAAGCAGCGAACGCGGCCGCGCCGTCGGGCAGGCCGGCCACGACCTCGGGCACGCTCGCGCCCACCGCGGCGGCGGCTTCGGTGTCGATCCTCCAGCCGGAGCCATCGTTGACGAGCAACCCCCCTGTGTACTGGTTCTTGTTGGGGTTCGGCAGCTCCCGGTAGGCGACGATCGCCTCGCTGCCCGCGAAGGCGATCGAGGTGAAGCCGGCGTTCGCGACCTGCGGCGGGAGCGCTTCCTGCGTCCAGGACTTGCCGTAGCCGAGCAGTACGCCGCCCTGACCCACGGCGTAGCCGCGATCGGGGTCATTGGGGTCGAAGGCAACGCCGAGTAGGTTGCCGCGGAAGTTGAAGGGGGTCGCAGGGTCCTGTTCCCACAGCCCCGTTTCCCCACGCCACAGCCACATCTCGCCTTCGTTGCCGACCGCGTAGGCGCGCGAGAGTTCGGGCCACGCGACCGCGCGCAGCACCGGCGCGGGTTTGACCGGCCGGCCCGACGCGTTCAGGAGGCTTTCCGGCATCCAGCCCATCCCCGGCTTGTAGCGAGCGACCTCGCCGCGATCGCCGACGGCGAGCGCTTCGCTGGAGAGCGCGCCGATCGGCGCGCCGGGCTGCGGCGCGACGGCCAGGAGCGCATGGCGGAAGGACACTGGCCACGGCGCCAAGCGGCTCGGCGCCGGTTCGAGTGTGAGGTGCACGGGCAGCCCTGACTGGCCCAGCCACCCCTCCCGGGCGCTGGAGAACGCCGCTCCGTAGGTGCCGCCGGTGTCGTTTGGCGCCAGCGAGGCGCCCAGCCCGAGCACGCGCGTGAAGGAGCTGCCGTCGAGGCGCAGCGTGATCCCTTCGGTGAAGCCGGTGATCACGCGTTCGCCGAACGGCGCGGCCGGGCTCGCCCAGGCGATGCTGCGCATCGCGTTGTTCGAGAGCGCTTCGGGGAGTTCGTGATCGCACGGCTGCGCACCCGCGGGCGGCGGGCACCAACTCGTGATCGCGCTCGCCCCCGTTTCGCCCTGCGGTTGGAAGTACATCGTGGTCGAGGCGCGCACGTCTTCGCGTTCGCCGTCGATCCACACGCCTTCGGCCGTGACCGTGAGCACCTGCGTCGCGACTTTGGGGGCGCCTGCCACGGCGAAGGGCTTGGCCGGTTCGCCCTGGACCGGGACCGCCAGCGGCTGGCCCGGTTCGCCGCCCGGCGCTGGAGCCACCGGGCGCCAGCTCGTGGCTTCCGAGCCGCTGCCGAGGTGCCTCCGGAACAGGGCCAGGCCGCCGGAGGAGAGCTGACCCAACAGCCACGCGTTCGAAGGCGAGCTCGCGCCGATCGCGACGACGCGGAATTCACCGCTGCTCGAGGAGGGGATTTCGATCTGCTCGCCCGTCCAGCCGCTTCCGCCCCAGTGCAGGACGGCGCCGTCGAACGGGCCGCCGGACGGCACGAGCAGCGCGCCGGCTTTGCCGTCGGCTTCATCCAGGGGCGCAAGCAGCGGCGCGCGTGTGGATTCGGCGAACAACGACTGCCCGGCGCCGATCAACGCCCCTTCGCCTTCGCTGGGCACGGCGGGGACTTCCTGGAAGGACCGGCCGGGATCGCGCACGAGCAGCACCTGTCGCGCGCCGTGCGGCGCGCCGGAGTCGGGCACGGTGCCGACCAGCACGCCGCTGCCCGAGGGGGTCATCTGACCGGCCAGCGGGCTCGTGATCCCCGAGCGCTGATCGGGCGTGAAGCCCGAGAGCGGCTGGCCCGCCGTATTCAAGAGCTGGCCTCCCAAGGACCAGCCCGAGCCCCGCACGTAGCGCACGAGCACGCCTGAGTCCGCCCCGTTCTGACCGATTCCCCAGGTCTCGTTCGGAGCCTCGTTGGGCGAGGCGCCGATCATCGTCACCTGCGTGGCGGGCAGCGAGTCGTCGGTCTGGGGCGTCGGTTCTCCCGGCGCCGGCTGCGCGCCCGCGCGCGAGCCACCGCCCAGCACGACGGAACCGGCGAACGCCGCGAGCAGCAGGCCGCCGAGGAGCAGTAGGCAGAATGCCGCGTTCCGCCGCTGTGAGCGGCCGCCGAGAGAGTCGGTTGGGCTCAAGGAAGCGATCCCTCGAACGGCGCGCGCAACGCTCGCGAAAGCGGCGAGCCCGGAGCTCCCGGCAGCGTGGCGACCTTGGTGCCGACGGTGTTGTTGCCCGGCAGCCGCGTGGACTCGAGCGGCAGCGGCGCGAGCGCGTGCGCCTGCAGGTCGAGCTTCGTCGGCCAGTGCTGCCGGTTCAAGCGCAGCAGCAGCTTGCGATTGCCGTCGGCGAACGTGTGCTGCGCGGTGCTCGCCACGACTCGCTGCTTGCGCTTTGCCAGGAGCTTCACGCGAGCCTTGACAGCCAGGTGGAAGCGCAGTTCGAGCGTCGTGCCATGCACGAGCTTGGTATGCAGCTTCGAGACCAGCGGCGCCTTGACCTTGGCTTCGGGCGCGGTCTGGATTTCGATCAGCTGAGATTTGCCGGCAGCCCGTTCGCCGAATCCCGAGTCATCCGGCGGAGGCGCGTCGGGCACGACCTGCGGCAGGCCCGCGTCGAGCGGACGAAAAGTGATCTCGCTGGAGAACGCCGCCGAGCGGTCTACTTCCCCGGCGGGCAGCGTGCGCCGGTCTTCGGGCGCGAGGTGGAACAGCCAACCCTGTGTCGTGACCATCCAGCAGTCCTCGAAGCCCGGGCAGACGACCGCCTTGGCCGCGCCCTTGGGGCCGATGCCTTCGGCGGCTTCCGCTTCCGAGGGCAGGGTCTGAGCTTCGACGCTGCCATCGCCGCCGACGTGCGCGAGCACCGCGCTCGCCGTAGGGCTCTTGAGGTCGTTGCGATCGGCGAGCGCCACCCAAGCGCCTTCGCTGCCGGGTTCGGGGGCAATCGACTGAACGACGTCTTCTGCGATCCCGATGGGCGGTTCGGCTTCAGGGCCGAGCGCCTGCTGCCAGGTGCCCCCCAGGTTGCGCAGCACCGTGAGCTTGGCGTGCGTCGAGCCGGCGGGCGGTTCGGCCACGGGGCCGGCCGCGGCCCACAGGCTGTCGGCGTCGGCGCCGAGGTGCAGGAAGTCAAGCGCCTGCGGGAACTCTTCGGAGGAATAGAGCGGCATTCCGAGCACGGGTTCGAACGTCGGGCTGACCCCCGCGGGGTTGATCACGTGCACGGCCGCCGGCAGCGGCGTTTCGAATTCGACCGACGGCGCATCGAGCGGCGACAGCCGCACGCTCTCGAACAGCCGCCCTTCGAAGGCGCGCATGTCCTCGATCGCGTGGCCCTGTCGGCTCGGCTCGGCCGTCAGCGAGCTGCCGTTCCAGTGCAGGTGGAAGGCCTCGCCGTTCTCCGGTTCCGGCAGCGGATCGCCTGCGAACCAGCAGTCGGAGGAGCCGATACAACCAGCGGCGTGCATCGGCTGGTAGGAGTTCGCCTGAAAGGCGGGCGCCGCATAGGAGCCGACGATCGCGCCGTGGGAGAAGTGGCACAGCGTGTTGTCTTCCAGCGGCGCGGGCAGCCCCGTTTTCGGGTTGGCGGCCTGACCCGGGCGCCCGTCGGAGACCGTCCAGAATTCTTCCGGCGCGGCCCAGGCGATGCGCCCGTCGGTAGCGCCGCATTGGTTCGAGAGCAGGTGCCACCTTTCGCCGTTGTAGGCCCACAACCCGGGTGGAATCGCGTTGCCGTTCCCGGGCGTGATCAGGAGGCCGCGGTTGGGCGCCCAGAACTGCATGTCCCCCACGAGGCCGAGCCCGATCGGGGTGGTGGCGCCCGCAACGCCGACCGGCGGTTCGGGCGGCGCGGGCTGTTCAAGACGCCAGGAAGCGCCGCTTTCGCCCGCCTCGGCGACCGCCGACGATCCGGCGCCCAACGCGAGCAGGCAGACGCCGAGGAGCAGCAGCCCACGAACCTTCACAGCAGCTTTCATCGGGGGCCTCCTATTGCGTCGGGTGAAGGTGTCCCGGAGCCCGAACCGGCGGTGGCCCGCTTTGCGCCGCTCACCTTCTTCGCGGCGGCGTGCTTCTTCTTGGCCTTCGCCGTGCGCAGGAAGGAGACCCGCAGGCTCTGCCTGAGCGTCGGATGGTGGGGCGCCGCGAAGCTGACCGCAACGGTCCCGGCGAGACCGGGGCGCCGGCCCGCCAGCGCGAGGTAGCGCGGCGCGAGCTTCAGCGTCAGCGTCAGCAGCGCTCCGGCGCTCTGCCCCGAGGTCTTTTTCGTGCTCGCGACCGAGCGCGTGACGACGCTCGTGCTCGCCCGCCCGCGGCGCTTGACGTGCACCCGCAACGCGCTGCGCGTGCCTGCCTTCACAGTCCCGGCGCCCGGCACCGTTACGTACAAGAGCACGGTCCCGTCAGGACGCGAGCGCGCCGTGGCCCCGAGCCGCCAGGCGGGGCTCACCACGGGTCCGCCCGGCGCGACGGAGATCGCCTGCGGCGTCGGCATCGGCGTGAAGATCTTGCGCGGGACCAGGAAGGCGTCGCTGCCGTCGAACAGGACGCTGCCGAGCGGGGGGGTGTTGCCGTCGCCGAAGACGAGGTTCGAGGCGGTCGAGGAGAATGCCGTCAACCTGCCGTCTTCGGAGAAGGAGGGCGAGAGCGCTCCGTCGGCAAATTTGGTGTAGGGGTCTTCGCCCGCAGCCCTTCCTTCGTGCGGGTGTTCGCTCGCGCCGCCTTCGAAGCCCTGCGTGACGCGCGTGAGCGTGTCGTTTTCGAGGTCGACCTCGAACAGCTCGAGCATCCCTGCAATCGACGCGGGGGCGCTGACGTAGGCGGGCGAGCCGAGCGGGAACTGGGTCCGCTTCGTGGTGAACGCGATGTGCTGGCCGTCGGGCGAGATCCCGAGGTCTTCGATCGGTCCGT
Organism: Solirubrobacteraceae bacterium; assembly: GCA_036267655.1. Lineage (GTDB taxonomy): Bacteria > Actinomycetota > Thermoleophilia > Solirubrobacterales > Solirubrobacteraceae > Palsa-744. The sequence continues at coordinate 45,523 of DATAVP010000030.1, forward strand.
TCTCGGACAGGTCCTGCTGGTCGGCGCTCGCGAGCTCGGTCAGCGGCCGCAGCGCCTGCACGCGCGTGAGCGGTTGGTGCATGTTCGCGAGGTAGAGGTCGCTCTTGGGTTCCTCGCCGCTGAAGACCTGGCCGATCGAGGCGAGCGGGGAGTTCGAGAGGAACACGACCGAGTAGCCGTCGGCGCTCAGCCTCGGCACGTCGTCACCGATGTTGCCGGAGAAGATCCCGGCGGTGCGGCCTTCCTGAGAGGCGCTGAATGGTCCTTGGCACGGATCGGACAGCGATGGGGTCGACGGCAGCGCGTTCTCGCCGCCGGCGGCGCAAGCCGGGTTTTCGGAGTCTCCCCCGCCGGTGATCCGCCTGATCGGCGCCCCCGGGCCGTCGGCGACACGCCGCCACAGCGGCTCGGAGTAGGGCGCGAGCAGTTTTTCGCCGGGCAGCGTCCGCGCCTGCTCGGAGATGTCATCGCCCATCCAGGCGACGGTCGTGCCGTCGCCTGAGATCGAGGCGCCGATCATCGGCTGGGCCTGTTCGTAGGGCTGGGGTTCGTTGAAGATCGGCGGCTTGCCGCTGCCCCCGGCGAAGACGGCGCCGAACACTTCGGTGCCCTGCGTGCCGGAGACCGGCCGGCCGTCGAGCGGTTGGCCGGTGGCGGGGTCGGAGCGGACGCTGACGAGCTGTGTCTGCTCGGCGTCCAGGTCGCGCACCGCCACCTGCAGCGCGGGCGTACCCGGCCCGGCGAGGTTCGAGATCACGGTGGTCACGAACGCGACCTTGCGCCCGTCGGCGCTGATCGCCGAGCGCCCGGCGGCGACCGAGCCGTAGTTGACTTCTTCGCCCCCGCGTTCGCCGGTCGGTTCGTAGGTCAGGCCGGCGGTCGAACCGTCGACCGCCGAGACGAGCGAGTAAGCGCACGGCGGCGCGGCGGGTTCACAGGGAGCCGCCGGGAGGCTCATGTCGCGCACGTAGACGTCGGGGCCCGGGTTGACGTCGTCGACGGGGTCCAGCCGCGCCTTGGTCGTGAAGCTGACGTAGCGTCCGTCGGCGCTGATCGAGGGAAGCTCGGCGTCTGGCGCGCTGATCGCGGGTTCGAAGCCGTTGGCAGCCGCGACCGGTACGACGGCGCCGGTCAGCAGATCGCGTCGCCAGACGCCCTTGGCGCCGCCGTAGGACCCGTCGAAGGCCACGTAGCGCCCGTTTGCGGAGATCGCGGCGTCATGCGCGAAGTCGGCCTGCTGGTTGCCGGCGAAGCCTGCAACGGCGCTCACCGAAGCCAGCGAGATCGGTTCGAACACGTCGGCACAGGCGAGCGCGGGAGCCAGCGCGAGCACGAGTGCCGCCAGCGGCACAACGGAGGCGAGCGCGAATCGGCGTCTGATCATCGGATGCTCACCGGCTTGCGAACCGTCGCCTTGTTGCCGAGCTTGTCGCTGACTTTGACAACCACCCGATAGACGCCCGCGTGGGCGTAGCGATGAGAGCTCGACTTGTGCTTGGCGGACCCCGCACCGTCACCGAAGCTGACCTTGATCGTGTTCAGCGCCAAGCCCGAGTTGGGGTCTTTGAGCCGCACGCTGACCGCATCGCCCCCGCCGGCACGGACGATCTTCACGTTCGGCGAGCCGCCGTCCACTTTCAGCGGCGAGGCCGCGCTCAGCGTGGACTGGCCGAAGATGTCGGTCGCGAGCACCTGCACTTTGTGGGTGCCGTTGGCCAGGCCGCGCCTGTCCAGGTGCAACGACAGTGCCCCGCTCGGGGTCGGCACGCGACGGCCGTCGAGCACGACCGTGTACGTGAGCGGCCCGTTGGCGCTTTCCGCAGGCAGCCAGGTCATCGTCGCCTGCGAGGGCTTGATCCATTTTTTGGACATGGTCACGACGAAGCGCACGGGCGGGGCCGTGACCTGAGCCGCGACGATCGCGGCGTCGCCGAAGGGACCCTGACGGAAGGCGACGAGACCGTCACCCAGACCCGAGCGTCCGATCGCCAGTTCGCCCACGGCGCCGCCCGCGCCACCACTGACCAGACCCGTCTGCACGCCGCCTTCGGGGAAATCCTCGCGAATCGCGACGACCGGGCGTCCCTGTTCGTCGACGCTCGGCCAGGCCGAGATGCCGCCGCCGGCCTGGTTCATCACGCTCGCGGAGAAGGGTTCGGAGCCCGCGAACGGCGGACCGAGCGACAGCGCCGCGACCAGGCCGCGGTTGGTGCCCTCGATCACGCGGGGGATGCCGTTCGCGTCGTAGAGCAGCCTCAGGTTCTGCTTTTCGTCGGTGTCGACGCTCGGTGGGCCGACCGTCGCAGCCGCGCCGCCGGGGACGGCGGAGTCGACGACGCTCGCACCGGCGAACTGCGAGCCGTCGGCCGATTCGCCGTCAGGCAGCGTGTTCAGGAAGATGCGCGGCCCCGGCAGCGGAGACCCCGGGCCTGCGACCTGCCGGTAGGCGACCTCGGCCTGCCCGAGGCGGGAGATCGAGACCGCGGGCGCGTCGGCGTCCTGGCCGATCGGCGTTCCGCCGAGGCTGGCGGCGCTGACCGGCAGCACGTAGTCGAGCGCCTGCCCGAACAGCCGTCGCGCCCAGATGCGCGCGACGCCGTCGATGTCGGGCTCCTGCCAGACGACGATCGCGTTGCCGGTCGGCCCGATCGCGAGCTGCGGGGCGTTGGCTTCGGTGGGTGGGCGCATCGAGACGCCGGGGTTTCGGTTGATCGCTCCGAGGCCCGACCACTGTTCGCCGTCGAAGTGCGCGAGGCGCACGTCCTCCACGACGTCGCCGGGACGCAGCAGCGGCACGTTCGTGATCTGCCCTTCTTCGCTCTTGACGACGCGATAGACCACGTCGGCCTGGCCGGTCGAGCTCATCCCCAGGGCCGGGCTGGCGCCGATGCCCGTGCCGATATCGGGGTCGACGATCATCGGCGAGCCGAACAGCGAGGCGCCGGGCCCGAGCGTCGAGCTGAGCAGCTCCTCGACCGGATGCCCACCCTGGGTCGCGAACGGCGTCGCCCACACGACAACGAGCTCGCCGCCGTTGGCGGCGCCGATGCGCGGCCAGCTCGCGGCGAAGGGCTGGGCGATGTCGACCCTGACCGGCGGAAGCCAACGACCTTCGGCGTAGCGGGCGACGAACACGTGCGCAACTCCTCCCACGCGCTTGAGGTAGACGACCCCGCCGGTCCCGTCTTCGGCCATCGCGATTCCCCCGAAGCCGACGATGTCCTCGCTCGGACCGTCGATCGTGCTCGCGGGCAGGATCACCGCGGCGGCCTGGCGCGCCGAGACCAGCGGCACGATCGCCGCGAGCGTGAGCATGAGCGCGAGCATCGAGCCGAGTACGGGCGGCGTCGAGCGCCGGGGGCTCGGCGCTGCGTGAGAAGTCGAGACGTTCACGGCCCTCACGGGTCGCCCATCAGGTTTCGGATTTGTTCAGCGCGCCCGGCGACTTGTTGTAGCCGCAGCGGAAGTTCTCGGGCTGGGCGACCGGCTCCGAGCCTGCAAAGCCACCCTTCTGGCCGTTGCTGTAGACGGTCACGTACTGCAAGGTCTGCGGCAGCGGGTTGGCGGGCAGCGGCACCGGGTTGGCCTGCCCTTGGCGCGGATTGCCGGTCGAGCCTTCGCTGACCCCCTCCGAGCCCGCGGCGGCCGAGCCCGCGGTTGTGGTGATCAGCGTCGAGCTCATCTCGCGCTGGTCGAGCAGCCCGCGGCTCGGGTCAAGCGGCACGGTCGCGGTGTCGGGATTGTCGTGGATCGTCGACTCCAGTCGCACGCGAGCAGCGGCGCCGAGCAGTTCGCCGGCGCTGGGCAGCCAGCCACCTTCGGCCTCGCAGGCTTTGTTCGCGAAGATGTAGTTGTTCTGGCCGATCTGCTTGTTGGTGAGCGGGTAGGGCGCGCTCCCCAGGCACCAGGTGCCGAGGTCGACCGAGGCGGGCGGGCAGGTGCCGGTTAGCTGGGCGGCGGTTTTGCCCGCGATCCGTGTGGCGTTCTTGACGGTCGGGATCGCCGAAGCGGGGAACTTGCGGTTCTTGCCGAGCAGCAGGATGCCGTTCGCGTGCGGCTTGGAGCCGATCGTGTGACCGGCGACGGCGCTGACGACAGCGCGACGTGCCGCGTCGGCCAGGCCGGTGGTCGAGAAGACCAGCGCGATCAGGGCGATGACGAGCGCGGGCGAGGGGGTCCGGCGACGGGGTCCGCGAGCGCGCAGCACTTGGCCGCGCCGGCTCACGTGACGTCCTTGTCGCGCGCCGTGAAGCGTGGTGGCGAGGCGCGGCGCACGTTGCGCAGCTCCTCGAGCGTGGTCTCGTGCACGGTGGAGAGCACGGCGTCGAGCGCGACGCCCGAGAGCGTCTCGTGCTCCATCAGCGCGGACGCCGTCTCCTCGACGGTGCTCCAGTTGCGGTCGAGCACGCTGGCAGCGCGCGCCTCCGCGTCGCCGACCAAGCGCTCGATCTCGTTGTCGATCACGTTCAGCGTCTCGGGGCCGACCGAGCCGAGATCCTGCAGCGAGGCGCCGAGGAACACCTCGCCGCTCTTCTCGCCGATCGTCACAAGGCCGAGGGCCTCGGACATGCCAAACGAGGTGACCATGCCGCGAGCGAGCGAGGTCGCGGCATGCAGATCGTCGTTGACGCTGGTCGAGCCGTGCCCGAAGGCGATCCGCTCGCCGGCGAGGCCCGCGGTGATCACAACGAGCTGGCTCTGCAGGTCGGGCTCGCTCATGATCGTCTGATCGCGATCGGAGAGCATGTGCGCCGCGGTGCCGAGCTGGCGCCCGCGCGCGACGATCGAGAGCTTGCGGGTCGAGCTCGTGTGCCCGAGCGCCTCGGTCACGACGGCGTGCGAAGCCTCGTGGATCGAGATCAGCCAGCGCTCCTCCTCGGTGAGGATGTGCTTCTTGGCAGGTCCGGCGACGACGCGGTCGATCGCCTCCTCGAGCGTGTGCTGGTCGATCTGGGCGTTGCCGTCGCGCACGCTGAGCAGCGCGGCCTCGTTGATCACGTTGGCGAGCTCGGCGCCGCTGAAGCCCGGCGTCTGGCGGGCGACCTCCTCGAGCGAGGCCCCGGGGGCCAGCGGGCGCTTGCCGCCGTGCAGGCGCAGGATTTCCAGGCGTCCGTGCACGTCGGGGACGTCGACGACGATCTGGCGGTCGAAGCGGCCGGGGCGCAGCAGCGCGGGATCGAGGATGTCGGGGCGGTTGGTGGCCCCCATCACGACGAGGCCGCCGTCGCCGGAGAAGCCGTCCATCTCGACCAGGATCTGGTTGAGCGTCTGCTCGCGCTCGTCGTTGCCCTGGCCGATGCCGGCGCCACGCTTGCGCCCCGCGGCGTCGAGCTCGTCGATGAAGATGATCGCGGGCGCGGCTTTGCGCGCCTTGCGGAACAGGTCGCGTACGCGGGCGGCGCCGACGCCGACGAGCGACTCGACGAAGTCCGAGCCTGAAATCGAGAAGAACGTCGCGTCGGCTTCGCCCGCGACCGACTTCGCGAGCAGCGTCTTGCCGGTGCCGGGAGGTCCGACCAGCAGCACGCCCTTGGGCGCAGCGGCGCCGACGGCGAGGTACTTGCTGGGGTCGGCGAGGTAGTCGCGGATCTCCTTGAGCTCGGCCAGCGCCTCGCCGGCGCCGGCGACGTCGTCGAAGGTGATCGCTTCGGAGCGCCCCTTGCCTTTCTTGCGCCCCTTGCCGGTGAACTCGGAGAAGCCCGCGATGCCGCCCGCGGCGCCCTCGCCACCGAAGCGCATGAACAGCGAGAACAGACAGACGAGCAAGAGGATCGGGATCAGGAACTGCACGATGATCGCCTTGGTCGGCTTGCCGGACTGCTGGTCGATCCGCACTTCGGCGCCGCTCGAGCCGAGTTCGTCGGCGAGCTGCTCGGTCTGCGCGCCCGAAGCCGGGTAGGCGGCCCACAGCTGCTGCGGCGGGCCGACGGGCGTCGTCACGGCCTCGGTGCCGCCGTTCTTGTTGCTGGCCTTCGGCTTGACGACCGTGCGCGTGCCGGTCGTCTTGACCTCGACGCGGCTGTCGTGATCGAGCAGCGTGGCGCTGGCGATTTCCTTCTGCTTGGCCATCTTCTGCACCGAGCTCAGCGCGACCTGCTGCCCGGCACTGCCGGGCTTGATCTGCCCGAGCAGCGTCGCGAAGGCGACGGCGAGCACGATCGAGGCGATCAGCAGGAACAGCGCGAGCGGGTCGCGGAATGCGATCCGGCGCACGTTCTGGGCGAGCTCCACGACCTTGACGAGCACGGGGTTGCGGCGGTTGGCAAGACCGGAGCGCACGGCGGCACGCCCGGCTCGGGTCGTGCCGTTGCTCGAGGCGCCGTTGCTCGAAGGCATCGGCGGCGTCGCGGGCTGCGATTGCTCGGGTGGAGTTGTCTCGTCGGTCATGGAGGTGCGGTGGAGGGCTGCGCGAGGGCCGTCTGTTCGGGTCCACGCAGACGTCTGCCCCGTCCGATTCGCCGCAGGGTCACACGCCCAAGAGCGAAAAGCAATGGCGTTCACAAAAACGACACACGGGACCGGAAGGCCGTACACACGTCGTTGACAACCCGATTACAAAACACTCACATCGCACGTCCGGCGAACGTCAACGAGGCGTTCACAAAAACGACACACAACATGAACCCGAGACCGACACTCTTGCGCTCGGGCGACGCCCTGACCTTCACCGAATCGATCAGTGCCTCGAGCTGTTTCCGCCCCACCGGGCCTCTGCTGAGGGCCAATCAACGTCCACTTCAAAGGAGCCAAATATCTTGCGCGCGCATCGCACCTTGATCGTTTCACTGATTCTCGCCCTGGCAGTGGCTATTCCGGCGGCCGCGACCGCAAAGACGGTAATCCTCGACGGCTCGACCTCGATGCTGCCGCTGGTGCAGAAACTCGCGACCGCCTACCACAAGGCGACGAAGAAGTCAGCTCCAAAAGTCGGCGGCGGGCAGAGTGCGATCGGGATCTCCGACGCGGCCGGCGGCAAAGTCGACATCGGCGACGCCTCGCGCGACCCGATCCCGGGCGTCGACCCGCACGGGCTGATCTTCACGAAGGTCGCGCGCGACGGCGTCTGCGTGATCACCCACCCCTCGAACAAGATCGCGAACATGTCTCAGCAGACGGTCACGGGGATCTTCACTGGCGCGATCCGCGACTGGAGCCAGGTGCCGGGCGCTCAGGCGAGCGGGCCGATCGACCTGTTCGACCGCGACGGCGCCTCAGGTACGCAGGACGCCTTCCAGAACATCTTCCTCGGCGAAAACCTGAAGATCTCCCCCAGTGCGACGCCGGAGAACTCCGAGGGAACCGAGGCGAGCGCGGTGGCCGGCGACAAGCAGGCGATCGGCTTCGTCTCGCTGGACTTCTCGACGGGCACGAACAACGTCGGCTACCAGGGCATCCCCTGCACGCTGAACAACGCCAAGTCGGGCCAGTATCTCGGCGTACGTAACTTCTGGTTCGTCACCAAGGGCGCACCCAAGGGCGAAGCGTCGAAGTTCATCGCCTGGGTCACGAAGGCGGGCAACAAGGCGGTCCGCTCGATCGTCAGCTCCAACTGGATCGCCATCCACTAGCGAGCGACGGTGCCCGCAGGCGCTCTCAGTCAGCTTCGCCGGCGGACTCCAGCCAGAACCGACCAACGCGTCGAGCGCACGCTCGGCGCGTTGGCGGCGACCCTGCTGGTGCTGATCCTGGCGATGGTCGTGACGGTCTTCCTGAAGGCCTGGCCATCCTTCTCGCACAACGGACTGAGCTGGTTTGCGCCGGGCGGAGACGTCGATGAGCAGATCCGGGCGATGGAGCAGAACACGGCTCTGGCCGGCCACTCGCTCTACTACTTCCGCGGCTGGTCGCTGTTGTGGGGCACGCTGATCACGACGCTGCTGGCGGTCGTGATCGCGCTGGTGGTCTCGACGCTGGCGGCGATCTTCCTGATCGAGTTCGCGCCCGCGCCAATGCGACGCGCGCTCGATCCGGTGATCCGACTGCTGGCGGCGGTGCCGTCGGTGATCTACGGGCTGATCGGAATCCTCGCGATCGCCCCGTACGTGAACAGCCACCTGATCAGCAACGGACGCAAGGCCTCGGTCGGCTACGTCGTTCAGCTCAACGGCGCCAACCTCGCGACGGCGACTCTGATCCTGGCGGTGATGATCACGCCGATCATGGTCGCACTGATCGCGGCTGCGCTGGCGAGCGTGCCGCCTTCTTGGCACGAGGGCTCGGTCGCCCTGGGCGTGAACCGCTGGCGCACGATCGTGCGCGTCTCGCTGCGCACGGCCCGCCCGGCGATCGTCGCGGCGACGGTGCTGGCGACGGCGCGCGCGCTCGGCGAGGCGATCATGCTCTCGATGGTCTCGGGCGGTCGCGGCTTCGCGGCCAACCCGCTCGACGGGATCACGTTCCTGTTCGAGCCGGTGCGCCCGCTGGCGGCGACGATCGTGCAGAACTCCGAAGGCCTGACGATCCCGGTGCTGGCACACACGTTCTACGCGATGGCGGCGGTGCTGCTGGTCTCGGCGGCAATGCTCTCGTTCGCGGGCTGGGCGGCGAAGCAGCCGATGAAACGCTACGGGATCCGCGCCTGATGGCCGCGGCCGAACCATTGGCCCCGACGCCGCTCGCCCCCCCGCCGGGGCTGACGGCGGTCAAGCCCGCCGGGCAGCGCACCTCCTCCTGGCCGCTGATCGACCGCGTCGGCTACTGGCTGTGCTGGGCTACGGGCATTGCGCTGTGCGCGATCGCGCTGGCGATCGTGCTGTTCATGTTCGTGAAGGGAATCTCCTACCTGAAGCCGAGCCTGTTCGTGGAATCCCCGGCGCCCGCGGTGCACCAGGACGAAGCGGGCGGCTTCCTGGACCCGATCCTCGGCACCTTCATCCTGACCGCGCTGGGAATCGCGATCGCGGCGCCGCTGGGGATCGCGATCGCGGCCTGGCTGTCGGAGTACGCGCGCCCGCGCGCGCTCGCGCGAGCGGTCGAGTCGGCGATCGAGATGATCGGCGGCGTGCCGAGCGTGGTGCTGGCGATCTTCGGTCTGCTGCTGTTCTCCCAGGGCTTCCTCGGCTTCCTCTCCCAGCGCGCCGCCAACGGCGCGGTCTACGGGCGCTCGTTCTTCGCGGCGGGGGCGATCATGGCGGTGCTGGCGCTGCCGCTGATCGTGGGCTCGGTGCGCGAGGGGCTGGCCCAGGTTCCGGACCGCATGCGGGAGGCCGCCTACGCGCTGGGCAAGACGCGGGCGAGCTGCATCCGCCACGTGCTGCTGCCTGCGATCCGCGGAAACATCGCGAGCGGCATCGTGCTGGGCATGGGCAGGATCATCGGCGACACGGCGATCGTCACGATCCTGATCGGCGTGACGCTGCAGAACGAGGGCGTCGGGCACGTGCCGATCGTCGGCGCCCTGCGCGGCACGGGCTCGACGCTGACGAGCTACGTCTACACGAACTCGCCCGCGGGCGAAGGCGGCGCTCCGCAGAAGGCGTACGCGGCGGCGTTCGTGCTGCTGATGATCGTGCTGCTCCTGAATGCGCTGGTGACGCGCCTGACGGGCGATAGCCGGCGCCTGAAAGGCCCGGCGCTCGCGGCGCGTCTGCGGATGATCGGGAGGTCGATGCCATGGATCCCATGATGCCGCCCCCGGTGCGCCGGATCGTGGTCGATCGCGAGCCGTATGTGGCCGCCCCGAGCTCAACGCCGAACGGCAGCGCGACGGCGACGGTGCCTTCGCATCCGGCACTCGCGCAACCCTCGGAGGAGAACGTCCGCGAGCGGATGCGAATCGAGTCGGTATGGCTCGCCTACGGCGATCGCTGGGTCGTGCGCGACGTCAGCCTGCCGGTGCGCCGGGGCGAGGTGCTGGCGCTGATCGGCGCGTCGGGCTCCGGCAAGACGACGCTGCTGCGCTCGCTGAACCGGCTCACGGAGGTGACGGCGGGCGCGGCCCGCGCCGGGCGCATCACGCTCGACGGCGAGGAGATCCACGAGCTCGAGGTCAACGACCTGCGCCGCCGCGTGTCGATGGTCTTCCAGCAGCCGAACCCGTTTCCGATGAGCATCTTCGACAACGTCGCCTATGCCCTGGTGGAGCACCCGCGCCACGGCCGCCGGCGGCGCCGACACGGCGCCGAGCTCGAGCGGACCGCGGCCGAGGCGCTGAGGCGTGCGGGCCTCTACGAGGAGGTCTCAGACGACCTGCACCGACCGGCGCTGCGGCTGTCGGGCGGTCAGCAGCAGCGCCTGTGCATCGCGCGGGCGCTGGCGGCGAAACCGGAGGTGCTGCTGCTGGACGAGCCATGCTCGGCGCTGGACCCGATCTCCACCGCGACGATCGAGGATCTGATCGTCGGCCTGCGCGAGAGCGTGGCGGTGGTGATCGTGACGCATAACTTGCAGCAGGCCCAGCGCGTGGCCGATCACGTCGCTTTCATGCACCTCGGCGAGCTGGTGGAGTACGGCACGAGCGAGCAGATCTTCGACCACCCGACGATGCAGCGCACGCGCGACTACATCAGCGGTGCATTCGGGTGAGCGACGGACTTCGGTCGCCGCGTGGATCGGCGCGCGAGCCGTCGTGATGCGCACCGCGATCGCGCTGTCGCTGCTGGCCCTCACGCTGCTCTGCAGCGGCTGTGAGACGACGGCGGAGAAGAGCGCGAAGCTGGAACGCACGGCCAAGCGCGTGACGCCGGCCAAGCAGAAAGGTCTGGAGATCACGCGCGCGAGCACGGTGGTGAAGGTGCTGGATGCAGCGGTGATACAGGGCAAGGAAGGCACGGCGGCGGTCGTGACGCTGCGCAACGCCTCGACACACGCGTTGAGCGAGGTCCCGATCTCTTTGGAGCTGAAGGACGCCCACGGGGCGAGCGTCTACAGCAACGGCACGCCGGGCCTGGCGAGAACCCTGACCTCGGTGGCGCTACTGCCCGCGCACGCGCAGGTCGTCTGGATCGACGACCAGATCCAGGCGGCGACAGCGACGCAGGCGAGCGCCCGCGTGGGCGAAGGCACCGAGGCGAGCGGCGTGCCGCCGCGGCTGAACGTCGCCGAACAGCACCTGAGCGGCGAACCGGACTCCTCGAGCCTCGAAGGCGCCGTCCACAATGGCTCGCGGACCGACCAGCCGGAACTGGTGATCGACGCGGTGGCGCGCCGCGGCGGACGCATGGTGGCGGCGGGCCGCGCGGTGCTGGCCTCGCTTGACGCGAGCGCGACGACGCCGTTTCAGATCTTCTTCGTCGGCGATCCGACGGGGGCAAAGCTGACGCTGAGCGTGCCGCCGACGGCGAGCGGCTGAGCGCGTGGCAGCTCAATGTGAATACGACCCGCCTCACCTCCATCACGGGCGCCACTGAGGACCTCGGCGCCGTGCCGGTATCGGTGCGAGCGAATGGCCGGCCGGGCGCGGCGCCGCGGTTGGATCAGCGCCGACGGCGCTGCTTGAGCGTGATCCCCTCGAGCACGTGCGCGACGGTCTCACAGGCATCGACGGCGGCCTCGAGCGACTCGAAGATGTCCTTCCAGCGAATCACGACCATCGGATCGATGCCACCGGCGAACAGCGAGGCGACACCGTCGCGCTGCAGGCGGTCGCCCTCGTTCTCGAGGCGATGGATCTCGACGAGGTGCGGGCCGAGCTCGGTGCCGTTGCGCAGACAGCGCAGCGCTTGGGCGATCTGCTCGCCGGCGCCGACGAGCACGTCGGTGAACTCGACGGCCTGCTCCATCGGCGCCTCGACGCCGTAGAGGCCGAGCTGGGCGGCGACGTTCTCGGAGTGGTCGACGACGTCATCGAGCGCGGTCGCGAGCGCATAGCCGTCGCCGGCGGCGAACGGCGCGCGCACGCGACCCCCGGCGAGGCGGTGGATGATGTCGTGGGTGATGCGGTCGCCTTCCTGCTCGCAGACCTTCATGTCCTGCGCGAGCGTGGCGTGCTCGGGGTAGTCGACCAGCAGATCGTGCAGCAGCAGGCCCGAGCGCTGCACGTTGCGCCCGGCCTCCTCCACGAGAGACATCAGCACGGGGTCGACGGCACGGCTGAACAGGGCCATCGCGCGAGGATATTGCGCCGACGCGCCGAGCGCCTTGCGTTTACGAATATTTCACCGCCCGATTACGAGTTTGCAACTTCGGCGGCTACGCGCGCGTGCGAGGCTCGCAAACGTGGCGAGCCTTCCCGAGAGTGAGGACACCCTGTACGCCGGCGAGCTCGAGATCAGGCTCGGCGACGGTCTCGTGCTGGCAAGCGGCCGCGTGGTGCGGCTGTCGGTGCGCGAGTTCGAGCTGCTGGTCGCGATGGCGCGGCGTGTCGGCGCGATCGCCACGCGCAGCGAGCTGTACGCCACGGTGTGGGGCGGCGAGCTGCGTCACGGCGACCGCTCGGTCGACGTCTACGTGAGCAAGCTGCGGGGCAAGCTGGAAGCGGCGATGCCCGACCGCCGCTTCATCCACACGCACCCCGGCTTCGGCTACCGCTTTCAACCCCAGGCCTCGACCCGCGAAGCCACGGCCACGGCCACGCTCGTTCGGCCGCTCGCCGCGCATCAGGACGAGGACGATCTTTCACGAAATGTTCACACCGCGGCAACAGGCGGTTAAGAGACTGCGGGCAGTAGCACTGGCGAGGTCTGTGATCGATCTCGCCGCACAGCAGAAATCACGTAATCCAGCCAGAGGAGACGTAGTGATCAAGCACAAGATTGGCGCGCTCGCGAGCGTGGCTTTGCTGACGCTCGGCCTTGCCGCCTGCGGCAGCAGCTCGAGCTCATCGAGCAGCTCATCGAGCTCGACGTCCTCGAGCGGCGCTTCCGCGACGATCTCGGGTGCAGGTTCGACGTTCGCTGCGCCCGTCTATGAACAGTGGGCTTCGTCGCAGTCCGGCCTGACCGTCAACTACCAGGCCGTCGGCTCCGGCGCGGGCATCACCTCACTCGAGTCCAAGACCGTCGACTTCGGCGCCTCGGACCCGCCACTGAAGGCCGAAGAAGAAGAAGCGATCGCCAAGGACGGCAGCCCTGCGGTGCAGATCCCGATGTTCCTGGGCGCGATCACGGTCTCCTACAACCTCCCCGGCGTTCAGACCGGGCTGAAGCTCGACGGCAAGACGGTCGCCGACATCTACCTCGGCAAGGTCAAGACTTGGGACGACGCCGAGATCAAGGCGCTGAACCCGGGCGTGTCGCTGCCGAGCACGGCGATCACGGTTATCCACCGCTCGGACTCCTCGGGCACGACCTCGGGCTTCACGGCGTTCCTCGCCTCGGTCGACCCCGAATTCAAGAGCAAGGTCGGCGAAGGCAAGGACGTGCAGTGGCCCACGGGCACCGGCGCGAAGGGCAACGCGGGCGTCGCGGGCGCAGTCCAGCAGACGGCGGGCTCGGTCGGCTACGTCGAGCAGGCGTACGCGCTGCAGCACAAATTCACCTACGCGGCGGTCAAGAACGCGGCAGGCAAGTTCATCTCGCCGAGCCTCGAATCGACCACGGCGGCGGCCGAAGGCGTGAAGGTGCCGGCGAACCTGGGGATCAAAATCTCCAACCCGACCGGCGAAGGCGCCTACCCGATCACCTCGCAGACGTTCATCGTCGTGAACAAGGACCTCTGCAAGGCGGGGACGCCGGGCGGAGAAGCGGCTGCGAAGGGCGTCGTGAAGTTCATCGACTACGGCCTGAACGAAGGACAGTCGATCCTCTCGCAGGCCGACTATGCGGGTCTGCCGTCGGCGATCTTGGCGAAGTCCAAGGAAGCGGCGAAGGGCCTTGAATGCAACGGCTCGCCGATCGAAGGCTGAGCGGGCCACTCGGTCCGGAAATCGGATAGACAACGGACCATGAGCACAGCAGCGATGCCCAGCGGCGACCGCTCGATTCTCGCGCGGTCGCCGCTGGCGCGCCTGCCGGACAGGGTGCTGAAGTACGGGTTGACGGCGCTCGCCGGGCTGATCCTGGCGCTAATCGTCTACTTCTTCATCCGCCTGGTCGACGAGGCCCGTCCGGCGTTTGCGCACGCGGGCGTGCTCGGCTTCACCTTCGACAACGACTGGGACGTCAGCGGCAACAAATTCGGCGCGCTGCCGCTCGTGCTGGGGACCTTGATCACCTCGGGTCTCGCGCTGCTGATCGGCGTGCCGATCGCGGTGGCGACGGCGCTCTACGCCAACGAGCTGTGCCCGCTGCGCCTTCGCGGGGCGCTCACGATCCTGGTCGAGCTGCTGGCGGCGGTGCCGTCGGTGGTCTACGGCCTGTGGGGCATCTTCTTCCTGGCTCCGAAGCTGCAGGGCACGGAGCAGTGGGTCGCGGACCGGCTGTCGTTCATCCCGTTCATCGGCGGCGGCGCGGTCACGATCCCGAACTACTTCATCGCGGGACTAATCCTGGCGATCATGATCCTGCCGATCGTGAGCGCGATCGCGCGCGAGGTGATGGCGACGGTGCCGGCCGACCACAAGGAGGCCGCGCTGGGCCTGGGCGCGACGCGCTGGGAGATGATCCGCACGGCGGTGCTGCCGTACTGCCGCTCGGGCATCGTCGGCGGCTCGATGCTCGGCCTCGGCCGTGCGATCGGCGAGACGATCGCGGTGACGATCGTGATCGGCGACGCCCCGGAGCTCGGCAAACACCTCTTCGGCCAGGGCTACAGCCTGGCGGCGGTGATCGCCAACGAGTTCGGCGAGGCGACGGGCCTGCACCGCTCGGCGCTGTTCGCGGCGGGCCTGGTGCTGTTCGTGCTGACGCTGCTGGTGAACATCATCGCCCGGCTGCTGGTCAGCCGCGCGGCCCGCACAGGTAAGACGCAGGGGTTGGCGGCGGGGGCCGCGCCCTCGGTCGCGGGCGCGGCGGCGGGGGCATGAGCGCCCAGCGACCAGCCGGCGCCGCGCCGTCCCCGAATGCCGAGCTGCTGGCGCGCTTCGCGGTCAGCCCGGCGCGGCGGCGCAAGGACCGCTTCGCGCGCGGGATGATCACGGCGGGCACGGTGATCGCGCTGATCCCGCTGGTGCTGGTGGTCTACTACCTGCTGAGCAAGGGCCTGGGCTCGTGGAGCTGGAGCTTCTTCAGCACCGACCCGACCGGCAACACGTTCTTCAAGACCTCGAGCATCGGCGGCATCAAGAGCGCGATCCTCGGCACGATCGAGATCGTGGCGCTGGCGGCGGCGATCGCAATCCCGATCGGGGTCGGCGTGGCGATATGGCTCGTGGAGTACGGGCGGGGCAGCTGGTTCGCGAACCTGGTGCGCTTCTTCGTCGACGTGCTCACGGGCGTGCCCTCGATCGTCTTCGGTCTGTTCGTCTACATCGTGCTGGTCGTCGGCACGGGCAGCTCCTACGCGGGCTACAAGGGTTCGCTGGCGCTGTCGCTGCTGATGCTGCCGGTGGTGATCCGCTCGGCCGAGGTGATCCTGCTGCTGATCCCCGGCGCGCTTCGCGAGTCCGCGCTGGCGCTGGGGGCTCCACGCTGGAAGGTGATCTTCCGCATCGTGCTGCCGACCGCGCTGCCGGGCATGGTCACGGGCGTGCTGCTGGCGATCGCGCGTGCCGCGGGCGAGACCGCGCCGCTGCTGTTCACGGCGGCGGCGACGCGCAACACGAACTTCAACCTCGGGCAGTTCATGAACTCGCTGCCGGTGCAGATCTACAACGACGTGACCTCACCGACGACAGCCGTGGTGAACCGTGCCTGGGGCGCGGCGCTGACGCTTGTCGTGATGATCCTGCTGCTCAACCTGATCGCCCGACTCATCTCGCGAAGGAGCCGTCTTGCATGACCGCCGACGCAACGCCGTCCCAGGTAGCTAACGTGCAGCCCACAGACGTGGAGCCCGAGAGCCGCACCGAGCAACAGCGCGAACGGATCGCACCGCAGACTCCCGAGGGGTCTGCTGCTCCGGCGGATCAGAACGGCTCGCAGACCGCGAACGCCGGCGCCAAGCAGGGGCTCAGCGTCAGGCTCGATGGCCTGCGCGCGTTCTATGGCGAGGCCGAGCAGGTCAAAGGGATCGACCTCGACTTCAACGCCAACGAGGTGACCGCGATCATCGGCCCGTCGGGCTGCGGCAAGTCGACGATGGTGCGCTGCATCAACCGCATGCACGAGGAGATCCCGGGCGCTCACGCGGAGGGACGGGTGCTGCTGGATGAGACGGACATCTACGACCCCGGCATCGACGTGGTCGCGGTGCGCCGCGCGATCGGCATGGTCTTTCAGAAGCCAAACCCGTTCCCGACGATGACGGTGTTCGACAACGTCGCGGCGGGGCTGCGCCTGAGCTCGAGCCGCGGCGCGCACGGCAAAGCCGACCTGCGCGCGAAGGTCGAGGCCGCGCTGCGCGGGGCGGGGCTGTGGGACGAGGTGGCCGAGCGCCTCGACGCGCCGGGCGCGGGCCTTTCGGGCGGCCAGCAGCAGCGGCTGTGCATCGCGCGCTCGCTGGCGGTCGAACCAGAGGTGATCCTGATGGACGAGCCCTGCTCGGCGCTGGACCCGATCGCGACGCTGAAGATCGAGGAGCTGATCGAGGAGCTCAAGCAGCGTGTGACGATCGTGATCGTCACCCACAACATGCAACAGGCCGCGCGCGTCGCCGACCGCACGGCCTTCATGCTGAGCGGCGAGCTGGTCGAGGTCGGCCCGACGCAGCAGATTTTCACGAACCCGAACGACTCGCGCACGGAGGAATATGTCACCGGCAAGTTCGGATAGCGACAGCGGGCGGCCCCGCGCTGGAGCCGAGACGGCAGGCGCGACGGGCGCGAGCCAGACGTTGGCGGGCGAGAGCACCGTGGGCGGCTCATCCTCGGGGCGGGCTCACTTCCAGGAGCAGCTGCACGCGCTGGAAACGAACGCGCTGGGCGGACTCGACCTGATCATCGAGCAGCTCGACCGGGTGCTGGAGGCGCTGCGCCATCAGGACGTCGAGCTCGCGCAGATGGTGATCGCGGATGACGATCGCGTCGACGGCCGCTACCTGGAGGTCCATCAGGGCATCCTCTCGCTGCTCGCCCTGCAGGCGCCGGTGGCGGGCGACCTGCGGCTGGTGGCAGCGCTGCTGCATCTGATCAAGCACATCGAGCGCATGGGCGATCAGTGCGTGAACATCGCGAAGATGATCCCGCTGTCGGGCTATGAGCCCCCGGTGCGTCCGGAAATCCTGGATGCGCTCGCGAAGATGGGCGCCCACGCACGCTCCGAGGTCGCGCAGTCGAAGGCGGCCTTCGCGGGCCGCGACGTCGAACTCGCGGAGGATCTCGTGCGCCAGGACCGCGAGATCAACCGCCTGAACCGCGAGATATTCCGCACGGCGATCGAGATCGGCGACGACCCCGACACGCGCGAGTGGGCGATGCACATGACGCTGGTCGCGCGCGCCCTGGAGCGAATCGGCGACAACGCGGTCGATATCGGCGAGCAGGTGGCGTTCGTGGTCACGGGCCTGTTCCGCGAGTTCTCGGACTCCTCGCACCCCGAGGGCAGCCGCCCCGACGCGGCGCCGGAAACCCGCTGAGCCGCTCCCAGGGCCAACGAGCCGCGCCTGACGGCGCTCTCGCGGCCTCGATCTGGCGAGGAAGCCGTCGCAACGGCGTTCTCCGCGAGTGCCACGCCCGCAAACACCCGGATCGCCTGTGAAGATCCTGTGACGATTTGCCTGCGGGCGGCTTGCGGTCGGTCCGCTCGCTTAGACTGCAGGCCAATGACGGACAGCATCACCGCCAGGGACGAGGCGGCGCCGTCGGGCCCGGGGGGCGCATCCGCCGCGTTGCGGATCGCGGTCCTGGATCGCGACAGCGGCTTCATCCAGGTGCTCAGCAAGCGTTTGGACCGCCTCGGTTGGGAGCACCGCGTGCTTGCCAGCCCGGTCCCGGCCGATGCCGTCGTGGCGATGCGCCTGAGCGCCCTGGTCGTCGACCTGGCGGTGCTCGGCCCGCAGGCTTGGGAGTGGCTCGAGCGCCTGTGCGGCGCGCTGCCGGACCTCGGCATCGTGGTCTGCACCGGACCTTCGACGGTGGCCCAGCGCGTGCGCGGCCTGCGCCTCGGCGCGGATGACTGGATCACGAAGCCCTGCCACCCCGAGGAGGTGATCGCGCGCGTGCAGAGCGTCGTGCGCCGTCGCCGCCGTCCGAGCGGCCGCGCCGCCGAGACGAAGCCCTTCATGGCGGGCGAGGTCGAGATCCGCTCCGACCGCTTCCAGGCGTTTGTGAACAGCGCGAGCCTCGACCTGACGCGACGCGAGTTCGAGCTGATCGAGTTGCTGGCGGCTGCCGAGGGGCGTGTGCTCGAGCGCGAGGAGATCTACTCGCGGCTGTGGGGCTACACGATGGTGCGCGGCGACCGCTCGGTCGACGTGTTCGTGCGAAAGCTTCGCCAGAAGCTCGAGAAGGCCTCGCCGCGCTGGCGCTACATCCACACGCACTTCGGCATCGGCTACCGCTTCGCGGCGGAATCGCTGGATGTCGACTCGGTCGAGGTCGACGTGCCGACCTCAGTGCCCGTCGCCTGGAACACCGGCGATCAGGGCCAGCTCGCGGGGCCGCATCAGGACCGCGAGCTCACCACCGACGCCCTCTAGTCGCACGACGGCCAGCCCGCCCTTCTTCAGGTCCACGCGGCCTCCGGTCAGGTCGGCGATAACGCCTGACAGATCCGGCTCGTGGCCGACGATCAACAGGCGCCCGTCGGCGCCGATCCCCGACAGCGCATCGAGCGCCCGAGGACCGTCGAACCCGGAGGCGAGCGGCTCGTGCACCGCCAGCAGCTCGCGCTCGCGCTCATCCCAAGCCTCCGCGGCGAGCTCGGCGGTCTGGCGCGCGCGCTCCTTGGGACTGAACAGAACCGACTCGAAGCCCGGCTCCAAGCGCGCGAGCGCAGCACCCGCGGCCCGCGCCTGCTGCTCCCCGCGCGGCGTCAAGCGCCGCTCGGAGTCCGAGCGCGTTCCGTGCGGCTCGGCCTCGGCATGACGTAGTACCCAAAGCTGACGAGCCATTGCCTGGCGCCCACCCTAGCGCCTCGATTCAGGGTGCGGACCGATGTCAAGCAAATGTGAAGGCCCGCACTCCAGGGGCGGGCCACAGCGATGAAGGGTGTAGCGTGACGGGCGTATGGGTGACCATCGCGATCACGCCTCCATCCAAAGCTCACCGATCGTCGTGGACCTCGCCGAGTCTCCGGCGCGCGTCGAGCAGGGGCGCCAGATGCCGGGACCGGGCATCGCTCCCTCGGTCGAGTCCGAAAGCGGCTCGGGCTTACGCGAGCAGGCCCCGAAGCTCGACGATCCGCAGCTGTACGTCAACCGGGAGCTCTCCTGGTTGGACTTCAACGATCGCGTGCTACAGCTCGCCGAGGACGAGCACGTGCCGCTGTTGGAGCGGGTCAAGTTCTGCGCGATCTACACGACGAACCTGGACGAGTTCTACATGGTCCGCGTCGCGGGGCTGCGCGACCAGATCGACGCGGGCGTGGAGAACGCGGGCCAGGACGGGCGCACCCCTTCGGAGACGATCGGGCTGATCCGCGAGCGCGTGCTCGAGCTGGGGCGGCGGCTGACCGACTGCTTCGAAGGCGAGTTGCGCCCGGAGCTGGCCGACAACGACATCCAGCTGGCGGGCGTACAAGAGCTCGACGAGGATCAGCGAGCCGAGCTGGCGGCCCACTTCCAGAAGAAGATATTTCCGGCGCTGACGCCGCTGGCGGTCGCGCCCGGGCGTCCCTTCCCCTATATCTCGAACCTCTCGCTGAGCCTCGCGGTGATGGTGCGCGACCCGGTCACCGACCAGACGGTGTTCGCGCGGGTGAAGGTGCCGACCGAGATCCTGCCGCGCTTCGTGGCCCTCAAACAGGCGGCGCCCGCGCCGACGCTGCTGGTGCCGCTGGAGGATGTGATCGCGCACCATCTCGACGCCCTGTTCCCGGGCATGGAGATCGTGGACTACGACGTCTTCCGCGTCACGCGCGACGCCGACCTCGAGGTCTCCGACGACGCGGCGGACCTGTTGCAGGCGGTCGAGGACGAGCTTCGCCGGCGGCGCTTCGGCGAGATCGTGCGCGTGGAGGTGGGGGGCGACGTCTCCCAGCGGCTGCTGTCCGAGCTGACGGGACTGCTGGGCGTGGACGAGGAGGAGGTCTATCCGGTCCACGGCCTGCTGGACATGGGCGCGCTGTGGCAGCTCGTGAAGCTGCCGGGCCACGGCGAGCTGCGCCAGGAGGCGCTCGTCGGGATCACCCATCCGCGCCTGTTGCGCCACGAGGACGAGCGCCCCGACGTGCTGGGAGCGATGCGCGAAGGCGACCTGCTCGTACACCACCCCTACATCTCGTTTGCGACCTCGGTAGAGCGTTTCGTGGAGCAGGCGGTGGCGGACCCGAACGTGCTGGCGATCAAGCAGACGGTCTACCGCACAAGCGATGACTCGCCGCTGGTGCCGGCGCTGATCGACGCGACCGAGCGCGGCAAGCAGGCGGTGGCGCTGGTCGAGCTGAAGGCGCGCTTCGACGAGGGCATGAACATCCACTGGGCGAAGGCGATGGAGGAGGCGGGCGTCCACGTCGTCTACGGCCAGCCGTCGCTGAAGACCCACGCGAAGTGCGTGCTGGTGGTGCGCCGCGAGGGCGACGGCGTGCGCAACTACGTGCACATCGGCACCGGCAACTACCACTCGGCGACGGCGCGCCTGTACACGGACTTCGGCCTGTTCACGACCGACGAGCAGATCGGCGCGGACGTGGCGGACATGTTCAACTACCTGACGGGCTACGGCCGACCGCTGCACTACCGCAAGGTGCTGATGGCGCCGAATCAGCTACGCGACGGGATCATCGAGCAGATCGAGCAGACGATCGAGGCGCACTCGCAGGACTCACCGGCGCGGATCACGATGAAGATGAACTCGCTGGTGGACGGCCGCTGCATCCGCGCGCTCTACCGCGCCTCGCAGGCGGGCGTGCGGGTCGATTTGAACGTGCGCGGCATCTGCTGCCTGCGCCCGGGCGTGCCCGGGGTCTCGGAGAACATCCGTGTGGTCTCGATCGTCGGGCGGCTGCTGGAGCACTCGCGCGTGTACGCATTCGAACGTGGCGGCGAGCACACGATCTACATCTCCTCGGCGGACTTGATGCCCCGCAACCTCGACCACCGCGTCGAGCTGGCGGTGCCGATCGCCTCAGAGGAGCTGCGCGCCGAGCTGCTCGACACGCTGGGCCGCGCCTTCGCCGACAACCAGAACGCCTGGGAGCTCGATCGGGACGGGGGCTGGCAGCGGCGCGTGCCGGGGCCGGGCGAGGGTCCCCGCAACATGCAGCTCGAGCTGGCGGAGCTCTACTCCGGACGCGCCGGCGAGAGCGCGGCTACCGGCGTTCCACGCGGCTGAATCGCGGCAGGCGCGAGGGCGCGCCGTAGGGGACGCGCGGGCGAGCGGCGGCGAAGCCCCTACGAGGCGGCGGGCAGCTCCTGCAATGCGGCCTTGAGGTCGTCCACCGACTGGTAGTCGAGGCCCAGCAAGTGGTCGTGGCGGTGGCGCACGACGCCGTTCTCGTCAATCACGATCACGGCGCGCTTGGTCCCCAGGCGCTGCGAGAAGGCGCTGTAGGACTTCGCGACGTCCTTCTCGACATCGGCCAGCAGCGGCACGTTCAGACCGTGCTTGGCGGTGAACTCTTCGTGGGAGGCGAGATCCTGCGAGGAGATGCCCACGACGGTGGCGTTCAGCGAGGCGAAGTCGCCCCCGCGGTCTCGGTAGGAGCAGAACTGTTTCGTGCAGACCATCGTGTTGTCGCCTGGATAAAACAGCAGCACCACGCGCTCGCCGCGGTGGTCGGAGAGCTTGA
This sequence comes from Solirubrobacteraceae bacterium, assembly GCA_036267655.1. Classification (GTDB taxonomy): domain Bacteria; phylum Actinomycetota; class Thermoleophilia; order Solirubrobacterales; family Solirubrobacteraceae; genus Palsa-744. The sequence goes on from DATAVP010000030.1 coordinate 67,326, forward strand.
AGGGCCCGTCGGTGCCCGGCAGCTCGAAGTCCGGCGCCTGCTCGCCGACCTGTGGGGTCTTCGCCATCTCACAGCCTCCCGCGCTCGCTGGATTCGCCTTGCGCGGCCAGCATAACGGGCGCCGTCAGGAGCGCCGCGCGGCGGCCTCGGCGCGGCGGCTGACCGCAGGGTGAGCTAGCGGGCGCGCCGACGCGCGGCGGCGGCCGTCACCCACCACGGCGCCTTCGCCCGCTGCTCGCCCGCCACCGCATCCAGCGATGCGCCCTTCGAGCAGATGAAGGCCAACCGGCGCTGGTGCAGGTAGTCGCGCATGCCGGTGTAGTCGGTCATGTCCTGCGGCAGCGCCTTGGTCTCGAAGCCGAACTGCGAGGCAAGCTGCGACAGCGCCAGGCGCGAGGGAATCAGGACCGTCTCGTAGTCGACCACGTTGTCGCGGTTGTACAGCTTGTCCAGCTCGAACACGCTCATCCGCGAGCGCGATATTTCCGTGTCGATCACGAGCAGCTCGGGCGCGACCGCCGACATCAGCTCGAACAGCTCAACCGGCTTTGCGACGTGGTCCAGCAATCCCAGGCAGAGGACCACGTCGAAGCGTTCGCCGAGGTCGTGCTCGAACACGTTGCCGCGCTCGAAGCGGTAGCGCGAGCGCTCGATCCCCTTGGCCTCGAACACCAGCTCGGCCTGATCGACCGCGGTCTGGCCGGCGTCGATGCCGAGCACGAAGTCCGCTCCGGCCTGCACCGCCGCGAGCGACCAGAAGCCCGCGCTGCAGCCGAGGTCCAATACGCGCCGCCCGCACAGCGAGCCGCCCGTCGCGCGCAGCAGCGCCTCGAAGAAGTAGCGCCGACGCTGCTCGTGGCGGTTGAGCATCGCCCGATCGAGCAGCGGCGTAGCGATGCCGCCCTCGAACTCGAATCGGTAGCTCCACGCCGGGAAGGCGGCGATACGTGTCTCAAGGTCGCTGGCTTGCATGTCTGCGCGGGCGCGGGCGGGCCTCAGAGCGTAGTGCAGTCTCGCGCGCCGATCGCGAGCGCTATTGCAGCGCCTTCTGCAGCAGCCCCAGCCAGACCTCGCTGCGCGTCGGAAAGCACGGGACCGCGTGCGCCAGACGCTCCAGCGGCACCTCGCCGATCATCGCGATCGTCGCCGCGTGCAGGAACTCGGCGACATCGACGCCGCAGAAGGTCGCGCCCACGATCAGCGAGCGCTCGTTGTCGATCACCAGGCGCGCGGTGCCCGGCGCGCCGTGCGCGACGAAGCTCGCGCCCGCGTTCGCATCGAGTGCGTGGTCCACCGCCCTGACGCTCAGTCCTTCGGCACGCGCGCTCGCGAGCGTGTGGCCCACGGCCGCGATCTGCGGCTCCGTGAAGATCACGCGTGGCGAGAGCGCGCCGTCAGAGCGCAGCGTGCTTGGCTCGCCCAGGATCGCGTCCGCGACCAGTCGCGCCTGGTACTTGCCCATGTGCGTCAGCAGCACGCGCCCGTTCGCGTCGCCCACCACGTACAGCCAGTCCTTGCCCGGCACGCGAAGCTGCTCGTCGACCTCGATGTAGCCGCCCGTGTCCAGGCCGACCGAGTCGAGGCCGAGATCCTCGGTGCGCGGCTCGCGCCCCACCGCCACCAGCAGCTGTTCGGCCTCGAACGAGCGGCCGTCCCGCAGATCGAGCGTGACCCGGCCCGCCGCGCCGTCCGCACGCGCCGTGGAGCCAAGCGCCTCGGAGCCTTGCGCCTCGGAGCCCACACCCTCGGAGCCCGCGGCCTCGACGCCGCGCCTGACCGCTATCGCCTTCACGCCCAGCTCCACCTGCACGCCCTGGGTCTCGAGCGCCTGCTGCAAGAGCTCGGAGGCGAACGGCTCCTCGCGCGAGATCAGCCGCTCCAGGGTCTCGAAGAGCGTGACCTGCGCACCCAGCGTCGCGTATGCCTGCGCCAACTCGACCGCCACCACACCGCCGCCGAGCACGAGCAGCGAGTCGGGCACGGTCTTGCTCGTCGTCGCCTCCCGGTTCGTCCACGGCGCGGCCTGCTCCAGCCCGGGGATCGGTGGCAGCCCCGCCCGCGTGCCCGGCGCCAGCACGATCGCCCGGCGCGCCCGCAGCGTGCGATCGCCGACCCGCAGCAGACGCTCGCCCACGAGCTCGCCCTCGCCACGAAACAGCTCGATCCCGTGGTCCTGCACCCAGGGCATCTGCGCCGAGTCCTCGAGCCCGTGGACGATCTCGTCGCGGCGTGTGAGCACCGCCGCGACGTCGAGCCGGCCGCTCGCCGCCTCCGCGGCGCCGCTGACGCGGCGGGCCTCCGCCAGCGCCTGTGCCGGGCGCAGCAGGCCCTTGGACGGCATGCAGGCGTAATAGGAGCACTCGCCGCCGACCAGCTCGCGCTCCACCAGCGCGACCGACAGATCGGCTTCCGCCAGGCGCCCCGCGCAGACCTCGCCCGCGGGTCCCGCGCCGAGCACGACTACGTCGAACTGCAGGCTGTCGCTCACGATCTCGGTCCGTCCTTCCGTCGGGGTGATGCTCCGCAGCGCCCTCGCTGGACGCTAGCCTCACCCCATCATGGACGAATCGCTGGTCGGCCAGCTGCTGCTCGCATCACCGGCCCTGCACGATCCCAACTTCGAGCGGACCGTCGTGCTGATCGGGGTGCACAGCGCCGAGGGCGCGATGGGCGTCGTGCTCAACCGTCCCTCCGAGGTCACCATCGGCGAGGCCGCGCCCCAGCTCGAGGAGACGATCGACGAGGCCGAGCGCGTGTTCGTCGGCGGCCCCGTGCAGCCCGGCTCGATCGTCTTTCTCGCCGAGTTCATCGACCCCGAGCCCGCGGGCGTGTTCGTGCTCGGCCGAATCGGCTTCCCCGCCCCCGACGCCGAGCTCGAGGAGCTATCGCGGGCGATTGGCCGCGTACGCGTGTTCGCGGGCTTCGCGGGATGGGGCGAGGGGCAGCTCGAGGCCGAGATCGCCGAGGGCGACTGGATCGCCCAGGTCGCGCTGCCGGAGGACGTCTTCACAGAGCTGCCCGAGGACCTCTGGAGCAGCGTGCTGATCCGCAAGGGCGGCAGCTACGCGCTGATCGCGCGGATGCCGCCGGACCCCAGCGTCAACTGAGAACCGGCCTCGCGCCGCGCCGGTCGGGTGTGAAGATCCGCCTACGCCCGACGATTGCCTCCCCGCCGCGTACTACTCTTTGGCGAGGCTCCCCTCTCCCCCGGCGAGCCTCCCCCGCAGTCCACCTCAGAGGTAAAGGCAATGGTCAAGCTCGCCCGCTGGACGACAACCCACCGCAAGTACGTGCTGCTCGGCTGGATCGTCCTGCTGTTCGCCGTGAACGCCCTCGCGCAGTCGGCGGGCACGTCCTACTCCAACAACTTCACGCTGCCCAACTCCGACGCCCAGCGGGCCACGAACCTGCTCGAGCGCAGCTTCCCCGCCCAGGCGGGCGACCGCGACACGATCGTCTACAAGGTCGACTCCGGCACCGTCAACGACCCCGCGGTGAAGGCGCGGATGAGCGCGATGTTCGCGCGCGTCGCCAAGCTGCCCCACGTCGCAGAGGTCGTCAGCCCCTACGCGGGCGCCGCCTCCGGCAGGTCGATCTCGGCCAATCGACGGATCGCCTTCGCGACCGTGGTGTTCGACGAAAAAGCGAACAACCTCCCGAAGGAGGCCGCCGAACGCGTCGTCGACGCCGCCCGGGCCGCCGGGCGCAGCGGGCTGCAGGTCGAGCTGGGCGGACAGGCGATCGAGGCCACCGAGCAGGCCGGCTTCGGGATCTCCACGGCGGTCGGCCTCCTCGCCGCAATCGTCGTGCTGCTGCTGACGTTCGGCTCGCTGATCGCGATGGGCCTGCCGATCCTGACCGCGCTGTTCGGGCTCGGCACCGGTCTCGGCGCGATCGCGCTGTTCACCCACGTGGTCGACACCCCCAACTTCTCCTCAGAGCTCGCGGCGATGATCGGCCTCGGCGTCGGCATCGACTACGCGCTGTTCATCCTCACCCGCTTCCGCGAGGCCTACGTGACGCCCGGCCCGACGTTCGGCGACGCGCGCGAGTCGGTCGTGCAGGCGATGGACACCGCCGGGCGGGCGATCCTGTTCGCGGGCTGCACCGTCGTGATCGCGCTGCTGGGCATGATGCTGCTCGGAGTCGACTTCCTCTACGGGGTCGCTATCTCCGCCTCGATCGGCGTGCTGCTCGTGATGTTCGCCTCGCTCACGCTGCTGCCCGCGATGCTGACGTTCGCCGGCAACCGACTCACGCGGCCGAGCCGACGGGCGCGCAGGCGCGCGGCAAGGGCCGAGGCCGAGGGAGTCCTCGGCGCTGACGCGGTCGATGCCGCGAGCGCTCCCGCGGGCGGCTGGTGGCTGCGCTGGAGCATGTTCGTCGAGCGGCGCCCGCGCACGATCGCGGTCGCGGCGACGCTGACGATGCTGTTGATCGCCGCGCCCGCCGTGGCGCTGCGGCTCGGCTCCAGCGACGCCTCGAACGATCCGCCGAACCAGACCACGCACCGTGCCTATGAGCTGCTCGCCCAGGGCTTCGGCGAAGGCTTCAACGGACCGCTGCTGGTCGTCGCGCGCGTCCCTCACGGCGGCGACGGCGCGCTCAGCCGTCTCTCCGCGGCGATCGGCGCCGCGCACGGCGTCTCCTCGGCCGCCCCCGCCAAGCTGAACCCCGCGGGCGACGTCGCCACGATCACCGTCTACCCGAGCTCCTCGCCGCAGGCCTACGCCACCACGCAGCTGGTCGAACGGCTGCGCGACCATGTCGTGCCGCCGGTCGAGGCCGCCACGGGCGTGAAGGTCTACGTCGGCGGGGTGACCGCCGGGGCGGTCGACTTCGCCAAGACGCTCGGGCAGAAGCTGCCGCTGTTCATCGGCGTCGTGGTGCTGCTTTCGGCGTTGCTGCTGCTGATCGTGTTCCGCTCGATCGTGATCCCGCTGCAGGCCGCGATCATGAACCTGCTCAGCATCGGCGCCGCGCTCGGGGTGATCGTCGCGATCTTCCAGTGGGGCTGGCTCGGCAGCGTGTTCGGGGTCTCCGACGGCCCGATCGAGTCCTTCATCCCCGTGATGCTGTTCGCGATCGTGTTCGGGCTCTCGATGGACTACGAGGTGTTCCTCGTCTCGCGCATCCACGAGCGCTGGGCGCATACGCGCGAAAACTCACGCGCCGTCGCCGAGGGGCTCGCGCTGACCGGACGCGTCGTGACGGCAGCCGCGACAATCATGGTTTGCGTGTTCCTCTCGTTCATGCTCGGCGAAGACCGCGTGATCAAGGAGTTCGGCCTGAGCCTCGCGAGCGCCGTGTTCCTCGACGCGCTCGTCGTGCGCTGCCTGCTGCTGCCGGCAGTGCTGCATCTGATCGGCCGCCGCACGTGGTCGCTGCCGGCGCGGCTCGACCGCGTGCTGCCGCACCTGAACATCGAGGGCACCGTGCTGCCCGCCGACGCGGCCAGCGGCGAGAGCGACGTGCAGTCGAGCGGATCGCGCCGCAGCGCTCGCCGCGAGATCGCCACCGAGGGGGCCGAGGGCTGAGCCCAATCGGTCGGGGAGCGCGGCTCGCCTGCCTCCCCCTCCTCTGCCTCGCGACGCAGCTCGGCGCGCGGCCGAGCGGCGCGGCGGCGATGGGCGTCGCTTCGCCGCCGCCGGCGAAGCAGTCGCGCGCGGCGAAGCGGCCGAACACGCGTAGCGTCGGGCCGGTCGTGCTGGCCTTCGTCGAAGCGAGCGAGCGACAGCTGAGCAGCGTCGACGGCCTCTCGATCGGCCTGATGTCAGCGACGCAGGGCGCCTACTTCCGCGAGCAGTTCCTGCTCGACCTCGGCCAGGGGGCGCGCGTCGCGGCCTCCGCGTACAAGCTCCCAAAACCGCCTGGACTGCTCTCCTCGATCGATCCCGGCGCGGGCGCCGGCGCGGCGCGGGAGGCGTCGATCGCCTTTCCCGGATGGCCGGCGCTGCTCGCGCGTGCGCGCGCGGCGCCGCAACTGCTGCGGCCCGGCCTGCTCGCATCGAGCATCCCCGGCGGCGCTGGCTATGTCGGGGTCGACGGCGCCGATCAGAGCGATCTGCTCGCGGCGGTCGACCGCCGCGGACACCTCATCGCCTACTCGTCCGGCAGTCGCTCGACGCTGCTCGCGCGAATCGGCGCGCTGCGCGCCGAGAAGCGCCTCGTCGTCAGCGACCTGCCGCGCGGCGCCGCGGGCCTCGCCGACT